>RPSH01000021.1 GCA_003946805.1 Bacillus sp. 2B10 | reverse complement strand
CGGCACCAGAAGGGCGGGGTGGCGGGGGGCGTCGCCGCGCCCTTCCTGCCCGCCGCCGCGGCGACCAGCCCGCCGCTCAGTGCGGACGACATCAGTGCCTCGCCGCCGGAAACCGGAGCCGCATTGGCGGCAAAGGCCAGCGCGGTCGGGCACTCGGCGATCGGCGTCGCGGCGGGGGCGGGCGCGATGCTGCCCGGCCATTGCAGTGCCGACAGGATTGCCGGGATGCGCGCCGCGACCGCCGGACCGTCCAGCTTCGACGAACTGTAGCGGATCTTCACCAGCCACTCGCCGACCGGCAGGATGGCGAGCGCCGTGCCGCGATAGGGCGCCTTGTTCAGCGTCCATCCGGCCATCAGCCCGCTGGCGGTCGATTGGCCCGGCGGGGTGAAGGCGACGGGGACGACCGGCGCGACGTTGCCGAACATCTCGCGGCGCAGTTCGACCGAGGCGCGGGCCCGGTCGAACCATACCGGTACGCTGCCAATCAGGCTGCGATAGACATAGACGGTGATCGCGTCCGGGCCGTCCTGATACACGGCGAACACGTCGAGTTCGTTGTCGCCGAGCTGGCGGACGTCGACCCGCCGCATCCCGTCCAGTTCGGCCGGTGTGGCAATGTCGCTATGCTTGAAGCGGTAGGGCTTGCCGGGCTTCGCCGAGACGGGGCTGCCCACCACCTGCGCCGCGACCGGGGTCGCAACCATCGCCGCCGCCGCCAACGCCGCCATCCATGTCCGCATCATATGCCCCCCCCACGGGCGGACGAGATGTCCGCGTCGCTGACGAACCTTCCGCATCTTCGTTGCGGTGTCGAGACAGTGGTGCATGACGCGGGCCTCGGCGATCGCCAGGATGACGATCGGGTCTGGACAACTCCCATCGTCGCTGCCGCGCAGGGGGGAGTCCATAAGAAGATGATGACTTGAAACCTACCCGTTCGTGCTGAGTAGGGGCTGAGCTTGTCGAAAACCCGTATCGAAGCGCCTGTGGCAGTCCTTCGATACGCCCCTTCGACAAGCTCAGCGGCTACTCAGGACGAACGGCTATTCCTGAAGTCATCATGCTCTAGCGCCGGTGCCGCGATTCCTGCCTGCGCAAGGGTGCGGCAGGATCGAGGCTGATATTGCGACTTTCGCAGAGGTTTCCCGCAGGGCGGACATGAAAACGGGAGGTCCGCCCCATCGGCGAACCTCCCGTACTTTCACGACCCTGTCGAGGGGGAATCAGGCGGCAAGCGCGGCCTTCAGATCGTCGACCAGATCGGTCTTTTCCCACGGGAACAGGTCGCCTTCGGGCTTGCGGCCGAAATGGCCGTAGGCCGCGGTCGGGCGATAGATCGGCTTGTTGAGCGACAGGTGGGTGCGGATGCCGCGCGGGGTAAGGCCGCCCAGCTTCGCGATGCCGGCGATCGCGGTTTCGATCGCGTCGTCGGCGACGGTGCCGGTGCCGTGCGTGTCGACATAGAGCGACAGCGGCTTCGACACGCCGATCGCATAGGCGAGCTGGATGGTGCAGCGCTTGGCGAGGCCCGCCGCCACGATGTTCTTCGCCAGGTAGCGGGTGATGTACGCCGCCGACCGGTCGACCTTGGTCGGGTCCTTGCCGCTGAACGCGCCGCCGCCGTGCGGGGCAGCACCACCATAGGTGTCGACAATGATCTTGCGCCCGGTCAGACCCGCGTCGCCGTCCGGCCCGCCGATCTCGAAGCTGCCGGTCGGGTTGATGTGATATTCGGTCGCATCCGACAGCAGGTCGGCGGGCAGCACGTCGGCGATCACCGATTTCACATAGGCGTGCAGTTCGGCTTCCTTCGCGCCGTCGTCATAGCCCGGCGCGTGCTGGGTCGAGACGACGATCGCGGTCGCGGCGACCGGCTTGCCGTTGTCGAAGCGCAGCGTCACCTGGCTCTTGGCATCGGGTTCGAGGAACGGTGCGGTGCCGGCGTGGCGGTCAGCCGCCATCTTCGCGAGAATCTTGTGGCTGTAGTCCAGCGTCGCCGGCATCAGGTCGGGCGTTTCGTCGCAGGCGAAGCCGAACATGATGCCCTGATCGCCGGCGCCTTCGTCCTTGTTGCCCGTCGCGTCGACGCCCTGCGCGATATGCGCCGACTGCGCATGCAGGTTGTTTTCGAAGCGGAAGGTTTCCCAGTGGAAGCCCGACTGTTCGTAGCCGATCTTCTTCACGGTTTCGCGCACGGCGGCCTCGATCTCGTCCTGCGCGCCATCGGCCCACTGGCCGTTCTCGAACACGCCCTTGCAGCGGATTTCACCGGCGAGGACGACGAGCTGGGTCGTAGTCAGCGTTTCGCAGGCGATGCGCGCTTCGGGGTCCTTCGACAGGAACAGGTCGACGATCGAATCGGAAATCTGGTCGGCGACCTTGTCGGGATGGCCTTCGGATACCGATTCCGAGGTGAAGAGATAATTGGAACGCATGGACTTCCTCTGGTCTGGAGGGAAAGCGCGCGGCCGTTGCCATGCCGCATATAAAGCTTTCCTTATGTCGAAGCCCTAGCGCGCACGGCGCCGGATGGCAATCGCGAGGGCGGACAGCAAAACTATCGCCAGCAGCGCCATCCAGTTGCCGACCCGCGCGAACAGGGTGGGGGCATGGGGGGCGGGCAGCGGCACCTCGATCGCGTCGGCACGGTTCGCCGGGATGGTCGCGACCAGCGCGCCGGTGGCGTCGATCACCGCCGAGATGCCGGTCGGGGTCGCGCGCAGGACCGGGAGGCCTTCCTCGGTCGCGCGCAGCCGCGCCTGCGCCAGATGCTGTGGCGGGCCCCATGCGCCGAACCACGCGTCGTTCGACGGGTTGAACAGGATGGCGGGGCGGTGCGCGCGGTCGACGACCTGGCCCGAGAAGATGATCTCGTAACACACCTGCATCCCGACCGGGCCGAAGCCGGGCAGGGTCACGGTGGCAGGCCCCGGGCCGGGGGCGAAATCGATGTCGCCCATCACCAGCCGCGACAGGCCGAGCGGCTGGAGGATCGAGCGCATCGGCAGATATTCGCCGCCGGGCACCAGATGCGCCTTGTCATACCGGCCGACGATGCGGGTGTCGGGGGTGAGCGCGAAGACCGAATTTCCCGCGCCCTGCAACTGCCGGTCCTGCCCGAAGTTCAGCGCGGTGCCGCCGACCAGCGCGACGTCGCGCGGCCCCAGCACGCTGGCAATGCGCGCGCGCAGCAGCGAGGGCGACTGTGTGTACCAGTCGAACGGATAGCCATCTTCCAGATAGAAATTGACGGTGCCTTCGGGCCACACGACGAGGCGTGGGGCGGGGCCGGGGGCGCCGGACAGTTCGATCTGGCGGTCGAGCAGGCGTTCGTCATAGCCGGGGCTGCGGACGGCCTCTTGCGGGAAATTCGGTTGCACCACCCGGACGCGCGGGGCGGTGGCGGCGACGGTCGCGGGCGTCGGGGCGGGGTCGGGCACCAGCATCAGCAACGCGAGCGCGACGAGGACGCCGGCACGCACCTTCGCGCGGGGAAGCAGGATCGCGGCGCTCAGCAGCACGGTCAGCCCCGAGAGCGCATAGGTGCCCGTGAAGGTGGCTACGCTACGGAGCGGGGTGGGCACCCAGATCACGCCGACCGGGTTCCACGCATAGCCGGTGAAGACGACCGCGCGGAGATATTCGGTCGCGATCCATGCGGCGGCAGCAACGGCGACAAAAGCGAGGTCGGGACGCTCGCCGCGCCGGCCGAGCTTCCATGCGATGCCGCCCGCCAGCATCGGGTAGATGGCGAGGTACAGCGCCAGCCCGACCACCGCTACATAGCCGAGCGCCGGGGGCATCCGGTCCTGGAAGTCGAAGGCGTGCTGGATCCAGTTGTTGCCGACCGTGAAATGGGCGACGCCGAACAGCCACGATCGCCACAGCGCGGCCTTCAGCGTCGGCGCGCGGTGGACGACCCACAGCCACAGCGCCAGCGCGGCAAGCGTCACCGGCCACCATTCGAGCGGTGCGAAACCGAGGGCCGAGGTCAGGCCGGCGAGCAGGGCGAGGAGAGCGGGCACGCAGCCGCATATCCGCCGTGCCGGGGGAGGGTGCAAGGGGGGCGAAGCACTCCCCGGTAATCCGTCTGGTTCGAGCTTGTCGAGAACGGGGTGTTGTTGGGCGGCGCGTTCTCGACAGACGCTTCTCGACAAGCTCGAATCTGCTCGAACCGAACGGGTAGGGGGGAGGGCTCGAATCTTACGGAACTTGGGGAGGGAGGCCCGAACCCACCTTCGTTCAGTTCGAGCTTGTCGAGAACCAAGCGCCACCCGCTGCGCTTCCATCTGGCGCCGTGTCCCCTATCTCCACACCATGACCGCCTATGCCTGGCTCGCCATCGCGATCGTCGCCGAAGTGATCGCCACCTCGACGATGCGCGCGACCCAAGGGTTCACGAAACTCGTGCCCTCGATCGTGACGGTGGCGGGCTATGCGGTCGCCTTCTACTGCCTGTCGCTGGCGCTTCGGACCATGCCGACCGGTGTCGCCTATGCGATCTGGTCCGGAGTCGGGATCGTGCTGGTCGCGTCGATCGCGTGGGGGTTTCAGGGACAGCGGCTCGACCTGCCCGCGATGCTTGGCATGGCGCTGATCCTCGCCGGGGTCGTCGTGATGAACCTGTTTTCGAACAGCGTGAGCCACTAGATGGGGCGCGAAGAGGAGTTAGCATGCACCAGCCGGTCGAAGTCGACATTCCCCACAAGCTCGGTCGCGCGGGCGTGCGCCAGCGGATCGATGGCGGCATCGACAAGCTGGCGGGGATGATTCCCGGCGGCGTGATGCACGACAAGCGCTGGGACGGCGACACGCTGCACTTCACGGTCAGCGGCATGGGGCAGACGATCAAGGCGCGCTGCGAGATGCACGACGCGCATGTCCATGCGGTGCTCGACCTGCCGCCGATGCTGGCGATGTTCGCGAACAAGATCAGGGAGAAGCTGGGGCGCGACGGGCCGGCGTTGCTGAAGTAACGCCCCGGTTCAATGCAAGCGTCACCCCGGCGCAGGCCGGGGTCTTTCGCGGCTCGTGCAGCGTGCTGTTACGGGGAGACCCCGGCCTGCGCCGGGGTGACGTTCAAACGCGAGCGCGGTTGCGGATTACCGCGCGGCCAGCGGCTGGCTGACGCGCCAGATGGTGTTGCCGACATCGTCGGCGACCAGCATCGCGCCGGTGCGGTCGGCGATCACCCCGACCGGGCGGCCATAGGCCTGCTTGCCGTCGGCCGACAGGAAGCCGGCGAGCAGGTCGACCGGTTTCGCGTTGGCCGCGGGGAAGCCGCCATTGGCGGCGAAGGGGATGTAGACGACCTTGTAGCCCGACGGCGGCACGCGGTTCCACGAACCGTGCAGCCCGATCGCCGCGCCGTTGGCGAAGCGATCGCCCAGCCGCATGTCGGTGGTGAAGGCGAGGCCGAGCGGGGCGACATGGGCGCCCAGCGCATAGTCGGGACGGGCGACATACTGGCGCAGGTCGGGCCGCTGCGGCTGGACACGGTCGTCGATATAGCCGCCCCAGTAATGCCACGGCCAGCCATAGTTGCCGCCGAACTCGACCTTGGTCAGGTAATCGGGCGGCATGTCGGACCCGAGCATGTCGCGTTCGTTGACGACCGCCCACAGGTCGCGGGTGCGCGGCTCGAACGCCATGCCGTTCGCGTTGCGCAGGCCCGTGGCATAGATGCGGAAGCTCTTCCTCACCGGATCGACCTGCCAGATGGCGGCGCGGTTCTTTTCGATCTCCAGCCCGTTCTCGGCGACGTTCGATGCCGAGCCGACGCTGACATAGAGCGACTTGCCGTCGGGATCGGCCACGACGTTGCGCGCCCAATGATTGCCGCCGCCGGGCAGGGCAACGATCCTTTCGGGGGCGGCGGTGATCCGGGTCTGGCCGACGCGGAAGGGATAGCGGACCAGCGCGTCGGTGTTGGCGACGTAGAGCCAGTCGCCGACCACCGCCATGCCGAACGGCGAACTGAGCCCGGTCAGCAGCGCCGAGCGCCCCTCCGCCACGCCGTCGCCATTGGCATCGCGCAACAGGGTGATGCGGTTGGCCGAGGGCGTTCCGGCGCCGGCGCGGTCCATGAACAGCCGCATGAACCAGCCGGTGATGCCGCCGCCGTCGCGCGGCGGGCTGTTGGTTTCGGCCACCAGCACGTCGCCATTGGCTAGGCGGTAGAGCCAGCGCGGATGGTCGAGCCCCTTGGCGAACGCCTGCACCTGCAATCCTGCCGGCGCGGTCGGGGTCTGGCCGTCCTTCCAGCCGGTCGGCTCGGCGACGCGAACGGTCGGGATCGTCTGCTTGCGGACCTGCGACAGTTGCGGCGCGCGGCCGGTGACGGCGTTCTCGCCCAGCTGCGCCCGGTCGGGGCGGGTGAGATAGAAGACGATGCCGGCGACAAGGACCAGCAGGACGATTCCGAAACGGAGGGCGTGTTTGCGCATGGCGGCATGGATAGGGCGCGGCGGCGGCGGGGGGAAGGGGCCGCGTCCGATTGTCGCGCGCGCAACCCTTGCCGGACGTCACCTGTCTCCATGCCCATCGCGCCGTGCATGGTTGTCTCGCGGCGCGGGTCGAGCGGGCCTGAAGAGAACCGCCGGCGCCAAGGGAGCAGCGCCGGCGGCCCGTCGGCGGCATCGCGACGGGCGCGGCAAACGCCGCAGCCGCATCCATCGACGCCCGCCGATCCGTAAAGCGGAACGATCACCGCGTTACGCGATCGTTTCGATCGCAACCAGCCGTCGGTTGATGCCGATTCTGTACGAAAACAATACGCCCAAAGCATGACACTGCGGAAATGCAGCGTTCCGGCGGCTGTGATCGGATCGGGCGATCAGCGGGCGTGATCGGTCGGTGCCGCCCGCTCCGACGCGGTCGGGTCCGTCCCGCCTGCGGCAAAGCCCCTCCGCCACCCCTTCGCATGGAGTGGACGGATGCTGTTATTCCTCGATCGTGGCGAGTGGGGGGTGCAGGCGCAGGCGCAGGACGCGGCGGGTGTCGGCGGCGACGATCTCGATCTTCCATCCCGACGGATGGTCGAGACACGTGCCCTGCTTGGGCACTTCGCCCGCAAGGACGAAGGCGAGGCCGCCCAGCGTCTCGACATCCTCCTCGACCTCGCCCAGCCGCGGGTCGATCAGTTCGGCGGCGTCCTCCAGCTCGGCCCGTGCATCGGCTTCCCATGCGCCGCCGTCCAGCGGGACGAACAGGTCGGTCGGTGCCTCGTCATGTTCGTCCTCGATCGCGCCGACGATCTCCTCGACCAGATCCTCGATGGTGATGAGGCCGTCGGTGCCGGAATATTCGTCGAGCACGATGGCGAGATGGGTGCGGCTGGCCTGCATTTGCGCGAGCAGGTCGAGCGTGCCCATCGACTGCGGCACGTAGAGCGGCTGGCGCAGCAGGCCGATCGCGGTCTGCGGATGCTCCTCCCCCTTCGCGAGGATCGCGAACACATCCTTCACATGGACCATGCCGACAATGGTATCGAGCTTCTCGCGATAGACCGGCAGGCGGCTGTGCCCCGCCTCGGCGAACAGCTTCACCACGTCGGCGAACGGCGTATTCTCCTCCAGCGCGACGATGTCGGCGCGCGGCACGCCCATGTCGCCGGCGTCACGCTCGCCGAAATGGAGGATGTTGCGCAGCATCTTGCGCTCGATCGGCGACAGGTCGCCCGCCACCGGCGCGTCGCGTTCGTCCTCATGCGCGGCGATGACCTCCTCGATCCGTTCGCGCAGCGTCTCGCTGGCATCGGTGCCGAAGATCAGCGAGCGCAGGCCGCGCCATATGCCCCCTTCGGAGCTGCTACTGTCGCCGGGCGTGGTGCTGGTCGAAGCGTCGGCCATGATGGTCGTGTCAGTCCTCTGTAACGGGATAGGGGTCGTGCAGGCCGAGTTCGGCGAGCGTGGAACGCTCGATCGCCTCCATGGCTTCCGCCTCGGCATCATTTTGATGGTCGTGACCTAGCAAATGCAGGCAGCCATGGACAATCAGGTGCGTGGCATGATCGGCGACCGAAATACCGCGGTCGGCCGCTTCCGCCGCGCAGACGCCGTGGGCGAGGACGATGTCGCCCAGCAACACCTCGCCATCGTCGCTGTTCTGCGTGACCGTCGCCAGCAGGTCGGGCTGGATCATCGGAAAGGACAGGACGTTGGTCGGCCTGTCCTTCTGCCGGTACTGGCGGTTGAGCGTCTGCACCTCGTCATCGGACGTCAGCCGCACCGCGACCTCGATCAGCGCCGGGTCGGTCAGCCATTCGCCTTGCGGCGTGCGCGCGATCACCGCGGTCGCGGCGCGGATGGCCAGCGCCTCCCAATCGTGGTCCTGCGGCCAGTCGGCTTCTGCCTGTACGGCGATATCGATCATGCGAGGTCGGTCCTTGCGAAGTCGTCGCCCTTGTAGAGCAATGTGGCATCATAGATGCGGGTACAGGCGTAGGCGAAGCAGTCGCCCATGTTGAGTTTGGCCGGGTGCTGGCCCCTGCCGTAGCGAGCATAGGCTCCCAGGGCATACTGTCCTTCGAGATCGCCGATTGGAACGATCGCCACATCGTGCAGGGCAAGCAGGTCGTCGACATTCCTCTGAGCCGACAGCCAATCGAAATTGTGCGACCGGAACAACGCGATCACCGCTTCCCAACGCGCGATCGGCGACGTCAGAAAGCTGGTGAAATCCGTCATGCGCCACGCGAGGGTGTCCGCGTCACTTTCGCCAGCGATCATCGCTACCAACGCCGATGCGTCGAGGAACAGCTTCACTCGTCTTCCTCGCCGGACAACCAGTCGTAGAAGGCCTTGTCGGCCTTCAGCCCTACAGGCGGGGGAAGTGGGTGGTCTTTCCAGAACTTGCGAAGCCACTCTGGCGCTTCGGGGTTGCGTTCGTACCGGTTGAGGTTTTCTTCCAAATCATCGAGTGCCCGGGTCATGAGTTTATCTTCGCTGACGTGAAGGCGCGACGACAGGCGAGCGATTCGTTCGGCCAGCGTCGGATCGTTCGGGATATGAATGCCCATCGTCGTTTCCTTTCCGGTCCGATCTACGCCCCCGCGTGGTCGGCCTCAAGCATCCTTGCCTTCATAGGCCTCGACGATCCGCCCGACGATCGGGTGGCGGACGACGTCGCCGGCACCGAAGCGGGCGAAGGCGATGCCCTCGATCCCCTCCAGCCGGCGGGTGGCGTCGGCAAGGCCCGATGCCTGCACGCCGCCGGGCAGGTCGGTCTGGTTGGGATCGCCGCATACCACCATGCGGCTGTTCTGGCCGAAGCGGGTCAGGAACATCTTCATCTGCGCAGGGGTGGTATTCTGCGCCTCGTCGAGGATGACGAAGGCGTCGGCGAGCGTGCGGCCGCGCATGAACGCGATCGGGGCGATCTCGATCTCGCCCGACAGGATGCGGCGTTCGACCTGCTCGGCAGGCAGGCAGTCGTTCAGTGCGTCGTACAGCGGGCGCAGATAGGGATCGACCTTTTCCTTCATGTCGCCGGGCAGGAAGCCCAGCTTCTCGCCCGCCTCGACCGCCGGGCGCGACAGGATCAGCCGCTGGACGCTGCCGGTGATGAGCTGCGCCACCGCCTGCGCCACGGCGATATAGGTCTTGCCGGTGCCCGCCGGCCCCAGTGCGAAGATGATGTCGTTGGACAGCAGCTGGTGCATGTAGCCGGCCTGCGCGATGGTGCGCGGGACGATCGTCTTCTTGCGCGTCCGGATCATGATCGACGGCGCGCCCTCGCCATTCTCCGCGCGGAAGATGCCGTCCAGCGCGGGCTGGGTCGACATGGCGATGACCGCGTCGATCAGGCCGGGATCGACCTCCTCGCCGCGCAGGATGCGACGGTGCAGTTCGTTCAGCACCTCGCGGGCATGGGCCACGGCCTCGGCCGACCCTTCGATCCCGACGCGGTCGCCGCGTGCGGTGATATAGACGCCTAGCCGCTCCTCCAGCGCCAGCAGGTTCGCGTCGAACTCACCGAACAGGCGCAGGAGGAGTTGCGGCTTGTCGAAGCTCAGCTCGGCGCGGGCGCGCTGTCCGGCTTGGGCGGGAACGGGCTTGCGGCTCATGCGATCCTTTCGAAAAGCGGCCGGAACGCGGGATGCGTCCGGCCGGCTGAAGCATGACGAATATGGAAACGGCGCATCACGCCTGCAACGCACGAAGGCGGACGGGGGAGCCAGGGGCGGCGCGACTGCATCGGGAGCGATAGTGGCAGAGCGCGCGGCAGCGGGACAGCCCAAAAAAGCGACGGGGGACCCGACGGCCCCCCGTTGGCGTCAGTCGAGCGTCGCCATGTCGATGACGAAGCGATATTTCACGTCGCTCTTCTGCATCCGGTCGTAGCCGGTCTCGATCTCGTCCATCGCGATCGTCTCGATATCGGCGGTCAGGCCGTGCTGGTGGCAGAAATCGAGCATTTCCTGCGTCTCGGCGATGCCACCGATCAGCGAACCGGCCAGCGCGCGGCGACCGAAGACCAGCGTGCCGACCGAGGGCGAGGGATGCGGCGTTTCGGGTACGCCGACCAGCGTCATCGTGCCGTCGCGCTTGAGCAGGCCGAGAAACTGGTCGAGATTGTGGGCAGCGGCGACGGTGTTGAGGATGAAGTCGAAGCTGCCGGCATGTTCGCCCATCGCCGCTTCGTCCTTCGACACGATCAGGTCCTTCGCGCCCAGCCGCTTCGCATCGTCGCGCTTGCCCGGCGAGGTCGAGAACACATAGACCTCGGCGCCCATCGCCGCGGCGATCTTGACGCCCATATGGCCCAGGCCGCCCAGACCGACGATGCCTACCTTCTGCCCCGGACCGACGCCCCAGTGCTTGAGCGGCGAGTAGGTGGTGATCCCGGCGCACAGCAGCGGCGCGACGGCGGCGAGGTCGCCTTCGTCATGGCGGATCTTCAGCACGAAGTCCTGGTCGACGACGATATGGTCGGCATAGCCGCCGAAGGTGTGGCCGCCGAGCACGGGGTCGGGGCCGTTATAGGTGCCGACGAAGCCGGTGCCGGTGCAATATTGTTCCTCGCCCTCATGGCACGACGGACACTGGCCGCAGCTGTCGACCATGCAGCCGACGCCGACGGTATCGCCGACCTGGAACCGGCTCACGTCGCTGCCGATGGCGGTGACGGTGCCGACGATCTCGTGGCCGGGAACGCAAGGATAGAGGGTGCCGGGCCATTCGCCGCGCGCGGTGTGCAGGTCGCTGTGGCACACGCCGCAATAGCGGATGTCGATCGCGACGTCGGTGGCAAGCGGGTCGCGGCGCTCGAACGAGAAGGGCGCGAGCTTCGCTTCGGGGCTCTGGGCGGCATAGCCCTTGGCAGGGGTCGTCATATTGCGGAAGTCCATGATGGAGGGATCACGGGCGCTGCAATGCAAGGTCGCCGCTTTGGTTGCCGATACAATATATCAAGTATTTGATTTATCCGGCGACCGGTTCATCCGACACGACGTTCGCCATGTTCGAGCATCGCCGGAATCACCAGATCCTCCTCGTCCGCCAGATGCCGCAGCAACAGGCGGGTCAGCGTCGCGGCGGCGGCGGCATGGGTTTCGGCGGCGCGGGCGTCGGTCAGGCTGGCGAGCAGGCCGCGCGCGCTGCCGACGGTGGCTTCCAGCGCGTCGTGGATCGCGTGGTGATCGGCCTCCAGCAGGTCGAAGCCGCGCGCCATGCGCGGGTCCAGCGCACGGAATCTGGGGAAATAGACCCCGTCCTCGATCCGGTGATGGCCATCCAGATGACCGAGGAACTGGTTGAGCGCGGGTACGAAGCGCTGGGGAAAGCGCTGCGGGTCGAGGCGGCCTTCGCGCAAATCGGCGATGATCGCCTCCATCGCCGCCCCTTCGCTGCGCAGCGAGCGGTGGACGTGCAGCCAGAAGTCGCACAACTGCCCGAAATTGGCGTGCGCGGCCCAGTCGCCCTGGTGGTGGCGCGCGCGCAGATAGGCGATGTCGTCGGGGATGCCGTCGCGCGTGTCGAGCGCGAAGGGATCGCTCACGCCGCCGCCCGTACCCGTTCGACGCCCGACAGCGACACCGGTCCCGCGCCGGCGATCTCCACCTCGACCATGTCGCCGATCGCCGCGTCGGTGACGAAATGCACCGATTGCAGCCATGGCGACTTGCCGAGCATCTGCCCGGCATGACGCCCCTGCCGTTCGACGAGTACGTTGCAGATGCGACCGACCGCGGCGTCGTTGAACGCCTTCTGGTCGCGCAGCAACGCGGACTGGAGCCGTTGCAGCCGGTCGTCCATCACCGCCATCGGCACCTCGCCGGCCATGTCGGCGGCGGGGGTGCCGGGGCGGGGTGAGTATTTGAAGCTGTACGCCTGCGCATAGCCGACCGCGTCGACCAGCCTCAGCGTCTCCTCGAACTCCGCCTCGGTTTCGCCGGGGAAGCCGACGATGAAGTCGCCCGACAGCGCGATGTCGGGACGCACGGCGCGGACGCGGTCGAGCAGGCGCAGATAGCTGTCGGCGGTGTGGCTGCGGTTCATCGCCTTGAGCACCCGGTCGCTGCCCGCCTGTACCGGCAGGTGAAGGAACGGCATCAGCTTTTCCACATCGCCGTGCGCGTCGATCAGCCCCTGCGTCATGTCGTTGGGGTGGCTGGTGGTATAGCGGATGCGTTGCAGCGCCGGGATGCGGTCTAGCTCGCGGATCAGCGCGTCGAGCCCGCGACCGTCGGCGTCGGTCCAGGCGTTGACGTTCTGCCCCAGCAGCGTGATCTCGCGCGCGCCGCCATCGACCAGCGCCTTCGCCTCGTCGACAATGCGCGCGAAGGGGCGGCTGATTTCCGCGCCCCGCGTGTAGGGCACGACGCAATAGGTGCAGAACTTGTCGCACCCTTCCTGCACGGTCAGGAACGCCGATGGCCCGCTGCGGCGGCGGGCGGGGAGGTGGCCGAACTTGGATTCGGGCGGCATGTCGGTGTCGAGCGCGGGCTTGCCGGCGGCGGCATCGGCGACCAGCCGGGGCAGGTTGTGATATGCCTGCGGACCGACCACCACGTCGACCTTCGCGCGGCGGACGATCTCCTCCCCCTCGGCCTGCGCGACGCAGCCGGCGATCGCGATCATCGGGTCGGACCCGTGCTTGCGCAGCCGGCCGATGTCCGAATAGACCTTCTCGGTCGCCTTTTCGCGGATGTGGCAGGTGTTGAGCACGACCAGATCGGCGGCATTGGCGTCGTCGGTCGCGGTCATGCCCTGCGCCGCCATCAGTTCGGCCATGCGCTCGCCGTCATAGACGTTCATCTGGCAGCCGAACGATTTGACGTGGAAGGTTTTCGGGGTGGTCATGGCTGCGCCCTTACCGGATTTGGGCGATGGTCGGAAGGGTGGGGCGGTTCGCGTGGCAGAAGAAGATTGGTTCACGCGAAGGCGCGGAGGCGCGAAGAGAGTGGTTCGCGCGGAGACGCAGAGGGGTTGTGCTCGCCGCGATAGCGGCTCTCTATCTCCGGCGCAGCACGCGAGAGGCTTCGCCGGACGGGCTGCGACGGCCTGCTCCACACCCCCTCCGCGTCTCTGCGTCTCTGCGTTTTTGCGCGAAACCTAACTTCTTCTCTTCGTGCCTGCGCGTGAAGACGAAAATAAGCGGTGTCCCGGATCAAGTCCGGGGTGACGACAAAAGGCTACCCGCGTTCCGCCAGCACTTCGGCGATCAGGTCCTTGCGGCTCAGTTTGCCGATCATCGTCTTGGGCAGGGTAAGGCGGACGACGACTTCATCGACGCGTTCGTGCTTGCCCAGTTGCGGGTTGAGCCAGGCCTTCAGCGCCTCGCCGGTCACATCGGCGTCCTCGGCCAGCGTCACATAGGCATGCGGGCTTTCGCCGCGATAGTCGTTGGGGAGGCCGACGACCAGCGCCTCGCGGATCGCCGGGTGATGGTACAGGACGCGTTCGATCTCGCTCGGAAAGACCTTGAACCCGCCGACCGCGATCATGTCCTTCAGCCGGTCGACGATCCGGACGAAGCCGTCGGCGTCGATCGTGCCGACATCGCCGGTGCGCAGCCAGCGCGTGCCGTCGGCATCGATGCAGAAGGTCGTGTCCTCGGTATCGGGACGGTGCCAGTAGCCGCGCATGATCTGCGGCCCGGCGACGACGATCTCGCCCGGTTCGCCCTCGGGCGCGGGGCGGCCGGCGTCTTCCTTGTCGACCAGCCGCACGCGGGTCTGTGCGATCGGCTGGCCGATGCTGCCCGCCTGTTGCGGCCCGGCATAGGGATTGCACGACACCACGCCCGAGCTTTCCGACAGGCCATAGCCCTCGACCAGCGTCGCGCCGGTCGCCGCCTCGAAGCGTTCCTTCAGTTCCGGCGGCATCGGCGCGCCGCCCGAGATACAGAAGCGCAGCGACGAGAAATCGGTTTGCGCCAGACGCGGATGATCGAGCAGCGCGCGATACATGGTCGGCACGCCGGGAAAGGCGGTCGCCTTCGTCCGGGCGAGCGCCGCCAGCACCTGTCCGGCATCGAAGCGCGGCAGCATCACGATCTCGCCGCCGGTCACGACGGTGCGGTTGAGGACGCAGGTGTTGGCGAAGACATGGAACATCGGCAGCGCGCCGAGAATGCGTTCGCACGGGTTCACGCCATCGGGGTCGAGCCACGCGACCTGCCGGGCATTGGCCGACAGATTGGCATGGGTCAGCATCGCGCCCTTGGGACTGCCGGTGGTGCCGCCGGTGTACTGGATCAATGCCAGATCATGGTCGGGATCGATCACCGGCGTGCCGCAGCCGCCGTCGTTGGCGATCAGCGCGGAAAAGGCGGTGACGCGCGGGTCGGCGGGGCGGGGCGTCACCTCCTTCGAGCGGAACCAGCGGTAGAACAGCGACTTGGCGGGCGGCAGCGCACCGGCGACCGACCCGACGACCAGCCGTTCGAGCGAACTGGTTTCCAGCACCGTCAGCGCGGTCGGCAGCAGCGCGGAGGCCGAGAGGGTGAAGAGCAGTTTCGTCCCCGAATCCTCGACCTGCGCCGCCAGTTCCTGCGCGGTGTAGAGCGGCGAGAAATTGACCACCGTCGCGCCGAGCTTGAGGATGCCGTAATAGGCCGCGACATAATGCGGCACGTTGGGCAGGAACAGCCCGATGCGGTCGCCGGGACCATAGCCCATCGCCGCCAGCCCGCAGGCGACCCGGTCGGCGCCGTTCTTCGTCTCGGCATAGCTGTAGTGCCGACCGAGGAAGTCGATCAGCGGCGCCTCGCCCCGCCTCGCCGCCGACTCCTCGAACAGCGTCACCATCGACAGGGGCGGCAGCGGCGTCTCCCACGGCACCGGGTGGACGTAGCGGTCGAGGACGGGGGCAGTGCTGCTCATTGACAAAAGTGTAAGCAGGGGTTGCGGATC
Organism: Bacillus sp. 2B10; assembly: GCA_003946805.1. GTDB lineage: Bacteria > Pseudomonadota > Alphaproteobacteria > Sphingomonadales > Sphingomonadaceae > Sphingomonas. Next base: position 55,002 of record RPSH01000021.1, on the reverse strand, counting down.
ATGCAAGCAGGGTTGCGCCTAACGTACGCTGCGGCGTCAGGCGGCCATCGCGGCCGGTGGCGCCCGGCCGGCGCGGTCGCGCCCCGCGGTCTTCGCCTGGAACAGCGCCTGGTCGGCAAGGCGATAGAGCCGCTTCCAGTCGTTCTCGTCCGCCAACGGCCCGTGACAGATACCGATGCTGCTGGTGATGCGCAGGTCGAAGGGCAGGCGTTCGCCGCGGACGCTGGCCAGCATCAGTTCGGGGTCGGGCATCGCGTCCTCTTCGCCCAGCAGCGCGAATTCCTCGCCGCCCATCCGTGCGACGAGGACCCCGGTCCGCGCGTGATAGCGCAGCGTGCGGGCGAACAGGCGCAGCACCTCGTCGCCGCCGTCATGGCCGATGGTGTCGTTGACCTGCTTGAAATGGTCGATGTCGAACAGCATCAGCGTGCGCGGGCCATCGGCCGGGATCGCGCGGGCGAGGAAGGCGCGGCGGTTGAGCAGCCCGGTCAGCGGGTCGGTATCGGCCAGTTCGCGGCTGATCGCCTCCTGCCGCACCGCCTCGTCGCGTTCGCGGCTGAGCATCAGGATGCGGTGGGCGATCGCCATGCTCGCCACCAGCGTCTCGATCGCCATCGCGACCAGCGTCGAATTGTCGATCCAGAAGCTCCACGGCACCAGCCCGAGATTGAACGCCGAGCGGACGGCGAGCATGGCGATCGGCGAGATCCAGCTGATGAGGAACATCCACAGGAACCGGCTGCGCCGCTGCCATGCGCGCCACAGCACCGCCATGACGACGCCGGGCGAGACGAACATGACCAGCGAATACAGCCGGTCGAGCGGGTGCATCGCCACCGATCCGACCGCCATGAACAGCACGCCGAGCACGCCGAAGGTCCAGGTCGTGACAGTGATGAGCCGTTGCGGCCATCCTTCGAGAATGTGCGATTCGAAGAAATGCGCGCAGAAGGTCAGCGCCGCCGACATGCCCCAGCACAGCACGATATAGTTGAAGAGGATGCGGCGGTTGTTCTCGATACCCGGCAGCACCCAGGCGAGCAGGCCTGAGGAGGACAGCGCATAGAGCAGCACGCAGCCGAGCAGCCCGCAATAGGCGAGCTGGAAATCGTGGCGCAGCACGTTCCACAGCGCGAGATTGTAGATCAGCAGCCCGGAAACCAGTCCGAGAAACGCGGCGTAGAAGGCGGCGAACAGCAGGTCGGAGCGGATGCTGTCGCCGTCGCTGGCGACCCGTGCGCCGACGACGACCCCGCGCAGGTTGCTGGCGCCGTCGACGCGCCACAGCAACCGCGTGATCGGCGCATCGCCGGGCACGAAGCGGTGCTCGATCACCGCGCCCAGCCGCAGGTGGCGCGAGATGCCGATCTGGTCGTTGACGATACCGGTGATCCGGCCGTCCGCGGCGAGGGCGTAGACGGCGAGGCGGTCCTGCGACAGGCTGGCCTGGCGCACGCGGATCGGACGCGCGCCGTCGGTGCCGGGGGGCAGCGGGCCAGACAGGATCCAGTAGTCGCCGCTGCCATGGGCGGTTTGCGGGCTGGTGCAGTCGAACCGCTCGGGATGCGCGAACATCGCCTGTGGCGTATCGCCGGGAGCGACGCGGCTGGCGCAGGTCGACAGGCTCGCGCCGACGACGCCGACGACGCCGGCCTGCGCCCGTGCCGACGCGGCGCCGAGGACGCCGATCGCAAGCAACAGCGCGAACAACACCATGCGACAGGACCACATCATGCGGCCGGCTTCGCATTCCAGCCGCCAATATTCGGTTAACGCCGGCTTCGTTCCTTTGCGTGAACCGGCGGGTCGCATGTCATTGCCGGCGGACGACTGCCGTGGTCAGCCCGGCGACCGCCGCCTGTCGCATCAGCGCCTGGACCGTCGGTGCGCCGGTCCCGACCGGCAGCATCACCCGCGCGCTGGAGCGACCGTTACCGACGGTTTCGGGAAAGGTCGTCGCGCGACTGGGACGCTGTGCCCCCTGCTGGCGGACGAACGCCGCCACCGCGTCGCTGGGGCCGGTCACCGTCAGTTCGGGGCCACCCGTCGCCGGGCCGAAACCGCAGCCCGCCAGCAGCATTGCCGCCGCGATCGTCGCGTAAAGTCGCATCCTGTCCCCATTCTCGCTCGCCGCGTGATCGCGGTCATGGTGTCCAAGCTGACACGCGCGACCGTGGGGCGCAATGGGGTACGCCCTTACCCCAGCGCTTCGTCCAGCAGGCGCGCGAGGCGCAGGCCGCCCTTCTTCACCTGATCCTGCGCGATCGGCACCAGCCGGGCGATGGTCGCATCGTCCAGCTTGACCCGCTGTGCGCTCTTGGGGGCGCAGGCGTCGCCGCCATAGGCGGGGGCATAGGCATAGTCGCGGCTGACGGCCCAGCTGTCGCGGCTCCAGTCCTCGACGCTGCCGGCCTGCACCGGCGCACGCTCGGCGGCGGTGTAGGTGCGCAGGATGGTCGGCGGGGTGCTGATCGCGCGTTCGGCCAGCGGCCCGTCCCAGATCGAATGCAGGTTGAAGCGTTCGGGGCCATAGACGCCGTAATCCGCCTTCACCCGGTTGCCGCCCAGGTCGCCGCGGTCGCCGGCATGGAGCGGCATGTGCAGGTCGCCGACGAAATGGACGAGGAACGCCAGCGCCATCACCTTTTCGCGCATCGGGACCTTCGGATCCTTCAGCAGCTTCACGTCGCGTTCGATCTGTGCCGACACGCAATTGCCGTCCCTGCACGCCGATTTCAGGTCGAACGGTTTGCACACATCGACATTCTGGTAATGCCACGAATACGCATAGCTGAAGCGTTCGCCGAGCGGCTTCACGCAATCGGCCCAGACGCTGGCCTGTTCGAGGGTGCGTGCCGGACAGGTAGGCGTTTCGAGCAGCGCCTGATGTTTGAGAATACGCTCGATCGCGGCACGGGTTTCGGGGCGGACGTTCAGCCGGGCGATCGTCGCGACGCTTTCATGGCCGAATTCCCAATAGGCATAGGCCGGGGAGGTCGCGAAGACGCAGACGAGCGCGAGGATCAGGCGGCGAATCATGGATTTGGCCCTTACGCGCTTCCCCGCCGGCTGCAAGCGCGCGTTACGGGCGGCTGGTTTCGTACAGCTCCAGCGGCAGGCCGTCGGGGTCGGCGAAGAAGGTGAAGCGCTGTCCGGTATGCTCGTCGATCCGCACCGGTTCGCACGCGACGCCATGGGCGGCGAGACGGGTGACCTCGGCATCGATGTCGGCGACGGTGAAGGCAAGGTGGCGCAAGCCGAGCGCTTCGGGATGCGACGGGCGGGGTGGCGCGGCGGGGAAGGTGAACAGTTCGATCTGCGCACCCGGGATCGTCATGTCGCATTTCCACGACTGCCGCTCGGCCCGCCATATCTCGCGGACGATCGCGAAGCCCAGCACGTCGGCGTAGAACGCCTTCGACCGGGCATAGTCCGAGGCGATGATCGCGACATGATGGAGGCCGGCCAGACCGCTCATCCCTCGTCGCCATAGATCGCGACGTGGCGCGTGCCGCCCTGCGACACGCGGCCACGATACATGCCGGGCGTGGTCAGGCTCCACGCGGCGTCGCCGTCGGGGCCGACGACGATGACGCCACCGGTGCCGCCCAGTGCCTTCGTCTCGGCAAGCACGGTGTCGGCGGCGACCTGCAACGGCTCGCCGGTGAAGCGGATGCGCGCCGCGATCTCGTGGCCGACGCCGATGCGGATGAAGAACTCGCCCGATCCGGTCGCCGACATCGCACAGGCGCGGTCGTCGGCATAGGTGCCCGCCCCGATCAGCGGCGAATCACCGACCCGGCCCCAACGTTTGGCGGTCACGCCGCCGGTCGAGGTCGCGGCGGCGACATGGCCCGCGCCGTCGACCGCGACCGCGCCGACCGTGCCGTATTTCATGTCGACGTCGAACCAGTTGTCGGGATCGGCCTTCATCGCCTCCAGCTGCGCGCGCCGCTCGGCGGTCATGAACCAGTCGGGGGCGACCTGTTCGATGTCCTGTTCGGCGGCGAAGGTGTCGGCGCCCCGGCCGGCGAGCAGGACGTGCGGGCTGTGGTCCATCACCGCGCGGGCGAGGGTGACGGGGTGGCGGCTGCGGGTGACGCCGGCGACGGCACCGGCGCGGCGGTCACGCCCGTCCATGATCGCGGCGTCGAGCTCGATCGTGCCGTCGAAGGTCAGCACCGCGCCGCGTCCGGAATTGAAGGTCGGGTCGTCCTCCAGCACGCGCACCGCCGCCTCGACCGCGTCGAGCGCGCTGCCCCCGTGCGACAGCACCGCCTCGCCCGCTGCAAGCGCGGCGTCGAGCCCGGCGCGGGCGGCGGCATCGGTTTCGGCGCCGACCGTCTCGCGCGTCAGGATGCCGGCGCCGCCATGTACCAGCAGGGTCCACGGGCGGGGGGAAGGAATAGACATTGCGTGATCCTGCTTGGCGGTTTGCCGCCTGCTAGCAGATCGCGGGAGCGGCGCCACCCTTGCGCGGGCGCGGCGGCGTCACGCCCAGCAGGATGCCGAGCGGCGGCAGGGCGCGCGCGAGCCAGCAGGCGGCGATGCAGGCGAGCACCGTCGCCGCCAGCAGCACGGCGGCCTCGATCCACGGGTTCAGCGCCAGCGGCAGGGTGAACCACGTCACCAGCACGATCACCGGATGATGGACGATATAGGCGGGAAACACCGCCCGGCCGAGCGGTGCGCGCCAGCGATGGTCGCGGTTGGCGAAACGGTCGGCAAGGCAGAACAACGTCAGGACCATCGACCAGCCCATGATCGATCGCGCGGCGCGGTTGGCGGCCATCGCGGCATGGGGCGGCACGGTATCGCCGGGATAGCGCAGCTCGACGGCGACCACGATCGCCCCGGCCGCCACCGCGAGCAGCGCGGCCGTGCCGGCATGGCGACGGAGCGCGCGCCACAATGCCGGTCGCCGGGCGATCAGGAACCCCAGCGCGAACAGCGGCAGATATTGCGAATGGCCCGCCACATCGTGCAGCAGCCCCTGACCCTCCGGCACCACGAACAGCGCGGCGAGCCGCACGCCCGTCATCACCGCGATCGGCGCCCACAGCAGCCGGGCATCGACCGCCAGCCACGACGCCGCCCGGTCCGTCCACCGCGCCGCCGGTTCCCATGCGACGAAGCCCGCCAACAGCATCGAATAGCACCACAGATAGACGAGGAACCACAGATGTTCCCAGCTGGGAAAGGCGACGCCGTAATAGGTTCCGAACCGCCAGCCATCGATCAGCCAGAAGCGCAGATAGCCATGGGGATAGCCCGCCTCCATCACCCGCACCCACATTTCGGCGGGAACGATCGCCAGCATTCCGAACGACAGCGGGATCAGCAGCCGGCGCGTTCGGGAACCGGCAAAGGCCCATGGCGCGCCTGCGCGCGCGACCAGTGTCGCGCTGGCATAGCCGGATACCGCGAACAACAGCCCCAGTCGCCACGGCGTCACCAGAGCCATCGGTGCGATCAGCGCGTCATAGGCATGGCCGGTCGTCACGACCCAGCGCCACGGGCTGAACGCCAGTGCGATATGGTATACGATGAGAACGGCGAAGGCGGCGATGCGGAGCCAGTCGAGGCCATAATGTCGTGACGATGTGCTGATGATCGCTGCAGCCAATTCCCGTTCCCGACGCGACTTTCGCGTGAAGCAATGCGCGGCTATATCAGGGACCAAGTAACCCAAACGTTAGCGAGAAGCGCATGTCGATCCGCCCATGGCGCGATATTCACCGCCGGCAAAGCCGCAAGATCATGGTCGGCAACGTGCCCGTCGGCGGCGACGCCCCGGTGACGGTGCAGACCATGACCAACACCGACACGTCCGACGCCGTCGCGACGATCGACCAGATCCGTCGCTGCGAAGAGGCGGGCGCCGACATCATCCGCGTGTCGTGTCCCGACGTGCCCAGCACCGCCGCGCTGCGCCAGATCACGCGGGCCGCGCGCGTGCCGATCGTCGCCGACATCCATTTCCACTACAAGCGTGCGCTGGAAGCGGCCGATGCGGGTGCCGCCTGCCTGCGGATCAACCCGGGCAATATCGGGTCGAACGATCGCGTCGCCGAAGTCGTGCGCGCGGCCAAGGCCAATGGCTGTGCGATCCGTATCGGCGTGAACGGCGGGAGCCTCGAAAAGCATCTGCTCGAAAAATATGGCGAGCCATGCCCCGACGCGCTGGTCGAGTCGGCGATGGACCATATCAAGCTGTTGCAGGACCATGACTTCCACGAGTTCAAGGTCGCGGTGAAGGCATCCGACCTGTTCATGGCGGTCGCGGCGTACCAGCAGCTGGCCGACATGGTCGACTGCCCGCTGCATCTGGGCATTACCGAGGCGGGCGGCTTCGTCGGCGGGACGGTCAAGTCGTCGATCGGCATCGGATCGCTGCTGTGGTTCGGGATCGGCGACACGATTCGCGTGTCGCTGTCGGCCGAGCCCGAGGAGGAAATCCGCGTCGGGTTCGAAATTCTTAAAAGCCTGGGCATCCGCAACCGCGGCGTGCGCGTGGTGTCGTGCCCGTCGTGCGCGCGGCAGGGGTTCGACGTGATCCGCACCGTGCAGGCGCTGGAGGAACGGTTGCAGCATATCCGCACGCCGATGTCGCTGTCGGTGCTCGGCTGCGTCGTCAACGGTCCGGGGGAAGCGCGCGAAACCGATATCGGCATCACCGGCGGCGGCAACGGCAAGCACATGGTCTATCTGTCGGGGGTCACCGACCACCATGTCCAGGACGCCGACATGATCGAGCACATCGTCAAACTGGTTGAGGCGAAGGCGGCGGAGATCGACGCGGCAAGCGCGGCGGTGCCGCAGGCGGCGGAGTAGGGGGCGATCAAATCCCGCCGGACCGTTCGTGCCCAGCAGGGGCTGAGCGCAGTCGAAATGGCTACTCGGGACGAACGGAATGGCTTGCGTGGCTAACCCTGGGTGTTTGATCCATCCGTATGGAAACGTCACCCCAGCGAAGGCTGGGGTCTCCATCGGCTCCTGCTGCGCGCTACCACCGGGAGATCCCAGCCTTCGCCGGGATGACGCCCGTTTCAATAGGGATGGATCAAACTCTAACCCTAAGACCCGCCCAGCACGTTCACGCTGAACGCGACCACGCCGAGGTTGAAGACGAACGCGATGACGCAGTGGCCGGTCACCGTGCGCCGCATCGTGCGCGAGGTGATCGATACGTCCGACGTCTGGAACGTCATGCCCAGCGTGAAGGCGAAATAGACGAAGTCCCAGTAATCGGGTTCGTCCGTACCGGGCACGTCGATGCCGCCGTCATCCTTGCCGTCCTCGCCGGCGGTGTAGAACAGATGGGCGTAATGCAGCGCATAGACGGTGTTGGCGAACGCCCATGCCAGCAGCAGCGTCGCCACCACCAGCATCACCGTCCCCGCGCCCGGGCTGCCGCGCTGGCCCAGTTCGACGCCGATCGCCGCCAGCACGACGATCGCGATCCCCGCCGACAGCAGCAGCAGCAGCGTGCGGTTGGCGTCGTTGCGCAGCGCGGCGGCGCGCATCGCGTCGGTCGATGCCCCGAGCAGCGGGATGCACGACAGCAGGAACACGACCGCCCCGGCATCGAACGCCAGCGGCACGCCGCTGCGCCATCCGAACGTCGGGATGCTCCACAGCCCGATCGCCCCGGCGACCAGCGCGAAGGCGATGAAGCGCGGCGGCGCGATGCGTTGACCCAGATCGAGCGACATGGGTGCGCTGTATCGCACCGCCACGTCGTCCGGAAGCGGCCCGGCCGTCCCGTCGACGGGAAAGCCGGGCGCGGGACCGGTTCAGTTCTTGATCGTCACGATGCCGACCGCTTTGTCCTTGGTCGATGCGTTCGCGGCGATGGTCTTTACCTTGACCGCCTTGGGCTTGCGGACTTCCTTGTTCGACTTCTGCTGGCTCTTCGCCATGATGCTGTCCTTCGCGGGCGAGGCGCCCGGCCGCGAGCCTACACCATCCACGCCCCGGCCCTTGCATCGAATCGGTACGCACGCGACAGCGATGCCGCCCGCCGTTCGCAAAGGTTCGCCCATGTCCACCCCGCCGTCCAGCTTGCGCGCCTTCCTCGTCGCCGGGGGCGGAATCATGGTCTACACGGTCATGGACGCGCTGATGAAGCAGCTGTCGATCGACAGCGGGGCGTACAATGCGGTGCTGTGGCGTTCGGCGGTGGGTGCGGTGCTGTGCGGCGTGCTGTTCGTCGCGCGACGCGGGCGGTGGCCGGCATGGGGCGTGCTGAAGCTGCATATCGGGCGCGGGGTCGCCGCCGGATCGTCGGTCGTGCTGTTCTTCTGGGGACTGGCGCGGGTGCCGATGGCGCAGGGAGTGGCGCTGACCTTCCTCGCGCCGCTGATCGCGCTGTATCTCGCCGCGTTGTTCCTCGGCGAGACGATCCGGCGTGCGGCGATCGTCGGATCGGTCGTCGCGTCGGCGGGCGTGCTGGTGATCGCGGCGGGCGAGGTGCAGGCCGATGCGTCGACGCAGGCGGTGCTCGGCAGCCTGGCGTGCGTCGCGGCATCGATCCTGTACGCCGGCAGCCTGATCCTGCTGCGGCAACAGGCGCAGGCCGCCGATCCGCTGGCGGTGGCGCTGTTCTCCAACCTCGTCATCGGCACGATGCTGTTGCCCGCCGTGCCGTGGCTGGGCGGCCTGCCGGTGCCGTCGCAATATGGGCCGCTGCTGGGGGCGGCGCTGCTCAACATCGCATCGGTGATGGCGCTCGCCTGGGCCTATGCCCGGGCCGAGGCGCAGGTGCTGGCGCCGGTCGAATACAGCGCGTTCGTGTGGGCGGCGCTGGCCGGATGGATCGTGTTCGGCGAGACGGTGTCGCCCTATACCGTCGTCGGCGCGCTGCTGATCGTCGCGGGATGCGTGGTCGCGGTGCGGCGGCGGGTGCCGGCGGTGCAGAGCGAGGCGGGGGCATGAGCGTCGATACCGGACTGATCGACTGGGTCGGGGAGGCGCTGGCGCCGATCGGGCAGGTGAGTTTCCGGCGGATGATGGGCGGGGCGACGCTTTACCTCGACGGGGCCGTCTTCGCGATCGTGCTGGACGACGTGCTGTGGTTCAAGTCGGACGCGGTCGCCGATCCGGTCTGGGACGCGGCGGGGTGCGTGCGCTTCACCTATGCGCGCAAGGACGGGACGACCGCGACGATGAACTATCGCCGTGCGCCCGACGACGTGCTCGACGATGGCGATGCGATGCTGGAATGGGCCCGGATCGCGGTGGAGGCGGGGCGGCGGGCGCCGGTGAAGCGCAAGCGGGCGAAGGGGTGATCGCCCGGAAGGCTGCTTCACCCCGTTCGAACCAGACGTCATCCCGGCACGGCCGGGATATCCCGGTGACAGGGCGCGACGGGGGCCGCTTGAAACCTCGGCCTTCGCCGGGGTGACGTTCACGAAGATTGTGGCGAGACGGGCTGCGTCCCGTCCCCGAAAAGAAACGGGCGGGGAAATCCCCGCCCGCGGCATCAGCGACCCGGCACGTCGTATTCGTGCGGTTCCTCGCCCTTGGCCTTCGCCTCGTTGTAGCGTTCGATCGCTTCCAGCGTGATCTGCCTGGCTTCCTCGGCACCGCCCCAGGTACCGATGCGGACCCACTTCTTCTTTTCGAGGTCCTTGTAGTGGGTGAAGAAGTGCTCGATCTGCTCGAACACGATCTCGGGCAGGTCGGCGCGTTCGCCGACGTTGCTGTAATAGGGGAAGGTCGAATCGACCGGCACGCAGACCAGCTTCTCGTCGCCGCCGGCCTCGTCCTCGAGGTTCAGCACCGCGATCGGGCGGGCGCGGACGACGCAGCCGGGGATGAAGGGCGAGCGCGACACGACCAGCGCGTCGAGCGGATCGCCATCGGGCGACAGGGTGTGCGGCACGAAGCCGTAATTCGCGGGATAGCGCATCGGCGTGTGCAGGATGCGATCGACGAACAGCGCGCCCGACGCCTTGTCGAATTCATACTTCACCGGTTCGCCACCGGTCGGAACTTCGATGATGACGTTAAGGCTGCTGGGCGGATTGTCGCCGACGGGCACCATATCGATGCGCATTAATACTACTCCCTCGTCTCGCGCCTGCGCGCGGTAGAGGCGCCCTTTACCCGTTATTCACGAACGATGAAGCTGCTTTTCCTGCGAATCGTTTCGGAAACGACCACCCGGTCCCGATCCGGGACCGGATGGTCGCTCCGCCTACTTCGCGGTGAGCAGGCGATCGAGCCCGCCGTCGCCCGCGCCGACCTTCTCGAGGCGGGGATAACGGTGGCCTTCGAAATAGGGGATCGCGATCTCGCGCACGGCATCGTCCATGCGGACGGTCAGGCGGATGGGGTCCTTCGTCCCCTTCGCCGCGCCCACCGCGTCGCGCAGGCGGTCGGGGGTATAGGCCGTGCCGTTCACTGCGACGATGGTGGTGCCGGTCTCGAACCCCGCCTTGAACGCGGGGCTGCCCCACATCACGCTGCCGACCTTGCCCTCCTTGTTGGCGGTCAGCCCCAGCGAATAGGGCAGCGAGACGCCGCCGCCGCTCTTCTCGCGACCCTTCAGATAGGTCGTCGGCGTGTCGGTATAGACGATGCGGTAGCCGTTGGCGGCAAAGCCGTCGATCGGCGCGCGGTCGGTACGCGCGTTCAGCCGCTTGTCGAGGAAACCGGCCCAGTCATAGGGCTGGATGCCGTTCAGCGTCTTGACGACATCGGCCAGCGTATAGGGCAGCACGCCCCAGTCGCCGTCGCGCATCCCGAAGAAGGCGCGGGCGAAGTCGTCCATCGACTTCGTACCGCCCGACTGTTTCCGGAGGATCGAATCGACCTCCATCCACACCAGCAGCCCTTCGTTGTAGTAGTCCTCCGACCGCTGCCAGCTGACCCAGCCCTTGGGGCGCCGGGCAGAGATGACGGGATCGTTGGTGGTATCGATCAGCGGGCGCCACTGGCGACCCTCGCGCGCGTCGAGTGCGGCGGCGATGTCGGCATAGGCGTCGAGCGTGTCCTGCTTCGACACGAGGCCGGAACGCGCCTGGAGGACATAGCCCCAGAATTGCGTCTGCCCCTCATAGACCCACAGCAGCGAGTTGCGCATCGGCGTGCGGAAATCGGGCGTGAACAGGTCCGCGCCGCGACGATATTTCCCGTCCCAGCTATGGGTGAATTCGTGCGGCAACAGGTTGCGTTCGCCCGGCCCCGCATTCCAGTCGGTGAAATAGCCCGGATCGACGCCGTTCTCCGACGACCGGTGATGTTCGAGGCCGATCGATCCCATCTTGTCGGTGATCGACAGCAGGAATTCGTATTTGTCGTAATGCTGCGCGCCGAACAGTTTGACCGCCTGTTCGACCAGCCGGGTGTGCGCCGCGATCTGTTCGGGGGTCGCCGCCAGTTCGGACGGCTTGTCGGCGACGACGTTGAGACCGACCCGATCGGTCAGCGGGAAGCGCTTGAAATACTTGCCGGCGAAGACCGGCGAATCGATCAGCGTTTCGTAGCTGGTGCGCTCATAGCGGTAGACGCCGCCCTGCACCTTCGACGGCAGGCCCGATGCGGCGGTCCAGCCGGCGGGGTAGCGTACGCTGGCCTCTACGGGCACGCGCCGGGTGTAATAGCCCGCGGGATACAGGCTGACCGCTTCGAACTGCAGGTTGAGCATTTCGGGGGTCACCACGATGCGACCCTGTTCCCCCTGCGTCGCCGACAGGAACTGGAATTGAACATCGAGATTCTTCGCACCGGCCGGCACGTCGATGTGGAACGCGAACATGTCGAGCACGTCGCGGGTCCATGGCAGCTCGCGGCCATTGGCGCGTACGACCAGCCCGGCCAGCTTCTCGATCTCGCCACGTGGCCCGTGCTTTCCGGGCAGCCACTTGGGCATCAGCAGCACCATGTGGCCAGCGCGTGCCACGGGGATCGTTTCCTTGACGCGGAAGATGCCCTGCACCGTGTCGGTCGCATCGACGTCCAGCTTGATCGTGCCCGGATAATCGATGTCGCGTGCGGCGGGTACGGTGTCGACGATCGGCGTCGGCTGCGGCAGGGTGTTGCCCGTCGGGTTGATCTGCTGCGCGGCGGCGGGAAGAGCGGTGGTGGTCAGCAACAATGCGGCAAGAACGGTACGCAAGGGCAGGGGCTTCCTTCAGGGCAGGATATGCTTCACCGGATGCTTACCATCGCGGGTGTAGCGGATAGGCCATGTATCAGCCCAACTCCTTGTCCTTGCAAGTCGAACCCGACCGGCGTCCCGCGTCCGCCGTATCGTCGGGCGTGGGATTGGCGGGGCTGGCCGGGCTGTTCGCGTGGATCGCGATCGCGTGGCATTACGGGATGGACGGTCCCTATGCCGCGCTGGTCAACGTCGCCGCGTGCGCGCTGCCGATGGTGCTGTGGTCGCTGCTGGTCGACAAGGTGCATCACAACCCGTCGACCGGCATCGACTGGAACAACGTCCGGCCGTGGCGCGAGACGGTGGAGATCAGCCTGACCAAGCTGGCCGGGCTGTGGATCACATGGGGCCTGATTGCCGCCATCTATGCCACCGGGCGCTTCTATTGGGAGGGCGGCTTCGCCTTTTCGATGTGGGTGTTCGGCTGGGTGGCGGTGCCGCTGTTCGTGCTGTCCATTCCCTACATGCTGTGGATCGACCGGCGGCTGGTCGAGCCGAAGGACGGCTGCTGGGCGCTGGGCGCATGGGCGATGCACCTCGACGAGCCGATCGACCGGGACGCCATCTGGAACCACCTGCGCGGCTGGGCGGTGAAGGCGTTCTTCCTCGCCTTCATGCTGGCGATCGTGCCGCCGGGGTTCGGCGAGTTCATCCGGACGCAGCGCTCGGCGATCCTGACCGGGCCGGTGCCGCTGGCGAACTGGCTCATCACCTTCATGTTCGTCATCGACGTGGCGTTCGCGACCGCGGGCTACATCCTCGCGATGCGGCCGCTCGACAGCCATATCCGCAGCGCCACGCCCTATGCCGCGGGCTGGTCGGCGGCGCTGATGTGCTATCCGCCGTTCATCCTGATGGCGAATGGCGGCCCGCTCGACTACCATCCTGGTACGGCGGACTGGACCTATTGGCTGGCCGATCATCCGGTGCTGTTGTGGATCGTCGGCGCGGTGCTTGTGGCGCTGACCGCGATCTACGCGTGGGCGACGATGGCGTTCGGGCTGCGGTTTTCGAACCTCACGCATCGCGGCATCCTGACGCACGGGCCCTATGCGTTCAGCCGGCATCCGGCGTACCTGTCGAAGAACCTGTTCTGGTGGATCTCGACGATCCCCATCCTGACCACGGCCGACAGCTGGACCTCGGCGGCGCGCAGTACCGCGATCCTCGCCTGCGTCAGCGGCGTCTATTACTGGCGGGCGAAGACCGAGGAACGGCATCTGGGCGCGGACCCGGTGTACCGGGCGTATAGCGCATGGATGGTGCGGCGGGGATTGGTGACCAGCCTCTTCAGATCCTCCCCGGCACGGGGAGGGGGACCGTCCGCGTAGCGGATGGTGGAGGGGAATCGCAGCGCAACGCGACGGTAGCGTATGCCGCCCGCCCCCTCCACCATGCTGCGCATGGTTCCCCTCCCCGTGCCGGGGAGGACGAGAAGTTAGAAGCTGTATTCGTCGTAGACCTTCGACAGGTCGCCGCTCCATTCGCCGGCGAACTTGTTGAGCAGCACCTGTGCCGGCACCTTGCCCGATCGCACGACCTCGCGCAGCGGTTCGATGAAGCCGCTCTCGTCCTCGCCCGAGACGCTCAGGCGGCGGCGGGCGCTGAGGCCGCGGCCGGCGATGTCGAGCACCTCGCCCGCCACGTCGCGCAAGCGTCCGCCACCGGGCAGCGGCGCGTCGAGGCCGAGCGCGGGGACGGAGTCGCGCAGGTGCTGGCGGTCCTCGATCGACCAGTGCTTCACGAGGTCCCATGCCGCGTCGAGCGCGCCCTGGTCGTAGAGCAGCCCGACCCACAGTGCCGGCAGCGCGCAGATGCGGTTCCAGGGGCCGCCATCGGCGCCGCGCATCTCGAGGAACGTCTTGAGGCGGACTTCGGGGAAGGCGGTCGACAGATGGTCGGCCCAGTCGTCGATGGTCGGCTTCTCGCCCGGCAGGACCGACAGCTGGCCCTTCAGGAAGTCGCGGAACGACAGGCCGGCGGCATCGATGTAGCGGCCGTCGCGGTAGACGAAGTACATCGGCACATCGAGGGCATAGTCGGTATAGCGATCATAGCCGAACCCGTCCTCGAACACGAACGGCAGCATGCCGGTACGCGCCGGATCGGTATCGGACCAGATATGCGAGCGGTACGACAGCTGGCCGTTGGGCAGGCCGTCGGTGAACGGCGAATTGGCGAACAGCGCGGTCGCGAGCGGCTGGAGCGCAAGGCCGACGCGGAATTTCTGAACCATGTCGGCTTCGCTCGAATAATCGAGGTTCACCTGGATCGTGCAGGTGCGCAGCATCATGTCGAGCCCCATCGTGCCGACGCGCGGCATATGGTTCAGCATGATGCCGTAGCGCCCCTTGGGCATGATCGGCAGTTCGTCGCGGCGCTTGTCGGGCCACATGCCAAGGCCGAGGAACCCGAGGCCCAGTTCGTCGCCGATCGCCTTTACCTGATCGAGGTGACGGCCGGTCTCGGCGCAGGTCTGGTGCAGGTTTTCGAGCGGCGCGCCCGACAGCTCGAACTGCCCGGCGGGTTCGAGGCTGACCGAACCGTCCCGGCCGGTCAGCGCGATGACCTTGCCCCCCTCCTCGACCGGGCGCCAGCCGAAGCGTTCGAGACCGGCAAGCAGGTCGCGGATGCCACCGGGTTCGTCATAGGACGGGGCGGCGTGATCGGTGGTGCGATAGACGAACTTCTCGTGCTCGGTCCCGATCCGCCAGCGTTCCGCCGGCTTCTCGCCCCCGGCGAAATAGGCGATCAGCTGTGCGCGGTCCTCGATGACCGCTGCGCTGTTGTCCGAAACGGTCTTCGTGCTCATGATCGCGCCCATACGCCCAGGTGAAAGGCCGCGCTAGGGGGCTGTGATTGATGCAGGTATAGCGTGGCTACCAGTCGCCCGCCGCCGCCATCCACAGCGCGGTCGCCGCCGCCGCCGCCGTTTCGGCCCGCAGGATGCGCGGGCCGAGCGCCATGCCGACCGCCTGCGGATGGGCGCGGATCGCTTCGCGTTCCTCCGGATCGAAGCCGCCTTCGGGCCCGATCAGGATCGCCGCCGGTCCGGGCCGGCCGCGCATCGCGTCGAGGGCAGGGACGCCGCCGGTCTCGTCGGCGAAGAACAGCGCGCGGTCGGCGGGCCAGTCGCGCAGCAGCGCGGCGAGCTTCACCGGTTCGGCCAGTGCCGGCAGCGCGGTGCGGCCGCATTGCTCCGCCGCCTCGATCGCATGGGTGCGCAGCCGGTCGAGGTTGAGGCGATCGACCACCGTGCGCCGCGTCAGCACCGGCACGATCCGGTCGACGCCCAGCTCGCACGCCTTTTCGATCGTCCAGTCGATCCGCCCCTTCTTGGTCGGCGCGATGCACAGCCACAGGTCGGGTACGACCTCGCGCTCGCGCAGCCGTTCGGCGATGGCGAGGACCAGGTCGCGCTTGCGGACTTCGGTGGCGTGGCCAAGCCATTCGCCGGTCGCATCGTCGAACAGGCGGACGACGTCGCCGTCCTTCACGCGCATCACCGACAACAGGTAATGTGCCTGCGCACCGTCGAGGCGGATGCGTGCGCCGTCGCCGAGCGGCTGGTCGACGAACAGGCGGGGGGACGAATCGGGCGGCCAGGCGGGGGTAGCGGGCATGGGTGGGCTATAGCAGGCGCGTGGGGCCGGTCACGACGCCAGCTTCATCAGCACCAGCCCGCCCAGCAGCATCGCCGCCGCGACCAGACGCATCGGCGTGACCGCTTCCCCCAGCAGGACGATGCCGACGACGAACGCGCCCAGTGCGCCGATGCCGGTCCACACCATGTAGCTGGTGCCGAGCGGCAGCTGCTTCATCGCCAGCGACAACAGGCCGAAGCTGGCGAACATCGTGACGAAGGTCGCAAGCGTCGGCCATGGCTTCGAAAAGCCGTCGGACAGCTTCATGTAATAGGCCCAGACGATCTCGAGCAGCCCGGCGACGGCCAGCATTACCCATGGCATCAGCCCGGGGCCCCGTCGCGCTCGATCCGGTAGGCGGCGTCGAGATAGCGGTCCGCCGCCGCGCGCAGTTCGGGTTCCTTGGCAAAGGCAGCGGCCGGTGGCGGGGCGAACCCGAAGGCGTCCATCAGCGACCACAGCGCAAAGCGGCGCGAGGGATCGCGGGTGACGCCGAAGTCGATCGCCATCCGCTCGCGCGCGGCATCGAGCGCGTCCGGGGACAGCGTGTCGGGATCGGCGGTGCCGAAATAATGGTGGAGCAGCTGGTCGAGGTCCATGACGCTTCGTTAGCGGGGTCGGCGACATGACGAAAGTTTAACGCAACCCCGCGCATGGTCGGCTCGTAGAAGCTGCCTCGGACATTCCGTTCGAGGGAGATGGAAGATGCGTTTTGTTGCATTGATCGCCCTGCCGCTGACCATGATCGCGGCGCAACCCGCCCTGGCAAAGGGTTGCCTGCGCGGTGCCGCCGCCGGTGCGGTCGGCGGGCACATGATCGGCAAGGGGCATGGCAAGCTGGGCGCCGTCGCCGGCTGCATCGCGATGCACCATCATTATGCGAAGCAGGCGAAGGCGCAGAAGGCGGCCAGCCAATAAGCTGTCGGCTGCCGGCGGGGTGCCATGCCGTCGTCGTCCTCGATCGACAGGTCGCCGTGGTCGTCACCCCGGACTTGATCCGGGGCGAGGATGGACTGCGCAGGACGGTTTGAAGGCACTCCCGTGGCGCCTCCCGCAGGTCGGCGAGAAGACCCTTCAGATACAGCGGTATGTCCATGGCCCTGCAATCGACCGTTGCCTGACGGTAACGAACGCGCTGGAAGGGGCGGGGACATGCGGTACGGGCGGATGGGTGCGGCGGCGGTTCGACCGGTACGGAGGTCGTGGCCCCGACCACGCCGATACCCGCTCCGACCCCGACGGCGACCAGCGCCGCCGCGACCGCCGGGCAGGGCGAGGCGGAGCGATCGAATGCCGCCATCGTGCCTAAGGCCGACGCCGCCGACCGTGTCGGTGCAACCGGACGCGGGATGGGGATTGCCATCATCGATACCGGCATCGCGGCGACGCCCGGCGCTGAACGTCGCGGCGGCGCTCGCGGCATCGGCGGGCTGATCGGGCTGGGCAAGTCCGCCGGTTAGTGGCAGCAGGGACGCCATGTCCTCGCCCGCCACCAACGTCGCCGACACCGAACATCGCGGGCTGATCGCGATCCTGCCCGCCGCCGCGCGTCCGTTCGCGCTGCTCGCCCGGTTCGACCGGCCGATCGGCTGGTGGCTGCTCTACTGGCCCGGTGCATGGGCCATGGCGCTGTCGGGCCGCGCGGTCGAGCGGTGGGACATGCTGTTGTGGTTCCTGCTCGGCAGCATCGCGATGCGTGGCGCGGGCTGCGTCTACAACGACATCGTCGACCGCGATCTCGACCGGCAGGTGGCGCGTACCGCCAACCGGCCGCTGGCGAGCGGGGCGGTGTCGGTGAAGGCGGCGTGGGCGTGGCTGGTCGTCCTCAGCCTGATCGGGTTCGTCGTGTTGCTGCAACTGACCTTCCTCGCGGCGATCGTCGCGTTGCTCAGCCTCGTGCTGGTCGCGGCCTATCCGTTCATGAAGCGGATCACGTGGTGGCCGCAGGCATGGCTGGGCATGGTGTTCTCCTGGGCGGCGCCGGTCGCGTGGGCGCAGATGGCGGTCGAGGACTGGACGCCGCTGGCGTTGTTGTACGCGGGATCGATCGCGTGGGTGATCGGCTACGACACCATCTATGCGTGTCAGGATATCGAGGATGACGCGATGGTCGGGGTGCGATCGTCGGCGCGGGCGATGGGGCGGCGGGTGCGGCCCGGCGTGACGCTGCTGTACGTCGTCGCCATCGCGTGCTGGGCGGGCGCGGTGTGGCGGGTGTTTCCGACGCCGCTGGCGCTCGCCGCGCTGCTGCCGGGGGCGGCGCATCTGTTGTGGCAGGTGGCGACGCTCAGGCCCGACGACGGCGCCAACACGCTGCGGCGGTTCCGGTCGAACCGCGATGCCGGCCTGCTGCTCTTTCTGGGGTTGTTGACCGTCGGGCAGGCGGCATGAGCGTTGCCGTGCGGGGTCGCACTTCCCATCTGGCCCCCATGCTTACGCCCGAAACCGCCGTCGACCGTGTCCAGTCCGCCATCGCCCGTGCCCGTGCCTGTGGCGCCGATGCCGCCGATGCGATCCTCGTCGCCGATACCGCGCTGTCGGTGTCGGTGCGGCTGGGGCAGCTCGAAGACGTCGGCCGCTCGGAAGGCGTGGAGCTGGGGCTGCGCGTGTTCGTCGGTCAGCGATCGGCCAGCGTGTCGACTTCCGACCTTTCCGAAAGCGGGCTGGCGGCGTTGGCGCAGCGGGTGGTGGCGATGGCGCGCGCCGCGCCCGAGGATCGCTGGGCAGGCCTGGCCCCGGCCGATCGGCTGCTGCGCGGCGCGCCGCCGCTGCTCGACCTCGACGCTGGCGGCGACGTCGCGCCACCGCTGCTGCGCGAGGCGGCGCTGGCGGTGGAGGATGCCGCGCGATCGGTCGCGGGGGTGAGCAATTCGGAGGGCGGGTCGGCCGGCTACAGCCGTGCGGTCGTCGCCTTCGCCACCAGCCATGGCTTCGCACAGGGCTATGCGGTCACCAGCCACGGCATTTCGGCGAGCGTGCTGGCGGGCGAGGGCGCGGCGATGCAGCGCGACCATGCCCATCACTCGGCGCGACACCGCATGATGCTGGAGGCGCCGGAGATCGTCGGACGGCGCGCGGGCGAGCGCGCGGTCGCGCGGCTGAACCCGGTGAAGATCGACGGCGGGGCGATGCCGGTGGTGTTCGACACCCGCGTCGGCGGCAGCATGATCGGCTATGTGCTGGGCGCGATTTCCGGCCCGTCGATCGCGCGCGGGACCAGCTTCCTGCGCGAGCAGCTGGGCCATGCGATCCTGCCGGAAGGGCTGTCGATCATCGACGACCCGCACCGCCCGCATGGGCTGCGCGCGCGGCCGTTCGATGGCGAGGGGTTGCCGGTGTCGCCGATGGCGCTGGTCGAACGCGGGGTGTTGCAGACGTGGCTGCTCGACAGCGCGTCGGCGCG
This sequence comes from Bacillus sp. 2B10, assembly GCA_003946805.1. Taxonomy (GTDB): domain Bacteria; phylum Pseudomonadota; class Alphaproteobacteria; order Sphingomonadales; family Sphingomonadaceae; genus Sphingomonas. The sequence goes on along the minus strand of RPSH01000021.1, from coordinate 35,789 downwards.
GCAGTTGGGGCTGGAGCCGACCGGCCATGCCTCGCGGGGCTTGGGCGGTCCGCCGGGGGTGACCACCGGCAATGTCCACCTGGCCGGCGGGGCGGGATCGCGCGAGGCGCTGATCGGCGGGATCGCGCGCGGCGTGCTGGTGACCGAACTGATCGGGCAGGGGGTGAACGGCGTGACCGGCGATTACAGCCGCGGCGCGTCGGGCTTCCTGATCGAGGGCGGCGAGATCACGCGGCCGGTGTCGGGGATCACCATCGCCGGCAACCTGCGCCCGATGCTGGCGTCGATCACCGCCGCGGGCGACCTCGAGCATCGGCAGGGCGTCAACGTGCCGACGATCCGGGTCGATGGCATGACGGTGGCGGGTGGCTGACCCCGGCCTGCTCGAACAGGTGACCGCCATCGCCGGGGAGGCGGCGGCGCTGGCGCTGGCGAGCTGGCGCGGGGATTTCGAGACGTGGGAAAAGGCGCCGGGCAATCCGGTGTGCGAGATCGACCTGTCGGTCGACCGGCTGCTGCACCGGCGGCTGACCGCGCTGCTGCCCGATGCGGGATGGTTGTCGGAGGAGAGCGCCGACGATGCCGTGCGGCTGGCGCGGCGGCAGGTGTGGATCGTCGATCCGATCGACGGCACGCGCGACTATGTTCGCGGGCGCGATGGCTGGGCGGTGTCGGTCGCGCTGATCGAGGACGGGCAGCCGGTGCTGGGCGTGCTCGACGCGCCGGTGCGGCGGCAGCGCTGGACCGCGGCCGCCGGGCAGGGCGCGGGGCTGAACGGCGAGCGGCTGGCGGTGAGTACGCGTACCGACTTCGCCGGCAGCCGGACGCCGGTCGATGCGCTGCCCAAGGCGGACCGCGACCTGCTGATGGTGGCGAAACCCAATTCGATCGCGCTGCGCATGGCGATGGTCGCGGCGGGCGAGGCCGATTTTCTCGCGACGCTGCGCTGGGGCAACGAATGGGACGTGGCGGCCAGCATCCTGATCGCGCGCGAGGCGGGGGCGACGGTGACCGACGCGATCGGGCGCAAGCTGCGCTTCAACCAGCCGCGGCCGCAGTTCTTCGGGGTGATGGCGGCGGCGCCGGGCATCCATGCCGCGGCGGTCGAGCGGCTGCGCGACCGGGCGATCGTGGCGTTGGGGAAGCGGTAAATCCCCTCCGTCATTTTGATCGTATCCCCGCGAAGGCGGGGATCCAGAGCCAGGTTTACTACCGCCGCGTTCTTGACCCTGGATCCCCGCCTTCGCGGGGATACGACTTCTATCGGTCAACCCGGATCACCCGCCATTCATCCACGTTGTGCCAGCACCATGGCGATGACGACGACCCTGCCCGACCGGAGCCGCATCGGCGCGATGGGCGTGACGATATTGCTGCACGTCCTGCTCGGCTGGGCGCTGATCGTCGGGCTGGGGGTGGATGTCGCGCGGACGGCGCAGAGTGCGCTGGCGACGTTCGACATCGTGCCGCCGCCGCCCGATCCGCCGCCTCCGCCGCCGGTGCCGCAGGTCGTGCGGCAGGGCCGGCCCGAGGGGCGTGCCGCGCCGCCCAATATCCGGTCGAAGGCGACCGAGATCGTCGCGACGCCGCCGGTCGTGCCGCTGCCGGTCCCGCCCCCGGTCGTCACCGCGCCGGTCGCGGGTCCGGGCAACGATGCGTCGTCGGGCGCGACCGACACGGTCGGGCCGGGCACCGGGGCGGGCGGGGTCGGCGATGGCCCTGGCAGCGGCGGTCAGGGGGACGGCGATGGCGGCGGCGGGGGCGACACGCCGCCCGAACAGATCGGCGGGTCGCTACAGGGCGCGCGCCTGCCGGCCGAGCTGGAGGAGAATGGCTTCGAAGGGTCGGTCGAGGTCGATTATGTCGTCGAGCCGAACGGGCGTGCCAGCGACTGCCGCATCCGGCGATCAAGCGGCAACCGCGCGATCGATATCGCCACGTGTCGCCAGATCGAACGCGCCTTTCGCTTCCGTCCGTCGCTGGACGGGCGGGGCCGGCCGGTGTCTTCGGTGATGGTTCAGCGGCATTACTGGAACGTCGAACGCGAGCGCGAATAGCGCGGTTTTCCGCCAAAGGTCACGAAAGTCACACTCGTGCGCGTTTTGCGTCACGTGCGGCTTGCGGGTGGCAAGTGGCGTGGGAGCGGACGGTGAGAAAGAGCGGCGCGCAGGTTAGGCTGATTGCCGGCTTGTAGGAAAACCATTCCTGCGCACCTCGGTCATCCCCGCGCAGACGGGGAACGATAGACGCAGCGGTTGCGGGGCCATCACGGACGTCAGCGTGTAGGGCTTCCCGCCTGCGCGGGAATGACGGTGGTGGAGCGGATCCGCGTTTTGACGGAAAGCGACGACGGATGCGATCGCTGGCAGGTTACGCCCGAGCGGGTTGCGCAAGACCAGCCGGTCGCTGACGATCGTCGGGGCGTTTCCGGGAAGATGCAGGTTGCTCATCGCCAAAGTCTGATCCATCCTGTTTGAACCGGGCGTCATCCCGGCGAAGGCTGGGATCTCCCGGTGGTAGCGCGCAGCAGGAGCCGATGGAGACCCCAGCCTTCGCTGGGGTGACGTTTCCATACGGATGGATCAAGCCGTAGTCCGGCGGGCGGAATGGGCGCTGCCTATTCCTCTCCCTGATACTTGATCTGCAAGAACCGTTCGCGGGTCGCGAGGCTGTCCAGATCGCCCTGCGCCAGCTGGCGGGTCATCGCCGCGATCTCGTCGTCGATGATCTTCAACCCGTCGACCAGTTGCTGGTCGGGGGTGCGGCCGTTGCGTTCGACGCGGCGGAGCGGTTCGGGCACGCGCTGATAGCCGCGCACCAGTTCGGGGAGCTGTTCGCCGACCAGCTTGCGGACTTCGGCCGCCGCCGGTTCGTCGTCGGGCAGCGTGGCGAGCTGGCCCGACAGCGTGTCGAGCTTCACCCCGATCGCGTCGGCCAGCGTGATCGCGGGCGCGGGGAGGGCGGGGCGCTGGGTCGCGAGCCAGCGTTCGGTCTGTGACGGCAAGGACTTGATCGGTGCCTGCACCAGCTGTTCGACCGCGACCTCGCGCGTGACCGGCATCAGCGCGAACAGCGCGGTGGCGGCGATCAGCAGCGCCATGACGATCATCGCGCCGCCCAGCCCCAGCGGCACGAACCAGCCGATGACCAGCGCGGCGACGATGATCGCGCCGTCGGCGGCGGCGATGCGGCCGAGGCGGTGCAGCACCTCCGCCTCGCGCCGGCGACGCGCGCGCGGGGCGACGACGCCGTGACGCTCACGCGCGCGCTCCAGCGTCAGGTTGGCGCGTTCGAGGACTTCGTCGCTGCGCGACATCGCGTTACATCGCCTCCAGCTTGAAGGTCTCGCCGCCCTGCGCATTCTGCGACGCGCCCTCGGCACGGGCGATATAGCCGCGCGACTTCTCGACCTCGTTGGACAGGGTGCCGATGGTGGTCTTCATCGAATCCAGCGCCTTGAGCTTGAAGGTGTCGATCGCGTCCATCGTGTCGTAGACGTTCTGGAACGCGCGTTGCAGCACCTCGACCGGAATGGTCGATGCCGCCGCCTGTTCGTGGATCGTCGCGGTCTGGCTGCGCAGCAGCTTGCCGGTCGAATCGATGATGTTGGCGGTGGTGGTGTTGAGCGCGGTGATCTGATCCAGCACCAGCCTCTGGTTGGTCAGCGCCTGTGCGACGGTCACCGCGGTGCGCAGCGCGCCGACGGTCGTGGTGCTGGCGCGGTCGACACCCTTCACCAGCTCGACATTGTTCTTCTTGACCAGATCGAGCGCGAGATAGCCCTGCACCGTCACCGCCATCTGCGTCAGCAGGTCCTGGCTGCGCTGGCGCACGTAGAACAGCGCGGTTTCGCGGATCGCCTTCGCCTTGGCCGGGTCGCTGTGGTCGAGTTCGTTGGCGCGGTCCTCCAGCTTCTGGTCCATTTCCTTCGACAGATAGATCATCTGTTCGAGGCGGCCCATGGCGGTCCACAGATTGGCGCGTTCGGTGTCGATGGCGGCATTGTCCATCAGCAGTTCGTCCTTGCCGGACTGGAGCCGCTTGAGGATCGAGGCGATGTGGCTTTGCGCGGACTTGTACCCGTCGAAATAGTCGCGGACCTTGTTGCCGAACGGGATCATGCCGAACAGCTTCCTGGGCTCCAGCAGATTGCCCTGCTTGCCTGGATCGAGGTCCTCGATCGTGCGGCGCAGTTGCGCGAGATCGGCGCCGACGCCCGATTCCTGGTCCATCGCCTTGACCGGACGGTCGAGGAAGCGGTTCGACTGGCCGGCGGCCTCGCGGATCTCGCGGGCGCCCAAATTGCTGATCGCGTCGACACGCTTGCCGAATTCGGGCGAGTTCGCGTCCTGCGCGACCAGCTGGTCGATGAAGTCGTCGACGCGGCGCTGCAATTCGGTGCGCTTGGTATCGTCGACCGGAACCAGCCCGGCGGCCTTCGCCGGGGCGACGGTCGGCACCGGATCGGGCGGGGTCAGCACCAGCGCGGGTTCTTCAGTCTGCGTCGCCATACGTCCTCCAGCGGTCCTCCTTCCATTGATGGCGGGGAACGGGGGGCGGTTCAAGTGTGCTGTTGGAATAATACAGTTTCGTGGCGGTCAACAGGCTGCGAGAAGAAGGAATTTGGTTCGCGCGGAGGCGCGGAGGCGCGGAGAAGGGGCGTTCGCGGAGGAGCATTCGCGATCGGGAGACGTCTTCGCTTGCTGCACCCCGAGCGATACAGCCGCTTCGCGGAAGAGGTTTGTCCTTGTCGCACATCCTCCGCGCCTCCGCGCCTCCGCGTGAACCACCTTTTCTTCGAATCCCCACGCCGCAGCGCAGCAAAGGGGGGACTTCCGAACCGCCATGAAATACGCTAAGCGCGCGGCCAATTGCACTCCCGCATGATCCAGGAAATAGCATGAGCCTTCGCAACGTGGCGATCATCGCCCACGTCGATCACGGCAAAACCACGCTCGTCGATCAGTTGTTCCGTCAGTCCGGCACGTTCCGCGACAACCAGCGCGTCGAGGAACGCGCGATGGATTCGAACGACCTCGAAAAGGAGCGCGGGATCACCATTCTCGCCAAGCCGACCTCGGTCGACTGGACCCCGCCGGGCAGCGATGAATCGATCCGCATCAACATCGTCGACACGCCGGGCCACGCCGATTTCGGCGGCGAGGTGGAACGCATCCTGTCGATGGTCGACGGCGTCGTCCTGCTGGTCGATTCGTCGGAAGGCGCGATGCCGCAGACGAAGTTCGTGACCGGCAAGGCGCTGGCGCTGGGCCTCAAGCCCATCGTCGTCGTCAACAAGGTCGACCGCAGCGACGCGCGCATCCAGGAAGTGCTGGACGAGGTGTTCGACCTGTTCGTGTCGCTGGACGCCAACGACGAACAGCTCGACTTCCCGGTGCTCTATGCGTCGGGCCGCAACGGCTATGCCTCGACCGACATGGACGCGCGCGAAGGCACGCTGATCCCGATGTTCGAGACGATCGTCAGCCACGTGCCGGCGCCGAAGGTGGAAGTGGAGGACGTGCCGTTCACCTTCCTCGTCACGCTGCTGGACCGCGACAACTTCCTCGGTCGCATCCTGACCGGGCGCGTCAATTCGGGCACGGTGAAGCTGAACCAGCCGATCCACGCGCTCGACAATGACGGCAACGTCGTCGAGACCGGCCGCGCGTCGAAGATCATGTCGTTCCGCGGGCTCGACCGCGTGCCGGTCGACGAAGCCAAGGCGGGCGACATCATTTCGCTGGCCGGCCTGACCGTGGCCACCGTGTCGAACACGATCTGCGACCCGCAGGTCACCGAGCCGCTGCACGCGCAGCCGATCGATCCGCCGACGCTGTCGATGCGTTTCGCCGTCAACGATTCGCCGATGGCGGGTCGCGAGGGCACCAAGGTAACGTCGCGGATGATCCGCGACCGCCTGTTCCGCGAAGCCGAATCGAACGTCGCCGTGAAGGTGACAGAGGCGGCCGATCGCGACAGCTATGAAGTCGCGGGCCGCGGCGAATTGCAGCTGGGTGTGCTGATCGAAACGATGCGCCGCGAAGGGTTCGAGCTGGGCATCAGCCGCCCGCGCGTGCTGTTCGGCGAGGACGAGGACGGCAAGAAGACCGAGCCGTACGAAACCGTCATCATCGACGTCGACGAGGAACATTCGGGCACGGTCGTCGAGAAGATGAACCTGCGCAAGGCCGAGATGACCGACATGCGCCCGTCGGGCGGCGGCAAGACCCGCATCACCTTCTCCGCGCCGTCGCGCGGCATGATCGGTTATCACGGCGAGTTCCTGTCGGACACGCGCGGCACCGGCATCATGAACCGGCTGTTCGAGAAGTACGGTCCGCACAAGGGCCAGATCGAAGGCCGCAAGAACGGCGTGCTGATCTCGAACGGTGCCGGCGAAGCGCAGGGCTATGCGCTGGGTCCGCTCGAAGAGCGCGGCATCCTGTTCGTGGGCCACGGCGAGGCGCTGTACGAGGGCATGATCATCGGCGAGAACGCCAAGACGGATGACCTCGAGGTCAATCCGATGAAGGCGAAGCAGCTGACGAACTTCCGCGCATCGGGCGGCAAGGACGACGCGATCCGCCTGACCCCGCCGAAGAAGATGACGCTGGAACAGGCGATTGCGTATATCGACGACGACGAGATGGTCGAGGTGACGCCGAAGAACATCCGTCTGCGCAAGCGGCATCTGGACCCGCACGAGCGCAAGAAGGCGAGCCGGGCCAAGGCTGCAGCGTAAGCTGCGCCGAGCCGAACAAGGCTCGCCCGGCCGGCCTTGCCCAAGGCAAGGACCGACGACGTGGCTTCGCCACGTCGGGCCACCGGAAAGACAAACCGTCCTGGAAGCGATTCCGGGGCGGTTTGCTATCCTGCGACGTCCGTTCGTCCTGAGTAGCTGTTGAGCCTGTCGAAGACCCGTATCGAAGGACCGCTAAGCGTGCTTCGATACGGGTCTTCGACTTCGCTCAGCCCCTACTCAGCAGGAACGGCTTCCAGCGGTTTCAATATTATGGCTATCAACTCTCCGGCGGTGCTTCCCGCAGCAGCGGGATCAGCTCGCGGTTGAGATCGTCCAGATCCATCGCGCCTGCCTTGGCGTAGCGAACTACGCCGCGGCGATCGATGATGTAGTTGGTCGGCACCGCGGGCACGTCGCGGGGAATGCCCCTGATCCCCTTGGCCGGGGTGATCGCCAGCGCGGCGAACAGCGCCTTCATCTTGTAGATCGGCACCGATCCTTCGGTCGTCACCGCGAAGACGCGGGCGCCGTGCTTGCTGATCTTGCGATAATAGGCGTCGAGCAGCGGCAGTTCGGCGCGGCACGGCACGCACCACGTCGCCCAGAAGTTGACGACGATCACCTCGCCGCGATGGTCGGCGATGGTGGTCTTCGTACCGTCGGCCAGCGTCAGTTCGATCGGCGGCGCGGGCTGTCCGACCTTCAGTTCCTTCGCGGTGGCCGGCGCGGCCGCGAGCAGCGCGGCGGCGAGCGGCAGAATCCATCTCGGCATGTATAACGTCCCCCCCGGCGGGGAGTTTTCGCCGGAATGGGGAACGCGTCAAGCTGAGCCGGACAGCGAAAAGATCGACTGGCGGGTTCCGCCAAAGGGCGATCCGACCCGGTGACGTCGCTATGCCAGGCCCCGTTGGGACCACGAAACTGCGGGCAGGTTCGCTTATTGATCCTCCATCAGCCTTTCCTGCACCACCGTCCCATCGGGTTTCACGATAAAATCGCGAACTGCGTCAAACCCGCCGCCGGTCGCGCGAACCCGATATGGAATACCCGGCTTGAGTACTGCGGGCGGAGCCGCAGCGGCAAAACCGCTTTCCTCGACCGCGTAGCGAAAGCGATCCGCGCAGCGTTGGTTGTCGGCTAACAGAAGGGTCCAACTGGATGGAGCATTGTCCGGCATAGCCGGAAATACGTAGAGGCTCTTGACGCAAACGGCCGCGCCACCCGGCCTGACAACGGAAAAACGCAGGTCGTCGCGCGTGCCGGAGACGTCCAGTTCGATCTTCCCGGGTCCGCAGCCGCCGAGCAGCGTGGCCAGGAAGGCGATGCCGATCTTATAGACCATGTAGTCCCGTTCCCTTCAACCGCCGCCTGAGGTCATCGCGTACCCCATCCAGCTTGGGGTTGGGTACGTCGCGAAGCTCTTGATAGCGGCCAACCATCTCCGCCTGCCCCTCCAGCATCTCGTTGCCAAAGGTGCGTCGCCGTTTGAAATAGTTGTACATCTCGTTCGCATCGCCTTTCACGGTGGCCATGTCGTTGCCATAGCGCGTCAGGAATCTGGCATAGCCAAGTTCACGATACTGAATTGTATGCATTACCTCATGTATCAGCAGTTCAGTCCCTTCCCCTTTCTTTGAAGTAAGGTCCTGTGTCGGATATTTCCTGGCTGGATTGAGGTAGATCGTGTTGCCGATCGTGATTGCGCCATTGTTGTTCCGGAACGCGATCCGCGGAATTTCCGAAAGCCCCGGTCCGTCGACGATACGGATCAGGTCGGGACGGGCGCGGTGGCCGTACACGTCGACGATCAGCAGCCGTTCCCGCGCCGTCAGCATCCGCGCGCCGGGGCCACGCCAACTGTCCGCCAGCATGTCGGCGAGATGGTGCGGCAATCGGGAAAGCATCTTCGCGGCGTCGAGCCGCTGCTGGACCTCGTTGACGACCATTTTTCGTGTGGCGTCCGCTGCCTTGTCGAAGACGTAGCCGGGCAGCGCCAGCGCGCTTTCGACGAACCGTCGTTCCATGCGGGCCAGAACGCCTGCTGCCGCGCGCCGGAATTCCTCCAGCGGATCGATCATCGTGCAGTTCCCTCAAGCCGTGAGACCGAGACTACTACGCCGGAACCGGCGCGGCGTTCCGTCGGGGCGATGTCTCCACTCGCGCAGCCCCGCCCGCGCTGCTATCCCCCGGCCATGCCCCATCTCTATCTCGTCGACGGCTCCGGCTATATCTTTCGCGCCTATCACCGGCTGCCGCCGCTGACCAACCAGCATGGCGAGCCGGTGGGGGCGGTCTATGGCTATACCACGATGCTGTGGAAGCTGGCCGATGCGCTGCACAAGGCCGACGGGCCGACGCACATGGCGGTGATCCTCGACAAGTCGTCGAAGACGTTCCGCAACGACCTGTACGACCAGTACAAGGCGCACCGGCCGCCGCCGCCCGAGGATCTGGTGCCGCAGTTCCCGATGATCCGCGACGCGACGCGGGCGTTCAGCCTGCCGTGCATCGAGGAGGAAGGGCTGGAGGCCGACGACATCATCGCCTGCTATACGCAGGCGGCGCAGGCGCAGGGCTGGGCGGTGACGATCGTCAGTTCCGACAAGGACCTGATGCAGTTGATGACCGATCCGTCGGTCGACATGCTCGACACGATGAACAACCGCACGCTCGGCCCGCAGCATGTGGTCGAGAAGTTCGGCGTGACGCCGGACAAGCTGGGCGACGTGCTGGCGCTGATGGGCGACAGCGTCGACAACGTACCCGGCGTGCCCGGGGTCGGGCCGAAGACCGCCGCCAAGCTCATCAACGAGCATGGCGATCTGGAGGCGGTGCTGGCCGCCGCGCCCGAGATGAAGAAGGGCAAGCTGCGCGACAATCTGATCGACCATGCCGATGCTGCGCGGCTGTCGAAGGTGCTGGTGACGCTGAAATGCGATGGTGGCCTGCCCGAACCGCTCGACGCGCTGGCATTGCAGGGGATACCGGAGGCGCCGTTGCGCGCATTCCTCGAACATCATGGATTCCGCACGCTGCTGACCAAGCTCAGTGCGGTCGCCGATGCCCCGGTGGAAAGCCCGACCGCGCCGGTGGCGCAGGACGACGAACCGTCGTGCGACCATGACGCGTACGAGACGGTGGTGACGCAGGAGGCGCTCGACCGCTGGGTCCAGGTGGCGCGGCATCAGGGGTGGGTCGCGATCGATACCGAGACGACGGGGCTGGACGCGACGCGCGCCGAGCTGGTCGGGATCAGCATGGCGCTGCACCCGAACCTCGCCTGCTATGTGCCCGTAGGCCATGGCGGCACCGACATGTTCGCCGAAAAGCCCGAACAGTTGCCGCGCGATGCGGTGCTGGCGACACTCAAAGCGTTGTTCGAGGACCCCGACGTCCTGAAGATCGGCCACAATCTGAAATACGACATGATCGTGCTGGCCCGCGCCGGCGTTGCGGTCGCGCCCTATGACGACACGATCGTGATGAGCTTTGCGCTCGACGCCGGACTGCACGGGCATGGCATGGACGAGCTGGCGGCAACGCACCTCCAGCACAGCTGCATCGCGTACAAGGATGTGGTGGGCACGGGGAAGAAACAGGTCGGCTTCGGCGAGATCGACCTGAAGACCGCGACCCGCTACGCCGCCGAGGATGCCGATGTGACGCTCAGGCTGTGGCGGCGGTTCAAGCCGCGGCTGCCGTATGAAGCGGCGACGCGGGTGTACGAAATGGTCGACCGGCCGCTGGTGCGCGTGATCGCCGACATGGAGCAGGCCGGGATCAAGGTCGATGCGGCCGTGCTGGCGAAGCTGTCGGAGGATTTTTCCGCGCGGATCGCCGCGCTGGAGACGGAAATCCATGAACTGGCCGGCACGAAGTTCACCATCGGATCGCCGAAACAGCTGGGCGACGTGCTGTTCGTGACGCTGGGGATCAAGGGCGGACGCAAGGGCAAGTCGGGCGTCTATTCGACCGACGTCAACGAGCTGGAGCGGATCGCCGCCGACAAGGATTCGCCGGGTGCGGTGATCGCGGCCAAGGTGCTCGACTGGCGGCAGCTGTCGAAGCTGAAAAGCACCTATACCGATGCGTTGCAGGCGCAGATCAACCCGGCGACCGGGCGGGTGCACACGTCGTACAGCCTGACCGGCGCGCAGACCGGGCGGCTGTCGTCGACCGATCCGAATTTGCAGAACATCCCGATCCGCACCGAAGTCGGGCGGCAGATCCGCGATGCGTTCGTGGCGGAGCCCGGCAACGTCATCCTCGCGGCCGACTATTCGCAGATCGAGCTGCGGCTGGCCGCGCACATCGCCGACGTGGCGCAGTTGCGCGACGCGTTCGAACGCGGCGACGACATCCACAGCATCACGGCAAAAGAGCTGTTCGGCGAGGTCAACCGCGACACGCGCGGCCGGGCCAAGACGATCAACTTCGCGATCCTGTACGGCATCAGCCGCTGGGGGCTGGCCGGGCGGCTGGACGTGAGCGCGGACGAGGCGCAGTCGATGATCGACCGATATTTCGACCGCTTCCCCGGCATCAACCGCTATATCGCCGAGACGACGCAGAGTGTCAGGACGACCGGGTTCACCACGACGCTGTTCGGGCGCAAGACGCATTTCCCGCGCATCGCGTCGAAGGGGCAGCACGAACGGCAGGGCGCCGAACGCGCCGCGATCAACGCCCCGATCCAGGGGACCAGCGCGGACATCATCAAGCGGGCGATGGCGCGGATGGGGCCGGCACTGGCCGAGGCGGGGCTGGGCGAGGTGCGGATGCTGTTGCAGGTACACGACGAACTGGTGTTCGAACTGCCCGAGGCGCTGGTCGAGGCGGCGACACCGGTAATCCGCCGGGTGATGGAGACGGCGGCGGAACCGGTGGTGCAACTGACGGTGCCGCTGGGCGTGGAGATCGGGACGGGGGCCAGCTGGGGCGCGGCGCACTAAGCGTGCGGCGCTCTCAGCATCGCTAATCCCCGTTTGATATGTGAAAGACTTCAGACTGGGGCGTCGCCGCCGTTGCCATGTGTGTCATTGCTTGCAGGGTAAGGCCGGACATCTCGACCATGAACAGGTGTAGGACCGGTTCTGGTGAGCAAGAGGCGGTCGGGTCGTCGATCTTGGCGGCCTCGTTGCAGGCGACGATCATGCCGGCGGGCGTGTCGAGCGTCCACAGGACGCGCTGCATTTTGCCGTCATCGGCAAAGAACCGGTCGAAGAGCGAAATGGTGGAGGCTGAAACCGTTCGGGATGGGTACAGCGCCTTTTGTTCTTTCGCAGGCGTCGTCGTTCCGTCCGATCGCACGATGTCGCTGAAATCTTTCAGGAAGGCCGCACGATCACGATTCCACCAGTGTTGGAATAAGGTCGTAACGATCTTTCGCCGCCGGGCGGACATCGCCGTGGAGAGCAGGCCATAGCTGCAAGCCTCCGCTGGTGCCGAGACGAGGAATGGCAGTAACGGCGCGAGAGCTAGCAGATGGCGGCGGTCCATGCGCCATGTTGTCGCGGATCGCGCGCCGCTGCCAGTAGTCTTCTATCCTCCGACAGGGACCCGTTGCCGCAACCAGCGGTCGATCTGCTCGATCTCCTTCTGCTGAGCATTAATGACCGCCTGCGCCAGTGCGCGGGCTTCGGGGTCCTTGCCATGCGCCAGTTCGGTGCGCGCCATCGTCACCGCCGCGATGTGGTGCACCCGCATCTGCCGCATGAAGTCGATGTCGGCGTCGCCGGTATAGGGCGGGGCCGTCGTCATCATGTCCGCCATCGATTGCTTGTAGCCCCGTGTCGCTTCGGCATCGCTGGCGGTGGGGGACATCATTGCATCGTGCGACATGGCGTCGTGGCGTTCGGCAGCGTTACCGGGCGTGGGCTGCTGCGAACAGGCGGCCAGCAGGGTCAAGGTGAGGATCGTCGCGGCTGCTTTCATCCATCGTCTCCGTCGCGGTTGACGGTCCAAGGAACGGCGCGGCAGATCGTTCCCGCCCCCGACCGTTGCCCGCAAGCCGCACCCGGCAGCCAAAGCGCACAAGGGGCTTTGGCCTGCCAGCGCCGTGGCGTAAGAGGCCGCGATGAACCGCCCTTCGCGCGCCGCATGACCGACGCGCCGACCCCGCCGACCGACGACATCGCCGCCCTGGCCAAGGGTGGGCGGACGAACGTGTTCGGCTTCGTCCTGCGGCTGGTCGCGCGGTTGCCGTTCCTGTTCATCGCCGGGCGAATCTATGGCCCGGAGATCGTCGGGCGGTTCGCGCTGGCGGTGCTGGTGGTCGAACTGGCGGCGCTGATCGCGACGCTGGGGCTCAAGCGCGGGCTGGCGCAGGCGCTGTCGTCGACCGACCGGCCGCACGCGCATGTCGTGTGGGACGCGCTGGCGGTCGCGTTCATCCTGTCGGTCGCGGCGAGCGCGGTGTTGTTCGTGTTCCCGCAGATCATGTATCCGAACAGCGAGGTGATCGGGTTCGAACGGCTGTTGCCGCTGATCGTGTTCGCGATCGCGTGGTCCGACGTCAGCCTCGCCGCGCTGGCCTATCGGCTGAACGTAAAGGCGGCGGTGACCGCGCGGGCGGTGGTCGAGCCATGGACGATCTCGATCGCGGCATGGGGCCTCAGCTACTATTCGACGCGCGACGGGCTTATCATGAGCTACGTCCTGGCGATGGCGGCGGCGCTGGTCGCGTCGATCGTGCCGTTCGTGCGCAGCTATGGCCTGCCCCATGGCTGGTCGCCGCACCTGCGCCCGATGCTGGCGCTGGTGAAGCGCAACATGCCGCTGGCCGGGGCCGATGCGATCGAATGGGGCACGCGCAACGTCGACCGCTTCATCCTGGGGCTGTTGTTCGGGCCGGCGATCGTCGGCATCTATTACATGGCGCAGCAGGTCGCCTCGCTGCCGCAGAAGCTCAAGACGAGCTTCGATCCGGTGCTGGGCCCGGTCATCACCCACAGCCTGGCGGCGGACGACAAGGGGGCGGTCGCGCGGCAGGTGCGGCAGGTCGGCTTCTGGATCATCACCGCGCAGGCGGCGCTGGCGCTGGCCGGCAGCATCCCGGCATCGGGGGTGATGGGCGTGGTCGGGCGCGAGTTCGTCAGCGGCGCGGGCGCGCTGTCGTTCCTGCTGGTCGCCGAGGTGCTGGCGGCCAAGGGCGCGGTGTCGGAAGCGGCGCTGGTCTATATCGCGCGGCATCGCAACCTGATGATCTCGATCGGGCTGCTGACGTTCCAAGTCCTGCTGAGCTTCGCGCTGGTGATGCTGATGCGCAGGATCGGCCTGCCGCAAAACTATGCCGCGGTCGGCCCGGCGATGGCGCTGTGCACGTCGGTGGCGCTGGGATCGGTCATCAAGTCGGGGCTGTTGTCGAAGCTGCTGGGGCACAGCGTGCGCGATTTCCGCCCGGCGTTCGTGTGGGCGGTGCTGGCCGCGACGCTGGTCGGGTCGGCGATCATGCAACTGCCCAAACGGTTCGAATGGGCCGAGATGCTGTTCGGCATACCCCTGATCCTCGCGACCTATTTCGCCATCCTGTGGCGTTGGGCATTCCGGCCGGAGGACAGGGCGCTGTTCCACAAGAGCGCGGCGGCGAGCGAGGCGCAGCTGCCGACCGACCGGTACAAGGTCTGACCGGTCAGGTCGTGCGCGGCGCTGTGCCGAACGACGGCCGCGGCGCGCCGTTGAACAGCCACAACAGCACCGGCGAGCGCATCACGACGCGCGTATGGAACGCGTAGGACAGGATCGCCGCGACCGGCACGACGAAGGCGAAGGTCAGATAGTCGTTGCGCAGCACATCCTCGGACAGGGCCTGGAGCAGCTTCACCAGCGGAAAATGCACGAGGTAGATCGTCAGCGAGGCATCGGCGATTCGTCGCAGCAGGGGCGGCACGTGGCGGATAGACAGGGCGGAACGCAGGATCAGCAGCGCACTGGTACCGGGCAGCACCGCGCGGGCGAGCAGCGACAACTGGGGCACGCCGATGCCCGACGGAACGCCCGTCAGCCATGCCGCGCCGCAGTCGAGCATCAGCGTCGCGGCGACCAGCAGCGCCATGGTGCGCCAATGGCCCAGCACGGTCGCCGCCAGCCCCCCGTCCCGGCCGAGCAGGATGCCGATCGCATAGAGCGGCGCATAGCCGAGGATCTGCGGCAGGGCACCGAGTACGGTCGGGCCGTCGCACGGTACGATGACGGCCAGGCGGATACCGAGCGTCATCAGTCCCAGCGACGCGACCAGCATCGCCGCGATCACCCGCACCTGTCGCACGGTGTCGCCGGCGCCGGTGCCGGTCAGCCATGCACTCACCCGGGCATGGGTGTCGCCGAACGCGAGCAGCCATGCGATCGGCAGGTACAGGATCAGCGCGAGCAGGAACCAGAGGTGGTACCAGTTGAACCACAGGCTGGCGATCGGCAGCGCGGTCGTCGCATAATGCAGTCGCAGCGCGACCAGCGTCGGCACGGTCAGGACGAGGCCGGTGGCGAGCGGCATGGCCAGCGTCCGGATCCGCGCGCGCAGCCAGTCGCGGCGGGATCGCCGCGCGCCGACGAAACCGCACAGGAAGCCGGCGACGACCATGAACGCGCCCATGCGGACGTGCGTCGAGACATAGCCGATCACCGCGAAGAACGGGTCGTGCGACCGTTCGGGCAGCGCGTGGAGCAGGATGCCGAACAGCATCAGTCCCGCGCGCCACGCGTCGACTCCGACGAAGCGCTGCGGTGGCTGCATCGCGGCTTAGCCCTGCGCCGATCCACGCCGGCATCGGCGGACCAGCGCTTTCGGCAGGTCGGTGGCAAGGCTGCGGTGGAGGGCGGCGCTGAAGATCGCGTAGCCGGCATCGTTCAGGTGCAGCCCGTCGCCCTCGTAGAACGGGCCGGGGCGACCGTTCACCAGGAACCGGTCGCGAACGTCGACATAGATCAGGTCGTCGTCGCGCCCGGCCATCGCCTGCACGATCGCATCGAACGCCGCCTGCTTGCCGGCGAGCGCCCAGCGGGTGGGGGAGGGTTTGACCGAGACGAAGAATACCGGCGTCGTACCTAGCCGCTTGCGCTTGTACGCCATGAAGTCGGCAAAGGCGGCCGCCGTCGCCTCGACCGTCACGCCGAACGCCAGGTCGTTCTCCCCGGCGTAGAACACGATCGCGCGCGGCGGTTGCGGGTTCCGTTCGTTGAGGAACCGGGTGGTCAGCTCGGCCAGCGTCGCCCCGCCGATCGCGCGGTTGTGCGTCGTCCACGGCTGCATGTCCCGTTGCAGGTCGGTCCAGCGCGCCATCGTCGAGCTGCCGACGAACCACACCGCGCACTGGTCCTGCCGCACTTCGTTGGGCAGCGGCAGCGAATTGGTGAACGCCTTCTGCTCGCGTGCCTTGCTATAGCCCCAGCCGAAGACGATCGCGCCGAATACGCCGAGCGCGATGAGGGCCTTGAGCAGCGTCATCGCGATTTCGCGCAGGGCGGAGGGCAGTTTCGCAGGCGGGCTGGACATGCGGTCGTCGTTCCTTTCGGAACAACGACATAGGCCGCAAAGGTTACCCGGCGCTCAACGGGTTTGCCTGACGTGGTTGGCGGCGCTCGACTGGAACGTCATCCCGGCGAAGGCCGGGATCTCCCGGTTAAGGCGCGGGACGAGAGCCGCTTGAGACCCCAGCCTTCGCTGGGGTGACGTTTTATGCCACGCAGACCTGCCCGTCCCGCAGCAGGTCGCTTACCGGAACGGCGGTTCGTTGAACGCGCGCAGCTTGCGGCTGTGGAGGCGGGCGCCTTCCTGGCGCAGCTGCTCGCAGGCCTCGATGCCGATGCGCATATGTTCGTTGATCGCGCGTTCGTAGAAGCGGTTGGCCTGTCCGGGCAGCTTCAGTTCGCCGTGCAGCGGCTTGTCCGACACGCACAGCAGCGTGCCGTAGGGGACGCGGAAGCGGTAGCCCTGCGCCGCGATCGTCGCCGATTCCATGTCGATGCCGACCGCGCGGCTGAGCGAGAAGCGCAGCGCCGACCGGCTGAAGCGCAATTCCCAGTTGCGGTCGTCGGTGGTGACGATGGTGCCGGTGCGCAGCCGCTTCTTGAGTTCGTCGCCCGACTGGCCCGACACGATCTCCGCCGCGCGGGCCATCGCCACCTGTACCTCGGCGATGGCGGGGACGGGGATTTCCGGCGGCAGCACGTCGTCGAGGACATGGTCGTCGCGCAGATAGGCATGGGCGAGCACATAGTCGCCGATCCGCTGGCTGGGGCGCAGGCCGCCGCAATGGCCGATCATCAGCCACGCCTCGGGCCGCATCACCGCGAGGTGGTCGCAGATCGTCTTCGCGTTCGACGGACCGACGCCGATATTGACCAGCGTGATGCCGGTGCCGTCGGGCGCGACGAGGTGATAGGCCGGCATCTGGTGCCGCCGCCACGCGCTGTCGCTGACCATGCGTTCGGCATCGTCGCCCGCGGTCGCCAGCACCCCGCCGGCCCCCGACAGCGCGGTATAGCGGCTGGGCGTGCCATCGGCGGCGGGCTTCAGCTGTTCGCCGGCCCAGCGGACGAATTCGTCGACATAGCGGTGATAGTTGGTGAACAGCACATACTGCTGGATATGTTCGGGCGGGGTGCCGGTATAATGCCGCAGCCGCGCCAGCGAGAAATCGGTCCGCAGGCCGTCGAACAGCGCCAGCGGGCGGCTGTCGTCATGGCCGATCCAGAGTCCGTCGGCGATCTCGTCGCCGATATGCGCCAGCTCGGTCGCCGGAAAGAACCGCGCGAGTTCGGACGCCGACACCGCGTCGAGGCTGAGCGCGTGTCCCGCGTCGAGGACATAGGGGAAAGGGATTTCCTGCCGCCCCGCCACCGCCTCGACCGTCACGTCGTGGTTCGCGATCAGCAGGTCGAGCTGTTCGGTCAGATAGGCGGCGAACATCGCCGGCTTGGTCACGCTGATGCGATAATCGCCCGGCGTCGTCAGCCGCCCATAGGCGCGCGAGGGCATCGGCCGGTCGCTGCCACCGCGATAGGTCAGGCGGATTTCCGGATAGGCGAACGACCCGTCCACGCGTGCGGACGAGGGGGGCGGGGTGCCGTCGGTCAGGTAGCGGTCGAGTGCGGCGCGCAGCCGCGCCACGGAAGCGGTATAGAGCCGATCGAGTTCGGCGACGATCTGGGAAGCCTGCGTCATCGACCGTGGCTAGGGCGTTCCGCCGCGACAGGTCAAGAGGTTGGCGGGGGAACGGCGCGATCGGGGCGCCGGTGCGACGTCCACCGCCGTATCTTGCCAATGCCACCCAACTGTACCCCGGCCTTTGCCGGGGTACAGCGAGGCGTTGGCTCTGTTCGAGACTTTCACAGAGGTCTCGGTCAAGTCCGGGGTGACGTCGGCGGACGGGGCAACGCTCGCGGCCGTTGCCCCGCCTGTCGATCAGGTCGCCGAGGGCGGAACCTTCGGGGTGGCGTCGGCCTCGCGCTTCTTCTCGATCAGCTTCGACGCGCCGAACGCCGCCCCGGCGATCGCGGCTGCGGCACCGGCGACGATCGCGGCGGTAGCGCCGGGATGCGCCTTCACCGTCTCGGCGGTCGACCTGGCGGCGCTGCTCACCGCGTCGCGCGATTTGGCGGCGGCGTCGGTCACGCTCTCCTTGGCCGAGGCATAGGTCGCCGAGGCCTTTTCGGCGATCGTGCCCGAGGTTTCGGCGACGTCGTTGGCGACATCCTTGGTGGTCGTCGTGTTGGTCATGACGTTCCCTTTCGCGTTCGATATGGTTGCGTAACTACCGACTAACTCGAACGACCGCCGCCGGTTCCGTTACGGGAGGCAGGAAACGGCGGCGAAGGGTCAGAGCGAGGCGAGCAGGTTTTCCGCCGAACTGACCTTGAACTCGCCGGGCGCCTCGACATGCAGCGCCTCGACCACGCCGTCGTTGACCAGCATCGCGTAACGCTGCGACCGGGTGCCCATGCCATAGGCGGAGCTGTCCATCGTCAGCCCGACCGCCTTCGCGAAATCGGCATTGCCGTCGGCCAGCATCGTCACCTTGTCGCCCGCATTGCCCGCCTTCGCCCAGGCGTCGAGCACGAACGCGTCGTTGACCGCGGTGCAGGCGATCTCGTCGACGCCCTTGTCGCGAAACGCCTGCGCCTGTTCGACGAAGCCCGGCAGGTGGCGGGCCGAGCAGGTCGGGGTGAAGGCACCGGGCACCGAAAACAGCGCGACACGGCGACCGGCGAAGAAATCCCCGGTCGATACCTGGTCCGGGCCATCGGGCGTGACCTTTACGAGCGTGGCGTTGGGCAGGGGGTCGCCGACCTTGATCGTCATCACATTCTCCACATGGTGCGCCGACGGGCGCGTCGCAGCCAGCGTGGGAGCGGGCGCGGACCTTTTCAACCATGGCGCTACCGCGTCGGTACGATTAGCGTCGTACGCATTATGGAACAGACACGATTTCTTGCCGGACAGATATTGCTGGCGATGCCCGGCATCGGCGACCGCCGTTTCGACCATGCGGTCATCGCCATGTGCACCCATGACGAGGAAGGGGCGATGGGCGTCGGCATCGGCGACACGATCGACGGCCTGAGCCTGCACGCGCTGCTCAAGCAACTCGACATCGAACCGGGCGAGGCGCCCGATGCGCCGATCCATCTGGGCGGCCCGGTGGAGACTCGGCGCGGTTTCGTGCTGCACGACGACAGCTGGGGCGGACAGGACACGATCGACGTCGCCGGCAAATGGGCGCTGTCGGGATCGATCGACGTGCTGCGCGCGATCGCGGCCGGGACCGGGCCGGCGCGGTTCATCGTCGCGCTGGGCTATGCCGGGTGGGAGGCGGGACAGCTCGACGCGGAAATGTCGCGCCATGGCTGGATGAACGTCGACGGCGACGCCGCCCTGCTGTTCGACGTGCCGACCGCGACGCGCTGGCGCGCCGGGTTCGACCGGGCGGGGATCGATCCGCGGCTGCTGGCGCTGGGCGCCGGAACCGCCTGACCCCGGCAAAGATTTGTTAGGGGGCGGTCGATAGGGTCGGGCCGATGCCGATCCTGTCCGTCCTGTGGGAAACCGTGAAGCCGACGCTGGTCGTCTGGGGCTTCGGCTTTTCGGTCATGACCGCGCTCGAACTGCTCGCGCCGCGCGAGCGCCAGTCGCTGCGCGGCCGGTTGCCGGGGCTGGTGTTCTGGACGATCTGGCTGGCGATCAGCGGCGTCGCCTATGCCGGATTCCGCACGCTGTGGACCGCGCTGGGCATCCCGCCGCTTCTCACCCTGCCGACCGGCGCGGGGTGGGCGACGCCGGCATCGTGGGTGCTGGCGCCGCTGGTCGGTGCGGTGATCTACGATTTCTTCTTCTACTGGTGCCACCGCGCGCAGCATCGCTGGCTGTGGCGCTATCACGCGGTGCATCATTCGATCCGCGAGCTGTCGGCCGTGAACGCGTTCCACCATCCGGTCGAACCGTTCGTCCAGATCCTGTTGATCACGATCCCGACCAGCCTGATCGCCAGCGAAGCCGCGCCGGTCGTGCCGGCGATCCTGATCGTGATGCATCTGCAGGCGTTCTTCATCCATACCCCGACCCGCTGGCATCTGGGGCCGCTCGCCAGCGTCGTCGTCGACAATCGCTTCCACCGCATCCACCATTCGGTCGAGCCGCGGCATTTCGACCGTAATTTCGGCGCGTTCACGACGCTCTGGGACCGGTTGTTCGGCACCGTGTGGATACCGGCGAAGGACGAATGGCCCGCGACCGGCATCTCCGAGGTCGACCAGCCGCGCACGCTGCACGAATGGGTCGCACTGCCGGTCGCCTATGACCGGGCGCGGGGCGCGAACGCTCCGCCAGAACCGTCGTCCGCCCGGATATAAAGATATCTTTATATAGGGTTTGCGTTTCGCCGGCCGCATCGATAGAGGCGCACCATCCGCCATGGGCGTGCCCCATGGCCCCACGCAGGAGCTACCCATGGCCACCGCCCCAAATTCTGCCGGCGCCGACAAGCAGACCGATTACGTCATCAAGGACATCGGCCTCGCCGACTTCGGTCGCAAGGAAATCGAGATCGCCGAAACCGAGATGCCGGGCCTGATGGCGCTGCGCAGCGAGTTCGGCGCGTCGCAGCCGCTGAAGGGTGCGCGCATCACGGGCTCGCTGCACATGACGATCCAGACCGCGGTGCTGATCGAGACGCTGACCGCGCTCGGCGCCGACGTCCGCTGGGCGACGTGCAACATCTTCTCGACGCAGGACCATGCCGCCGCGGCGATCGCCGCCAAGGGCATCCCGGTGTTCGCGATCAAGGGCGAGAGCCTCGCCGATTACTGGGACTATGTCGGCGATATCTTCGACTGGGGTAACGAAACCGCCAACATCATCCTCGACGACGGCGGCGACGCGACGATGTTCGCGCTGTGGGGCGCGAAGCTCGAAGCCGGCGCTTCGCTCAGCGAGCCCGAGAACGAAGAGGAAGTCGAATTCCAGCGCGCGCTCAAGGCGTTCATCGCCAGGCGTCCGGGCTATCTGACCGAGACGGTCAGGAACCTGAAGGGCGTGTCGGAAGAGACGACGACCGGCGTCCACCGCCTGTACGAGATCGCGAAGAAGGGCGAACTGCCGTTCCCCGCGATCAACGTCAACGACAGCGTCACCAAGTCGAAGTTCGACAATCTGTACGGCTGCAAGGAATCGCTGGTCGACGCGATCCGTCGCGCGACCGACGTGATGCTGGCCGGCAAGGTCGCCTGCGTCGCGGGCTTCGGCGACGTCGGCAAGGGCAGCGCCCAGTCGCTGCGCAACGGCGGCGCGCGCGTGATGGTGACCGAAGTCGATCCGATCTGCGCGCTGCAGGCGGCGATGGAAGGGTTCGAGGTCGTGACGATGGAAGAGGCGGTGACCCGCGCCGACATCTTCTGCACCGCGACCGGCAACGCCGACGTCATCACCGCCGAGCACATGGCGGCGATGAAGCCGATGAGCATCGTCTGCAACATCGGCCACTTCGACAGCGAGATCCAGATCGCGGCGCTCAGCAACTATGAGTGGGACGAAGTGAAGCCGGGCACCGACCTGGTGAAGTTCCCCGACGGCAAGCAGATCATCGTGCTGGCCAAGGGCCGCCTAGTGAACCTCGGCTGCGCCACCGGTCACCCGTCGTTCGTCATGTCGTCGTCGTTCACCAACCAGGTGCTGGCGCAGATCGAGCTGTGGACCAAGGGCGAGAACTACCGGAACGAAGTCTATGTCCTGCCCAAGCACCTAGACGAGAAGGTCGCGGCGCTGCATCTCGAAAAGCTGGGCGTGAAGCTGTCGAAGCTGACGCCCAAGCAGGCGGGCTATATCGGCGTGCCGGTCGAAGGGCCGTTCAAGCCGGATCATTATCGCTACTGATCCGAACGGATCGACAGTGCGGAAGGGGCGGGCATCCAGCGGGATGTCCGCCTTTTTTTGTTGCTGTGCAGCAACAGTCCGTTCCAATTCTATCGCGACCACGCTGTAAATAGCCACTTCCGGCAAAAAACCCGATCGTACAGGCTTGCGGTGCGGATGGAGAGTGATCGATCAAGGGAATAATCATAACTGTATAAAAAGGGGTCGTTCCATGAAGCAATGTACGTCGCGTTTCCGGGCGGGTGCCGGACGTAGCGCCATCGCTCTGGCGGCATTGTTCGCCTCGGCAGCCGCTGCCGCACAGACGGTCGCGCCGCAAACGGCAACCGTCGAACAGGATCAGCCTACCGACGAAGTCCAGCCCGCCGAGGAAATCGTCGTCACCGGATCGCGCATCGCCCGACCCGAACTGAACGTCGCCAACCCGATCGTGTCGGTCAGCGCTTCGGCGATCGAGGCGACCGGCCTGAACAACATCACCGATGTCCTGATCCGCAATCCCGCGCTGACCGGCTCTGTCGGCGGGTCGCGCTCGGGTGGGGCGAGTTCCACGCCGCTGAGCGGCACCGGCGCCAACTTCCTGAATCTGCGCAACCTGGGCGTCAACCGTACGCTTACGCTGGTCAACGGGCGCCGTCACGTCGCGGGGGTGCCGAACACGGCGGCAGTCGATACGAACTCGATCCCGCAGGACCTGATCGAAAAGATCGACGTCCTGACCGGCGGCGCATCGGCGATCTACGGCGCCGACGGCGTTTCGGGCGTCGTGAACTTCGTGTTGCGGCGTGACTTCGAAGGCATATCCGCCCGACTGCAAGCCGGTATCTCGGACGATGGCGACGCGGGGAATCAACTGGCATCGATCGTCGCGGGCAAGAACTTCGCCGACGGTCGTGGCAATGTTACCGCCGCGTATGAATACAGCAATACCGAACGGCTGAGCAGCTTCGCGCGCCCCTTCAGCGGCGACCCCAGCCGCTATCGCGAGTTGTGGCAGAACATCAACGATTTCCGCCGTGGCCCCAATGGGGTGCCGATCGACGATCCCAACCTGCCCGATCGGATCATCTACACGAACCTGGGATGGGCCGACAGTTCCCCCGATGCGGCGGTCGACCTGAACGGCGACGGCATTCCCGACTTCACCGGCAGCGGGCTGGTCTATGACGGCGGCACGTTCCTGCCCGGGTCGTCCGGTCGCGCCCGGAACGGGTCGTCGAACACGCCGACCGCCGGCTATTTCGGCGATCTGTTCCCGGCCATCGAACGGCATGCGGCGAACCTGCTGACCAGCTTCGAATTCTCGGACGCGGTACGGTTCTTCGCCGAAGGCAAGTTCGTGCGGACCCGGGCCTATTCGGTAGGGCAGCCGAGCTTCGACTTCGGCACGTCCCTGGCGTCCGACAACGCGTTTCTTGCCGACCGCTTCGGGCCGAACGCCGCGCCGGATGGTGCGACCTTCTCGCGCGACAATTTCGATTTCGGCATTCGCGGTGAACGGGTCCGTCGCGATACGTGGCGTGGCGTGGTCGGGTTCGACGGGCGCATCACGCCCAACGCCCGCTACGAACTGTCCTATGTCTACGGCCGCACCAACGCGCGTTCGACGCAGACGTCGAACCTCATCAACGATCGCTACTTCGCGGCGATCGATGCCGTGCGTGCGCCCGATGGCAGCATCGTATGCCGTTCGACGCTCGATGCCACCGCGCTCGACGTACCGGCCAGCACCTTCATCCCCGGTGCGGGCAGCGCCTGTCGTCCGCTCAACATCCTTGGCAACGGGGTCGCGTCGCAGGCATCGCTCGACTTCGTCCTGGCGGACAACGTCAACCGGGCGGCGGTCGACCAGCATGTTGTGTCGGGCTCGATCTCGGGTGATACCGGCGCGATCTTCTCGCTGCCCGGTGGTCCGGTCGGGTTCGCGCTCGGCGGCGAATATCGGCGCGAAGGCAGCCGCTCGGACCCCGATGCGCTGATCGTCAACGGCGACCTGCGCGACTTCGCGGCATTGCCGCCGAGCTCGGGCAGCTTCGACGTGAAGGAAGCCTTTGCCGAATTGAACGTCCCCGTACTGGCGAACCTGCCCTTCGCGGAATTGCTGTCGTTCAGCGCGGCGTTGCGCCTGTCGGATTATTCGACCGTGGGATCGACGACGACGTGGAAGCTCGACGGCATCTATGCCCCGATCCGCGACATCCGCATCCGCGGTTCCTATTCGCAGGCGGTCCGCGCCCCGAACATCGGAGAACTGTTCCTGCCGGCGACCGGAACGTTCGGTTTCGTCACCGATCCGTGCGACCTGTCGGCGCGTGGACAGGGTACGCAGTTCCGCGCGGCGAACTGCCAGACGTTGCTTGCCAACCTCGGCCTGACCCCGACGCAGATCGCCAGCTTCACTCCGTCGCGGGTTCCTTCGGCCACGACGTCGCGTCGCGGCACGACCGGCGGCAATCCGAACCTCAGCGAGGAAACGGCCAAGACCTGGACCGCAGGTATCGTCCTGCAGCCCCGGTTCATCCCGGGTCTGACGATCACCGCCGACTGGTACGACATCCGCATCAGCGACGCGATCAACACGCCGACGCCGACCGAACTGGCGGAATTGTGCGTCGATCAGCCGACGATCGACAACCAGTTCTGCGCCAACGTCTTCCGCGCGCAGGGAACGGGGTATGTCCTGGGTGACGGTTCCGACCCGCAGCGTCGCATCGGTTTCAACGTCGGGCCGGCGAACGTCGCCGCGTTCCGGACGTCGGGCGCGGACTTCAGCGTGGCGTATCGTTTCGAACCGGGCGCCAATCTCGGCCGGTTCGATTTCCGGCTCGACGGTGGATATCTCGAAAACCTGTCCTTCGTTCCTTCGCCGGGTGCCGACGTCGACGTGGACACGCTGGAAGCGTACAACCCGCGGTGGCGCGGCAACGCCAACGTGACGTGGACGCTCGATGCGTTCTCGCTCAATTACGGCTTGCTGTACTGGAGCAAGACGCGGCGCTTCACGACCGAGGAACTGGCGGGCGATCCCGATATCTCGGACCCGCGCTACTTCTTCTATCCCGAACTGTTCCAGCATGACATCCGGGCGGAGGTCCGGGTGAACGACCGTTTCCGCTTCTATGGCGGCGTCAACAATCTGTTCGAACAGACGCCGAACCTGGGCTCGCTCAACTATCCGATCTCGGGCGTCGGCCGGTTCATTTACGCCGGCGCGTCGTTCCGCCTTTGATTGACAATGGCTGACGGGGCGATCCGTCGCAGGAACACGGCAAAGGGGGCGGCGCCATGCGGTGTCGCCCCTTTTTTATACGGCTGACTCGGACTAGGCAGGGGCGTGTCGAACCTTCCCAGTCTGCCGCCCCTCACCGGAAAAACAGCGTGATCGCTATCACGGTCCTCACCGCGATCCTGTGCGGCGTCGTGCTGGCGTTGCTGGTCGGCGTCGGTGGCTGGATGCTCTATGCCGGGCTGGCGGCGCGGCGGCAGGCGCTGGCCGATGCGGCGTCGTTCGAATCGCTGCGATCGACGCTGGCGGCGTCGCCGGCGCTGGCGATGGTCGTGCGCGCCGACGGGCGGTTGTCGCTGGATGCGCCACTGGTCGATCGGCTGGGGCGGGTCGATGCGCCCGCGATGCTCGCCGATCTGGGCGATCCCGACAGCGGGCTGGAGCCGGGCAGCGCCGACCGGCTGATCGACGCCGTCAACGCCGCGATGCGCGGGGGGCGGCCATTCCGCACCGTCGTGCGCGCGACCGGTTCGGCGCGGTCGCTGTTCGCGATCGGCGAACGGGCGCCCGCCGCGCTCAACACGCCGGGCGGGGTGCTGGTCTGGTTCTTCGACGCGACCGAGTTTCACGACGAGATCGCGACGCTGGGCGCCGAGGCCGAGGAGTATCGCGCGGCGTTCGAGGCACTGTCCAGCCTGATCGAGGCGGCACCGATGCCGATGTGGTATCGCGACGACACGCTGCGCCTCGCGATGGTCAACACCGCCTATGTCCGCGCGGTCGATGCCGAGGACGCGGCGACGGTGATCGGCCGGCAGGTCGAGCTGGTCGAGGGCGTCGGCATGGGCGGGCCGCTGGCCAGCGCGTCGATCGCGCGCGACACTGGGCAACCGCAGGTCGCGGCGATGCCGGCGACGATCGGCGGCGAACGGCGGATGCTGCGCGTCCACGACATGCCGCTGCGCGACGGCGGCACCGGCGGCTTCGCGATCGACGTCCACGAGATCGAGGAAGCGGGGGCGAGGCTCAAGCGCAGCCGCGATGCGCAGCGCGCGATGCTCGACCGGTTGTCGGCGGGGGTGGCGCAGTTCGCGCCGGACCGCACGCTGGTATTCTACAATCAGCCATTCGGTCGCACGTTCGCGATGAAGCCCGAATGGCTGGCCGACCGCCCCGAATTCGACCGGGTGCTCGACCGCATGCGCGAGGCCAAGCGCCTGCCCGAGGTTCGCGACTTTCCGGGGTGGAAGGCGGAGCGGCGCGACTGGTTCCGTG
This sequence comes from Bacillus sp. 2B10, assembly GCA_003946805.1. Taxonomy (GTDB): domain Bacteria; phylum Pseudomonadota; class Alphaproteobacteria; order Sphingomonadales; family Sphingomonadaceae; genus Sphingomonas. The sequence continues at coordinate 9,179 of RPSH01000021.1, read as the reverse complement.
CGGCCGAGGGCGCGATCGAGGAACAGTGGCATCTGCCCGGCGGCACGCACCTGCGCGTCGTGGCGCAGCCGTTGCCCGAAGGCGGGCTGCTGCTGATCTTCGAGGATCGGACCGAACAGGTGCAACTGGCCAGCGCGCGCGACACGCTGCTGCGCGTGCGGACCGCGACGTTCGACAATCTGTTCGAGGCGCTGGGCGTGTTCGCCGCCGACGGCCGGTTGCAGATCTGGAACGCGAAGTTCCGGCAGGTCTGGGGCCTCGACGACGCGTTCCTCGACGGGCATCCGCGGGTCGATGCGCTGGCCGAGCGGGTTGCCGACAGCCTCGCCAATCCCGGCCGGGCGACGCTGATCCCCGAGCTGGTCCGCTTCGCCACGCAGCAGCGGATGCAGCGTTCGGGCCGGTTCGCGATGGCCGACGGGCGGCATTACGAGTTCGGCGCGGTGCCGCTGCCCGATGGCAATGCGTTGCTGACGATGCTCGACATTTCCGACAGTCGCCGGATGGAGCAGGCGCTGCGCGACCGCAACGAGGCGCTGGAAGCCGCCGACCGGGTCAAGACCGCGTTCGTCGCGTCGATGAGCTACGAACTGCGCACCCCGCTGACCTCGATCAAGGGCTTCGCCGAGATGCTGCAGGCGGGCTATGCCGGCAAGCTCAGCGAGGACGGGGCGCGCTATACCGATGCGATCCTCGAATCGGTCGAGCGGCTGGGCGGGCTGATCGACGACACGCTCGACCTGACCGCGAACGAGACGGCGCCGGTCGCGCGGGCGACGGTGCCGCTGAAGATGATCGCCAGCGAAGCGGCGGGCGCGGCACGGACCGCGGCGGCGGCGCGCGGCGTCGAACTGGCGGTGGAGATCGCGCCGTCGGCGGGCGTGATGCTGGGCGACGCCCGGCGGCTGCGGCAGGCGATCGGCCATCTGCTCGACCATGCGATCGGCGGGTTGCAACAGGGCGGGCGGGTGCTGCTCCATGTCGACGGCGATGCGCAGCGTGCGCGGATCGTGGTGTCGGACGACGGCACGGGCATGTCGAAGGATGCCGTCGCGCGCGCGTTCGACCGGTTCGCGCAGGCGGGCGTGGCGCGGGTCGGCGAACGGGCGCTGAGCCTCGACCTGCCGCTGGCGCGACAGGCGGTCGAGGCGCATGGCGGCACGATCGAGCTGGTGTCGGAAAAGGGCATGGGCACGCTGGTCACGATCGACCTGCCGCGCGAGCCGTGATGTACCTGCCCGACGAAGCCGCCGCCCACGCGTTCGGCGCGGCGATCGCCGCCGTGCTGCGCGCCGGGGATGTGGTCGCGCTGTCGGGGCCGCTGGGGGCGGGCAAGACCAGCATCGCGCGCGGCGTGCTGGCGGCTTTGGGGCTGGCGGGGGAGGCGCCGTCGCCGAGCTTCGCGATCGTGCAGCCCTATGACCCGCCCGAAATCCGGATGAGCGTGCTGCACGTCGATCTCTACCGCATCGAGCATCCGGACGAGGCGCTGGAACTCGGGCTCGACGATGCGCTGGACGACGGTGCGCTGCTGGTCGAATGGCCCGAGCGGCTGGGCGACGATCCGTGGCCCGAAGCGCTCTGGCTGTCGCTGGCGTTCGACGAAGCGGGCGGGCGGCGCTTGACAGCGCGGGTGCCGGACGCTTGGGAAAGCCGATGGCCGCTGACCTGAACCCGCGCGACGCGGCATCCGATTTCCTGGCGCATGCCGGCTGGGCCGATGCGCAGATCCTGCCGCTGGCGGTCGACGCGTCGTTCCGCCGATACTATCGCGTGATCGAGGCGGGGCGCAGCGCGGTGCTGATGGATGCGCCGCCGCCCGAGGACACGCGCAAGTTCGCGCATATGGCGGCGTGGCTGACCGAACGCGGCTTTTCCGCACCCGCCATCCTCGCCGACGACAGCGACAGCGGCTTCATGCTGCTGGAGGATTTCGGCGACATGCGGATGCGCGAGACGGTCGACGCCGCGCCGGAAAGCGAAGGCCGGCTCTATGCCGCGGCGATCGACCAGCTGCTGCGGCTGCAACGGCACGAGGCCGCGCCGGTCCCGTCCTATGACCGCGCGTTCATCCTGCGCGAGGCCGACCTGCTGATCGAATGGTATTGCGGCGCGCTAGAGCTGTCGGTCGATGCCGAGGGGTATCGCGCGGCGTGGAACGCGGCGTTCGATGCGCTGCCCGAAATGCCGGTGGTGACCGTGCTGCGCGACTATCATGCCGAGAACCTGATGCTGCTCGACGATACGCGGCTGGGGCTGCTCGATTTCCAGGACGCGCTGGCGGGGCATCCGGCCTACGACCTCGTGTCGCTGTTGCAGGATGCGCGACGCGACGTGCCGGCGGTGGTGGAGGCGTCGATGCTGGCGCGCTATCGCGAATCGACCGGGGTGGGCGACGGGTTCGACGCGGCCTATCACCTGTTCGGCGCCCAGCGGAACGCGAAGATCCTCGGCATCTTCACCCGGCTGTGGCGGCGCGACGGCAAGCTGCGCTATGGCGCGCTGTGCCCGCGCGTCTGGCGCTATCTGGAACGCGATCTCGGCCATCCGGCGCTGGCGGGTGTCGCGCGCTGGTTCGACCTCAACATCCCGCCGCACAAGCGCGGCGATCCGCAGGAACTCGCATGACCACGCTCCGTTCGATCCGCCCCAACCCGCAGGCGGCGGTGCCCGAGACCGCGATGGTGCTGGCAGCGGGCCTGGGCAAGCGGATGCGTCCGTTGACCGCGATGCGGCCCAAACCGCTGGTCGAGGTCGCCGGCAAGCCGTTGATCGACCATGTGTTCGACCGGCTGCGCGGGGCGGGGGTGAAGCGTGCGGTGGTCAACGTCCACTATCTTGCCGATGCGATGGAAGCGCATCTCAGGCACCGGGTGAAGGGCATCGACATCGCCGTGTCCGACGAGCGCGCGAAGCTGCTGGAGACCGGTGGCGGGCTGGTGAAGGCGCGCGACCTGATCGGCGATGCGCCCTTCGTCTGCGTCAATTCGGACAATCTGTGGGTCGATGGCCCGGTCGATTCGATCCGGTTGCTGAGCGCGCTGTGGGACGATGCGAAGATGGACGCGCTGCTGCTGCTGGTGCCGCAGGCGCTGGCGCATGGCCACCGCGGGCAGGGCGATTTCCATATCGACGCGCTGGGCCGCATCACCGGTCGGCGCAAGCCCGGCCGGCTGGCACCATTCGTGTTCACCGGCGTGCAGATATTGTCGCCACGCGTCATCGCCGACTGGCCGGACGGTGCGTTCTCGACCAACCTGTTCTGGAACCGCGCGATCGAGGCAGGTCGCGCTTATGGCGTCGTGCATCAGGGGCTGTGGTTCGATGTCGGCACGCCGGCGTCGATCCCGATGACCGAAGCGGTGCTTGCCGATGGCTGAGGGGGCAATTGAAAACTCGCGGAAGAGCGAGTTTTCAGGCGGTGCCGCCAAACGCGCCTCTGAGGCGAAGCGCCTCGGCCTCTACACCATCCCGATCCACCGGGCGTTCGCCGATGCGTTGGCGGTGGGGCTGATCCGCCGGTTCGGCGGCGATCCGCTGGGCCTTGCGCAGGGCATGGTGCTGGTCCCCACCAACCGCGCCAAGCGGACGGTGCAGGAAGCGTTCGTGCGCGCCAGCGGCGGCGGGTTGCTGCTGCCGCGCCTCGTCGCGATCGGGGATCCGGAGCTGGACGAAGGGGCGGGCAGCTTCGCCGATCCGGCCGACGCCGCGCCGATCCCGCCGGCGATCGATCCGCTCGCGCGGCGGATGATCCTCGCGCGGCTGGTGAGCGAGGAGCGCCAGCGCGCCGGGCGGCCGGTCGACGGGGCGGAGGCGGTGCGACTGGCGGGCGACCTTGCCGCGACGCTCGACCAGCTATTGGTCGAGGAGGTCGATCCGGCGGCGCTGCGCGCCCTGAACCTCGACGAAGCGCTGTCGGCGCATTGGGAACGCTCGCTCGAACTGTTCCGCATCGTGCTGGATCGCTGGCCGGGTGAGCTGGCGGCGCTGGGGCGGATCGACCTTGCCGAGCGCCGGACGCGGCTGCTCAAGCGGCTGTGCGTGCGGTGGAGCGTCGAGCCGCCCAAGGGATTCGTCTGCGCGGCGGGGATCGCGACCAATGCGCCGGCCATCGCCCGCATCCAGCGCTGCGTCGCCGGATTGCCGCGCGGCATGGTGGTGCTGCCCGGCCTCGACCTCGCGATGGACGATGACGAATGGGCATCGCTGGGGCCGCACGATCCCGATCCGGTGACCGGGCGACGGCGGCGGTCGATCGAGACCCATCCGCAATATCATCTGAAGCTGCTGCTCGACCGGATGGGCGTCAACCGCCACGAATTCGTCCGCTGGCAGGCGGCGAGCGAGCATGACGCGACCCCGACGCGCAGCCGCGCGATCGCCACCGCGCTCAGCCCGGCCGATCGCACCCACCACTGGATCGACGTGCCCGCCGCCGACCGCCGCCTGTCGGGGGTGCGCATGGTCGAACTGGCCACGCCGGCCGAGGAGGCGCAGGCGATCGCCATCGCGCTGCGCGAGGCATTGCAGACGCCCGAGCGGACCGCGGCGCTGGTTACGCCCGACCGGATGCTGGCACGCCGGGTCGCGGCGCACATGGCGCGCTGGGGCGTCACCGTCGACGACTCCGCCGGGCAACCGCTGTCACTGCTCGCGCCGGGCACGTTGCTCTTGGCGCTGGTCGAGGCGGCGGCGCAGGGGTTCGCGCCGGTCGCGTTGCTGGCGCTGCTCAAGCACCCGCTGGTGCGCAGCGGCGAGGCGGAGGCGCGCGTCGTGTGGCTCGACGGAGTCCGCCGCCTCGACCGCGCGTTGCGGGGGCCGCGTCCGGCGCCGGGGCTGGCCGGGATCGACCGCCATCTGCGCGAAGGCGAGCCGCGCGATGCGGCGATCCGCGCGGCGGCGCAGTCGTTCTGGGACATGGCCTGTCCGCTGCTGACCCCGCTGGCGAACGCCTTCGCCGCCGGGCCGCAACCGCTGGCTGAACTGCTGGCACTGCTGCGCGAAACGGCGGGCGAACTGGCGGGCGATGCGGCGTGGAGCCGTCCCGAAGGGCGCGCCGCCGCCGAACTGGTCGCCGCGCTGGAGGAACAGGCGGCGATCGGGCCGCCGGTCGTCGACCCGCGCGTGCTGCCCGCGCTGCTGCGGACGTTGCTGGACGAGGTGGCGGTGCGTCCGCCGCAGGGGGCGCATCCGCGCCTCGCCATTCTCGGCCTGCTCGAAGCACGGTTGCAGACCGCCGACCTGATGATCCTCGGCGGGCTGAACGAAGGCGTCTGGCCGGCGCTGCCGTCGCCCGACCCGTGGCTGGCGCCGCGTATCCGTGCCGAGCTGGGGCTGCCCGGCCTCGAACGCCGCATCGGTCTTGCCGCGCACGATTTCGCGGGTGCGCTCGGCGCGCGCGACGTGATCCTGACGCGGGCGGCACGCGATGCGACCGCGCCGACCATCGCCTCGCGGCTGTGGTTGCGGTTGCAGGCATTGGACGACGGTCTGGAGCGCGCCGGGCATCTCCGCGACTGGGCGCGGGCGATCGATACGCCTGTTGCCTATGCCGCCGCCGATCGTCCCGCGCCGCGCCCGCCGGTGGCGCTTCGCCCGCGCCGTATCTCGGTGACCGAGGTCGACCGGTTGAAGGCCGACCCCTATGCGTTCTACGCCCGGCGGATGTTGCGGCTGTCGCCGATGGACGCGGTCGATGCCGATCCGACCGCCGCGTGGCGGGGGACGGCAGTGCATGGCGTGCTCGAACGCTGGGCGCGCGAGGACGGGCTCGATCCGGCCAGGCTGCACCGCCGGTTGCAGGCGCTGTCCGATGATCCGCGCACCCACCCGCTGCTACGCGCGCTATGGGTGCCGCGGTTGCGCGAGGCGATCGACTGGGTCGCGGCCTTTACCCATGAGAAGCTGGCCGAAGGGCGGATCGTCGCCGGGGTCGAATGCGACGGGAAGCTGGAAATCGCCGGGGTCGAGCTGTCGGGCAAGGCGGACCGTATCGACCGCGCGAGCGACGGCAGCCTCGCCATCATCGACTACAAGACCGGCAAGGCGCCGAGCGCGAAGGCGGTCGCCGCCGGGTACAGCCTGCAACTCGGCCTGCTCGGGCTGATGGCCGAACGCGGGAGTTTCGGCGGCATCGGCGGCACCGCCACCGCGTTCGAATACTGGTCGCTGACCAAGGATGGCGACCGCTTCGGCAAGATGACCTCGCCGGTCAACGCCGATGGATCGAAGGGGCGGATGGTCGCGACCGACTTCGTCGCCATTGCCAAGGGGCATTTCGAGAATGCCGTTGCCCGTTTCCTGACCGGCGACGAGGCGTTCGTCGCCAAGCTCGTCCCCGAATATGCCCCTTATGCCGAATATGACCAGTTGATGCGTCGCGACGAATGGTATGGCCGTGAGTGAAGTCCGCGCGCTCCAGCGGTTGAAGAACGACCAGGCGGCGGCCAGCGACCCGCATCGCCATGTCTGGCTGTCGGCGTCGGCCGGGACCGGCAAGACCCATGTCCTGTCGGCGCGGGTGTTCCGCCTGCTGCTGCGCGGCGTCGATCCGGCGGCGATCCTGTGCCTGACCTTTACCAAGGCCGGGGCGGCGGAGATGGCCGAGCGCGTCGCCAGCCGCCTTGCGCGCTGGGTGCGGTTGCCGACCGCGGACCTGAAGGCCGATCTGTTCGCGCTGGGCGAGGATGTGAACGATGCGGCGCTGCTGGCCCGTGCGCGTACGCTGTTCGCGCGGGTGCTCGACGCGCCGGGCGGCGGCGTGCGGATTCAGACGATCCACGGCTTCTGCCAGAGCCTGCTCGCCGGCTTCCCGGTCGAGGCGGGACTGGTCCCCGGCTTCCGCCCCCTCGAAGCGCGCGAGGAAGCGGGCATGGCGCGCGAGGCGCTGGCCGAGTTGCTGGTCGAGGAACAGCGCAGCGGCTCCACCCGCATCGGCGATGCCATCGCCGCGATGTCGCTGCGCATGGGCGAAGGCGCGGCCGAGGGGTATCTGCGCGAATGTGCCCGGGGTCCGCAGGCGATGGCCGAATTGCCGGGCGGTATCCAGCCGTTCCTGCGCCGCGCCTTCCACCTGCCGTCGGGCGATGTGGACGACGTGATCGCCGCGGCGTGCAGCGACGACGACTTCGACTGCGACGCGCTCGAACGGCTGGCCGAGGCGAACCGCGCATGGGGCACCGCGACGGGGCAGAAGCTGCACGGCGCGATCCTCGACTGGCTCGCCCGTTCCCCCGCCGATCGTGCGTCGCGGCTGGGCGATGTGCGAGGCATGTTCTTTACCCAGAAGGATACCCTGAAGAAGGCGTCGGCCAAGCTGCTCGCCGCCGAACCGGAGTATGACGAGCTGGCCGACGCGGTCGGCACCCGCGCCGCCGAACTGCTGTCGATCCGGGCGCAGGCGGGCTATGCCGACGCGCTGGCCGGCGCGCTGGAAGCGGGACGCGCCTATGCCGATGCCTATGTCCGTGCCAAGCGCCGGGCGGGGGCGGTCGATTTCGACGACCTGATCCGCGAGACGCTGAAGCTGCTGGCGCAACCCGGCATCGGCGACTGGGTCCGCTTCAAGCTCGACCAGACCACCGAACACGTCCTGATCGACGAGGCGCAGGACACCAATCCGCAGCAATGGGCGATCGTCCGCTCGCTGGTCGAGGAATATTTCAGCGGCGATGCGGTGCGCGCGGCGGGGATGCGGACGCTGTTCGTCGTGGGCGACTACAAGCAGGCGATCTTCGGGTTCCAGGGCACCGACCCGATCTATTTCCGCGCGGCCCATCACGACTTCGCCCGTCGGGCCGCCCTCCCGGCGGAGTATCGCGGCGATGCGCGTGAACTCGACACGCTGTCGCTGACCCACAGTTTCCGCACGACACGGCCGGTGCTGGAATTCGTCGACGCCGCCATCGCCGCGCTGCCCGATCCCGGCATGGGCATCGACACGCCCGAAACCCATGACAGCGAAGTACCCGGCCCCGGCACCGTCGCGCTGTGGGCACCGACCGTGGTCGAGGCGGCGGGCGACGACGAGGAAGGCTGGATCGACGATTCGACCCGCGTCATCGCCCGCCAGATCGCGCGCGCGATCAAGGGCTGGATCGGCACGCTGCCGCTGGAATCCAAGGGGCGGATGTTGCAGGCGGGCGACGTCATGATCCTCGTCAAGCGCCGCGGCGACCTCGCCTCGCTGATCGTCGCGCGGCTGTATGCGGAAGGGGTCCCGGTCGCCGGGGTCGACCGCTTGCGCCTCGACGCGCCGCTGGCGGTGCAGGACCTGCTGGCGGCGATCCGCTTCGCATTGCAGCCGGACGACGATCTCAGCCTCGCCAATCTGCTCGTCTCTCCCCTGATCGGCTGGACGCAGGAACAACTGCTGGCCGGGGCGCTGCGCGAAGGCGGCAGCCTCTGGCGCCACCTGCGCCAGACCAACAGCACCGCGGTTGAACATCTGTCGCCCATCCTCCGCCGCGCCGACTTCACCACCCCCTATCGTTTCCTCGAGGAACTGCTGTCGGGCGAACTCGATGGCCGCCGCAAGCTGATCGCGCGGCTGGGCGAGGAGGCGCGCGACCCGATCGACGAGCTGCTGAACGCGGCGCTGTCGTTCGAAAGCGTCGCGACGTCGTCGCTGCAACGCTTCGTCGAATGGTTCGACCGCGGCGAGGTGGAGATCAAGCGCGACGCCGGGGCGTCGGGCGGCGCGGTGCGGGTAATGACCGCGCACGGATCGAAGGGGTTGCAGGCACCGCTGGTCCTGCTGGCCGACGCCGCGATCGATCCCGCCAACAGCCGGCGCGATATCGTCGCATGGTCGCCCGACGGCCATGACGGGGCGGCATTTCCGGTGTTCCGCCCGCGTGCCGGCGAACGCGGCACGCCGGTCGACGATGCGGTCGCGGCGGTCGACCGGCGCGAGCTGGAGGAACATTGGCGGCTGTTCTACGTCGCTGCGACCCGCGCCGAGGAGCGGCTGGTCATCGCCGGCGCACCTTCCGCCCGTTGCCAGGGGGTGCCGCCCGCGCTCAGCTGGTACAGCGCGGCCGCCGCGGCGTTCGACGCGCTGGGCGTGCCGCCGGGGGAGGGGGAGCGCGTCTTTACCGGCCTGACCCCGCAGCCGCCGATCGCCGCGCGCAGCCGTCGCGGTGCGCCGACCATCGCCGCCGCCCCGACCCCCGCGTGGC
>RPSH01000020.1 GCA_003946805.1 Bacillus sp. 2B10 | reverse complement strand
GACGGGCGGGGAGCGCAGCATCGCTTCGGTTCGCTGGATCAGGTCCAGCTTCCACGTCCGCCGCTGCAACTGCCACACGCCCAGCCCGATCAGGCCGGCGATGACGCATCCGATCGCGCAGGCGACCAAGATGCGCCGGATCGGCCGGGCCCGGGTCACATCGCGCTCATGTCCCCGGACATCTGCGGCATCATGTTCAGGTTCATATGGTACATGACCCACAATGACCCCGACAGCACGATGACGACCAGGATGACGGTGAAGATCAGCGCCATCAGCGTCCAGCCATTCTCCGACTTGGTGTTCATGTGCAGGAAGTAGATCATGTGCACGACGATCTGCACGACCGCGCAGAGCATGACGATGCCGGCGGTGATCCGGGTGTCGGCAAAGGCGCTGGTCATGACGAGCGCGAAGGGGATCGCGGTCAGCGCCACCGACAGCAGGAAGCCGATGACATATTCGCGGCGCGAGCCGTGCGCGGGGGCGTCGCCATGGCCGCCATGACCATGGCCGCCATGACCATGGCCGTGCGCGTCGGAATGGGCGTGGCCGGCCATCAGAGGACTCCCAGCAGGTAGACGAAGGTGAAGACGCCGATCCAGACGACGTCGAGGAAGTGCCAGAACAGCGACAGGCACATCAGGCGGCGCATGTTGGCGGCGCCCAGCCCGAATTTCGCGACCTGGCCCATCAGCGTCACCAGCCAGACGATGCCGAAGGTGACGTGCAGCCCGTGGGTGCCGACCAGCGTGAAGAAGGCCGACAGGAACGCGCTGCGCTGCGGTCCGGCACCTTCGTGGATCAGGTGGCTGAACTCGTACATTTCGATGCCGAGAAAGCACAGGCCGAACACGCCGGTGATGGCGAGCCAGCGCAGCGTCGCGGCCTTCTTGCCCTCTTCGGCGGCAATCATCGCGAAGCCGTAGGTGATCGACGAGAACAGCAGCATCGCGGTGTTGAGCGCGACCAGCGGCAGGTCGAACAGTTCCTTTGCGTCCGGGCCACCGGCGGTGCTGCCCGAATAGACGCCGTAGGAGGCGAACAGCATGGCAAAGATGAGGCAGTCGCTCATCAGGTAAAGCCAGAAGCCGAGCATCGTGCTCGACCCGGCTTCATGCTCATGCTCCTCCGCCAGATGATAGGCGCGTTCCGATGCGCCTGCGGGGACTTGTACCGACGAACCCATGATTTACGCCCCCGCGGCCTGGAGGTCGGCAGTGCGCTGCCGCTCCGTCTCGATGACTTCCTCGACCGGAATGTGGAAGTCACGATGGTAGTTGAACGTATGGTAGATCGCGACGCCGATCACCGCGACGAACGACAGCGCTGCCAGCCACCAGATGTACCAGACCATCGCCAGCCCGAATACGGTCGACAGGCCCGCCAGCACGATGCCGGCCCAGGTGTTGCTCGGCATGTGGATGGCGGTGAAGCCATCGGTCGGCCGGGCATATTTGTGGCTTTTCATGTCGTACCACGCGTCGAGATCGTGGACGACCGGCGTGAACGCGAAATTATAGTCGGGCGGCGGCGACGAGGTCGCCCATTCGAGGCTGCGACCGCCCCACGGATCGCCGGTGAAGTCACGCAGCTTGTCGCGGTTCATGATGCTGACGGCGATCTGCACCAGGAAGGCGGCGATGCCGACGGCGATGATCGCGGCACCCACGGCGGCGATGACGAACCAGATTTGCAGGCTCGGATCGTCGAAGTGGCGGAGGCGCCGGGTAATGCCCATCAGCCCCAGCACGTAGAGCGGGGTAAACGCGACCCAGAAGCCGACGAACCAGCACCAGAAGCTGACCAGCCCCCATTTCTTGTCCAGCTTGAAGCCGAACGCCTTGGGGAACCAGTAGTTGATGCCCGCGAACATCCCGAACACCACGCCGCCGATGATGACGTTGTGGAAGTGCGCAACGAGGAACAGCGAGTTGTGCAGCACGAAGTCGGCGGGCGGCACCGCCAGCAGCACCCCGGTCATGCCGCCGACCGTGAAAGTCAGCATGAACGCGATCGCCCACAGCATCGGCAGTTCGTAGCGGATGCGGCCGCGATACATGGTGAACAGCCAGTTGAAAATCTTCGCGCCCGTTGGGATCGAGATAATCATCGTGGTGATGCCGAAGAACGAGTTGACGCTCGCCCCCGAACCCATGGTGAAGAAGTGGTGCAGCCACACCAGATACGACAGGATGGTGATGACCAGCAGCGCGTAGACCATCGACGTATAGCCGAACAGCCGCTTGCCCGAGAAGGTCGACACGATTTCCGAGAACACGCCGAACGCCGGCAGGATCAGGATGTAGACTTCCGGATGGCCCCATATCCAGATCATGTTCACGTACATCATCGGGTTGCCGCCCAGCGTGTTCGTGAAGAAGTTGGTGCCGACATAGCGGTCGAGCGACAGCATCGCCAGCACCGCGGTCAGCACCGGGAAGGCGGCGACGATCAGGATGTTGGTGACCAGCGCCGACCAGGTGAAGATCGGCATCTTCATCAGGCCCATGCCCGGCGCGCGCATCTTGACGATGGTCGCGATCAGGTTGACGCCCGACAGCAAGGTGCCGACGCCGGCCAGCTGCAGCGCCCAGATATAATAGTCGACCCCGACGTCGGGCGAGTAGTCGAGCCCCGACAGCGGCGCGAACGCCAGCCAGCCGGTGCGGGCGAATTCGCCGACGAACAGGCTGGCCATGACGATGACGACGCCCGACGCGGTCATCCAGAAGCTGAAGTTGTTGAGGAAGGGGAAGGACACGTCGCGCGCGCCGATCTGGAGCGGGACGATGTAGTTCATCAGCCCGGTGACCAGCGGCATCGCCACGAAGAAGATCATGATGACGCCGTGCGCGGTGAACACCTGGTCATAATGGTGCGCGTTCAGAAAGCCTTCGTTCTGGCCGAACGCCATCGATTGCTGCGCGCGCATCATCACCGCGTCGGCGAAGCCGCGCAGCAGCATGACGATGCCGAGGATCATGTACATGATCCCGATCCGCTTGTGATCGACCGTCGTGAACCACTCTTTCCAGAGATAGCCCCACAGCTTGAAATAGGTCAGCGCCGCCAGCACCGCCGCGCCGCCGATGGCGACCGCGATGAAGGTCATGACAATGATCGGTTCGTGGATCGGGAAGCTTTCGAGCGTCAGACGCCCGAAGATCAGCTTGGTCAGGGTATCGGACATGATCTCGTTCTCAGCCCAGTGCCGGAGCGGTTCGGCCCGGAATCGCGGGCGGCGCGATGCGGGTCATGTTGCGGTTGGCGTCGCTGCCCGGATCGGCGGCGCCGGGGGCGGCCGACGACCCTTGCGGCGCGTCGCCGCTGCTGTGCGGGCTGACGCCATAGTCGGACGGCGCCTTTTCCAGCGCGCCCTTGGTACGCTTCCCTTCGGGCAACCGGTTGTTTGTCGGGCCGCCATGGCCGCCATGGCCCATGCTCTCGGTCATGCACGGCGTGCCGGGCTTCGCGCACATCTGGACGATGCGGTTGAACAGCCCCTGTTCGACCCCGGCAAAGCCCATCGGCGGCACCTTTTCGCTGGGCTTTTCCAGTTCGAGGTAGCGAGCGGTGTCGAGGCGGTTCGGCATCGCCTTCACGTCCGCGACGAACCTGTCGAAGCCGGCCTGGTCGGTGCTGATCGTCTTGAAGTTCATGTAGGAGAAGCCGGCGCCGCTGTAATGCGCCGACATGCCCTCGAACGTGCCGGGCTTGTTCATCACCGCGTGCAGCTTCGTCTCCATGCCCGGCATGGTGTAGATCATGCCGGCCATGGCGGGCACGTAGAAGGTGTTCATCACCGACGACGACGACAGGCGGAAACGGACCTGCCGGTCGATCGGCAGCACCAGCCGGTTGACGGTCGCGATCCCTTGTTCGGGATAGATGAACAGCCATTTCCAGTCGAGCGAGACGACCTGGATCTCCAGCGGCGCGTCGCGCGGGGTCGCGGGCTTTTCCGCAGAAATCCGGTTGATCGGGCGATATGGGTCGAGCAGATGGGTGCTGATCCACGTCAGCGCACCCAGCGCGATGACGATCAGCAACGGACCGGACCAGATGACAAGTTCGAGCGCGGTCGAATGGTCCCAGTCGGGCCGGTACGTCGCCTTCTCGTTCGCCGCACGGTATTTCCACGCGAACCATACGGTCAGCGCCATGACGGGCAAGATGATGAGCAGCATCAGCCCGACCGAGATCATCAGGACCTCGGCCTGCTGTTGCGCGACATCGCCGGCGGGATTTAGCACGACCATGTCGCATCCACCGAGCAGCGGCAGGGCCGCCAGGGGCAGGAGCGAGCGCAGTGGCCGATGCCACGGAAGCGAGCGGGGCAGGATCATGGCCGCGCCCTATGCCTGTCGATGCTGCACTGCGATAGGACATTTTGTCCTATCCCCGCCTTTGGTGCGGTGCGATAACGGGGCATATCTTTTACGCGCGCCTGTTCGCGCAGCTCTTGGAGTTTCCATGGCCGAGGCTTTCGTCCATTCCAGCGGCATCGAAGACGATGCGCGGGCCATCAACAACGACGGCAGCGAGGTGAACGTCCAGTCCGAGGAGATCGCCATCGGCGTCATCATCGGGCGCACGTCGGAGTTCTTCGACTTCTTCGTCTATGCGATCGCGTCGGTGATCGTGTTCCCGCAGCTGATGTTCCCCTATGTCGACCGGCTGACGGGCACGCTGTATTCGTTCGCGCTGTTCCCGCTGGCGTTCTTCGCGCGGCCGCTCGGCACGCTGTTGTTCATGGCGATCGACCGGCGGCATGGCCGCGGCACGAAGCTGACCATCGCGTTGTTCATGCTCGGCACCGCCACCGTCGCGATGGGCTTCCTGCCCGGCTATGCGCAGGTCGGCGCATGGTCGGCGATCCTGCTGGCGGGCTTGCGCATCCTGCAGGGCATTGCGCTGGGCGGTGCATGGGACGGGCTGGCCTCGCTGCTGGCGCTCAACGTGCCGCAGGACCGGCGCGGCTGGTATGCGATGATCCCGCAGCTCGGCGCGCCGCTGGGCCTGATGGTGGCCAGCGCGCTGTTCGCGTTCTTCACCGCCTATATGAGTGCCGAGGATTTCATCAGCTGGGGCTGGCGCTATCCGTTCTTCGTCGCCTTCGCGCTGAACGTCGTGGCGCTGTTCGCGCGGCTGCGCATCGTCGTGACGCCCGAATATACGAAATTGTTCGAAAACCGCGAACTCAAGGCCTCGCCGGTGCTGCCGACGGTGGCACGCGAATGGAAGACGATCGCGATCGGCGCGCTGGTGCCGCTGGCCAGCTTCGCGCTGTTCCACATGGTCACGGTGTTCCCGCTGTCGTGGATCTTCCTGTTCACCGAACAGGAAATCGCCCGCTTCCTGTGGATCGAGACGGCGTGCGCGATCTTCTTCATCTTTGCGATCGTCATCTCGGGCGTGATCGCCGACCATGTCGGCCGCCGGACGCTGCTCGGCTTCGGCGCGATCGCGATCGCACTGTTCTCCGGCCTCGCGCCGCTGCTGCTCAACGGCGGCGACGCGGGCGAGATCGCGTTCATGATTACCGGCTTCATCCTGCTGGGCCTGTCGTTCGGTCAGTCGTCGGGCACCGTGGCGTCGAACTTCGCCAAGGATTCGCGCTATACCGGCGCGGCGCTGACGTCGGACCTCGCATGGCTGTTCGGTGCGGGCTTCGCACCGCTGGTCGCGTTGGCGCTGGCCGGCAAGCTGGGGCTGATCGCGTCGGGCCTGTACCTGCTGTCGGGTGCGGTCGGCACGCTGGCGGCGCTGGCGCTGAACAAGGAACTGGCGCGGCGGCTCGACTAAGGCATTCCGTGCTGCGGCTGGTGGTGGCGGCGCTTGCGCTGGTGGCGGGAACTCCCGCCATCGCGCAGGACGCTGCCACGGTCGTTTCGGGCGAGACCGCGCTGGCGCAGGACGCCGCCGAGGTCGCGCGCGTGCGCGCGATCGATGCCGCCGCCGCGCTGCGCTTGCTAAGGGTGCAGGCGGCCAGCGTCGCCGCGACCGAATGGATCGAGGGGCGCTATCGCGACCGGTTGTCGGGAATCGCGATCGAGCGCGACGGCGCGGTGACGGTGCTGCTGACCGGGCACAAGCCGGTCGCCGATGGCGAGGTGCGCGACGGCGACATCGTCGTGCCGATCCGGTTCCGTACCGGGGCTAAGGCGACGCGCGCCGAACTGCTGGCCGCGATCGCGCAGCATCAGGCGGCGATTCGCGCGATGCTGATACGGCCGCCGGCGATGGGCGTCGATGCGCGGCACGGCGAATTGCTGGTGCTGATCGGCGCGAGTGATGCGGCGGGCGATACCGCGGCGCTGCGGCGGCGGATCGCGGATCTGACCGGCGTGCCGGTGCGGATCGCGACGACCGGGCGCCCCGATCTCGACCTTGCGGGCGAAGTCGTCGGCGGATCGCGGCTGATCGGTCCCGATCCGACGACCGGGCGGCGCTATTTCTGCACGACCGGCTATGTCGTTACCGACGGGACGCAGACCGGCGTCGTGACCGCGGCGCATTGCCCCGATACACTGGAGCATATCGCGAAGGACGGTCGCCGCACGCCGCTGGCCTTTGTCGGCCAATGGGGCTGGGGGTTTCACGACGTGCAGGTCAACGCCAGCCCCGATGCCAGCCTGCCGCTGTTCCATCCCGATGCCGCGCGCACGATGCTGCGCCCGGTCGAGGGGCAGCGCAGCCGCGCCGGGACGCGCGTCGGCGATATCGTATGCCACCGGGGCGAGAGCAGCGGCTATAGCTGTGCCGAGGTAGAGATGGTCGACTTCGCCCCATCGGGCGACCTGTGCGGCGGGCCGTGCCTGCCGACGTGGGTCGCGGTCGCCGGGCCGGGATGCCGCGGCGGCGACAGCGGCGGGCCGGTGTTCATCGGCACGACCGCGGTAGGGATACTGAAGGGCGGGAGCTATCGGCCGGACGGGTCGTGCGTTTCGTACTATTACATGTCGCTCGATTACCTGCCGGACGGGTGGCGGCTGGTGCGGGCTGCGCCGTAGGGGCGCGAGTAGCAATGCGCCCAACTGCGCCCAACTGTCATTCCCGCCTGCGCTGGAATGACGATCATGATCGGTCCCTATTCGTACAGGCAGCTTGGCCGGCTATCATGCCGGACAAGCCTTCACACGGACTTCCGCCGCCCCCAAGTCTTCCCGATGACTCCCGCGATCCCCGCCGCCACCCTGATCCTGCTTCGCGATCGCCCCGTCGGGCCGCCCGAAATCCTGATGGTCGAGCGGGCGGCGGCGATGGCGTTTGCCGGCGGCGCGCTGGTGTTCCCCGGCGGGCGGATCGACCCCGGCGACGAAGCGTTGGCGCTGGCGATGGGCGATGGTGATCTGGCGCCGCGACTGGCCGCGATCCGCGAGACGATCGAGGAGGCGGGGATCGCGATCGGCCTCCCCGGCGACGTTGCGGCGCTGCGCGCGGCGCTCGCGGAGGGTGCGCCGATCGGTGCCCTTGGGCCGGTCGATTCCTCGCCGCTGATCCCCTATGCCCGCTGGCGGCCCGAGCATGTGCCGGTGCGCGTGTTCGACACGTGGTTCTTCGTCGCGCGGCTGCCGGACGATGCTCCGGCCGCGGTGGTCGATGCTACCGAGAATGTGCGCACGCTGTGGACGACGGCCGCCGATGCGCTGCGGGCGGCGGACCGGGGAGAGGCGGCGCTGCTGTTCCCGACGCGGCGGGTGCTGGAGCGGCTGGCGCGACAGGCCGATGTCGCGGCGGTGCTGGCCGATGCGCGGGCGTGGCCGGTGCGGACGATAACGCCACGGGTCGAGCGGCGCGGCGACGGTGACTGGATCTGCATTCCCGACGACCTGGGCTATCCGGTAACGGGTGAGCCGGCGACGCGGGCGGTACGCGGGTGAAGGCGCTGTCGACCGGAATCCGCGCGCTGGTGTGGCTGGCGATCCTCGCGGGCGTCGCGTTCGCGCTCTACGCCTTCGCCCGCAGCCGGCCGCAGGACGTGCCGTGGACGCCACTCGACCTGTCACAGCCGATCGGCATGTTCACCCGCGGCAAGATCGGCGACCTGCGCGGCGACTTCGCCGGGTGCCGGGCGCTGCTCGACGGGGCGGGGGTGCGCTACACCGCGCTGCCGCCGCGCGACGGGGCGGGGCAGTGCGGCTATGACGACGCGGTGCGGCTGCGTGGCGGCGGATCGCGGACGATCGGCATCACTCCGGACGTCGGCGTATCATGCCGGGTGGCGACGGCGATGGCGCTATGGGAATGGCAGGTGGTGCAGCCCGCGGCGCAGAAGCATTTCGGGGTCCCGGTCGCACGCATCCAGAATTTCGGCAGCTACAACTGCCGGCGGCTCTATGGCCGCGATACCGGCGCTTTCAGCGAACACGCGACCGCCAACGCGCTCGACATCGCCGCCTTCGTGCTTGCCGACGGCCGCCGGATCAGCGTCGTCGGTGACTGGACGGCGGGGCGGGGGCGCGACGACGCCGCCAGGGCCGCGTTCCTGCGCGAGGTGCGCGACGGGGCGTGCGGCGTGTTCTCGACCGTGCTGTCGCCCGACTACAATGCCGCGCACCGCGACCATTTCCACTTCGATCAGGCGGCGCGGGGGTTCGGCGGAGCCTGTCGCTAGAGCCTGATGACATGGTTTTGGCCCGTCGGGACGGAGCCGATGCAGGTCTGTGGACAGGAGAGAGGACGGAACGGGGCCTTGCCCCCGTGACGGACGAGCGACGCCGCCACGGACCTGCATCGGCCCGCCGCTTCGCGGTTGCCCTGCGCCGCCCGCTGGACATCGTCGCACCGCTTGCCCGGGCGATGCGCCCGCGCTGCGCGGCACTCCTTGCCAGCGAACGGCGCAGGGCAATCACGATGGGTCAAAACCATGTCATCAGGCTCTAGACCCCGCCGCCGCGCTCAATGCATCGCGGTGCCGGCTTCGACCTTTTCGACCCAGGCCGGGTAGAAGGCCGGCTGCCGCATTGACCAGCCCGACGCGGTCGCCGCCGCCTCGCTCAGGGATTGCAGCAGCTTGCGGCGCAACTCCGGGTGGAGATGCGGCAAGGCCGCCGACGCGCAGAAGGCGGCGGGCAACCACGGCCGCGCCTCGGCACCGACCAGCCGCTCGTAGAGGAAGCGATAGGCGCCGAACGTCGTCAGCCGCCCCTGGCCGAGGTCGAATGCGGTCACCTGCAGCAGCGGGGTCATGAACGGCTCGATCGCGTCCAGCCCGCTGTCGTCGGGGATGCAGGCGCGAATGTCGGGCAAGCGGTCGTAGATGCGCGCCTGTGCGCGGATGCTCGCCGCCTCCACCACGTCGCGCGACCAGCGGCGCATCGCGTCGTCGCGGTCGAGCCCGATGTCGAGCGCGCGTCGGATGTAGCGCTGCGTCGCGGCCGAAAAGGTCGCGAACTCCTTCATTTCCGCCAGCGTCATCGCACCTGCCGCCGGCCGCCTTGCAATCGCCATTCTCCCGAACTCCCCGCCCATGGCTTCCACCGACCGGATATTGCCGTATAATGGTTAACGGCTTGCTGAACGAAACGCGGCTCGTCCGGTCGGTGACATATTCGAACATCGATCGTTTTGCATTGCAACATCGGCGCGACGCGGTTCGTCGCATTCCACGCGGCATGTGGTTTTCGAGACAGCGAATGCGGGTCGGACGGCGGGCGGGGATTGGTTCATCCGCCGGTCATCGCCGCGCAAACACGGTTCGTCGGAAAAGGTTCCGCGGCGAAGGGTAGCGGGGTTTCCGCGGCCGCCAAACCCTGCTTCATGCCGCTCACGACATTCGTGGGGCCGTGGGGGTCAGATGAACTTTGGTGCTGTGGCAGCGCGTTTCGCGCTGGTGGTTTCGTGCGCGCTGGCGATGGTCGCCCCGGCCCAGGCCCGGTTCTGGCAATGCGCCCCCTATGCCCGCGAGATTTCCGGCGTCGAGATTTTCGGCAATGCCCACACCTGGTGGGGCCAGGCGTCGGGCAAGTACGAACGGGGACATGCGCCGCAGGAAGGTGCTGTGCTGTCGTTCGCCGCCACGTCGAAGATGCGGCTCGGTCACGTCGCGATGGTGTCGAAGGTCATCAGCGAGCGCGAAGTGCTGCTGACCCACGCCAACTGGTCGCGTCGCGGCGGGGTCGAGCGTGACGTCCGCGCGATCGACGTATCGCCGGCCGGCGACTGGACGGAGGTCAAGGTGTGGTTCGGCCCGATCGGTGGCCTCGGCACCTCGGCCTATCCGACCAACGGCTTCATCTATGCCCGGCACCCGTCGCGCGCGACCGGGATCGATGCGCCGCTCATCATCGTCAAGAGCGATCCGCCCGCACCGCTGCCCGGTGGTGCCAGCGCCCAGCCGGCGCGGATGGTCGTCGCGCTCAACGACTGATCGACGGCCAACGCCGTATAGAAAGGCCCGTCGCCTGCCAGCGGCGGGCCCTTCCGCGTCAGGCGGGGCGGAAGGTCATCGCGACTCCGTTCATGCAATAGCGCTTGCCGGTCGGCGGCGGTCCGTCGTCGAACACATGGCCCAGATGCCCGCCACAGCGCGCGCACACGACCTCGGTCCGCGACATCATCAGCGAATTGTCGGTGCGGTTGATGACGGCACCGGCGCGCGGGGCATAGAAGCTGGGCCAGCCGGTGCCGCTTTCGAACTTGGTCGACGACAGGAACAGCGGCTGCCCGCAGCCGGCACAGGCGAACACGCCCTTGCGCTTCTCGGCGTTGAGCGGGCTGCTGTACGGCCGTTCGGTTCCTTCCTGTCGCAGCACGGCATATTGCGCGGGGGTCAGGCGCGCCTTCCACTGCGCATCGGTCAGCCTGAACGGGAAGTTCGGCGCGGCCTCGCTTTCCGACGGCGCGCAGCCGATCAGCGCGGCCAGCGCCGACAGGCCGGTCAGTTCGAGCAGGCGGCGGCGGTCGATCGACATGGGAACATCCTTTCGATCGTCATGTGGGAGGGCCCGCGACCTGCGGCAACGGGCGGGTACGCCAGCCGACCGACGCGCGGCCGAAATGAAAGTCTTTTACCGGATTCGGTGCCGGCGGCTTGCTAAACCGGTGCTGCGGCCTTGCCGTGGCCGCAATTTGGGGCCATTTGGCGGATTATGCCTTTCTCGACGTTGCCCGAACCGCTTGCCGCGGCGCTTTCCGCGCGCGGCTATGAAGCCCCGACCGCCGTACAGGCGGCCGTCCTGACACCCGACGCCGAAGGGCGCGACCTGCTGGTATCCGCACAGACGGGGTCGGGCAAGACCGTCGCCTTCGGCCTCGCCATGGCGCGCGACCTGCTGGAGGCGGACGACAAGATGCCGCGCGCGGGCACGCCGCTGGCGCTCGCGATCGCGCCGACCCGCGAACTGGCGTTGCAGGTCGCGCGCGAACTGCTGTGGCTCTATGGTCCGACCGGTGCGCGTATCGTATCGTGCGTCGGCGGCATGGACGCGGCGCGCGAACGGCGCAACCTCAGCCATGGCGCGCATATCGTCGTCGGTACGCCGGGCCGCCTGCGCGACCATCTGGAGCGCGGCGCACTGGACCTGTCGGGCCTGAAGGTCGCGATCCTCGACGAGGCCGACGAGATGCTCGACATGGGCTTTCGCGAGGATCTCGAAGGGATCCTCGACGGGACGCCCGCCGATCGCCGCACGCTGCTGTTCTCGGCGACGCTCGCCAAGCCGATCGTGGCGCTGGCGAAGCGCTACCAGAAGGACGCGTTCCGCATCGACACGCGTGAGGCGGAGCGGGGCCATGGCGACATCAGCTATCAGGCGATGACGGTCGCGCCGAACGATATCGAGAATGCGGTCGTCAACCTGCTGCGCCTGCACGAGCCGGACACGGCGTTCCTGTTCTGCGCGACGCGCGAGGCGGTGCGGCACCTGCACGCCAATCTGGTCGAGCGCGGCTTCGACGCGGTGGCGCTGTCGGGCGAGCATTCGCAGTCGGAGCGCAACCATGCGTTGCAGGCGCTGCGCGACCGCCGCGCCCGCGTCTGCGTCGCGACCGACGTCGCGGCGCGCGGTATCGACCTGCCGTCGCTAAGCCTGGTGGTGCATGTCGAACTGCCGCGCGATGCCGAGGCGCTCCAGCACCGCTCGGGCCGGACCGGCCGCGCGGGCAAGAAGGGCATCGCCGCGCTGATCGTGCCGTTCCAGCGCCGTCGCCGGGTCGAGGGGCTGCTGCGCGACGCGAAGATCAACGCCGAATGGATCGGCGTGCCGACGCCGGAACAGATTCACGCCGCCGATCGCGAGCGGCTGCTCGCCAGGCTGGCCGAGCCGGTCGAGTTCGACGAGGCCGATGTCGAGCTGGGCGCGCGCCTGCTGACGGAGAAGTCGCCCGAGGATATCGCCGCGCTCTTGGTCCGTGCGCTGCGCGCCAAGCTGCCCGCGCCCGAGGAACTGTCGGCGGGCGGTGCGCCCGAACGCCGCGACCGGCCGGAAGGGCCGCGTCCGGGGTTCGAGGATACCGTGTGGTTCCGCATGAATGTCGGACGCCGGCATAATGCCGATCCGCGCTGGCTGCTGCCGCTGCTGTGCCGCCGCGGGCACATTACGAAGGGCGAGATCGGCGCGATCCGCATCGCCAACGACGAGTCGGCGTTCGAGATTCCGAAGGCGATCGCGGGTAAGTTCATCGCATCGGTCAAGCGGACCGCGACGCCCGACGACGATCTGATGTTCGAGCAGATGGCGGGGCCGCCGGCCGCGCCGCAGCGTCGCACCAACGGCGCACCGCCGCGCCATGCCGCCAAGCCGTATCGGCCGGGGCGTCGGGGGTGATCCCGGCCTTAGCGTGAAGAAGGTTCGTTCACGCGAAGGCGCGAAGACGCGGAGTAGAAGAAGGTAGAGTTCGCGCAGAGGCGCGGAGGCGCAAAGAGGTTGCGTTTGTGGTGGCCGCTTGCCGCGTTAGCGGCCCGTGGCTTCTGGCGCGATTCAGTGGTGTGTTCCGCAACCGACTTGAACGTCATCCCAGCGAAGGCTGAAATCTTTCAGTGATAGGTCGGGGCAGGAACTGGGGAGGCCCCAGTCTTTGCTGGGGCGACGCTTCAGGCTTCGCCGGACATGCGGCAGTCGCCGCGAACGCAACCTCTCTGCGCTCTCTGCGCCTCTACGCGAAATCTATCTTCTTCTACTCCGCGTCTCCGCGCCTTCGCGTGAACCACCCTTCCTTCTGCTTCCTGAGCCCCCCAACCGTTGCACGCCTACGCAAAAACGCGTATGGCGCGCCGGTTCGACGAGCACAGACTCGCGAAGGCCGGGCGTGCGCGCCCGATTCCGTGATCGACGGGGCAAGCCTTTCGTGACGACATGGTCGCCGGATGCCGCGTGTCGTATTCGGCGCGCGCGGCAATCCCGGTCAAAGACCGCCGGACACAACCGGCCGGCCGGAAACATAGTGTACTAGGAACCACGTTCTTTATGGCCAGCATGGCAAATCCCACCCGTGACGATTTCGCGTCGATGCTCGACGACATGTTCGGCGCCTCGGAAAGCTTCGAGGGCCGCGTTGTCATCGGCACCGTCACCGGGATAGAAAACGACCTCGCCGTCATCGATGTCGGCCTGAAGTCGGAAGGCCGCGTGCCGCTGCGCGAATTCGCGGCGCCGGGCCAGAAGGCCGATCTGAAGGTCGGTGACGAAGTCGAAGTCTATGTCGACCGCGTCGAGAATTCGAACGGCGAAGCGATGCTGAGCCGCGACCGCGCCCGTCGCGAAGCCGCCTGGGACAAGCTGGAAACCGAATTCGCCAAGACTGCACGCGTCGAGGGCGTGATCTTCGGTCGCGTGAAGGGCGGCTTCACCGTCGACCTGTCGGGCGCCGTCGCGTTCCTGCCGGGTTCGCAGGTCGATATCCGTCCGGTGCGTGACGTCACCCCGCTGATGGACATTCCGCAGCCGTTCCAGATCCTGAAGATGGACCGCAAGCGCGGCAACATCGTCGTGTCGCGTCGCGCCGTGCTGGAAGAAACCCGCGCCGAGCAGCGTTCGGGCCTGATCCAGTCGCTGGCCGAAGGCCAGGTGATCGACGGCGTCGTCAAGAACATCACCGATTACGGTGCGTTCGTCGACCTGGGCGGCATCGACGGCCTGCTGCACGTCACCGACCTGTCGTACAAGCGCGTCGGTCATCCGAGCGAAGTGCTGAACATCGGCGACACCGTCCGCGTCCAGATCATCCGCATCAACCGCGACACGCAGCGCATCTCGCTCGGCATGAAGCAGCTTGAGAGCGATCCGTGGGATGGCGCCGGTGCCAAGTATCCGGTCGGCGCGAAGCTGTCGGGCCGCGTCACGAACATCACCGAATATGGTGCGTTCGTCGAACTGGAGCCGGGCATCGAAGGCCTGGTCCACGTGTCGGAAATGAGCTGGACCAAGAAGAATGTCCATCCGGGCAAGATCGTGTCGACCAGCCAGGAAGTCGACGTGATTGTTCTGGAAGTCGATCAGGACAAGCGCCGCATCTCGCTGGGCCTCAAGCAGGCACAGGCCAATCCGTGGGAGAAGTTCGCGGAAGATCACCCCGTCGGTTCGACCGTCGAGGGCGAGGTCAAGAACGCCACCGAATTCGGCCTGTTCATCGGTCTGGACGGCGACGTCGACGGCATGGTCCACATGTCGGACATCGCATGGGGCATTTCGGGCGAGGACGCGCTCAACCTGCATCGCAAGGGTGAGACGGTTCAGGCCGTCGTGCTGGCGATCGAGCCGGACAAGGAGCGCATCTCGCTCGGCATGAAGCAGCTTGAGCGTGGTGGTCCGGTCACGGCGCAGGCGGGTGATCGCCTGAACAAGAACGCGATCGTCACCGTGACCGTGCTCGAAGTCCGCGATGCGGGCCTCGAAGTGCAGCAGGGCGACGATGGCGCGACCGGCTTCATCAAGCGCACCGATCTCGGCCGCGACCGCGACGAACAGCGTCCGGAGCGGTTCCAGGTCGGCCAGAAGTTCGACGCGATGGTCACCGGCTTCGATCGTTCGAAGAAGCCGACCTTCTCGATCAAGGCGATGCAGATCGCCGAGGAGAAGCAGGCCGTTGCGCAGTACGGTTCGTCGGACTCGGGTGCGTCGCTGGGCGACATCCTGGGCGAGGCGCTGAAGGCACGCGGCGAACAGAAGTAAGCCGCACGCCTGCCGGACCGGTAGCGACAGGAACGGGGTGCTCCACATCGGAGCGCCCCGTTTTTGCGTTCATTCGAAAGACGGATTGTTTCGGCGGATAGATTTAGGTTAGTGGCCAGCTGTGCCCGGATCGTACCGATCGGGGCCAGGATTTTGATTTGCCGAGGGAATGATGATCCGATCCGAACTGGTTCAGCACGTGGCGCAGGAAAATCCCGACCTGCCGATCCGTGACGTGGAACGGATCGTGGCGACCTTCTTCGACGCCATCACCGAACAGCTGCGCGGTGGCGGCCGGGTCGAACTGCGCGGTTTCGGCGCCTTTTCGACCCGCGCTCGCGACGCCCGCACCGGCCGCAACCCGCGCACCGGCGAGGCGGTCGAGGTCGATGCCAAGCGCGTGCCCTATTTCAAGCCCGGCAAGGAAATGCGCGCGCGGCTGAACGTCTGAGATTCTTCGAAAGCTCGCGGAAGCGCGGGTCGTCGACCGCCGGTGCCGCAGAATGCGGCACGCCGCTTTTCCAGACGCGTCTGACCCGTAGCGGGACGGATTTAGGCCCTTTCGCAGGGGCGGCGGCTGGCGCATGTCGGTCGCCGAACCGACGAAGGACCGGCCGATGATCGCTGCCCGACTATTCCTGCCCGCCGCGCTGGTACTGGCGGTGTCGCCGCTCCCGGCGCAGCAGCGGGGCGCGCCGTTCGTGATCGAACAGACCGGGGAGGGGTTTCCGACGATCGATGCCGCGGTGACGGCGGTGCGCGACGGGACCGCGACGATCCTGATCGCGCCGGGGACCTACCGTGACTGCACGGTGCAGACCGGTGGCGACATCACCTATCGCGCGCGTACGCCGGGTACGGTGATCTTCGACGGCGGAGCGTGCGAGGAGAAGGCGACCTTCGTCCTGCGCGGGCGGCGGTCGACCGTCGACGGCATCGTGTTCCGCCGCATCCGCGTGCCCGACGGCAACGGCGCGGGCATCCGGACCGAGATCGGCGACCTGACCGTCACCAATTCGACCTTCCTCGACAGCCAGGAAGGCATATTGGGCGGCAACCCCGACGGGCGGCAGCGCATCACGATCGACCGCTCGACCTTCGCCGGACTGGGACAGTGCGACGAAACGACCGACTGTTCGCATTCGGTGTATCTGGGCAATAACGGGTCGATCACCATTACCCGGTCGCGGTTCGAACGCGGCACCGGCGGCCATTACGTCAAGATTCGCGCGCCGCGGATCGAGATCACCGATTCGAGCTTCGACGACAGCCGCGGCAGCAAGACCAACTACATGATCGACCTGCCCGAAGGCGCGACCGGGCTGATCGCGCGCAACACCTTCGTCCAGGGCAAGGCGAAGGAGAACTGGACCGGCTTCATCGTCGTCGGTGCGGAAAAGCACACCTTCCCGGCGCGCGGGCTGCGGGTCGAGGAGAACGACGCGCGACTGGCGCCGGGTGTGGACAAGAGCCCGGCCTTCGTCGCCGACTATACCGGCGACGGCGTGGCGGTGGGGGCGAACCGCCTCGGACCGGGCGTGCGCAAGTTCGAGACGCGCTGAGCGGTTTTCGATCAGGTTGTATCTAATCGTCGATTTCGCTTCGGTCCGGGCCGATCCGGCGATAGCATGTTCGCCTATGTACAGACGTTTCATGTTTGCCCTGCCGCTGATCGCGCTTGCGGCTTCCGCGCCCGCCCAACCGCAGCCGTCGCGCACCCTGTCGGAACTGACCGCGTGGAGCGCGAAGCCCGCGGCTGCCCGGCCAGCCAACCTGCCCGCGCTCGACCGTCCGCTGAACCGGGCGGAGGCGGCGCAGGCTTCGGCGCTGCTTGCCGCCGCCCGGCTGCGCGACGTTGCTGCGGCGGAGCGCGAGGCGGTGGCGGCGAAGGCGATCACGATCGGCGACCGGACGCTGCGCTGGGAAAGCCGCCAGTTCGGCACCGCGCCGTTCGGCAAGCGCAGCCTGTGGATTTCGATGCACGGCGGCGGCAACGCTCCGCCGGTGGTCAACGACCAGCAATGGCGCAACCAGATCCGCCTCTACGAACCGGCGGAGGGCATCTATCTCGCGCCGCGCGCGCCGACCGATACGTGGAACCTGTGGCACGAGCCGCAGATCGATCCGCTGTTCCAGCAGCTGATCGATGCGCAGGTCGCGATCAACGGCGTCGATCCCGACCGGGTGTATCTGCTCGGCTATTCGGCGGGCGGCGACGGCGTGTGGCAGCTCGCACCCCGCATGGCGGATCACTTCGCCGCCGCGGCGATGATGGCGGGGCATCCCAACGAAGCGGGCGTCGCGGGCCTGCGCAACCTGCCGTTCGCGATCTTCATGGGCGGGGCGGATGCCGCTTACGACCGCAACCGCATCGCCGCGGAAAAGGGCGCGGAGCTGGCGAAGCGGCATGCGGCCGATCCCGGCGGCTATGTGTCGATGACGCGCATCTATCCGGGGCTGCCGCACTGGATGAACGGCAAGGATGCCGAGGCGTTGCCATGGATGGCGCAGTTCACCCGCAATCCATGGCCCAAACGGATCGTGTGGGTACAGGACGACGTGACGCACGACCGCTTCTACTGGCTGCACATCCCCGGTGCCGCGGCGGCCAAGGCGGGCGACCGGATCGATGCGACGGTCGCGGGGCAGGCGATCACGCTGACCGGTGCGGTACCGGCGGGAACGACGCTGCGCCTGTCGGACCGGCTGATCGATCTGGACAAGCCGGTGCGGGTGACGGTCAACGGTCGCGTGGCATTCGCGGGCAAGGTGCCGCGCACGGCGGCGGCGATCGTCGCCTCGCTGGCGGAGCGGGCCGATCCGGTATCGGTAGCGACGGCGCTGGTGCGGTTGCCGTAAAGGCATCGACGCGCCCCCGGCAGGGATGTGAAGCCGGCCCCCGGCGCCTGCCGCGTGCCACCACCGGGAGATCGGAGCTTTCGCCGATTCCTTGCGGGATCGGTGTGGCGGCGGTCCCGACCCCTCCCGGCCAGGAAGGTGGGGCTTGCCGACCCCTAGGTGTTTGATTGATCCTCATTGAAGCGGGCGTCATCCCGGCGAAGCCGGAATTTCCCGGTGGCAGCGCGCAGCAGGAGCCGATGAAGACCCCAGCCTGCGCTGGGGTGACGGTTCCACACGGATGGATCAAACTCCAGGCGGACCGGACTCGCTCCGACGGCAACGATTACCGGCAGGTCGTCCCCTCGCCCGGATCGAGGTCGAGGCAGCGGCCGTCGATCTCGGTCTTCGCCACCGGCAGGCGGATCGTCGCCGCCAGCGTCGGCAGGATGTCGACCGTCTCCACGCCGAATGGTTCCTCGAACCCGCCGGCCCCCTTGCGCCAGAACAGCATCGGCACGCGGCGGTCATAGTCCCAGAAGCTGCCATGCGTCGCGACCGAGCTGCCGACCACCGGATGCGGCAGCGTCAGCACGCGCGGCTTCATCGCCACCAGCAGGTCGCCCGAGCGCGGCGGGTAATAGGAGGCGCGGGCGCGTTCGATCAGCGACCACGTCTCGGGCGGGGTCGCGGGGACGGTCGTCGCCATGATCTGCGCGCGGGTGAAGACCGCCTGCGTCTGCGGATGGGTCGTGAACATCGCGATCGCCTCGCGCTCGACCGCGGCCTTCTGGGCCGGGGTCAGGTTGATGTCGTACCACACGTCGCCGTTGACGCCGCCGAACAGGACCGGCCCGGCGATGCCGAGCTTCTGCCCGATTGCCTTGCCGATCCGCTCGACGGTGAAGTCCCCGTCCAGCCGGACCGCGTCGGGAATGGCGTGGCTGGCATGGCGCTCGCTGGCGTCGCTGCCGCCATGGTCGGCGGTCAACACGACCTGATAGTCGACACTGGTCGCGTCGAGCACCGCGAAGAACTCCCCCAGGCTCTGGTCGAGCGAGGTGAGTTGCAAGCACATCTCGCTGCCTTCGGTGCCATAGCCATGGCCGACATAGTCGGTCGCCGATGCGCCGATCGAGATGATGTCGGTCTGCGGACCCCGGCCCAGCTTCATGTCCTGAACGAGCCCGGCGGCGAGGGCGAGGACGGCGGCATCATATTCGGGCGAACGGCGGAACGCGGCGATGTCGCCCGCGGCACGTTCGAAGCGGCCGGTGCCGATCGTCTTGTCGCCGACGCGGACGGCGCGGGCGAGCGGCTGGCAGAAGGTCGGCAGCGTCATCGCGGCTTGCGGCGTTGCGATCTGTTTCGCGACGGCGGCGTTGGCGCGCGCGACGACCGGCGGCATCCGCCGGCCGGCATAGCTGGTGAAGCCGTCCTTGCCGAACCACCACAGCTCGTCGACCTTGTGCCCGCCCATCATCACCGCCGCGCGGTCCTTGCCCGCGACCGAGACGACGCGCGTGCGCGGGTCGGCGGCTTTCATCCGTTCGCCCAGCGTCGGCACCATCAGGTGCGTGTCGGAGACGGTATAGTCCTTGAACGTCGATCCGGCGACGCGTTCGTCCTCCGCGCAATAGACCTTGTGATCCGGACGGGCGTTGCCGCGCTGGTCGATCCAGTCGTTGGCGATGATGCCGGTCCGCGCGGGCCGCGATCCGGTAAGGATCGTCGAGTGCCCGGGGCAGGTTTCGGTCGCGGCATGGCTCTGATAGCCCGAGGGGAAGACCGCGCCCTGCATCAGGCGCGCGAAGCCGCCGGTGAAGCGCGCGCGATATTCGGCGAACAGGTCGGCGGAGAACTGGTCGACCGAGATCGCGACGATCAGTTTCGGCGGGGTCGCCGGATAGGTCGGCGGCACGGCCACGTCGACGGGGGCCGCGCTCTGGGCAAAAGCGGGGGTGGCGGACGCCAGCAACAGCGCGGCGAGAGAGACGAGACGCATCGGGTACTCCGCGGACGGTGCATCCGTCCTCGAACTCCGCTACTCCGCGTCCATGACAGCGGCAAGAATACTATGGCGTCGAATCGTCCTGCTGACCGTGCTGCTCTGCGCAGCGATGCCGGTCGCCGCGCAGGTGCCGGGGCAGCGCCACGTCCAGATGCGGATCGTGGCGGAAAGCGACACCCCGGCGGCGGGCACGCGCGTCGCGCTCGCGCTGGTGTCGGTGCCCGATGCGGGATGGCACGGTTACTGGCAGAATCCGGGCGCGGTGGGCACGCAGCCGCGGCTCGACTGGACGCTGCCGGCGGGTGCCCGCGTGGGCGACCTGCGCTACCCGGTGCCGGAGCGGCTGACCGTCGCCGGGATCATGAACTATGTCTATGAACGGCCATGGACGATCCTGACCGAGCTGGAACTGCCCGCCGGTCTGGCGCGGGGCAGCGTGGTGCCGGTGCGCCTCGCGATCGACTATCTCGTCTGCACCCGCGAAATCTGCGTGCCGGAAAAGGCGGTGCTGTCGACCGAACTCACCATCGGCGACGGGGCGATCACACCCGAACGCCGCGCCGCGTTCGATGGCTGGCGCCGCGCGCTGCCCCGGCCACTGGGATCGCCGGCGCTGTTCCAGCCGGGCGAACCGTTGCGGTTGCGCGTGCCGTTTCCCGCGGCCCGGCCGATCGGCGATCCGTATTTCTTTCCGCTGACCGAAAACGCGATCGATTACGATGCGGCACAGACGATCCGGCGCGACGGCGACGCGATCGTCATCGAGACGAAGGGCACCGGCAAGCCCGCCGTGATCGAGGGGGTGCTGGCGACCGGACCGGGGCAGGGTTTCGCGATCCGGGCGACGCCGGGCGTGGTCGCCGCACCCGCCGAACCGGCGCCGGTCCGCGCCGCGCTGCTGGCCTTTGCCGGAGCGTTGCTCGGCGGGTTGTTGCTCAACGTCATGCCATGCGTGTTCCCGATCCTGAGCCTGAAGGCGCTCAGCCTTGCCCGCTCGGGCGAGTCGGCCGCCCATGCGCGGGCGGAGGGCGTTGCCTATACCGCCGGGGCGGTCGTCACCTGCATGGCGCTGGGCGGCATCCTGCTGGCGATCCGTGCGGCGGGGGTCGCCGCGGGATGGGCGTTCCAGCTGACCGATCCGCGCGTCGTGCTGGTGCTGCTGGTGCTGACCGGGGGGATCGCGCTCAACCTTGCCGGGCTGTTCGAACTGCCGACGCCGCAGGTCGGTACGCGCAGCGGGCGCAGCGG
Source organism: Bacillus sp. 2B10 (assembly GCA_003946805.1). Taxonomy (GTDB): domain Bacteria; phylum Pseudomonadota; class Alphaproteobacteria; order Sphingomonadales; family Sphingomonadaceae; genus Sphingomonas. Next base: position 53,272 of record RPSH01000020.1, on the reverse strand, counting down.
TGCGTTCGCCACCGGCGCGCTGGCGGCGTTCGTCGCGACGCCGTGCACCGGGCCGTTCATGGGCGCGGCGCTGGGATCGGCGCTGGTCCTGCCGCCGGTCGCCGCGATGGCGGTGTTCGCCGGGCTGGGATTGGGGCTGGCATTGCCGTTCCTGCTGCTTGGCTTCGTGCCGGCGTTGCGGCGACGGCTGCCAAGGCCCGGCGCGTGGATGGATGCGTTCCGCAAGGGGCTGTCGGTGCCGATGTTCCTGACCGCGCTGGCGCTGGCATGGATATTGGGGCGGCAGGCCGGGGTCGACGGCATGGCGCTGGGTCTGGGGGCGTTGCTGCTCGCCGGGCTGGGGCTGTGGTGGACCGGACGGCGGCAGTTGCGCGGGCGCGACCGGGCGTGGTGGCCGGGCATCGCCGCGCTGACGCTCGCCATCGCCACGACGGCGCTGGTCCAGCGCGCGCCGCCGGCGGGGGCGGCGGCTACGGGTATCGCCGGAGCCGAACCGTTCAGCGAAACCCGGCTGGCGACGCTGCGTGCCGAGGGGAAGCCGGTATTCGCCTATTTCACCGCCGACTGGTGCCTGACCTGCAAGGTCAACGAACGCGCCGCGATCGAGACGCGGGCGGTGGCCGATGCGTTCGGCAGGGGCGGGGTCAAGGTGCTGGTCGGCGACTGGACCGATGGCGATCCGGTGCTGGGCCGCTTCATCGAGGGGCATAACCGCGCCGGCGTGCCGCTCTACCTCTATTATGCGCCGGGCAAGGGCGAGGCGCAGGTGCTGCCGCAGGTACTGACCCCGGCGACGCTGACCGATCTGGTATCGTGATCGTATAAAGCCGCTTGCCACCCGTTATTTCGCAGCGCAGCATAGGGAGCGATTACCGGCAGGTTGCGTTGGAGGACGGATGGGGCAGGCGTTCGACGAAATCTGGGGACATGGCGGGCCGGATCATCCGCGCCCCGACCTTGCGGCACTGGCGCGGTGGATGCGCGGGGTGCCGCCCCATGAGCTGAAACGCCGTCTGCAATCCGCCGAAGCGACCTTTCGCCAGCTGGGCATCACCTTCGCGGTCTATGGCGACAGCGAGGCGGCGGAACGGATCATCCCGTTCGACATCGTACCGCGCGTGTTCATGGCGGACGAATGGGCGCGGCTGTCGCAGGGGCTGATCCAGCGGACGCAGGCGATCAACGCGTTCCTCGACGACATCTATGGCGAACGCCGCATCCTGAAGGCCGGGGTACTGCCGCCCGACCTGATCTTCGGCAACGCGCAGTTCCGCCCGGAGATCGCCGGCATCCGCCCGCCGCACGGCGTGTGGGCGCATATCTGCGGCATCGACCTGGTCCGTACCGGGCCGGACGAATTCTTCGTGCTGGAGGACAATGCCCGCACGCCGTCGGGCGTGTCGTACATGCTGGAGAATCGCGAGGCGATGATCCGGCTGTGCCCCGAACTGTTCCGCAATTTCCGCGTGGCGGCGGTCGACAGCTATCCCGACAGGCTGCTGGAGACGATGCGGTCGGTTGCCCCGCCGGGTGCGGGCGCACATCCGACCTGTGTCGTGCTGACGCCCGGCCACTTCAATTCGGCCTATTACGAACACAGCTTCCTCGCCGATTCGATGGGGGTCGAACTGGTCGAGCCCGCCGACCTGCTGGTCGACGACGATGTGGTGTGGATGCAGACCATCGCCGGGCGGGTGCGGGTCGACGTCATCTATCGCCGGATCGACGACGACTTCATCGATCCGGTGGTGTTCCGCCCCGAATCGCTGCTGGGCGTGCCGGGGCTGATCGCGGCGTATCGCGCGGGCAACGTCGCGCTGGTCAACGCACCGGGCAACGGCATCGCCGACGACAAGGCGATCTACAGCTACATGCCGGAAATCGTCCGTTTCTATGCCGAGGCCGAGCCGCTGCTGCCCAATGTCGAGACGTGGCGCTGTCGCGAACCACAGGCGCTGAAATACGTCCTCGACCATCTCGACGAAGTGGTGGTGAAGCTGGTCGACGGGTCGGGCGGCTATGGCATGCTGGTCGGCCCGACCGCGTCGAGGGCGGAGATCGAGGATTTCCGCCGCGCGCTGATCGCCGAGCCGCAGCGCTACATCGCGCAGCCGACGCTCGCGCTCTCCACCGTGCCGACGCTGACGGAGGCGGGGCTGGCGCCGCGCCATGTCGACTTCCGCCCGTTCGTGCTGACCGGGGCGGAGACGGTGCAGGTGGTGCCCGGCGGGCTGACCCGCGTCGCGTTGAGGGAAGGGTCGCTGGTCGTCAATTCCAGCCAGGGCGGCGGGACCAAGGACAGTTTCGTGCTGATGGACGATGGTCCGGTCCAGTTGCAGTCGCAGTCGCTGGGCGGCATGACCCAGTCGCAGGGAGCCCGCTGACATGGCGATGCTGTCACGCACCGCCGCCTCGCTCTATTGGCTGGGCCGCTATGTCGAACGCGCCGATTTCCTCGCCCGTCTGGTCGAGGCGACGGTGCGGCTCGATGCGCTGTCGTCGCGTCCGGCGGGGGATGCGGCATGGGCCAGCGCGCTGGCGGTCAGCTATACCGAGGACAGCTTCGCCGCGACGGAGCAGGCGGTCGGGCAGGCATCGGTGGCCCGGTTCCTGACCTGTGACCGCAGCCATGCCGGATCGATCCTGTGGTGCCTCGATGCGGCGCGCAACAATGCCAAGGCTGTGCGGACCGCGCTGACCCGCGACGCATGGACCGCGATCAACCGCGCATGGATCGTCTTCAACGCGCCGCGGGGTGAAGAGGGGGAGGACATCCTCAACCTCGTCGAGGCGATCAAGGCCGAGGCGCGCGGGTTCGAAGGCGCGGTCCAGCGGATGATGAAGAACGAGGCGACGTGGTTCGTCCAACTCGGCGCGGCGATCGAGCGGGCGGACAACACCGCGCGACTGATCGACGTCAAATATCACCTGCTGCTGCCCGAGGGCGAGCGGATCGGCGGTGCGATCGACCGCGATCAGTGGACGACGATCCTGCAGACCGTGTCGGCCGTAACCGCCTATCGCTGGCTGTATAGCGAGGGGTTGAAGCCGGCGAACGTCATCGAACTGCTGCTGTCGCGCGGCGAAGTGCCGCGCAGCCTTGCCGCGTGCGTCGACGAAACCGTCGAGATGCTCAACATGATGGGCAAGCGCACGGGTTTCCAGGGCGAGGCCGACCGCATGGCCCGCGCACGGCTCGCGCGGATGCAGAAGACGCGGGCGCATGAGGTCATCGTCAGCGGGCTGCACGAATATCTGGCTGCCTTCATCCGGGAGAATGCGATGCTCGACGCCGCGATCGCCCGCCAGTTCCGCTTCATCTGATGCGGCTGTCGGTCCACCACGAAACGCGGTATCGCTTCACCGAACCGCAGGCGCGCATCGTCCAGCTGCTGCGCCTTTTCCCCGCCGACACCAGTCACCAGACGGTCGTCAACTGGCGGATCGACGTCGATTGCGACGCGCGGTTGCGCGACAGCATCGACGGTTACGGCAACATCACGCGGATGCTGTATGCCGAGGGGCCGGTCGAAACGCTGCTGCTCACCGTGTCGGGCGAAGCGCTGCTGACCGAGGGCGACGGCCCGATCGAGGGGACGGACGAACCGTTCCCGCCCGAACTGTTCCGCCGGGTGACGGCGTTGACGCGCGCCGATGCGGTGATCGAAGGACTGGGGCAGGGCGACGACCGGGCGGCGATGACGGCGCTGGCGGCGGCGATCCACGCGCGCTGGCCGCTCGACCGGCGTCCGGCCCCGGCGATCCGTGCTGCGGTCGATGCGGTGAGGGACGACCGGCTGAGCCCGCGCGACATGGCGCAGATATTCATCGCGGCGGCGCGGGCGCGCGGGATACCAGCACGCTACACATCGGGCTACAGTCTCTCGGGCGACGACGAACGCCGCACCGCTGCGCCGCATGCGTGGGTGGAGGCCCATGTTGCGGGCGGGTGGTATGCGTTTGATCCGGCGATCGGCGGGAGATCGCAACTGGACCATGTGCGGGTCGCGGTGGCGCTGGATGCCGCCGGTGCAGCGCCGATCGCGGGCGTGCGGATGGGCGCGGGGGACGAGGCGATTGATGTGGACGTCGATGTGCGGGTCGAGGATAACGTGCAGGCCTGAACCCTCCCCGTTCCGCGCAAACGGTCCCCTTCTCCAACCGGAGCGTGATGACATCAGGCCGAACCGTTCTTCCCGAGTAGCCGCTGAACTTGTCGAAGCGGCGTATCGAAGGACCGCCCGTGGCGATATGCTTCGATACGGGCCTTCGCCAAGCGCAGTCCCTACCCAGCACGCACGGTTCTGTATGAGGTAAGCCAGCGTTAGAGTTTGATCCATCCGACTGGAAACGTCACCCCAGCGAAGGCTGGGGTCTCCGTCGGCTCCTGCTGCGCGCTGCCACCGGGAGATCCCAGCCTTCGCCGGTATGACGCCCGGCTGAAACAGGGTGGATCAGACTTTAGAAAACCCCGCCTCTGATTACGCTTCGTGCCCGCGATAGTTCTTTAGTTCGTCGCCGACGACCTGCACGACGTGCAGCACGTTGGTCGACCCCGGCGTCCCGAACGGCACGCCGGCACACACCACCACGCGGTCGCCCGCCGCCGCGATGTTGTGACGCAGCAGCATGCGCTTCGCCTTCGCCACCATTTCCTCGAATGAACCGACGTCGCGGGTGTGGACGGCGTGGACGCCCCACAGCAGCCCCAGCCGGCGCGCGGTGTCGAGCTGCGGCGTCAACACCATGATCGGCACCGCGGGGCGTTCGCGCGCGATGCGGCGCGCAGTCGAGCCCGACTTGGTGAAGCACAGGATCGCCTTCGCATCGACCGTGGCGGCGATGTTCTTGGCGGCTTCGGCCAACGCGTCGGCGGTGGTGGGGTCGGGGCGCAGCACCGTGAAATGGACGCGGTCGCCGTGTGCGGGATCGCGTTCGACGGCGTGCGAGATGTCGTTCATCATCGCCACCGATTCGACCGGCCAGCTGCCCGCGGCGCTTTCCGCCGACAGCATGATGGCGTCGGCACCGTCATAGACCGCGGTCGCGACGTCCGACACCTCGGCACGGGTCGGCGAGGGCGAGGTAATCATCGATTCGAGCATCTGCGTCGCGACGACGACCGGACGGCCGAGGCGGCGGGCAGTTTCGACGATGCGCTTCTGGAGCGGCGGCACCGATTGCGGCGGCAGTTCGACACCCAGATCGCCGCGCGCGACCATCACGCCATCGCACTGCTCGACGATCTCCTCCAGCCGGGCGACGGCGGAGGGCTTCTCGATCTTGGCGAGCAGCGCCGCGCGGCCGCCGATCAGCTTGCGCGCCTCGGCCAGATCCTCGGGCCGCTGCACGAACGACAGCGCGATCCAGTCGACGCCCTGTTCGACCGCGAAGTGCAGGTCGGAGATATCCTTTGGCGTCAGCGCGGCCATCGGCAGCACCACGTCGGGGACGTTCAGCCCCTTCGAGTTCGACAGTGCGCCACCGACCACGACCTCGGTCACGATCTTGTCGTCGTCATGGTCGAGCACTCGCAGCACCAGCTTGCCGTCGTCGAGCAGCAGGCGGGCATCGCGGGCGATCGCGGCGAAGATTTCGGGATGCGGTAGTTCAACGCGCGTCGCATCGCCCGGCTCGTTCGAGCGGTCGAGCGTGAAGCGCTGTCCGGCTTCGAGCATCACGCGCCCTTCGGCGAAGCGGCCGACGCGCAGCTTCGGTCCCTGCAGATCGGCGAGGATCGTCGTCGGACGATCATATTGCCTTTCCAGCCCGCGAATCGCCTCGATGACCGCGACCTTGGATTGCTGGTCGCCATGGCTCATATTGACGCGGAACGCATCGGCGCCCGCTTCGAACAGCTTCGCGATCATTTCGGGCGTGTTGCTGGCGGGGCCGAGAGTGGCGAGGACGCGAACCTTGCGCGAACGGGGGCTGATGGCCTTGGTCATGAAAGTCTCCGGGCGTTGCGCGCCTGCCTCTAAGGCTTATTCTAAAACGATCAACCTTGTAGGACCAGTTGCATGACCCCAATCGACTCGATCAGCGACGCGGCGCAGGCCGCCGCCTTTCGCCGGCTCGTCCGCCACCTGCAACACCGCACCGACGCGCAGAATGTCGACCTGATGGGGCTGGCGGGCTTCTGCCGCAACTGCCTGGGCGACTGGCTGGGCGAGGCGGCGGGCCTGTCGAGGGAGCAGGGGCGCGAGGCGGTGTACGGCATGCCCTATGCACAGTGGAAGGCGACGCACCAGCTGCCCGCCACCCCCGAACAGATCGCGCGGATGGACGAAAGCGTGGCGAAGAACCGCACCGACGCCGCGCTGGACGAAGCCCTCGACGACAGTTTCCCGGCGAGCGACCCGCCGGCGATGACCGAACCCCGCTGATCGGTTGAGGCGCGCGCCCGGATCGGCTAGGCGCGCCCGTTCACGAATTCTTGACCATCGTAAGGGAACCCATGACCGACAACGTCTCGGCGGAACAGCTCCGCCTCCTGATCGAGCGCATCGAGCGCCTCGAAGAAGAGAAGAAGGGCATCAGCGACGACATCAAGGATGTCTATGGCGAAGCCAAGTCGACCGGATTCGACGTGAAGACGATGCGCAAGATCATCAGCCTGCGCCGCATGGAAAAGCATCATCGCGACGAAGCGGACATGCTGCTCGAAACATACAAGCAGGCGCTCGGTATCTAACACCGCATTCAGGGGGCAGCGACATGGCCAGCGTCTTCCACTTCGCCACCCGCCTGCTGAAGGGGCATGGCGATCCGCATGGCGAGGAAGAGGCCCATGTCCTGTCCGCGATCGAACGCGGTACGCCGGTCAGCCGCGACGCCGCCGACGAATCGGACGCGCGTTCGACCTTCGGCGACCGGCTGGCCGACCGCGTCGCTGCGGTCGGCGGATCGTGGGGGTTCATCATCGCCTTTACGGCGGTGCTGCTCGGGTGGATGCTGCTCAATTCCGACGTGCTGTCGCATTTCGGGCTGGCGTTCGATCCATACCCCTACATCTTCCTGAACCTGATGCTGTCGACGCTGGCGGCGGTGCAGGCGCCAGTCATCATGATGAGCCAGAACCGGCAGTCCGAAAAGGACCGGCTGGCGGCCCGGCTGGACTATGAAACCAATTTGCGGGCCGAGATCGACATCCTCGCGCTGCACGCCAAGCTCGACACCGACGTGATCGACCGGCTGGCGGCGCTGGAGGCGAAGATCGACGCGCTGGCGCAAAGCTCTGCTCGGGCGTAGAGCGGGCGATAACCTAAAGAGGCACCGATGGCAGGCCATAGCAAATTCAAGAACATCATGCACCGCAAGGGTGCGCAGGACAAGAAACGGTCGGGCATGTTCAGCAAGCTCAGCCGCGAAATCACCGTCGCGGCGAAGATGGGTCTGCCCGATCCCGACATGAACCCGCGCCTGCGCGCGGCGGTCAACGCCGCCAAGGCGCAGTCGATGCCGAAGGACAATATCCAGCGCGCGATCGACAAGGCGTCGAAGGGCGACCTCGAGAATTACGAGGAAATCCGCTACGAGGGCTTCGGCCCGGCCGGGGTTTCGCTCATCATCGAGGCGCTGTCCGACAACCGCAACCGCACCGCGACCAATGTCCGCACCGCGGTGTCGAAGAACGGCGGCAATCTCGGCACCGCCGGGTCGGTCAGCCACGGGTTCGACCGGGTCGGCCTCATCAACTATCCCGCCAAGGCCGGGGACGCGGAAAAGGTGTTCGAGGCGGCGCTGGAAGCCGGTGCCGAGGACGTGACGTCGAGCGAGGACGGCCATGAGATCTGGACCGCGCAGGGCGACCTGCACGAAGTCGCCAAGGCGCTGGAGCCGGTGCTGGGCGAGGCCGAGGGCGCCAAGCTGGCATGGCGGCCGCAGACGATGGTCTCGGTTGGCGAAGACGATGCCGCGACGCTGTTCAAGCTGCTCGACGCGCTGGACGACGACGACGACGTCCAGACGGTATGGGGCAATTACGAGGTGTCCGACGAGGTGATGGAGAAGCTGGGTTGACCTTTTCGATCCTCCCCGCTTCGCGGGGAGGGGGACCAGCGAAGCTGGTGGGGGGGGGCTGCCGCGAGCGCTGCGTTGTGTGGGGCTCCCCCTCCACCACCGCTTCGCGGCGGTCCCCCTCCCCGTTCCGGGGAGGATACCGAACGTGCTGATCCTTGGCCTCGATCCGGGCCTCGGCACCACCGGCTGGGGCATGATCCGCGCCGATGGCAACCGCCTGTCGCACATCGCCAACGGCCAGATCCGTACTGACCCGTCGATGCAGCTCCCCCGCCGCCTCGCGCTGCTGTTCGGCGCGCTGGGCGAAGTAATCCGCACCGAACGCCCCGATGGCGCGGCGGTCGAGGAGGTGCTGGGCAACAGCAACGCGCAATCGACGCTGAAGCTGGGGCAGGCGCGCGGCGTCGTCCTGCTCTCCGCCTCGACCGCCGGCCTTGCGATCGGCGAATATCATCCGAGCATCGTCAAGAAGGCGGTGGTCGGCACCGGCGGCGCGGACAAGAAACAGATCCAGGCGATGGTCGGCCATCTGCTGCCCGGCGTGAAGCTGTCCGGCCCGGATGCGGCGGACGCGCTGGCGGTGGCGATCACCCATGCCCATCACCTCGCCAGCGCCCATGCGCGGGCGAGGCGGTCGACAGGGATCGGGGCGTGATCGCGGCGGCGTTCCTATCCCCGCGCAGGCGGGAATCCAGAGCCAAACAGAACCGGCGTGGATTGTCGCCCTGGATCCCCGCCTGCGCGGGGATTCGGCTTATCGAGAGAAATCGCGCATGATCGCCCACCTCAAAGGCACGCTGTCCGTTTCCGGCATCGATCACGCCGTCATCGACGTGAACGGGGTCGGCTATCTGGTCGGCGCGTCGTCGCGGACGTTGCAGGCACTGGGGCCGGTCGGTGGCAGCGTCACGATCCACACCGAGATGCTGGTCGCCGAGGACTTCATCCGGCTGGTCGGTTTCGCCAGTGCGGACGAGCGCGACTGGTTCCGCCTGCTGACCGGGGTGCAGGGCGTCGGCGCACGGGTGGCGCTCGGCATTCTCTCGACGTTGTCGCCCGACGAGGTCCGCACCGCGATCGCGCGCGGCGACAAGGCCAGCATCGCGCGTGCCAACGGCGTCGGCCCGAAACTGGCGCAACGCATCGCGATGGAATTGAAGGACAAGGTCGGCGGCATCGCCATCGGCCCCGGCGCGGTCGCGCCGGCGGCCGGCGGCGACGGGGTGGAGGGCGACGCGGTATCGGCGCTGCTCAACCTCGGCTTCCGCCCCGCCGAAGCGGCGACCGCGGTCGGCAAGGCGGCGGAGGAACTGGGGCCGGGGACGAGCCTCGACGCGCTGGTCCGGCTGGCGCTGCGCAAGGCGTCGCGCTGAAGGCGGGCCGTGCGGTGGACGCGGCGGATCGGCTTGCCCCGGTGGCCTGTACCGATTTATGTTGTCGTCGCAACGATCTGAGATGGAGGTGGCGATGACCGCTATTTCGGCGAGCATGGGACGACAGGGGATCAATCGATCCGACGACGTCCGCAAGGTGCAGCTTCTTCTGCGACAGGCAGGGGGCGCGCCCGGCCCCATCGACGGTATCGCCGGTCCGCTGACCATCCGGGCGATCTTCGGCTTTCAGCAGCGCTTCCTTACCCGGCCCGACGGGCGGGTCGATCCGGGCGGGCGGACGCTCGGCCGGTTGAACGGTCCCGCCGCGCGCGCTGCTCCCGCCGCTCCGCCCGCCGGGGCGAGGCCCGCGCCACGCCCGGTGTCGCCCGCACCGCGTCGCCCGGTGGCATCCCCGCCCCCCGCACAGACGGTTGGCGGCGACTGGATCGGGGACAGCGAGCAATGGTCGCAGGAAAAGAAGCTCACCAGCCTCGAATCCGGGTTCCGCCGAAAGATCGTCGAGGTGATCCGCCTGCTCAAGGCCGAAGGGTTCCGCCCCAGGATCGTGTTCGGGTGGCGATCGGTCGCCAAGCAGCAGGAACTTTTCCGGCGTGGTGTCACCAAGGTCAGGTTCAGCTTCCACAATGCACAGACGCCGCAAGGCGTGCCCAATGCATGGGCCGTCGATCTGGTAGACGAGCGCTGGGCATGGAACGAGCCGGATTGCCACAAGTTCTTCAAGGCGCTCGGCCGGATTGGCAAGGGGCAGGGTCTGGTGTGGGGCGGCGACTGGGCGTCGTTCCGCGACTGGGCGCATCTTCAGGGTCGGCAGAACTCGGAACTAGCAGCGGTGAAACGGGAAAGCGGTCTATGAAGAGGCTTCTGGCGGCATCGTTACTGGTCTGCGCAGGGGCGGCGGGCGCGCAGGATATCGGCGGCGACTGGCTGATCCTCCAGACCGCCGCCGATCCGATCGCGCTGGTCGGCGCGGCATCGGCGAAGCGCGCGCCCGGTGCCCGCGTGATCGCGACCGACGATTGCGTCGGCATGAAGCCTGGCATGTACGTCCTTGCCGCGCGGCCGGGAAGCGGTGCGCGCGCTCCCGGTGCCTATATCAAGCGCTGCGCCGCCAAGCCGCGCAGCGTCGCCGCGCTGGGGCTGCCCGCCGTCGATCCGAGCTTTGCCGCGATGCGCAGTGAACCAGTCAATTTCGACGGCGGCGATATCGTCAGCAAGGTGCGCGCCGGACTGTTGCTGCGTCCATATTACCTGCCCACCCCGAACGATCCGCGCGAGGGGTTGCGTATGGCCGTGGACGATGTGGCGGGCCGTCGCCGCCCGATCGAGCGCGACTGCACCGACCCCGAGGTCGCTCGAGAGGGCGACCTGATCGCGATCGCCTGCGCGATCGAGCAGGTCGCCGATCGATATGTCTATCGCACCACCGTCTACCGCGCGGGCGACCTCAAGCGGGTGCAGTCGGTGCCGCGCTGTCGCAACCCGCGCTTCGTTTCGGGTCGCAAGCTGCGGTGCGATGCGCAGTTGATCGACGCGGACGGCAACGTCTCGCTCCGCCCGCGCGACCTGCGGCTTTAGCGGCGACAGCAAAGCGTCTCGACCGCTCCCGCGCGAAGAGCTAGGGAACGGGCGTGACCGACGACCGTATCACCACCCCGATCCGCCGACCCGACGATGTCGACGCCGCGCTGCGGCCCAAGGCGCTCGACGAATTCGTCGGGCAGCAGGCGGCGCGCGAGAATCTGCGCGTGTTCATCGATGCCGCGCGCGGGCGCGGCGACGTGCTCGACCATGTGCTGTTCTTCGGACCCCCCGGCCTCGGCAAGACCACGCTGGCGCAGATCGTCGCGCGCGAGATGGGCGTGGGGTTCCGCGCCACGTCCGGCCCGGTCATCGCCAAGTCGGGCGACCTCGCTGCGCTGCTGACCAATCTGGAGGACGGCGACGTCCTGTTCATCGACGAGATCCATCGCCTGAATCCTGCGGTCGAGGAAGTGCTGTACCCGGCGATGGAGGACCGTGCGCTCGACCTGATGATCGGCGAGGGGCCGTCGGCGCGCAGCGTCCGCATCGACCTGCCGCGCTTCACGCTGGTCGGCGCGACGACGCGGCAGGGGTTGCTGACCACGCCCTTGCGCGACCGGTTCGGCATTCCGGTCCGGCTGCAATTCTACACCGTCGACGAACTGACCCGCGTCGTCACCCGCGCCGCTGGCCTGCTCGGCCTCGGCATCGCGACCGACGGCGCGACCGAAGTGGCCCGGCGCGCGCGGGGCACGCCGCGCATCGCCGGGCGGCTGCTGCGGCGGGTGCGCGACTTCGCCAATGTCGCCGGCGTCGACATCGTCGATGCCCGCACCGCCGATGCCGCGCTCAACCGGCTGGAGGTCGATGCCAAGGGCCTCGACGCGATGGATCGCCGCTACCTGATGATGATCGCCGACGTCTATCGTGGCGGCCCGGTGGGGGTGGAGACGCTGGCGGCGGGCCTCAGCGAACCGCGCGATACGATCGAGGAAGTGATCGAGCCGTACCTGATCCAGATCGGCATGATCGCCCGCACCGCGCGGGGGCGCTGCCTGAATGCGGGCGGGTGGAAGCATCTGGGGTTCGAGCCGCCGGCGGGGTCGCAGGATTCGCTGTTCGATTGAGGGAGACGGGAATGAAACGCGGATTGCTGTCGTCGGCGGCACCGGGCCTGATGGCTGCCCCGGTTTCGGCCGAAACGCCGCTGCGGATCGAGGTTGCGATGGCAGCGGATGCGACGGCGCGCGTGACGATCGGTTCGCAGTCGTTCGTGCTACCCGACGAACAGGAGCGGTTCGCCGCCGCGCTGAACGCGATGCCGGACAAGGATCGCCCGGTCGTCGTCGATGTCACGGGCAGGACGGAGACGCCGTACCGCGTTTTCGGTGGCATCCTGTATCTGGCGCAATCGGCCGGTTTCCAGAGGGTCAGCTTCGTCGCCGAACCACCGGCGGGCTGAACGATGGCCCCGTTCCCTCATATGGTCGGCGCTGTTGCAGCGACGCTGATGCTGGCGGCGGTTGCAGGATGCAAGCCGCCGACGGTCGTGTTCGAAGGCGAGCAGGAAACGGCGGCGCGCGGCAGGACGATCCTCGGGCGGATCGGGCTCCCCTTGCCCGACAGCGCGGTCATCGAACATGCCACGATGGAGCGTGGGCTGGACGACAATGCCCGGATCGTCGCGGTGTTGCCCGAGGCGGCGTGGCGCCCGATCGCGACGCGGCTGGCGGCACGCGATCCCGCCGCGCCGCCCTTCTCGGCGGAGGCCAATGCGATGCTCGGTCCCGATGCCGCCGGCTGGGCACCGCGCCGGGCACCGGGGCTGCGCACGATCCAGCGCCGCTGGAACGACGGCGGAGAGGTGGTCAATGTCGGGGTGGCTCCTGCCGGTGCCGGCCGGGTCCGGCTGTTCCTCTTCTGGCATGAGCTGTGATCGGCCGCGGATGCCACCACCCCTTTCCCCCGCTGCCCGCGATGGTTAAAGCGGACGCATGACCGACCCCGACCAGCCGGCCGGCGGCCGCTTCGTCGGCGGTACGCATCGCTTTCCCGTCCGGATCTATTTCGAGGACACCGACCTGTCGGGCGTCGTCTATCACGCGAACTATCTTCGTTATTTCGAACGCGCGCGCAGCGACATGCTGATGCTGGCCGGGATCGACCAGCGTGCGGCGCACGAAGCGGGCGAGGGAGCCTATGCCGTGCGCTCGATGCAGCTCGACTGGCGGGCGCCGGCCAGGCTGAACGACGCACTGGTCGTGGTCAGCACCGTCGAGCGGGTCCGTGCCGCGGCGGTCGATATTCAGCAGAGAGTCATCCGCGACGATCTTCTATTGGCGTCGGCACGGGTGGAGGTCGCTTTCGTGGCTCCGTCCGGGCGGCCGCGTCGCCAGCCGGCGGTGTGGACCCAGACGTTCACCGCGCTGGTCGCAACCGATAAAGGGGCATGATGGACGTTTTCGTGAACACCGACGCCGCGACGATGTCGCCGGTCGCGCTCTTCCTGGCAGCGGACTGGGTGGTGAAGGCGGTGATGCTGGGGCTGCTCGCCGCCAGCGTCTGGACCTGGGCGATCATCGTCGGCTTCCTGGTACGCGCGCGCAAGGTGCGCCGCGACATCGACCGGTTCGAGGTCGAGTTCGAACAGGCCGAGGATATCGACGCGTTCCACCGGTTGCAGGGATCGCGCGACACTGCCATCGCCCGCGTATTCTCGTCGGGGGTGCGCGAATGGCGTCGTTCGACCGCGTCGAAGCAGATCGACCGCGACGGCACCCGCGAACGCCTTGCCACCGCGATGGCGTCGAGCGTGGCGGACGAGAGCGAGACGCTGGCCGACCGGCTGAACGTGCTGGCCACGGTCGGATCGGTCGCGCCGTTCGTCGGGCTGTTCGGGACGGTATGGGGCATCATGCGCTCGTTCACCGCGATCGCATCGGAACAGAACACGTCGCTGGCCGTCGTCGCGCCGGGCATCGCCGAGGCGCTGTTCGCCACCGCCATCGGGCTGTTCGCGGCGATCCCGGCGGTCATCGCCTATAACCGCTTCAGCCACGGCGTGAACCGGATCGAGGCGCGGCTGAACCGTTTTGCCGACGCGTTCCATGCGACGCTCTCGCGCCAGCTCGAAGGCGTCTGAGCAATGGGCATCAACCTGCCGTCGGCAAAGGGAAAAGGGCGTCGGGCGCCGATGGCGGAGATCAACGTCACGCCGCTGGTCGACGTGATGCTGGTGCTGCTCATCATCTTCATGGTCACCGCGCCGCTGATGACCGCGGGCGTGCCGGTCAACCTGCCCGACAGCCGGGCCAAGGCGGTCGAGCAGGCGCAGCAGCCGGTGACGCTGTCGATGGATGCCGACGGGCGGACCTATCTCGACGACGTCGAGGTGTCGGCCGACAACCTGCCGGGCGAACTGGAAAAGATCGCGGCGGCGGGTGCCGGCGCGACCGAACCGCGGCAGGTGATGCTGCGCGCCGACCGCAGCCTCGACTATGGCCGGGTCAATGCCGTGCTGGGCGAACTGAACCGCGCCGGGCTGAACCGCGTGTCGCTCATCAGCGTGGCGCAGTAAGCCCCATGCAGAAGGCGGAGAAGATCGGGCTGGGCGTGGCGCTGGCAGGACATGCCGTCCTGTTCGGGCTGTTGTCGGTCGGGTTTCTCGCGACGCCGAACCCGTTGAAGCTCGAGTCGAAGCCGATGGACGTCAGCTTTGCCGAGGACGTCGCCGCCGAACAGAGCGCGCCGCAGCAGACCGACGCGCCCGCGATCAGCCAGGCGCCCGAAACCGGCGCGCCGGAGGATGCCGCGCCGAGCGAACCGGTCAGCGAGCCCGAACCCGCGCCGGAACCCGAACCCGCGCCGCCCGCCCCTGCGCCGCGTCCGCAACCGGCGCCCCGGCCCGAACCCAAGCCTGCGCCCAGGCCGGCTCCCGCGCCCAAACCCGTGCCGAGACCGGTCGTCAGACCCGCGCCCCGGCCGGCGCCTGCGCCCAAACCCGAACCGAAGCCCGCTCCGGCGCGGCAACAGGCGCGCCTGGCACCGGCCCGCCCGACGGCGGTCGCCAAGGCACCGCCCAGGGCCGCGCCTGCCAGACCCGCCGCCGCGCCCGCCCGGCCGGCAACGAAGCCCGCCGCGACCCGCGGCGAGGGCGGCAATGCGCAGGCGACGACGCAGCGTCCGCGCGGCGGGCGGCTCGGCAACGACTTCCTGAAGGGGATCGCCGATACTCCCGCACCGGGCAAGGCAACCGCGCCGCGCGGCACGGCGGTCAGCACCCAGTCGGTCGCTGGTCTCGCCAGCGCGATCCAGCGGCAGGTACAGCCCTGCGCCAACAAGATTCCCAATCCGGGGCCCGGCGCGAACCAGATCCGCTCGAAGGTCCGGTTGCAGATGCGCGCTGACGGCACCTTCGCCGCCAAACCCGAACTGCGCGGCCAGACCGGGATCGACGACGAGAACCGCCGCTATGCGCAGCGCGTTTCCGAACTGGCGATCGCCGCGCTGATCCAGTGCGCGCCCTACGAACTGCCCGCCGACCTGTACGAAGGCGGCTGGAAGGACATCATCATCAACTACAAGCTGCCCGGCTGACCGGAGGGGATGTATGCGTAAAGTCACGATGGCATTGGGGGCGGTGCTCGCCAGCCTGCTCGCCGCGCCCGCCGCGTTCGCGCAGGTCGAGGTGGATATCGAGGGCGGGATTTCCGAACCGCTGCCGATCGCGGTACCGGTGATGCCGACGCCGCAGGTCGCGTCGACCCCCGCCGGGGCGACCGATGCGCTGGGGCGGCAGCTGGCGGAGATCGTCGCGACCGACCTGCGCAATTCGGGGCTGTTCAAGCCCGCCGGTCCCGCCGGCCTGCCCGCCGTCGCGATGGCGCAGGTGCAGGCGCCCGATTATGCCGCGTGGAGCGGCGCGCAGGCGCTGGTGCAGGGCTATGTCCGCGCCGAGGCGAACGGCACGCTGACCATCGGCTGCTATCTGTACGACACCTTCGGGCGCACCGAACTGACGCGGCAGGGGTTCAACGTCGCACCGTCCGAATGGCGCCGCGCCGCGCATAAATGCGCCGATGCGGTCTATACCCGCCTGTCGGGCGAGGGGGCCTATTTCGACAGCCGCATCGTCTATGTCAGCGAGACGGGGCCAAAGGGCAACCGGACCAAGCGGCTGGCGATCATGGACCAGGACGGGGCCAACCACCGGTTCCTGACCAACGGCCAGTCGATCGTGCTGACCCCGCGCTTCGCACCGAACCAGCAGTCGATCGTCTACATGTCGTACGCGAACGAGCGCCCGGCGATCTATGTCCTCGACGAAGGCAGCGGGCGGTCGCGGCTGCTGGTGCAGAATGCGTCGCTGACCTTCGCGCCGCGCTTCTCGCCCGATGGCCGCTATGTGCTGTTCTCGATGGCGCAGGCCGGCAATACCGACATCTACCGCGTGCCCGCCGGCGGCGGCAGTCCGCAGCGGCTGACCAACGCGCCGGGCATCGACACCGGCGGCAGCTATTCGCCCGACGGATCGAAGATCGTGTTCGAAAGCGACCGTTCGGGATCGCAGCAGCTCTACGTCATGAACGCCGACGGATCGAACCAGCAGCGGATCAGTTTCGGCGGCGGGCGCTATGCGACGCCGGTGTGGAGCCCGCGCGGCGACCTGATCGCCTTTACCCGGCAGGGCGGCGGCACGTTCCGTATCGGCATCATGTCGCCCAGCGGCGGCGGTGAGAAGCTGCTGTCCGACGCCTGGGGTGACGAAGGGCCGAGCTGGTCGCCCAACGGCCGCGTGCTCACCTTCTTCCGCAGCGCGCAGGGGTCGGGCCGCGCACAGATCTGGTCGGTCGACCTGACGGGCTCGAACATCCGCCGCATCCCGACCGCGCTCGACGGGTCGGACCCGAGCTGGGGGCCGCTGCGCCCCTGACGCTTTCGCCAACGGGGGCCATTTCCGCTACAGGGGCATTGTAGCGGGAGGCGCAACGACCAAGGGAGGTTTATGATGACCAAGATTTCCGCGACGCTGTTCGTCGCCGTCGGCCTGCTGGCGACTGCCGGCTGTGCCAAGAAGCGCCCGGCGGTCCTGCCGCCGGCACCGGGCCAGACGGTCGATCCCAATGCCGGGACCGGCGGCACGGGCACGGGGACCGGCACGAACGGCGTGGTGCCGGGATCGCGCGCCGATTTCCAGCAGTCGGTCGCCAGCGATACGATCAACTTCGGCCTCGACCAGTATGATATCGACGCGACCGCGCGGCAGATACTCGACAGCCAGGCGCAGTGGCTGACGCGCTATCCCAATGTCCGCGTTACGATCGAGGGGCATGCCGACGAACGCGGCACCCGCGAATACAACCTCGCGCTGGGCGACCGTCGCGCCAATGCCGCGAGCAGCTACCTTGCGACGCGTGGCATTTCGCCGTCGCGGATCACGACGATCAGCTATGGCAAGGAACGCCCGCTGGCGCTGGGATCGGACGAAGCCGCCTGGGCGCAGAACCGTCGCGCGGTGACGGTGGTGTTGCAGTAATCGGTATCGGCGGCGGTGCCCGGTGCATCGCCGCCGTTCAGTCGAGCGGCCGGGCCGCCGACCATTTGCGCCGCTTCTTGACGAAGCGGGTTTCATAGCGGCGGACCACCGGGTCGTTCGCCAGCATCGCGTCGGCGAAGCGGTTATAGGCCGTCATGTCGGCGACCACGACCATCAGGGTCAGGTCGAACACCCCGGTAATCTCGAAGATCGCCTGCACCTGCGGGTCCGCATGCAGCCGGCGTAGCAACGCGTCGATATGCGGCAGCGCGTGGCGATCGAGCTGGATGTCGACCAGCGCCGACAGGAACGGCCCGATGGCATCGGACACGATCGATACGTCGGCGACGATCGTCCCGTCCTCGCGCATCCGGCGCACGCGGCGGGTGATCGCCGATGGCGACAGCGCGACGTCGCGCGCCAGATCGTCGGCGGTGCGCAGCGCGTCGCGTTGCAGCCAGTACAGCAGTTCGCGATCATGCCGGTCCAGCGCGCGCATTCCGTCCCCGTTTCTCCCCTGTGCGCTGCCGGTTTTCGGCACCGCCCCCACCAACTTTGCCGAAATCGGGCGGGGTCGCCAAGCGATAAGGCGGTTCGATTTCGGGAGGGAATATGCGTCGTTCGATCATCGCCATCTTGTTGCCGATCGCCATGGCCGGGGGCGCGGCCGCGCAGACGGTCAGCGACGATCCGGCCGCCGTCGTGGCGGCGACCCGGCGGGCGATCGCCGAACGCTATGTCCTGCCCGATGTCGCGGCGAAGCTGGGCACGGCGCTGGCTTCGTCCGATCGCTATCGCGGCCTGGCCGGGCAGGCGCTCGCCGACCGGGTCAATGCCGACATGGCGAAGGTGACCGCGGACAAGCATCTGGGGCTGAAATATGATCCGAAACTGGCCGCGATGCTGGGCGACCGGCCGCTTCCCGACGACGATGCGAAGATGCCGCCGGGCATGGCGCGGATGATCGCACGCCATAATGGCGGCGTGCGCAGCATGGAGTTGCTACCGGGAAATATCCGCATGATCGCCTATGAAGGCTTTGCGTGGGGCACGCCCGAAGCGGAGGCGGCGATCGCCGGCGCGATGCAGTTTCTGCGCGGAGGGGATGCCTGTATCATCGACCTCCGTCGCAATGGCGGCGGTTCGCCGGAAGCGGTCGCGGCGCTCGCGAGCTATTTCGTACCCGCCGGCACGCCGCTGATGCGGTTCGAGATGCGCGGCAAGCCGGGCGAGGCGACTGCCGCACCCAAGGCGCCGTTCAGCCTTGCCGGCAAGCCGCTCTATGTCCTGACCAGCGGCGGCACGGCGTCGGCGGCGGAGGAGTTCGCGACGCACGTGTCGGCGCTGGGCTTCGGGACGCTGGTGGGGGAGCGTACCGCGGGCGCCGGTTTCCGCAACGATCTGCTGCCGGTGGGCAAGAGCTATGTGCTGAGCGTGTCCAGCGGGCGGGCGATCAGCCTCAAGACCGGCAAGGATTGGGAAGCGGTCGGCGTCACGCCCGCCATCGCCGTCCCGGCCGATCAGGCGCTGGTCGCGGCCAGGGCGGCGGCGATGACCGCGATTGCGGCAAAGGCTCCGGCCGCAGAACGTGCCGAGGACGAACGTATCGCCGCCTTCTACGGCGCGGCTGCGAAGGGCGTAAGGCCGGCGCATCCGGTCGCCGACTATGCCGGCGTCTATGGCGATCGGAAACTGGTGGTGCGCGGCGATCGCCTGACGACCAGCCGCGGATGGCGGCCGGCGTCGGTGCTCGTTCCGGTCGAGGCGAACGTCATGGCGCCCGAGGACGATCCGCTGTCCCGCTTCCGCTTCGTGGAACAGGGCGGTCGCATCGTCGCGCTGGAGGTCGAGCGGATCGACGGATCGGTCGAGCGGGCGGAACGCAGCGCGGGGCTCCAGGCGCCGGCTTTTCCGTCCTCACCTGACGTCATCCCGGCGAAGGCCGGGAGCTCCCGGTAACAGCACGCCGCAGGAGCCGCGTGCGGCCCCGGCCTTCGCCGGGGCGACGTTCCGGAAACGAACACCGCCCCGTAGATCGCTCTGCGGGGCGGTGTCGCGTTCAGGCTTCCGCCGGTGCCTTCGCCTTGCCGCCCTTGCGCGGCTTCTTGGGCGCTGCGGGCGTCATCTCGAACGCCAGCGCATTGTCCTTGAGCGTGACGTTTACCTCGCCGCCATGGACCAGCTTGCCGAACAGCAGTTCCTCGGCCAGCTGCTGCTTGATCTTGTCCTGGATCAGGCGGCCCATCGGACGCGCGCCGTAGAGCTTGTCATAGCCCTTTTCGGTCAGCCACGTCTTCGCTTCCTCGTTCAGGCGGATATGGACGCCGCGATCGGCCAGCTGCAGTTCGAGCTGGAGGATGAACTTGTCCACCACCCGCGCCACGACTTCCGGCGGCAGATAGCCGAACGGCACGATCGCATCGAGGCGGTTGCGGAATTCGGGGGTGAAGAGCTTCTTCACCGCTTCCTCCTGCACGTCCTCGCGGTCGATCTGGCCGAAGCCGATCGATTCCTTGGCCATGTCCGACGCGCCCGCATTGGTCGTCATGATGAGGATGACGTTGCGGAAATCGACGGTCTTGCCGTGGTGATCGGTCAGCTTGCCGTTGTCCATCACCTGCAACAGGATGTTGAACAGGTCGGGATGCGCCTTCTCGATTTCGTCAAGCAGCAGGACGCAATGCGGCTGCTGGTCGATCGCATCGGTCAGCAACCCGCCCTGGTCGTACCCGACATAGCCCGGGGGCGCACCGATCAGCCGGCTGACCGAATGGCGCTCCATATATTCGGACATGTCGAACCGCTGGAGCGGAATGCCCATGATCTCCGACAGCTGGCGCGCGACCTCGGTCTTGCCGACGCCGGTCGGGCCGGTGAACAGATAGTTGCCGATCGGCTTGTCGGGATCGCGCAGGCCGGCGCGCGACAGCTTGATCGCCGAGGACAGCGCCTTGATCGCGTCGTCCTGCCCGAACACCACCCGCTTGAGGTCGAGTTCGAGATTGGCGAGGACGCGCGTATCGTCGGTCGACACCGTCTTGGGCGGGATGCGCGCCATCGTCGCGATGACCTGTTCGATCTCCTTGGCGGTGATCGTCTTCTTCCGCTTGGGCGCGGGCACCAGCATCTGCATCGCACCGACCTCGTCGATCACGTCGATCGCCTTGTCGGGCAGCTTGCGGTCGTTGATGTAGCGCGCCGACAATTCCACCGCCGACTTGATCGAATCGGGGGTGTATTTGACCTTGTGATGCTCCTCGAACGCGCTGCGCAGCCCGGTCAGGATCTTGATCGTATCCTCGACCGAGGGTTCGTTCACGTCGATCTTCTGGAACCGGCGCAGCAGCGCGCGATCCTTCTCGAAGTGGTTGCGGAACTCCTTGTAGGTCGTCGATCCGATGCAACGGATCTGTCCGCCCGACAGCGCGGGCTTGAGCAGGTTCGACGCATCCATCGCCCCGCCGCTGGTGGCACCAGCGCCGATCACCGTGTGGATCTCATCGATGAAGAGGACCGCGTGCGGCAGCTTCTCCAGTTCGGTCACGACCTGCTTGAGCCGCTCCTCGAAATCGCCGCGATAGCGGGTGCCGGCCAGCAACGCGCCCATGTCGAGCGAATAGATGACCGCGGGCAGCAGCACTTCGGGCACATCGCCCTCGACGATCTTGCGCGCGAGGCCCTCGGCGATCGCGGTCTTGCCGACGCCGGGGTCACCCACATAGAGCGGGTTGTTCTTCGAGCGGCGGCACAGGATCTGCACCGTGCGGTCGACCTCGGCCGAACGCCCTATCAGCGGGTCGACCTTGCCGACCTTCGCCTTCTCGTTCAGATCGACGCAGAACTGCTTGAGCGCGCTTTCGCCCTTGCCCTTGTCGGACGACTTGGGCGCTTCCTTTTCCTCGGCACCCTTGGGCGCGGGGGTTTCGGTAGCGGTCGATCCGCCCTTGCCGACGCCGTGGCTGATGAAGCTGACCGCGTCGAGGCGGCTCATGTCCTGCTGCTGCAGGAAATAAACGGCATAGGTCTCGCGCTCGCTGAACATCGCGACCAGCACGTTGGCGCCGGTCACCTCGTCGCGGCCCGACGACTGCACGTGCAGGATCGCGCGCTGCACGACCCGCTGGAAGCTGCTGGTCGGCGACGGATCGGTCGCGGCGTCCAGCTTGAACGTGTCGAGTTCGGTGTCGAGATAATGGGCGACGGTCGCGCGCAGCTCGTCGAGGTCGACGCCGCAGCCGGTCATCACCTTGGCCGCGTCGGCGTCGTCGGTCAGCGCGAACAGGAGATGTTCGAGGGTCGCATATTCGTGCCGGCGCGAGGATGCGGCCTCGAGCGCCTTGTGCAGCGTGGATTCCAGTGCGGATGCGAAGGATGGCATTCAGTTCACTCCGGTCGGCCGGCGAGAACGCGCCGGCCCTGCGTCCCGGTATCCCGGGTCTCCACCAATGTCGGTATGCGGCCGCCCGGCATCAAGCGGGGCGGAACATCTCATGACCGGAACAGCGCGTCGGCGCTGGCCCGGTGGCTGTGCGCATGGTCGATTCGCGCGCGGCACCGGGCGATCTCGCCCTCCAGCGCGGCGATACGCTTCGTCAGTTCGTCGACCGACAGCGGGTCCAGATCCTCGGCAAGCACCATGGCGAGCAGGTTGCCACGAACATGGTTAACATTTTCGTCGGGTTCCATGGATGTAGCGTTGACCCTGCCGCCGGCGATGTCAATAACGCCGCCGCAGGGGGAAAGGCCACATGGACGTACCAGCGGCAATGCGTGCAATCGATCCGGCCGAAGCGGGCGGTCCGGAAGTGTTGACGGTCGTCGAACGGCCGACGCCGCGGCCACGCGCGGGCGAGGTGCTGATCCGCGTCGCCGCCGCCGGCGTCAACCGGCCCGACGTGCTGCAACGCACCGGGGGCTATCCGCCGCCGCCAGGCGCGCCGTCGATCCCCGGCCTCGAGGTCGCGGGACAGGTCGTCGCGGTCGGCGACGATGCCGACGCGCATCTGATCGGCCAGTCGGTCTGCGCGCTGCTCTCCGGGGGCGGCTATGCCGACTATGCGGTCGTTTCGGCCGGCCAGTGCCTGCCGGTTCCCGACGGGCTGTCGATGGTCGAGGCGGCGGCGCTGCCCGAAACGCTGTTCACCGTGTGGACCAACCTGTTCGAACGCGGCTATGCGGCCGAGGGCGACAGCGTGCTGGTCCATGGCGGCACCAGCGGCATCGGTACGATGGCGATCCTGCTGGGCAAGCTGTTCGCGCTGGAAGTGATCGTCACCGTCGGCAGCGATGCGAAGGCTCGCGCGGCGCTGGAACTGGGCGCCGCCCACGCGATCAACTACCGTACCGAGGATTTCGTCGATCGCGTGCGCGAAATCACCGGCGGCAAGGGGGTCAGCGTCGTGCTCGACATGGTCGGCGGCGACTATGTGGCGCGCAACATCAAATGCCTTGCCGAGGATGGCCGTCACGTATCGATCGCGGTGCAGGGCGGGGCGAGCGCCACCGTGCCGCTCTGGGATATCATGCGCCGCCGCCTGACGCTGACCGGATCGACGCTGCGCCCGCGCGATGCGGCGTTCAAGGAAATGGTCGCCGACGAACTGTCGCGCACCGTCTGGCCGCATGTCGCGGGCGGACGGTTGCGTCCGGTCATCGACCGCACCTTTCCACTGGAACAGGCCGCCGACGCGCATCGCCGGATGGAAGCGGGCGACCATGTCGGCAAGATCGTGCTGACGCTGGCATAGGGCGTTTCATCGCCGCCGGGCTGCATCCGGGGTCGGCGGACGATAGACCGGCCGTCGACCTGCAAAGGAGGCGATCCATGCGAACGACCCTTTTCACGCTGGCATTGGCAGTCGCGGTCCCGGCGCATGCGCAGACCGACCCGGTAGCGACCGCACAGGGGCAGATCTTGTCGGCCACCGCCCGCGGCTATGCCGAGCGCGACGCGGCGCGGCTCCGGCGCGGCGATCCGCCGCGGACCACCGCACAGCGCAGGCACGAGGCCGACTGCGCGCGATTGTGGAAGCTGCGCGAGGGGATGACGCGCAGCGAGCGGGTGCGGCTGTACGACCTTTGCCCGCGCTGAACGGCGGTCTTGCCTAGTTCGGCCGCCCGGACTACATCGGGGGCAACGTGGCCGCCCGGTTTGGGCGGCCCTTTCTATTTCGGAGACCCGTCGTGGCCCAGCCGCTGATGCCGCACGCGACCGCTTCCTGGCTGGTCGACAACACCGCCTTGTCCTTTCCGCAGATCGCCGACTTCTGCGGCCTGCACGTCCTCGAAGTGCAGGCGATCGCCGACGATACCGCCGCGACCAAGCTGACCGGTCGCGATCCGGTGCGCGCGCACGAACTGACGATGGACGAGATCGAGAAGGGGCAGAAGAACCCCGACTATCGCCTGGTGATGATGAAGGGGCCCGAACAGGTCCGCCGGACCAAGGGTCCGCGCTACACCCCGGTCAGCAAGCGGCAGGACAAGCCCGACGGCATCGCGTGGATCATCCGCAACCACCCGGAAATCTCGGACGGCGCGATCGGCAAGCTGATCGGCACCACCCGCACCACCATCGCCGCGATCCGCGACCGCACCCATTGGAACATCGGCAACATCACGCCGAAGGACCCGGTGACGCTGGGCCTGTGCTCGCAGCGCGAGCTGGACGCGCTGGTCGGCAAGGCGGCGAAGGCGGCCGGCATCGAGGCGCCGACCGATACCCGGCTGGAGGGCGACCGCGAGGCGCTGATCGAACAACTGCGCAACGAACGGACCCAGGCGGCGCGCGACGCCGAACTGGCCGAACGCGGCGAAACGGCCGAGCCCTCGGCGTTCTTCGACCCGTTCAAGCGCTGATCGGTTCTACCCAGGGTTGATCCATCGATCGTGAAACGTCGCCCCGGCGAAGGCCGGGGCGTCCAAGCGGTTCCTGCCCCGTGCTGCCACCGGGAGATCGCGGCCTTCGCCGGGATGACGTTCGGTTCGACGGATGAACTGGCCTTGAGAAAATCCGGGCTGTTTGCGTATTGGACGTAAAGGCTTAGGCTGGGTTCGCTTCACGGGAGTGCCCAGCCATGTCCGACCTTCGTGCCCGCGCGATCGCGCTCTACGATGCCTTCACCCACGAACATCGCGACCGGCGCGCGTTCATGGCCGAAATGGTCGCGCTCGCTGGATCGGCCGCGGCCGCCGAGGCTCTGATTGCTGGCATCGCCGCCTCGCCCGCCGCCGCGCAGCAGGTCGCGCCCGACGACTCCCGGCTCGACACGGCAAAGACCAGCGGGACCGAGGCGGGCCGACCGGCCACCGCCTATTTCGCCGCGCCCAAGGGTGGCCGCGCGCTGCCGCTGGTACTGGTGATTCACGAGAATCGCGGGCTGACCCGCCATATCGAGGATATCGCCCGCCGCGTCGCGCTGGCCGGCTTCCGCGCCATCGCGCCCGACCTGCTGGCGCCGCAGGGCGGCACGCCGGCGGACGAGGACAAGGCGCGCGCGATGATCGGCACGATCGATTACGACGTGGCGCTGGCGCAGGCCAAGGCGTTCCTCGCCAGGGCGCGGGGCGAGCGCAAGGGGTTGCGCACCGGCATCGTCGGCTTTTGCTGGGGCGGGGCGTTCGTCAACCGGCTGGCGGTGGCCGATCCGCTGTTGACTGCCGGGGTCAGCTATTACGGCCCGGCCCCCGATCCAGCGGAAGCGGTCAAGGTCCGTGCCGCGCTGATGCTGCAACTGGCGGAAAAGGACGCGCGGGTGAACGCGACCGCGCTGCCTTGGGGTGATGCGCTGCGCAAGGCGGGCAAGACCGCGATCACCCATGTCTATCCGGGCGTCGACCATGCGTTCAACAACGACACCTCGGCCATGCGCTACGATGCCGCGGCGGCGAAGCTGTCGTGGGATCGGACCATCGCGCTTCTGCGTCACGAACTTGACGCGAAATAGGTAGATGTTCCACCTTCGTTCCAACGAATCGAAGGGGAGATGCGAGATGACCGGCCTGACGCTTTATACCAACCCGATGTCGCGGGGGCGGATCGCCCGCTGGATGCTGGAGGAGGTCGGCGTCCCGTACGACGTCGAGATGCTTGGCTATGGCGGGACGATGAAGGACGACGCGTATCTGGCGATCAACCCGATGGGCAAGGTGCCGGCGATCGTCCATGACGGCCGGGTCGTCACCGAATGCGCCGCCGTCTGCGCCTATCTGGCGGAGGCGTTTCCGGACGCCGGCCTTGCCCCGACCGACAGCGAGCGCGCCGATTATCATCGCTGGATGTTCTTTGCCGCCGGGCCGCTGGAACATGCGATCACCAACCGGTCGCTGGGCGTGAACCCGAGCGACGACCAGCAGCGGATGGTCGGCTATGGCGATTACGACCGGGTCGTCTCCACCCTCGAAGCGGCGGTATCGGCGCATCCCTATATCGCCGGCGACCGCTTCACCGCCGCCGACGTCTATGTCGGATCGCACCTGATGTGGGGCACGCAGTTCGGTACGCTGCCGAAGCAGGATGCGTTCATGGCCTATATCGCGCGGCTGGCGGATCGGCCGGCGCATGTGCGGGCCAGTGCGCTGGACGACGCGGCGATGGCGGAGATGCAGGCGGCGGGGTGAGGTGGCGCGACCGATCGACCCGTTCGATCGTCACCCCGTACTTGATCGAGACCTCTGCGAAAGTCCCGAACAGAGCCAACGCCTCGCCGTACCCCGGCGAAGGCCGGGGTCCAGTTGGAAAGGCTTTCCCGTATCTTGCCAATGCCCCCAACTGGGCCCGGCCTTCGCCGGGGTACGGATCGAGGGCTTTCGCAGAGGTCTCGACGTGATCCGGCGTGACGTTTCTTGTCGGCGGCGGAAAAAATCTCGACCCCGGCGAAACGCCCGCCGTCGCACCGAACGTCGTCCCGGTGCGGGCCGGGATATCCCGGCAGGAAGGGCGCGCGTGGAGTTCGGTTCGTCTGAAGGGGAACGTCATCCCAGCGAAGGCTGGGGTCTCTGTCGACTCCTGCTGCGTGCTGCCATCGGGAGATCCCAGCCTTCGCCGGGAGGACGTGGATGGATTGAACCCGGGCCTCGGGCGGCTACTGCCTTCGCCGGGGCGACGCTGGAACGGACGACCTTGGCAGCCGTGCAGCCGACATGGCGGTGGTTTGCCTCGGCGGCGCTCGATCCGAAGGCGGTAGCCGGCCCCTACCGCCGCACGCCGATCAGCCACACCTTCGGCCTCCCGGTCGGCTGCGGCTTCCCATCGAGCCGCCGGGCGCGAAGGATGCGCACCGGATCGAGGATCATCTGTCCCTTCATCGCGTCCGACCCGCCGCCGGTCGCCTTGGCGAGGATGCGCTTGACCGTGTCCATGCCGCCGACGATCCGTCCGAACGCGGCATAGCCGGCGAAGTCGCCCTTGGCGTCCATGCTCGGCATCGCGCCGACCAGCAGCACGAAGTTGCCGCCCGCCGAATTGGGCTCCGGTCGCCGCGCCATCGAGATCGCGCCGTCGACATGCTTGACCCCGGTCCTGTCGGTGCGCTCGTGCGGGAAGGGGGGCAGGATGCGGCGGGCATCGGTACGGATGCCGCCCTGCACGAATCCCAGCCTGGGGTCGGCCTTGCGGCGTGCCGACCGGTAGAAGTCGGTGCCGTCGAACCTGCCGTCGTCGACATAGGCGAGGAAGTTCCTCGACGTCGCCGGCGCGCGCTTCATGTTCAGCGCGACGATGACCGGCCCGACGGAGGTGTCGAACCGCACGCGGACATAGCCGGGCGTCGGGCGGGTGGCGGACTGGGCGAAGGCCGGCGCGGAGAAGGCGAGCAGCAACAGGGCGAACACGATACGCATGGGCGGCTTCCTATCGACCCAGGCCGCCGGGCGGAAGCGCCGCGTCAGCCGGTATGCAACGCGGCATATTCCGCCAGCAGCGGGCCGAACGCCTCGCCCGGCGGAAATCCGGCATAGCGATACCGCGCCGGCGTCGTCGCCCAGGGCAGCGCCTCATCCACCCACGTGTCGATGAACGGCGGAAACGCGTCCGGCGTGTCGAGCGCGCCCAGCCGGACATTCACGAACCCCGGATCGGGTTCGATGCGGGTGAACAGCCAGCTCTTGCAATGGTCGCAATGGTGATGGCGGATCTGTTGGCTGTGCAGTCCGCCGATCGCCGTCTCGCCGGTGACCGTCAACGCCCCGCTCGGCACGGCGAGGTTCGCGGAAAAGGCGCTGCCGGTCATTTGCCGGCACCCGCGGCAATGGCACGCCATGGTGAACATCGGCGCGGCATCGATACGCAAGCGGACGCGACCGCAGCGGCAGCCACCTTCGATCGGCAGGGCAGGGGACATCGCTTCGCTCCGTTGGCGGATGGACGGCTACGGTATAGGCTGGCCGCCGGCCGGCGGACAGCGGGCACGACGAAGGGGGCGGGCGATGATGATGACGCGGGCGATCCTGTGGCCGACCTTCGCGATGGTCGCGCTGATATTCCTCGTCAGCCTGACGCTGATGCAGGCGCGGATCGGGCATATCCGGCGTCAGCGCCCGCGCATCGACGACTTGGTCGACGGCGATGCGATGCGCGCCTGTTTCCGTCCGGTCGAGCGGCCGGCGGCGAACCTCGCCAATCTGTTCGAGATGCCGGTGCTGTACTTCGCGCTGGTGCCGCTGCTGCTCTCCACCGGCCTTGCGACGCTGTCGCAGGTGACGCTCGCCTGGGCCTATGTCGCGCTGCGCGCGGCGCACAGCATCGCCCATGTCGCCGGGCGGGTGCGGCCACGCTTCGCGCTGTTCCTCGCCTCCCATGCGGTGCTGGCGGCGATGTGGGTCGGCTTTGCGATGGATATCGGTTTCTCGGCGCGCTGACGGACCGGAACGGGCGCGGGGTTGCGACGTTGACCGGCCAAGTTGCTGGAGACATTGCCATGACCCGTTTCGCCGCCGCCGCCGCTCTGCCGCTCCTCGCCCTGCTCGGCGCATGCGGGGGGCAGGAGATCACGACGACCAACGACGCGAACGTCGTGTCGAACGACGTCTATGCCAACGCCGCCTTCCGCAACGATGGCGAGGTCGGCAACGAGATGATCCCGATCAACCCGATGGAGACCGAAGCCAATTCGGTGACGACGGCGGGCGATGCGATGATGGGCAACACACCCGACGGGATGAACGCCACGATGGGCAACACCGCGAACTGACGCGGTCGCGACCTGACGCGTCATGACGGGCGGCGGGGCAGGGCTCCGTCGCCCGTTTCGCGTGGGGGGC
This sequence comes from Bacillus sp. 2B10, assembly GCA_003946805.1. Taxonomy (GTDB): domain Bacteria; phylum Pseudomonadota; class Alphaproteobacteria; order Sphingomonadales; family Sphingomonadaceae; genus Sphingomonas. Next base: position 24,541 of record RPSH01000020.1, on the reverse strand, counting down.
AGCGTCCGGCGCGCACCATTGACCGGATGGCATGCCGCCGGTATAGGCCGCGCGTCCCACTGGGTCGGCGTCCTAGCCGTCTTCGGCCTGCATGTGGGTGCAAAGAGCTGAACATTGCTGGAGACATCGGCCTCGTGGCGATTCGCACACGTGGCCTTTGCGCATTTCTGACAGGAACGGCTCCGGCAAAGTAACCGCAAGATAAGGTGAAGGGCTTCATGCCGACGATCAACCAGCTGGTCCGCAAGGGCCGCGAACCGCAGAAGGCCAAGTCGAAGGTCCCTGCGATGGACCAGAACCCGCAGAAGCGCGGTGTCTGCACCCGCGTCTACACGACGACCCCGAAGAAGCCGAACTCGGCACTGCGCAAGGTGGCCAAGGTCCGCCTGACCAACCAGCGCGAAGTCATCAGCTACATTCCGGGTGAAGGCCACAACCTGCAGGAGCACTCGGTCGTGCTCATCCGCGGCGGTCGTGTGCGCGATCTTCCCGGCGTTCGCTACCACGTCCTGCGCGGCGTGCTCGATACGCAGGGCGTCAAGGATCGCCGCCAGTCGCGTTCGAAGTACGGCGCCAAGCGTCCGAAGTGATCCCGCGCCGCGCATGACCTGCGCGGCCTGAGATCCACCTACCCCCAGTAAGCCCCGGACGGGTTCCGGAACCGGCTGAAGATTGAAGGAATATCTGATGGCTCGTCGTCGTCGTCCCGAAAAGCGGGAAATCCTGCCTGATCCCGTATACGGGGATGAGGTCCTGACCAAGTTCATGAATTCGGTGATGCTGGACGGCAAGAAGTCCGTCGCCGAAGGCATCGTCTATTCGGCATTCGAAACCGTCGAGAGCCGCGCGAAGCGCGATCCGCTGGGCGTGTTCCACGATGCGCTGAACAACGTGAAGCCGAACATCGAAGTGCGTTCGCGCCGCGTCGGTGGTGCAACCTACCAGGTGCCGGTCGAAGTCCGCTTCGAACGCGCCCAGGCGCTCGCCATCCGCTGGCTGATCGCCTCGGCCCGCAACCGCAGCGAGAACACCATGTCGGCGCGCCTGTCGGGCGAGCTGATGGATGCCGCCAACAACCGCGGCAACGCAGTGAAGAAGCGCGAAGACACGCACCGCATGGCGGAAGCGAACCGCGCCTTCTCGCACTACCGCTGGTAAGCGCCGAAGCGGTGGCTTTTCACCGCTGACGCAACCGCCTATATCGTGGGGAGCGGGCGACATGCCTCGCTCCCCACATTGCCAAGGAAGCACGATCATGGCCCGCAGCCATCCGCTCGAAAAGTATCGTAACATCGGCATCATGGCCCACATCGATGCCGGCAAGACGACCACGACCGAGCGTATTCTTTACTATACCGGCAAGTCCTACAAGATCGGCGAAGTGCACGAAGGCACCGCCACGATGGACTGGATGGAGCAGGAGCAGGAGCGCGGCATCACCATCACGTCGGCCGCGACGACCTGTTTCTGGAACGACCACCGCATCAACATCATCGACACGCCGGGCCACGTCGACTTCACGATCGAGGTCGAGCGTTCGCTGCGCGTGCTCGACGGCGCGATCACCTGCTTCGACGGCGTCGCCGGCGTGGAGCCGCAGTCGGAGACCGTGTGGCGTCAGGCCGACAAGTACAATGTCCCGCGCATGTGCTTCGTCAACAAGCTGGACCGCACCGGTGCCAATTTCGAACGCTGCGTCGAAATGATCAAGGACCGCCTCGGTGCGCGTCCGGCGGTGCTGTATCTCCCGATCGGTATCGAAGGCGGCTTCAAGGGCCTCGTCGACCTCGTCGAGAACCGCGCGATCATCTGGCTCGAGGAGTCGCTGGGCGCGAAGTTCGAATATCAGGACATTCCGGCCGACCTCGCCGACGCCGCAGCCGCTGCCCGCAGCGAGCTGATCGAAATGGCGGTCGAGCAGGACGACGACGTCATGGAAGCGTATCTGGAGGGTAACGAGCCCGACGTCGCGACCCTGAAGAAGCTGATCCGCAAGGGTACGCTCAGCTCGTCGTTCGTGCCGGTGCTGTGCGGTTCGGCGTTCAAGAACAAGGGCGTGCAGCCCCTGCTCGACGCGGTGATCGACTATCTGCCGTCGCCGCTGGACGTTCCGGCGATCAACGGCCTGAAGCTCGACGGCGAGACCGAAGATTCGCGCGCCGCCGCCGACGACGCGCCGTTCAGCGCGCTGGCGTTCAAGATCATGAACGATCCGTTCGTGGGTACGCTGACCTTCGCCCGCATCTATTCGGGCAAGCTCGAAACCGCTTCCTCGGTCCTGAACTCGGTGAAGGACAAGAAGGAAAAGGTCGGCCGCATGCTGTTGATGCACGCGAATGACCGTGAAGACATCCAGGTCGCCTATGCCGGCGACATCGTGGCGCTGGCGGGTCTGAAGGACACCACCACCGGCGACACGCTGTGCGCGCAGAACGCCCCGATCATCCTCGAGCGGATGGAGTTCCCGGACCCCGTCATCGAAGTGTCGGTGGAGCCGCGGACCAAGGCCGACCAGGAAAAGATGGGCGTGGCGCTCAACCGCCTCGCGCGCGAGGATCCGTCGTTCCGCGTGTCGACCGATCACGAGTCGGGCCAGACCATCCTGAAGGGGATGGGCGAGCTTCACCTCGAGATCATGGTCGATCGCATGAAGCGCGAGTTCAAGGTGGACGCGAACGTCGGTGCGCCGCAGGTGGCGTATCGCGAATATCTCGCCAAGCCGGTCGAGCTGACCTACACCCACAAGAAGCAGTCGGGCGGCTCGGGCCAGTTCGGCGAAGTGAAGGTGAAGGTCGTGCCGGGCGAGCGTGGCTCGGGCTTCCAGTTCTTCGACGAGATCAAGGGCGGCAACATCCCGCGCGAATATATCCCGTCGGTGGAAAAGGGCATGCGCGAGACGGCGACGACCGGTTCGCTGATCGGCTTCCCGATCATCGATTTCGAAGTCCACCTGATCGACGGCAAGTACCATGATGTCGACTCGTCGGCGCTGGCGTTCGAAATCTGCGCGCGCGGTGCAATGCGCGAAGCGGCGCAGAAGGCCGGCATCAAGCTGCTCGAGCCGATCATGAAGGTCGAGGTCGTGACCCCGGAAGACTATCTGGGCGATGTCATCGGCGACATGAACAGCCGTCGCGGCCAGATCCAGGGCACCGACAGCCGCGGCAACGCGCAGACCGTCGACGCGATGGTCCCGCTGGCCAACATGTTCGGCTATGTGAACCAGCTCCGCTCGTTCACCCAGGGTCGCGCGCAATACTCGATGCAGTTCTCGCACTACGACGAAGTGCCGCAGAACGTGGCGGATGAAGTGAAGGCGAAGATGGCCTGAAGTGCACGCAGCCAAGGCAACTTGGCTGCGAGACACTGAAGGCCGGCCGGCGGGGCGGTCGCAAGACCGTCCCGACCGACGACAAGGGATCTACTCCCTTGTCGGCTCCCCCGCACCGGGGGCTGGCAATCCCCCCAAACACCCGCTAAAGGGCCGCGTTCGCGTGGCCCCGGCGGCACCGAATTCGAATCAGAAGGTAGGAAAATGGCTAAGGCAAAATTCGAGCGGAACAAGCCGCACCTCAACATCGGCACCATCGGTCACGTCGACCACGGCAAGACCTCGCTGACCGCCGCGATCACGAAGGTGCTGGCGGACACGATGGGCGGCGTCGCCGTCGATTTCGCCAACATCGACAAGGCCCCGGAAGAGCGTGAGCGCGGCATCACCATCTCGACCGCGCACGTCGAGTACGAGACCGCCGCCCGCCACTATGCGCACGTCGACTGCCCCGGCCACGCCGACTATGTTAAGAACATGATCACCGGCGCGGCGCAGATGGACGGCGCGATCCTGGTCGTGTCGGCCACCGACGGCCCGATGCCGCAGACCAAGGAGCACATCCTGCTCGCCAAGCAGGTCGGCGTTCCCACCATGGTCGTCTTCCTGAACAAGGTCGATCTGGTCGACGACGAGGAAATCCTCGAGCTCGTCGAGATGGAAATCCGCGAAGAACTGTCGAAGCGTGAATTCGACGGCGACAACATTCCGATCATCCGCGGCTCGGCCACCTGCGCCCTGTCGGGTTCGGACCAGAAGCTGGGCCAGGAAGCGATCCTGGAACTGATGAAGGCGGTCGACGAGTCGATCCCGCAGCCGGAGCGTCCGCTGGACAAGCCGTTCATGATGCCGATCGAGGACGTGTTCTCTATCTCGGGTCGCGGCACCGTGGTCACCGGCCGCGTCGAGACCGGCATCGTCAAGGTCGGCGAGGAAGTCGAGATCGTCGGCATCCACGAATCGGTCCGCAAGACCGTCGTGACCGGCGTCGAAATGTTCCGCAAGCTGCTCGACCAGGGCCAGGCCGGCGACAACATCGGCGCGCTGATCCGCGGCGTCGCCCGTGACGAAGTGGAGCGTGGTCAGGTTCTGGCGAAGCCGGGTTCGATCACCCCGCACACCGACTTCCAGTCGTCGGTGTACGTGCTGTCGAAGGACGAGGGTGGCCGTCACACGCCGTTCTTCGCCAACTATCGTCCGCAGTTCTACTTCCGCACGACCGACGTGACCGGCACCATCGAACTGCCGGAAGGCACCGAGATGGTCATGCCGGGCGACGAAGTCGCGCTGGGCGTGAAGCTGATCGCACCGATCGCCATGGACGTCGGCCAGCGTTTCACCATCCGTGAAGGCGGTCGTACCGTCGGCGCAGGGGTTGTCAGCGGCATCGACAAGTAATATAGCGACTCGAACAGGCGGCGGCCCCCGGCGACGGGGGCCGCCGTTTGCTATTTAGTGAGGGCTGTTCGCTTCGCGCTGAGCCGCCCGCTTCGACCTTGGCAGTAATCAAGAGCCGTCCCAACGGCCCGCTCTTTCGCATCGGTAGGACCATGGACAACAATATCCGTATTCGCCTGAAGGCGTTCGACCATCGCGTGCTCGATCAGGCTGCCGGCGATATCGCCGACACCGCGCGCCGCACCGGCGCGCTGATCCGTGGACCCATTCCGCTGCCCACGCACATCGACAAGTTCACGGTCAACCGCGGCCCGCACATCGACAAGAAGTCGCGCGAGCAGTTCGAGACCCGCACCTACAAGCGTCTGCTCGACATCGTGCAGCCGACTCCGCAGACGGTCGACGCGCTGATGAAGCTCGACCTCGCGGCAGGGGTGGACGTAGAGATCAAGCTGGCGTAATAGCCCGCTTGCCGCGACGCAGGGTGATCCGCCCTGTGTCGCGCTTTCGCTTCCCGCCGGTTCGTTCTGAACCAGCGGCGGTAGAGGCCGGGAAAGCACCCAAAGGGATACCGAACGGCACGATGCTTCCGGGCAAGATGCCGTTGTCCGCGTCCCCGCTATCGCGAACGCTACCCGATTGGGGAATGTCCGCGATGTCTGGCCCTGGCGGGGGCGTGCAGATCGCAAGGGCTGGGGCTTCGGAGGCGGGCGACCGCGCACCGGGGCCTTTTTCGTTAGGCAAGCTCGTCGTCAAGACGAGCCTCTGTTGGAGGAGTGGGTCATGCGCACTGGCGTGATCGCGAAGAAAATGGGAATGACCCGGTTGTTCCAGGACGATGGGCGCCACGTGCCCGTCACCGTCCTGCAACTGGAAGACGTGCAGGTCGTCGCCCGTCGTGAGAAGGATCGTGACGGTTACGTCGCGGTGCAGCTCGGCGCCGGCGTCGCCAAGGCGAAGAACGTCGCCAAGCCGCAGCGCGGCCACTTCGGCAAGGCCGAAGTCGCCCCGAAGGCGCGCGTGGTCGAGTTCCGCGTCGATGACGATGCGCTGCTCGATGTCGGTGCGACCATCTCGGCCGACCACTATGTCGCCGGTCAGCTGGTCGACGTGTCGGGCCGTACGCAGGGCAAGGGCTTTGCGGGCGCCATGAAGCGGTGGAACTTCGGCGGTCTGCGCGCGACGCACGGCGTGTCGGTGTCGCACCGTTCGCACGGTTCGACCGGTCAGCGTCAGGATCCGGGCAAGGTCTTCAAGAACAAGAAGATGGCCGGCCACATGGGCGACCGTAACCGCACGCAGCAGAACCTGCAGGTCGTGTCGACCGACGTCGAGCGCGGGCTGATCTTCATCAAGGGTTCGGTTCCCGGTCACAAGGGCAGCTGGCTGACGGTCAAGGACGCGGTGAAGGTCGCGCGCCATGCCGACGCGCCGTACCCCGCTGGCCTGAAGAGCGCCAACAGCAACGACGCGGCCGCACCGGCAGCGACCGACGGCCAGGAGGGCTGATCATGAAGGTCAAGGTACAGACCCTCGATGCCGTCGAGAGCGGTGACATCGAGCTGAACGACGAGGTGTTCGGCCTCGATCCGCGTGCGGACATCCTGCACCGGGTCGTGACCTGGCAGCTCGAGAAGCGTCGCGCCACCGCGCGCGGCACCCGCGAGCGTGCCGACGTCGCCCGCACCGGCAAGAAGCTGGGTCGCCAGAAGGGCGGCGGCGTCGCCCGTCACGGCGATCGCCGCGCACCGGTGTTCATCGGCGGCGGCAAGGCGCACGGCGCCCGCGTCCGCGACTTCAATCCCGGCCTGAACAAGAAGGTTCGCGCGCTGGGCCTGAAGATGGCGCTGTCGAGCCATGCCAAGGCGGGTTCGCTGGTCATCCTCGACGGTCTGACCGTCGAGAACGGCAAGACGCAGGTGCTGCTCGGCAACCTCGCCAAGCTGGGCTTCGGCAAGAAGTCGCTGGTGATCGATGGCGACGCCGTCGAGAACAGCTTCGCATTGGCCGCCCGCAACCTGCGCCAGGTCAATGTCCTGCCCGCCGGTGGCGCCAACGTCTACGACATTCTGAAGCACGACACGCTGGTGCTGACCCGCGCGGCGATCGAAAAGCTGGAGGCCCGCTTCAATGGCTAAGCAGCAGCAGTCGGCGATCGACATCCGTCACTATGACGTGGTGCTGAGCCCGCACATCACCGAAAAGGCGACGATGCTCTCCGAGCACAACGCGGTCGTTTTCAAGGTCGCGAACAAAGCGTCGAAGCCGGAGATCAAGGCAGCGGTCGAAGCGCTGTTCAACGTCACCGTCACCGGCGTCAACACGATCGTGACCAAGGGCAAGACCAAGAAGTGGAAGGGCGCGCCCTACACTCGCTCGGACTTCAAGAAGGCGATCGTGACGCTGGCCGAAGGCCAGTCGATCGACATTACCGAGGGGGCCAAGTAACATGGCACTCAAGCAATATAACCCGACCACGCCGTCGCAGCGTGGCCTGGTCCTGATCGACCGTTCGGCGCTGTACAAGGGCCGTCCGGTCAAGTCGCTGACCGAAGGCAAGACCAAGACCGGCGGTCGCAACAACAAGGGCCATGTGACCTCGCGCGGCATCGCCGGCGGTCACAAGCAGCGCTACCGCATCATCGACTTCAAGCGTCGGTTGTGGGACGTCGAGGGCACCGTGGAGCGGATCGAATATGATCCCAACCGCACCGCCTTCATCGCGCTCGTGAACTATGGTGCGGACGAAGCGGGCAAGGACCGCGTCGCCTACATCATCGCGCCGCAGCGTCTGAACGTCGGCGACAAGGTGATCGCGGGCAAGAAGACCGACGTTAAGCCGGGCAACGCGATGGAACTGGGCCAGGTGCCGGTCGGCACGATCGTCCACAACATCGAGATGAAGCCGGGCAAGGGCGGTCAGATCGCCCGTTCGGCCGGCACGTACGTGCAGGTCGTCGGCCGCGACAAGGGCATGGTGATCGTCCGCCTGAACTCGGGCGAGCAGCGCTACATCCACGCCGCCTGCATGGCGACGATCGGTGCGGTGTCGAACCCCGACAACCAGAACCAGAATCTGGGCAAGGCCGGCCGCAACCGCTGGAAGGGCATCCGCCCGCTGACCCGCGGCGTCGCCAAGAACCCGGTCGACCACCCGCATGGCGGTGGTGAAGGCCGGACCTCGGGCGGTCGTCATCCGGTCACCCCGTGGGGCAAGCCGACCAAGGGCGCGCGCACGCGGCACAACAAGGCGACGGACAAGATGATCATCCGTAGCCGTCACGCGAAGAAGAAGGGCTAAGCGATGGCTCGTTCCGTATGGAAGGGTCCGTTCGTGGACCTCAATCTGCTGAAGAAGGCGGAAGTGGCGCAGGACGCCGGCACCCGTGCCGGCCCGATCAAGACCTGGTCGCGCCGCTCGACGATTCTCCCGCAGTTCGTCGGCCTGACGTTCAACGTCTACAATGGCCGCAAGTTCGTGCCGGTTTCGGTCAACGAGGACATGGTGGGCATGAAGCTCGGTGAGTTCGCGCCGACGCGCTTCTTCCCCGGCCACGCCGCCGACAAGAAGGGCAAGCGCTGATGAGCAAGCAGGCAGCACCCCGCCGCGTCGGTGACAAGGAGGCCCTGGCGGTCGCGACCCAGGTTCGCGGCTCGGCCCAGAAGCTGAACCTCGTCGCCGCGCTGATCCGCAACCGCAAGGCCGGTGAAGCGATGAACATCCTCGCCTTCTCGAAGAAGGCGATGGCGGTCGATGTCCGCAAGTGCCTCGCCTCGGCGATCGCGAATGCGGAAAACAACCACAACCTCGACGTCGACGCACTCGTCGTCAAGGAAGCCTCGGTCGGCAAGTCGATCACGATGAAGCGTTTCGCGACCCGCGGTCGCGGCAAGTCGACGCGCATCCTGAAGCCGTTCAGCCGCGTGCGCATCGTCGTGTCCGAGGTGGAGGAAGCGTAATGGGTCACAAATCCAATCCCATCGGTCTGCGTCTGCAGATCAACCGCACCTGGGACAGCCGTTGGTATGCCGAAGGCGCCGACTATGGCCGTCTGCTGCTGGAGGATCTCAAGATCCGCCAGTACATCATGAAGACGCTGCCGCAGGCCGCGATCTCCAAGGTGGTGATCGAGCGTCCGGCCAAGCTGTGCCGCATCTCGATCTTCGCGGCCCGCCCCGGTGTCATCATCGGCAAGAAGGGCACCGACATCGAGAAGCTTCGCCGCAAGCTCGGCTCGATGACCTCGTCCGACGTGTCGCTGAACATCGTCGAGATCCGCAAGCCGGAAATCGATGCCAAGCTCGTCGCGCAGGGCATTGCCGACCAGCTCGAGCGTCGTATCGCCTTCCGCCGCGCCATGAAGCGTGCGGTGCAGTCGGCGATGCGTCTGGGTGCCGACGGCATCCGCGTCGCTTGCGGCGGTCGTCTGGGCGGTGCGGAAATCGCCCGTTCGGAAGGCTATCGCGAAGGTCGCGTGCCGCTGCACACGCTGCGTGCCAACCTCGACTATGCCGAGGCCCAGGCGCACACTGCGTATGGCGTCTGCGGCGTCAAGGTCTGGATCTTCAAGGGTGAGATCCTCGGCCATGACCCGATGGCGCAGGACCGGCTGATGATGGAGGCTCAGACCTCCGGCGTGCGCCCCGCGCGCGACGATCACCGCCGCTAAGGATGATGTGAGATGCTGCAACCAAAGCGCACCAAATTCCGCAAGGCCTTCAAGGGCCGCATCCATGGCGATGCCAAGGGCGGTACGTCGCTGAACTTCGGGTCGTACGGCCTGAAGGCGATGGAGCCCGAGCGGATCACCGCCCGCCAGATCGAAGCGGCCCGCCGCGCGATCACGCGCCACATCAAGCGCCAGGGTCGCCTCTGGATCCGGATCTTCCCGGATCTGCCGGTGTCGTCGAAGCCTGCCGAAGTCCGCATGGGCTCGGGCAAGGGTTCGCCCGAATTCTGGGTCGCCCGCGTCAAGCCGGGTCGTATCCTGTTCGAACTGGACGGCGTGCCCGGCCCGCTCGCCGCGGAAGCGTTCTCGCGCGCCGCGATGAAGCTGCCGATCGCGGTCAAGGTCGTTGCCCGTCTGGGCGACACCTCGCACCTGGAGGGTTGATTATGACGAAGGCAACCGATCTTCGCGCCAAGAGCGACGACCAGCTGGTCGACGAGCTGACCAGCCTGAAGCGTGAGGCGTTCAACCTCCGCTTCCAGGCGGCGACCAGCCAGCTGGAAAAGCCGACCCGCGTGAAGGAAGTCCGTCGCGACATCGCGCGGATCAAGACGCTGCAAGGCGAGCGTTCGCGCTCGTCCGACAAGTAAGGACGAGAGACATGCCGAAGCGTGTGCTGACCGGGATGATCGTCTCGGACAAGACCGACAAGACGGTGGTGGTGAGCGTGGAGCGGAAGGTCAAGCACCCGCTCTATGGCAAGATCATCCGCCGTTCGAAGAAGTACCATGCCCATGACGAGGGCAACGAGTATCGCGAAGGCGAGACCGTGCGCATCGAAGAGACCGCGCCGATCTCGAAGCTGAAGACCTGGAAGGTGATCGAGCGGGTCAACACCCACGCGACGCCGGCAGAGGTCGCGGCCGAGGCGTAAGCCTTCGCATGGGGTGGGGCGGTCGCGTACAGTCTCGCCGTACACCGTCGCCCCGGCGCAGGCTGGGGCATCCTTCCACGAGAGCGCGCTCGCGTGGATCGGGATTCCAGCCTTCGCTGGAATGACGGAATACGGTTGATGGGATCGCGACTGTCCCTCTCCAACGCAATTCCGGGATCAGACCCGGAGGGTACGAACATTCGCGGAGGGGCGCTTGCCTTTTCGCCATGGGGCGGTTAATGGGCCGCTCCCCCCGGCGCGGTATGCCCGCAGCCGGGGGTTCATTTTTAGCAGGCGGGGTCCGGTCGGAATCGGCCCCATAGGGTAGGGAATCGCATCCATGATTCAGATGCAATCCAATCTCGACGTCGCTGACAACAGCGGCGCGAAGCGGGTGCAGTGCATCAAGGTGCTTGGCGGGTCCAAGCGCCGCGTGGCGGGCGTCGGCGACGTCATCGTCGTCAGCATCAAGGAAGCCGCTCCGCGCGGCCGCGTGAAGAAGGGTGACGTGCACCGTGCCGTCATCGTTCGCACCGCCAAGGACATCCGTCGCACCGACGGTTCGGTGATCCGTTTCGACGGCAACGCCGCGGTGCTGGTCAACAAGAACGAGGAGCCGATCGGGACCCGTATCTTTGGCCCGGTGGTCCGCGAGCTGCGCTCGAAGGGCTTCATGAAGATCATCTCGCTCGCCCCTGAGGTGCTGTAATGGCTGCTGCGAAGATCAAGAAGGGCGACACCGTGATCGTCCTGTCCGGCAAGGACAAGGGCAAGACCGGTCAGGTCACCCAGTCGATGCCGAAGGACGGCAAGGTCGTCGTGTCCGGCGTGAACATCGCCGTGCGCCACAAGAAGCCGAACCAGGCCGACCCGCAGGGTGGCCTAGTGCGTTCGGAAGCGCCGATGCACGTCAGCAAGGTCGCGCATGTCGTCGACGGCAAGCCGACGCGCGTCCGCTTCGAAGAGCGTGACGGCAAGAAGGTCCGGGTTGCCGTAAAGGGCGGGGAGGTCATCAATGGCTGACGCATACAAGCCGCGCATGAAGGCGATCTATGACGATCGCATCGTGAAGGCGATGACCGAGAAGTTCGGTTACAAGAACGTGATGGAAATCCCGCGTCTCGACAAGATCGTCCTGAACATGGGCGTGGGCGAGGCGACGCAGGACAAGAAGAAGGTCGAGCAGGCCAGCTCCGAAATGGAACTGATCGCCGGCCAGAAGCCTGTCGTCACGAAGGCGAAGAAGTCGATCGCGCAGTTCAAGTTGCGCGAAGGCATGGCGATCGGCTGCAAGGTCACGCTGCGCCGCGAGCGGATGTACGAATTCCTCGACCGCTTCATCACCATCGCGCTTCCCCGCGTCCGCGACTTTCGTGGCCTGAACCCGAAGTCGTTCGACGGCCGTGGCAACTATGCCTGCGGCATCAAGGAACAGATCGTGTTCCCCGAAATCAACTATGACCGCATCGACAAGGTGCGCGGCATGGATGTGATCGTGACCACCACCGCCAAGACCGACGAAGAGGCTCGCGAGCTTCTGCGTCTCTTCGGTTTCCCCTTCCCGCAGGAAGAGGGCGCCGAGGAAAAGAAGGCGGCATAACCAAAACCGCTCCCCTTCGCCGGGGAGCGGCCTGTGCTTTACTAGAGAGAGCTTAAGTCCATGGCGAAACTGAGTTCCGTGAACAAGAACGAGCGTCGGCGCGCGCTCGTCAAGAAATTCGCGCCCAAATATGCGAAGCTGAAGGCGATCGCAGCCGACCAGTCGCTCGACGAGACCGAGCGTCTGATCGCGCGGCTGAAGATGGCCGAGATTCCCCGCAACGGGAATCCGACCCGCATCCGCAACCGTTGCGAGCTGACGGGTCGTCCCCGCGGCTATTATCGCAAGTTCCGTCTCGCCCGCGTCATGCTGCGTGAACTGGCCAACAAGGGCCTGATCCCCGGCGTCACGAAGTCGAGCTGGTAAGGAACACAGCAATGGCATTGACCGATCCCCTGGGTGACATGCTCACCCGCATCCGCAACGGCCAGCGCGCGCGCAAGGACTCCGTCCTGACGCCCGCCAGCAAGTTGCGGGCCCGTGTCCTCGACGTGTTGCAGCGCGAGGGCTATATCCGTGGCTACAGCGAAGAGCAGATGGGCCCCGCGGCCGGTATCCGCATCGAGCTGAAGTATTTCGAAGGCCAGCCGGCGATCAAGCACGTCGCGCGCGTCTCGAAGCCCGGCCGTCGCGTCTATTCGGGTTCGCAGGAACTGCCGAAGGTCCGCAACGGCCTTGGCATCACCATCGTCTCGACGCCGCGTGGCGTTCTGTCCGACGCCGAAGCGCGCGAACAGAATGTCGGTGGCGAAGTGCTCGCGGAGGTCTTCTGATGAGCCGCATCGGTAAGAAGGCAGTCCCGGTTCCGGCCGGCGTGACCGCCAACATCGCAGGGCGCGAGCTGAGCGTCAAAGGCCCCAAGGGCACGCTGACGCTGCCGCTGGCGGACGACATCGCCTATGCCGTCGAAGGCGACACCATCTCGGTGCAGCCGGCGAACGACACCAAGCGCGCGCGCGCGTTCTGGGGCATGCAGCGCACGCTCGTGCAGAACCTGGTCACCGGTGTGACCACCGGCTTCACCAAGAAGCTGCTGATCACCGGCGTCGGCTATCGCGCCGCGGCACAGGGCAAGAACCTGAAGCTGCAGCTCGGCTACAGCCACGACGTCAACATCGACGTGCCGGAAGGCATCGAGATCAAGACGCCGGACCAGACCACGATCGAAATCAGCGGGATCGACAAGCAGAAGGTCGGTCAGATCGCTGCCGAGATCCGTCGTTGGCGGAAGCCGGAGCCGTACAAGGGCAAGGGCATCAAGTACGACGGCGAGTTCATCTTCCGCAAGGAAGGGAAGAAGAAGTAATGACCAAGGGTCTCTCCCTCTTCGAGAAGCGCCGTCGGCGCAATCGCACCGCGCTGAAGGCGCGTTCGGGCGGCCGTGCGCGGCTGTCGATCCATCGTTCGGGCAAGCACATCTATGCCCAGGTCATCGACGACGCAGCGGGCCGTACGGTCGCTGCCGCATCGACCCTGGAAAAGGACGTGCGCGGCACCTCGGGCGCGAACGTCGATGCCGCCAAGGGTGTCGGTACCCGCGTGGCGGAGGCGGCGAAGGCCGCCGGCGTGACGCAGGTCGTGTTCGACCGTGGCGGCTTCCTGTTCCACGGCCGCGTCAAGGCGCTGGCCGAGGCCGCCCGCGAAGCCGGATTGGAGTTCTAAGACATGGCTGACGAAAACAATCAGGCCGAAACCCCCGCCGCCGACGTGTCGGCAGCGCCGGGTGGCGAGCAGCCGCAGGGGCGTGGCGCCCGTGGCGGTCGCGGTCGCGGCGGTCCGGGTGGTCCCGGCGGCGGCGGTGGTCGCGGTGGTCGTGACGGCAACCGTGGCGGGCGTCGCGACGACCGTCGCGGCGGTCAGGACGACGGCGGCGAGGAGCTGATCGAAAAGCTCGTCCACATCAACCGCGTGTCGAAGACGGTGAAGGGCGGCAAGCGCTTCGGTTTCGCCGCGCTCGTCGTCGTGGGCGACGGCAAGGGTCGCGTCGGCTTCGGCCATGGCAAGGCGCGCGAAGTGCCGGAAGCCATTTCGAAGGCGACCGCCGCTGCCAAGAAGGCGATGGTCCGCGTTCCGCTCAAGGACGGTCGCACGCTGCACCATGACGGCAACGGTCACTTCGGTGCCGGTCGCGTGACGCTGCGTTCGGCGCCTGCCGGTACCGGCATCATCGCGGGTGGCCCGATGCGCGCCATCTTCGAATCGCTGGGCGTGGCCGACGTCGTGACCAAGTCGGTCGGTACGTCGAACCCGTACAACATGATCCGCGCAACCTTCGAGGCGCTGAACGACCAGTCGTCGCCGAAGGCGGTGGCCCAGCGTCGCGGTAAGAAGATCGCCGACCTGCTGGGTCGTGGCGGATCGCAGACCGCCGAGGCTGACGCCGCGGCGATCGTGGAGTAACGAGCGATGGCAACCGTCAAGATCACCCAGACCGGGTCGCCGATCCGCCGGACCAAGGACCAGCGCGCGACGCTGATCGGTCTCGGCCTCAACAAGATGCACAAGACCGTGGAACTGGCCGACACCCCCGAGGTGCGTGGCATGATCCGCAAGGTGCAGCACATGGTGTCGGTCGAAGGCTGAGGCCTTCCACCTTTACCGGTGACAAATGCGGGGAGGGGGGCTAAGCGGCCCCCTTCCTCATTTTTTCAGCGCGAACATAGCGAAAGCGAGTGCAACACATGAAACTCAACGAAATCCGCGACAACGACGGCGCCCGCAAGAGCAAGATGCGCGTCGGACGCGGCATCGGCTCGGGCAAGGGCAAGACCGCCGGTCGCGGCCAGAAGGGCCAGAAGAGCCGCGAAGGCGTCTCTATCGCCGGCTTCGAAGGCGGCCAGATGCCGTTGCACATGCGCATCCCGAAGCGCGGCTTCAACAACATCTTCGCCAAGGACTATGCCGAAGTGAACCTCGGCGCGATCCAGAAGGCGATCGACGCCGGCAAGATCGAGGCCGGTGCCACGCTCGACCACGCCGCGCTGAAGGCCGCGAACCTGGCCCGTGGCGGCAAGGACGGCGTCCGTCTGCTCGGCAAGGGCGAACTGACCGCCAAGCTGACCTTCACCGTTGCCGGTGCGTCGAAGTCGGCGATCGAGGCGGTCGAGAAGGCCGGCGGTTCGGTTTCGGTCATCGAAGTCGTGCCTGCGCACGAGAAGGCCGCCGCCAAGAAGGGCAAGACGCTGGCCGCCAAGAAGGCTGCGCACGCGTAAGCCTGCGGACTGCCGTTCATCCTGAGTAGCCGCTGAGCGAAGTCGAAGCGGCGTATCGAAGGATCGCCCATGGTGGCGTACCTCGATACGGGCCTTCGACTTCGCTCAGTCCCTACTCGGCATGAACGGGTGGCGCGACAAGGTGTCGCTCCCCCTTAGACATCCCGGCTACAACCCCTATATGGTCGCCGGGGGGTGGGCTTGCGGCCCGCCAGCATCATTCGGGACAAATCCATGGCATCGGCCGCCGACGGTCTCGCGACCAATCTCAATCTGTCGAAATTCGGTCAGGCGACCGAACTCAAGAAGCGCCTGTGGTTTACGCTCGGGGCACTGATCGTGTTCCGCATGCTGAGCTATGTGCCGTTGCCGGGCATCGACCCGACGCAGCTCGGCCTGCTCGCCAACCAGACGCAGGGCGGCGTTCTCGACTTCTTCAACACCTTTTCAGGCGGTGCGCTGACGCGCATGTCGGTCGTCGCGCTGGGCGTCATGCCCTATATTACCGCGTCGATCGTCGTGCAGCTCGCGACCTCGCTCAGTCCGCAGCTCGCCGCCATCAAGAAGGAAGGCGAATCGGGCCGAAAGAAGCTGAACCAGTATACCCGCTACGGCACGGTGCTGCTGACCGCGATCCAGGGCTATACCATCGCCGTCGGGCTGGAGGCGTTCGGCGCCTCGGCCGGAGCGCAGGCGGTGATCGAGCCGGGCATGACGTTCCGCGTCGCCGCGGTCGTCTCGCTGATCGGCGGCACGATGTTCCTGATGTGGCTGGGCGAACAGATCACCAGCCGCGGCATCGGCAACGGCATCTCGCTCATCATCATGGCCGGCATCGTCGCGCATCTGCCGACGACGCTGCTCCAGCTGTTCGAGGGCAGCCGTTCGGGCACGATGAACCCGATCACGCTGATCGGCATCATCGTCGCCGTCGCCGGCCTCGTCCTGTTCATCTGCTTCATGGAGCGCGCGCAGCGCCGCATCCTGATCCAGTACCCCAAGCGCCAGACGGCGCGCGGGGTGCAGGCCGATCGCAGCCACCTGCCGCTCAAGATCAATACCGCAGGCGTGATCCCGCCGATCTTCGCGTCGTCGCTGCTGCTGATGCCGGTGACGATCACCCAGTTCGCCGGACAGGCGACGGCGGGCGAAAGCCGCTGGGGTGATTTCATCATCACGCTCAACCAGTATCTGGCGCATGGCCAGCCGCTGTACATGCTGCTGTACGGCGCGGGGATCGTGTTTTTCTCGTTCTTCTACACCGCGATCGTCTTCAACCCGGAAGAGACCGCCGACAACCTGAAGCGCTATGGCGGGTTCGTTCCCGGCATCCGCCCGGGCAAGAATACCGAGAATTACTTCGACTATGTCCTGACCCGGATCACGGTGATCGGCGCGGCCTATCTGGTCATCATCTGCCTGTTGCCCGAATATCTGGTTTCGGCGCTGTCGATTCCCTTCTATCTGGGCGGCACCAGCCTGCTCATCGTGGTCAACGTCACGATGGACACGGTGACGCAGATTCAGTCGCACCTGCTGGCGCACCAGTATGGCGACCTCATCAAGAAGGCGAAGCTCAAGGGCGGACGCCTGCGCTGACGCGCAACAGGATCAAGGGGGCAGCAATGGACATCATCCTTCTCGGACCGCCGGGCGCGGGCAAGGGGACCCAGGCCGCGCGGCTCGAATCGGCGCGCGGCATGGTGCAGCTCTCGACGGGCGACATGCTGCGCGCCGCGGTGAAGGCCGGCAGCCCGGTCGGGTTGCAGGCCAGGGCGGTGATGGATGCCGGCGAGCTGGTGTCGGACGCGATCGTCTCGGCGCTGATCGGCGAGCGGCTCGACCAACTGGGCGATCGCGGCGCGATCTTCGACGGCTACCCCCGCACGGCGGCGCAGGCCGACGCGCTGGATCTGCTGCTCGAGCATCGTGGCCGCGCCCTGACGCAGGTGATCGAACTGGTCGTCGACGAGGACGCGCTGGTCGAGCGCATCGTCGGCCGCTTCACCTGTGCCAATTGTGGTGCCGGCTATCACGACACGTTCAAGCAGCCGAAGGTTGCGGGCGTCTGCGACGCGTGCGGCGCGACCGAGTTCAAGCGGCGGCCCGACGACAACGAGGATACGGTGCGCACGCGGATGGTCGAGTACCGCGCGAAGACCGCGCCGATCCTGCCGCTCTACGAAGCGCGCGGCCTGGTCCACCGCGTCGACGGCATGGCTGACATGGACGACGTGACCGCACAGATCGCGGCGATCCTCGACAAGTGACGGGACGGGAAGGGCACTAGCCTGCCCTTCACCTGCCCACGATGAACGTCACCCCGGCGCAGGCTGCGGTCTCCCGGTCGGGGCGCGGCGTGCCCGGCACGCAAGGGCCCAGCTTGCACCGGGGCAACGTATCGGGATGATGGCGGCCCGCATATCGCCCCCGCATGTCGGCTAACGCCCCACGCCCTATCCCGATTTTGGTTCCGTCTGCCGGTTGACACTGCGGGAATCGGTCCGTATCAGCGATCCACCCCGACATACCGGTTACGGCGGCGCTTTTGCGCGTTCGCCGCGATCGCGCGTGACGGGTCGCAACGCTACGAGATGAAGCCCGCTGCCATGCGGCGCTTCGTGGAGCTGGGAGAATTTAGTTCATGGCACGTATCGCGGGTGTTAATATCCCGACCAACAAGCGCGTAATCATCGCGCTGCAGTATATCCATGGTATCGGCCCGGCAAAGGCCAGGCAGTTGACCGACCAGCTCGGCATCGCGGCGGAACGCCGGGTGCAGGACTTGAGCGACCAAGAAGTGCTGCAGATCCGCGAAGCGATCGACGCGAGCCACACCGTGGAAGGCGACCTGCGTCGCCAGACCGCGATGAACATCAAGCGCCTGATGGACCTCGCCTGCTATCGTGGCCTGCGTCACCGCAAGGGCCTGCCGGTCCGCGGCCAGCGCACGCACACCAATGCGCGCACCCGCAAGGGCAAGGCGAAGCCGATCGCGGGTAAGAAGAAGTAAGAAACAGTCCGGGGGACTGTTTTTAACTTCTTCTCCGTCGGAGACAGGGTTGAGGCCGACCGCCTCCCGATCTCCGTACCACGCACGATACTCAGGTCAGGATTTCCACAAATGGCACGTGAACCGCAGCGCCTTCGCCGTCGCGAGCGCAAGAACATCACCGCCGGCGTCGCCCATGTGAACGCCAGCTTCAACAACACCATGATTACGATCACCGATGCCCAGGGCAACGCGATTTCGTGGTCGTCGGCCGGCGCCATGGGCTTCAAGGGCTCGCGCAAGTCGACCCCGTATGCCGCGCAGGTCGCTGCCGAGGACGCCGGCCGCAAGGCTGCCGATCACGGCGTGCGCACCCTCGAAGTTGAAGTGAAGGGCCCGGGTTCGGGTCGTGAGTCGGCATTGCGCGCGTTGCAGGCGGTCGGGTTCCAGATTACGTCGATCCGCGACGTGACCTCGATCCCGCACAACGGCGTGCGCCCGTCGAAGCGTCGTCGCGTCTGATCTGTGCCTGCCGCCCCGCCGGGTTCGTCCGGCGGGGCCGTTCTTTCATGGCGCGGACCCGTCCTTTCCGCGCCGCCAAGCTAGGGGAAGCCCGTGTCCGTCAACGCTAAGAACTGGCAGGAACTCAAGAAGCCGAGCGGCCTCGAGAAGAAGCCGGGCGGCGATCCCAAGCGCCGTTCGACCTTCGTCGCCGAACCGCTGGAGCGGGGCTTCGGCCTGACGCTCGGCAACGCGCTGCGTCGCGTGCTGCTCTCGTCGCTGCAGGGCGCCGCCGTCACCTCGATCAAGATCGAGAATGTCCTTCACGAATTTTCCAGCCTTGCCGGCGTCCGCGAGGACGTGACCGACATGGTGCTGAACGTGAAGCAGATCGCGCTCCGGATGCAGGGCGAAGGCCCGAAGCGTCTGCAGCTGTCCGTCACCGGCCCGGCCGAGGTGAAGGCCGGAGACATCGCCGTCACCGGCGATATCGAGGTCATGAACCCCGAACTGGTGCTGTGCCATCTCGACGATGGTGCGACGCTCAACATGGAACTGACCGCGGACGTCGGTAAGGGCTATGTGCCTGCCGCCGGCAACCGTCCGGCCGATGCGCCGATCGGCCTGATCCCGGTCGACGCGCTGTATTCGCCGGTCCGCCAGGTCAGCTACAAGGTCGAGAACACCCGCGTCGGGCAGGAACTCGACTATGACAAGCTGACGCTGACGATCGAGACCGACGGCACCGTCACGCCGGAGGACGCGCTGGCCTATGCCGGTCGCATCCTGCAGGACCAGCTGGCGCTGTTCGTCCACTTCGACGATTCGACGCTGCCCCGCGCTGCCACCACCGGCACGCAGGTCGCAGCGCCGCAGAGCGAAGGGCAGGGCGATACCGCGCAGATCAACCGCTACCTGCTCAAGAAGGTCGACGAGCTCGAACTGTCGGTCCGCTCGGCCAACTGCCTCAAGAACGACAACATCATCTATATCGGCGATCTGGTCCAGAAGACCGAGGCCGAGATGCTGCGCACCCCGAATTTCGGCCGCAAGTCGCTGAACGAAATCAAGGAAGTGCTGTCGTCGATGGGCCTTCGCCTCGGCATGGACATCCCCGGATGGCCGCCCGAGAACATTGAAGAGATGGCGAAGAAGCTCGAACAGGAGATTATGGGGTGAGGCCGAGCCGCACCGGGATAGCGCAAGCTATTCCGGAGGCGGCGACAGCCCGGCCGGCGAGCTTTTAGCTCGTCCGACGACACGGGCTTCGCCCGTGTCGGGCCAGTTTCCAGATTAGCGGCAAGTGTGACTTTCGTGACCTTTGCCGCCAACAGGCGAACCGGTGGCGGCCTCTGACAGCCACCAGCTCTGGGGATTCCGACGACGGGCCCCATCAAAGTATTACTTTGATGGGAACCCTCCACGGCCCCTTAACGAACGAAGGAAATTCCCATGCGTCATCGCGTCGGCGGCCGTAAGCTGCAGCGTACCTCGGCCCATCGTCTGGCCCTGTTCCGCAACATGTCGGCCGCGCTCATCAAGCATGAGCAGATCACCACGACCGTCGCCAAGGCGAAGGAACTGCGCCCGTACATCGAAAAGCTGATTACGCTGGCGAAGAAAGGCGGCCTGTCGAACCGCCGTCTCGCGCACGCTCGTCTGCTCGACGATGTCCAGTTGGTGAAGCTGTTCGACGTGCTGGCGTCGCGTTATGCCGACCGCAACGGCGGCTACACCCGCATCATCAAGGCCGGCATCCGTGCATCGGACGCCTCGCCGATGGCGATCATCGAGTTCGTCGACCGCGACGTCTCGGCCAAGGGTCAGGACTCGGGTCCGGTCCTGACCGACGAGGATTTCGACGAAGCCGCCTGATCGGCGTTTCGCTCGAGTGACAGGGAAGGGCGGTCGTACTTCGGTACGGCCGCCCTTTTCCGTTCGTCCGCGTAACATTGTCTCCACGGGCTTGCGTGGTGCGTCGCTTGGCGTATCGTGCCGGTAACGCCGGATACCGTCCGGCCTGTCCCGTGGAGCAACGATGTACCGCCATGCCCTTGCCGCGATCGCGTGCCTGATGACCAGCACGACTGCCCTTGCCCAGACCATCGTCTATCCGCAGACCCGCACCGTCGATCAGGTCGACGAACAGTTCGGCGTGAAGGTCGCCGATCCGTATCGCTGGCTGGAGAACGACGTCCGCAACGACCCGCAGGTCGCGGCATGGGTCGCGGCGGAGAACAAGGTGACCGACGCCTATCTGGCGACGCTGCCCGGCCGCGATATCTTCAAGAACCGCCTGACCCGGTTGTTCGACTATGAACGCGTCGGCGTGCCGCAGCGGGAGGGCGGCCGCTATTTCTACGGCCGCAATTCGGGGCTGCAGAACCAGTCGGTGCTCTATGTCCGCGACAGCGTGAACGGGCCGGGCCGGGTGCTGATCGATCCCAATGGCTGGTCGAAGGACGGCGCGACCGCGCTCGCCGAATGGTCGCCGTCGAAGGACGGCAAGCGGCTGCTCTATTCGATCCAGGACGGCGGCAGCGACTGGCGCAAGCTGCGCGTGCTCGACGTCGACACCGGCAAGGTGCTCGACGACCAGATCGACTGGGTCAAGTACGGCCTGTCGGCGTCGTGGGTGAAGGACGGTTCGGGCTTCTATTACGCACGCTTCCCGACCCCGGAAAAGGGGCAGGAGTTCCAGAGCCAGAATCTGAACGCCAAGGTCTATTTCCACAAGCTGGGCACGCCGCAGACCGCCGACCGGCTGATCTACGAACGGCCCGACCAGCCGCGCTTCACCTTCTATCCGGGCATCACCGACGACGGCCGCTGGCTCATCATCTCGACCAGCGGTCCGGGCGACCATACGGAGATCGCGGTCCTCGACCTGACAAAGCCGGACGACAAGCCCCGCATGATCGTCAACACCGACAATGTCGACTGGAACACGGTGGGCTCGAAGGACAGCACGCTGTTCCTGACCACGACGCAGGGTGCGCCGCGGCTGCGCGTCGTGACGCTCGACATGGCCGCCGCCAACCCGGTGCCGCAGGAAGTGGTGCCGCAGGAAAAGGCGGTGCTGAACGGCGCGTCGCTGGTAGGCGGGCGGATCATGGCGGCGTATCTGGTCGACGCGAAGACCGAGGTGAAGCGCTTCACCCTCGACGGCAAGCCCGACGGCACGATCGCGCTGCCGGGCATCGGCACGGTCAGCGGGGTCGGCGGCGAACTGGACAACAACGAGGGTTTCTTCGCCTTCTCCAGCTTCGCGACGCCGACCACCGTCTATCGCTACGACGTCGCGACCCGTGCGGTGACGCCATGGGCGACGCCGAAGGTCGCGTTCGATCCGGCGCAGTATGACGTGCGCCAGCGCTTCTACACGTCGAAGGACGGGACGAAGGTCCCGATGTTCATCGTCAAGCGCAAGGACGTGACCAAACCGGCGCCGACGCTGCTCTACGCCTATGGCGGGTTCAACGTGCCGATCCTGCCGGGCTTCTCGCCGGGGCGTATCGCGTGGCTCGAACAGGGCGGCGTGCTGGCGGTGGCGAACATCCGCGGCGGCAGCGAATATGGCAAGGAATGGCACGACGGCGGCAAGCTGCTGAACAAGCAGAACGTCTTCGACGACTTCATCGCCGCGGGCGAGGATCTGATCGCACAGGGGGTGACCGGCAAGGGGCAGCTGGCGATCCAGGGCGGATCGAATGGCGGCCTGCTGGTCGGCGCGGTCGTCAACCAGCGCCCCGATCTGTTCGCCGCCGCGCTGCCGGCGGTGGGCGTGATGGACATGCTGCGCTTTGACCGCTTCACCGCCGGGCGCTACTGGGTCGACGATTACGGCGTGCCGGCGAAGGAAGCCGATTTCCGCAACCTGCTGACCTATTCGCCGTACCACAATGTGAAGGGCGGCGTGACCTATCCGGCGATCCTCGCGACCACCGCCGACACCGACGACCGCGTGGTGCCGGGCCATACCTTCAAATACACCGCGATGCTCCAGTCGAAGGACATCGGCCCGAAGCCCCACCTCGTCCGCATAGAAACCCGCGCCGGCCACGGCTCGGGCAAGCCGACCGACAAGGTGATCGAGGAAACCGCCGACCTGTGGGCGTTCATCGCCAAATGGACGGGCATGACGGTGAAGCCGATCGGCTGACAAAACGACGCCGCGCGGGGCTGGCACCCGCGCGGCGCTCTGCTATCGGGTGGCCATGAACGAGACCCCCGATTCCATCCTGATCGTCGACTTTGGCAGCCAGGTGACCCAGCTGATCGCCCGCCGCGTGCGCGAGGCCGGTGTCTATTCCGAAATCGTCCCCTTCCAGAAGGCCGAGGCGGCATTTGCCCGCATGGCGCCGAAGGGCGTGATCCTGTCGGGCGGTCCCGCCTCGGTCTGCGACGAAGGCTCGCCCCGCGCCCCGCAGACGATCTTCGATGCGGGCGTGCCGGTGCTGGGCATCTGCTACGGCCAGCAGGTGATGACCGAGCAGCTCGGCGGCAAGGTCGAGAAGGGCCATTCGGGCGAGTTCGGCGAAGCCTATGTCGAGGTCGGCGAGTCCTGCGCGTTGTTCGACGGACTCTGGACCACCGGCGAACGGCATCAGGTGTGGATGAGCCATGGCGACAAGGTCGCGGCGATCGCTCCCGGTTTCCGCGTGGTCGCGACCAGCCCCGGTGCGCCCTTCGCGATCATCGCCGACGACGACCGTCGCTATTATGGCGCGCAATTCCATCCGGAGGTCGTCCACACCCCCGACGGCGCGAAGCTGATCGCCAATTTCGCGCGCCACGTCTGCGGTTTAGCGGGCGACTGGACCATGGCCGAGTTCCGCGACGCCAAGATCGCCGAGATCCGCGAGCAGGTCGGCGACGGCAAGGTCATCTGCGGGCTGTCGGGCGGCGTCGACTCGTCGGTCGCGGCGCTGCTGATCCACGAGGCGATCGGCGACCAGCTGACCTGCGTGTTCGTCGATGGCGGCATCCTGCGCGCAGGGGAGGCCGAACAGGTCGTCAGCCTGTTCCGCGGCCATTACAACATTCCACTGGTCCATGTGGACGCCCAGGACCTGTTCATGGACGGCCTGGCGGGCGTCACCGACCCGGAAGCCAAGCGCAAGTTCATCGGCAAGACCTTCATCGACGTGTTCGAGGCGGAGGCGAAGAAGATCGGCGGCGCGCAGTTCCTTGCGCAGGGCACGCTCTATCCCGACGTGATCGAGAGCGTCAGCTTCACCGGCGGCCCGTCCGTCACGATCAAGAGCCACCACAATGTCGGCGGCCTGCCCGAACGCATGAACATGGCGCTGGTCGAACCGCTGCGCGAACTGTTCAAGGACGAGGTTCGCGCGCTGGGCCGCGAACTGGGCTTGCCCGATGTCTTCGTCGGCCGTCACCCGTTCCCCGGACCCGGCCTCGCCATCCGTATCCCCGGCGAGGTGACGCGCGAACGCTGCGACATCCTGCGCAAGGCCGACGCGATCTATCTAGAGGAAATCCGCAACGCCGGGCTGTACGACACGATCTGGCAGGCGTTCGCAGTGCTGCTGCCGGTGCGCAGCGTCGGCGTGATGGGCGACGGCCGCACCTACGACAACGTCCTCGCGTTGCGCGCGGTGACCTCGACCGACGGCATGACCGCGCAGGCGTTCCAGTTCCCCGGCGACTTCCTGCCGCGCGTGGCGACCCGGATCATCAACGAGGTGAAGGGCATCAACCGCGTCACCTACGACTATACCAGCAAGCCGCCGGGCACGATCGAGTGGGAATGACCGGGTAGCGCGTAATGACCCGCCCCAGCCTGAACGTCACCCCAGCGCAGGCTGGGGTCTCTGGCGGCTCCTGTTCCGCGCTATCACAGGGAGACCCCAGCCGCGCTGGAGTGGACGTACGACCGCCCC
>RPSH01000019.1 GCA_003946805.1 Bacillus sp. 2B10 | reverse complement strand
CTCCCCGGCCCTCTCCCCTTCAGGGGAGAGGGCCGGGGAGAGGGGAAACCGCGAACGCCGCGCACGAAAAAGGGGACCGCCCTTGCGGACAGCCCCCTCTCCCAACCCTCTCCCCTTGCGGGAGAGGGCCCTTGTCGCGACTTACTTCACCGCCGCGTCGTAGCGCTGGCCGACCTTGTCCCAGTCGACCACGTCCCACCATGCCTTCAGATAGGCCGGACGGGCATTGCGATAGGTGATGTAATAGGCGTGTTCCCACACGTCGTTGCCGAGGATCGGCGTGCCCTTCACCGGGGCGACGTCCATCAGCGGATTGTCCTGGTTCGGGGTCGAGGTGATGGCGAGCTTGCCGTCCTGCCCGACGATCAGCCATGCCCAGCCCGACCCGAACTGGTTCGCGCCCGCGGTGTTGAACTGTTCCTTGAGCTGGTCGAGCCCGCCGAACTGCTGGTCGATCGCGTCCTTCAGCGCGCCCGACGGCTGCGATCCGCCACCCTTCATCGTTTCCCAGAAGAAGGTGTGGTTCCAGAAGCCGCCGCCATTGTTGCGCAGCTTGGCCGAACCGCTGCCGATATTGGCCAGCAGTTCCTCGATCGACTTGCCCGCGAGGTTCGCATCCTCCGACACGGCCTCGTTCAGCTTGTCGGTATACGCCTGATGATGCTTGTCATGGTGCAGCATCATCGTTTCCTTGTCGATGGTCGGCTCCAGCGCGTCATAGGCGTAGGGCAGCGGGGGAAGTTCGAAAGCCATGGGGGTTCCTCCTTGGGCAATAAGCTCTGGTCGACCGAACGAAGCGCGGCGCGCTTGGCTCCGGTCGTTACGTTCGGGCAACATCTAGTTCTGCGGTGATCCGACGCAAGGGCGCGTCAGCCGCCCTGCCCCAATAAACCATGGCGCTTGAGCGCGTGGCGCAGCTGATCGTAGGTCAGCCCCAGCGCATCGGCGCAGGTCCGCTGGTTGTAGCGCGCCTCGGCCATCGCCCGGGTCAGCAGCTGGCGTTCGAAGCGGTTGACCCGCGTCTTGAAATCGTCGCCCGGGTCGTCTGCCATCGCTGAAACCGCCGGCGCCTCGCCCCCCTCGGCAGCCGGCGCGACCGCCGGCACCGCCGTCCCGCCGCGCGGGCGGAACGGGGAGGCGAAGGGATCGACCTCGATCAGGTCGATCGGCCCGGCGCGTTCCCAACGATAGACCGAGCGTTCGACCGCATTGCGCAGCTCGCGGACATTGCCCGGCCAGCGATGCTCCATCAACTGGTCGACGGCGTTCGGGCCGAAGCCCGGCCATTCGTCGCGCCCGATCTCCGCCGCCATGCGCCGCCCGAAAAAGTCGGCGAGCACCATGATGTCGCCCGGCCGGGCGCGTAGCGGGGGCAGCGTCACCACCTCGAAGCTCAACCGGTCGAGCAGGTCGGCGCGAAACGTGCCGCGCTCGACCCGGTCGGGCAGATGCTCGTTGGTGGCAGCGACGATGCGGACATCGACCCGGATCGGCCGCGACGACCCGATCCGCGTCACCTCGCCATACTCGACCGCGCGCAGCAACCGCTCCTGCGCCCCCATCGACAGCGTGCCGAGTTCGTCGAGGAACAGCGTGCCGCCATCGGCCTCCTCGAACCGCCCGACCCGCGCCTTGGTCGCGCCGGTGAAAGCGCCCGCCTCGTGCCCGAACAATTCGGCCTCGATCAGCGTTTCGGGCAACGCGGCGCAGTTCATCACGACCAGCGGCTCCTCCCAGCGCGCCGACAGGCGGTGGAGGCGTTCGGCGACCAGTTCCTTGCCGGTCCCGCGCTCGCCGATGACCAGCACCGGGCGATCGAGCGCCGCGGCGCGGCTGGCGCGCTCGAGGGCATCGAGAAACGGGCCGGACTGGCCGACGACCTGGGTTGCGCGTTCCATGGCCGACGATGTGGCGTATATTCCCAATAGTTCGCAAGTGGACAAATGAGGCAGGCGGCAAATTCCGGGAAAAGTGACGCAAATCCGTCATTTTCCGAATTGGCACGGCTCCTGCAACGTCTCCTGCAAGCCCGGAACAGGGCGCACGCACCAGCTTCAGGGAGTTCCACCATGATCCGCATCAACCAGAACGTGACCGCCCGCCAGTCGATCCTCAGCCTGATGGGCGCGGTCGCGGTCTGCATCTTCGCCTTTGGCGCGACGACCGCATCCGGTCCGTCCGCCGCAACCGTTGCCGCCGCGCCGATGGCGTAAGGCGGCGGGCCGGGGTGGTTCTGCCCCGTTCCATCCCGGCCACCCCAGTATCTTTCAGGAGTAACCGATGGGTATTTTCTCCCGCACCCGCGACATCATCGCCGCCAACGTCACCGACCTGCTCGACAAGGCGGAAGACCCCGCCAAGATGATCCGCATGATTATCCTCGAAATGGAGGAAACGCTGGTCGAGGTCCGCGCCTCCGCCGCGCGCACCATCGCCGACCAGAAGGAAATGCGCCGCCACATCGGCAAGCTGGAAAAGCTGCAGGACAGCTGGACCGAAAAGGCCGAGCTGGCGCTGAGCAAGGACCGCGAGGACCTCGCCAAGGCCGCGCTGGTCGAACGGCAGAAGGCGGTCGACATGATCGAACAGCTGAACGCCGAGATCGTCGTGCTCGACGATGCGCTGCGCGCCTCGGAAACCGACATCGCCAAGCTGCAGACCAAGCTGCGCGAGGCGCGAACCCGGCAGAACGCCATCCAGACCCGGATGGAAAGCGCCACCAACCGCACCAAGCTGCGCGAGATGTACGCAGGGTCCAAGACCGCCGAGGCGTTCAGCCGCTTCGACGTGCTGGAACGCCGTGCCGACCTGGCGGAAGGACGCGCCGAAGCCGCGGGCATGGGCCAGGGTGGCAAGAGCCTTGAGGACGAGATCGCCGAGCTGCGCCAGTCCGACAAGATCGATGCGGAACTGGCGGCGCTCAAGGCGCGACTGAACCGGGAGGGTTGAGATGGAGGATTTCTTCGGCATCGCCGTGCCGCTGGGCGTCCTCTTCATCGGTCTGCCGTGGCTGATCCTCCACTATATCACCAAGTGGAAACAGTCGCCGTCGCTGACGAACGAGGACGAGCGGTTGCTCGACGACATGCACCTCACCGCCCGGCGGCTCGAGGAGCGGCTCCAGACCATCGAGCGGATCATCGCCGCCGACAATCCGGACTTCCGCCCCGCCGACCGAGACCTGCCCACCCGCGACTATCGCGACAACGACTTTAGCCGGAGACTGTGATGTCCAGCGCACGCACCAAATTCTATGTCGACAAGGCCAATGGCAAGGTGTCGGGCGTGTGCGCCGGCATCGCCGACTATACCGGTGTCGAGGTCATGTGGATCCGCATCGGCACGGTGATGCTGACCCTGCTGGGCGGCTTTCCGTGGACCGTCATCGCCTATTTCATGATCGCATGGATGGCGCAGAAGAAGCCGCACGGCCTGTACGAAAGCCGCGAGGACGAGAAGTTCTGGCAGGGCGTGCGGTCGAACCCGACCCGCACCGCGTCGGAAATGCGCTCCACCTTCCGCGACATCGACCGGCGCCTCGCCGATATCGAAATGTATTATACCAGCCGCAACACCCGCCTGGCGGACGAGATCGACAGCCTGCGCTGACACGGTCCCCGCCGGGACGAGCAAGAGGGAGAGAGACGATGAGTTGGGGTGGACCGGGGTTCGTACTGGCCCTGATTGCGATCAGTACGATCGGCTGGGTCATCACGACCGCCATTCGCGCGAAGCATGGCTATCCGATCGAGAACGAATGGAGCGGCAAGAGCGAGCGCAGCGACCTGACGGCCGAGCGGCAAGCACGGCTGATGGCCGAGCAGAACGAGCAGCTGACCGCAAAAGTCCTGCGCCTCGAGGAACGCATCGCCGTCCTCGAACGGATCGCCACCGATCCCGCCACCCGCACCGCCCGCGAAATCGACGCGCTGCGCTGAACCGTCAGGCTACGGAGACGACCATGCCCCCCGCCGCCCTTATCGCCATTGCCACCCTCGTAGCTCTCGCGGCGATCGGCGGCTGGATCTTCACCACCTGGCTCCGCGTCAAGAACGGCTACCCACTGGACGGCGCATGGGGACAGGCGGTCTATCCCCGCCGCGACGACGAAACGACGGAACGCGTCAAGCTGCTCAGCCAGGAGAACGCCCGGCTCAAGGCCGAACTGGGGTCGATCAAGGACCGGCTGGCGAACGTCGAGCGCATCGTCACCGACGGCGCCCATTCGCTGGACCGCGAGATCGAACAACTGCGCAACCGCGCGAACTGAAAGGATCGATCATGAGCCCCATTCTCGTTCCCATGATGGCACTTCTCATACCGATCGTTGCGATCCTCGGTGCCGTCGTCTTCAAGCCGTGGCTGGCGCATCGCGAACGGCGGCTTGAGATCGAGGCGAACATGCTCGCCGAAAAGGCCGCGCAATATGCCGCGCAGACCGAACGCCTCGAACAGCGCGTCCGCGTCCTCGAACGCATCATCACCGACCGCGGCGTCGATCTCTCCGACGAGATCGAGCGGCTCCGCGACAACCCGCTCAACTGAACCGCCCTTCCCCGAAACCGACAAGGGACAGTCCGATGAACCTCACGCTCACCCTCGCCCTTGCGATCACCACCCTTGCCGCCGTCGCGATCGTCTCGGTCACCACGCTGGCGGGCTGGCGCGGCTGGCTGGCGCTGCAGCAGCAGCGACTAGGCGACAAGGCGTTCGCCGCCCCCGCGCCGAATGCCGGCACCCGGATCGAGATCGCCGACCTCAAGGAACGCATCCGCAAACTGGAAGCGATCGCCGCCGGGGTGGAACTCTGACGCCGGATGCCTATAGCGGCGTCATGCAGAGCATCGACGACATCCGCGAAGAATATGACTTCCTCGACGGCGACGACCGCTACCGGCTCCTGATCGATCTGGGCCGCCAGCTGGAGCCGATGCCGGAACCCCTGAAGACCGACGCGACGCTGGTGCGGGGATGTTCGGCATCGGTCTGGGTCTATCCCCAGCCGCGCGCGGACGGCACGCTCCACTTCCTCGCCGACAGCAACGCCGCGATCACCAAGGGGATCATCGCGCTGGTGCTCGCGACGGTGCAGGACCGGGCGGCACCGGCGATCCTCGCCACCGACATCGACGCGACGCTGGCGCCGTTCGATCTGCGCAACCAGCTGAGTTCGAACCGGACGCAGGGGATACCGAACATGATCGCGCTGATCCGGGAAACGGCGGCGCGGCTGGCGTAACCACGCACACATGGGTCAAGGAGCGTTACCCCAGCGGAGGCTGGGGTCTCCCATGGCTCCTGCCCCGCGCGAAAACCGGAAGACCCCAGCCTTCGCCGGGGTGACGTTTCCATACGGATGGATCAAACGCTAACGGTCAGGCACAATCCGCAGGGTCGGGTCGCCTACCCGTCCAGCCCCAGCCGTCCGGCCACCGCGTCCAGATCGTCCCCCGGCCGCACCAGCAGCCACTCGCCCGGCCGGTCGCTGTCGACCACCACCACCGCACCCTTGGGGCACACGTCGAGGCACTTGACCTCGACCACCCCTGCGCGCGCCTTGGGACCGTTCTTCAGCTTCAGGTGCCGGCGCAGCGCCTTGGCCAGCGGCCTTGCCGGATCGCCGAACCCGCCGTCCAGCTTCTTCGAACACTTTGCGCAGACCAGTACCGCCTTGTCCCAGCGGGACCGGACGCCCGTTCTCACGCGGGGGTCCTCATGCCGGCTTCCAGCTCCGTCGTTCCTCGGCGGTGCGCAGCACGTCATACGCCGCCTGGATCGCGTGAAAGCGCTTCGCCGCCTCGGCATCGCCGGGGCGGACGTCGGGATGGTTCACCTTGGCGAGCTTGCGCCATGCCAGCCGGATCGTGTCGAAATCGGCGTCGGGGTCGCATTCCAGCACGTCGAGGGCACGCATCTCGTCGCGCGAACGGCTGCCGTCGCCCGATCCCGCCCATGCGTTCGACGCCGACGCGGCATAGCCGTTGGCCGTGCGCCGTTCCTCGGCCTCGCGCGCCCTCGCCTCCTCCTCGTTCAACCCTTCGAAATAGTTCCAGCCCTTGTTGTATTCCGCCGCGTGCGTCGCGCAGAAATACCAGCGGTCGGGACTGTTGGGCGATTTCGGCGCCGGGCAGTTGCCGGGTTCCGTGCAGCCGTGGCGATCGCACAGCTTCACCGTCTGCGCCTCGCGGCCCTCGCTGTAGCCGCGCCAGCGGGGAAAGCCCCAGTCGTTGGATCGTGTGTGTCGTGCCATTGGTGTACGAAATAAGCCGCCCATGCGCCCACGCAACCCATTGCGGCGCGGGGAATGTCAGAGGGTCTGTAAGCCGGGTTCTGTCCACCTGCACGAGGCAGGATAGGCGACCATTCCTCTTGGACGGCACTTGCATGCCGCCTCCAGCAACCAACCCGGGCAGCGGGCCGGAACCTGCCCCGAAGCGTATCGCTACGCTCCATGCCGCCCCTATTCGGTCTTGCTCCCGGTGGGGTTTGCCATGCCGCTGCCGTTACCGGCCGCGCGGTGCGCTCTTACCGCACCCTTTCACCGTAACCCGGCCGAAGCCAAAGGCCGTCTGCTCTCTGTGGCACTGTCCCTGAACCTCCCGACCGAAGCCGCGAAGCCCGCCGGGCGTTACCCGGCACCGTCGTTTCCGTGGAGCCCGGACTTTCCTCGGCACGCATGACGCGTGACGCGGCCGCCCGACCCTCTGACGTGCTGCCCCTAGCGGAGCCGGCGCGCAGGTTCAATCGTCGCCTTGCGGCTTGGGCAGCAGCAGCGCGAGCAGCAGCATCCGGCATTCGCCGTCGATCACGCCGTCGATCACCTCGGGGCGGAAGCGCCGCTGGAACGCGGTCACCGCGGCGGTCGCATCGGACACGTCATAGCCGAAGCGTTCGAGCGCGAGCAGGAACCCGGCGTCGCTCCATCCCGGGTCCATCAGGTTGCGCGCCGGCCGGGGCAGCGCGAGGCGCAGGCGGGCCAGCCGGTTCCACGGGAACAGCTCGCCCGGGTCCTGCTTGCGGATCGGCGCGACGTCCGAATGGCCGACGACGTTGCCGCGCGTGATCTGATGGCGGTCCTTGATCGCATGGACCAGCGGGATCAGCGCGTCGATCTGCGCATCGGCAAAGGCGCGATAGCCCCATTCATGGCCCGGATGGACCAGCTCGATGCCGACCGACGCGCTGTTGATGTCGGTGATGCCGCGCCAGTGCGCCCGGCCCGCATGCCATGCGCGCTTGTCCTCGGCGACCATGCGGTGGATCGTGCCGTCCTCGTCGATCAGGTAATGCGCCGACACCTGCGCCGCCGGATCGGTCAGCCGCGCGATCGCCGATGCCGCGTCGACCATGCCGGTATAATGCAGCACGATCATCGTCACGGGCAGCGTGCGTTCGCCGAAGTTCGGCGACGGCGTATCGATCATCTGCACGCGACTCCATCCCCTCACGCCACTGCCCCCCGATTGCGGCGGGACGGGCCGAAAGGCAAGGTCAGTGCGAGGCCGGCCGGTACAGCCCGCGATAGCGTTCGGACGGGACCAGCGCCTCGGTATGGCCGATCACCGTCTCGCCCGCGCCCAGCACCAGCAACCCTCCGGGCCGCAGCACGCCCGCGATCCGGTTCAGCACCTGCGCCCGCGCGGCGGGCGACAGGTACATCAGCACGTTGCGGCACAGCACGATGTCGAACTTCCCGCTCGGCATCGGATCGGACATCAGATTCTGCCGCGCGAACAACAAGCGGTAGCGCAGCTCGGCCTTGGCCTCCCACAGCTCGTCGCGCACCTCGAACCACTGCATCATCCGCCGGACCGACAGCCCGCGCTGGATCTCGAACTGGGTGTAGCGCCCGGCCCGCGCGCGGGCGAGCGCCCGGGCGGAAATGTCGGTCGCGCGGATTTCGGGCAGGGGCAGGCCGCAGCGTTCCTGCGCCTCGCCGAACAGCATCGCCAGCGACAGCGGCTCCTGCCCGGTCGAACACGCCGCCGACCATATGCGCAGCCGCCGGGGCGTTTCCGCGACCATGTCGGTCGCCGCCATCACGACCAGGTCGAGCACGCTCGAATCGCGGAAGAACGACGTTTCCTGGTTCAGCAGCGCGTCGACGACAAGATCGGCCAGCCCCTGTTCGCAGCGCCCGCCCTCGGCAATGCGCGCGACCAGTTCGTCGATCGAGACGAGGCCGCGTTCGCGCAGCATCGGTTGCAGCGCGCTGTCGATCCGCCACGCCCGTCCGGCATCGAGATGCTGGCCGGTACGCTGCTCCAGCAGCGTGACGATCTTGTGCGCGGCGCTGCCCATCGGCGGCGCCTGCATCGGCAGGTTCATGCGGGACGCTTTCTGCGGGCGATGAATTCGCCCAGCTGCACGGGGGTTCCGATAATATGGGCGAGGCCGCTTTCGGCGATCGCGCCGGGCATGCCCCACACGACCGAACTGGCCTGATCCTGGACGGCGACGACCCCGCCCAGCGCGCGGATGCGTTCGGCGCCGCGGCAGCCGTCACGCCCCATGCCCGACAGCACGACCGCCAGCGCACGCGCGCCATAGACCTGCGCGATGCTGTCGAACATGGGATCGACCGACGGCGTGCATCCGCTGCTGCTGGGCGAACGGTCCAGCCGGATCGCGCCGCCTTCGGTCGTCGGCACAACCCGGATGTGCGCGTCGCCCGGTGCCACGATCAACCGCCCGCGCTGGATGCGCAGGCTGTCGCGCGCGACATCGACCGGCCGCCGCGCTAGGGCAGCCAGCTGCTGCGCGAAATATTCGGTGAACGATCCCGGCAGGTGCTGCGTGACGAGGATCGGCACGTCCAGTTCCGGCGGGATCGCCTTGAGCAGCGGCGCCAGCGCGTGGATGCCGCCGGTCGACGCACCGATCGCGATCACGTCGAACGCGTCGCCCTGCGATCCGGGGGCGGCGCGCACCGGTCCCCGCATCACGTCGGCGACCAGCGTCGCCAGCCGCGTCGCGAACCCGCCGGCCAGCGGCGTCGACTGCGGCTTGGCGATCGTCGCCGCCGCACCGAGCGCGAGGGCATGGAGCGCCACCGGCGATCCGTCGGCGCATTCGCCCGACAGGATGATGACGCGCGCGTCAGGCGCGGCCGCGAACAGCGCGGGCAATCCCGACAGCCCGTCAGTACCCGGCAGGTTGATGTCGAGCAGGATCAGGTCGATCGGCCGTTCGCGCAACACCGCGACCGCGGGCGCGATGCCGCCGACCGCCGCGACCAGCTGCGCCTCGGGCAGCGTGTCGACGATCCGCGCCAGGACGCAGCGGGTGACCGCCGAATCGTCGACGATCAGGACCCGGAGCACCCCTTCGGCCGGCGCCGCCTGTCTGACGGTGGCTGCGACCATGCCGGTGCGTCCGTTACGAGACGCCGACGATCTGGAGCTTGCTTTCCAGCGTCTCGCGATCGAACGGCTTCATCACATATTCGTCGGCCCCGGCCTCGATCGCGGCGCGGATATAGGCCATGCCGTTCTCGGTCGTGCAGAACACGACCTTGGGGACCATGCCCCCTTCGCTCTGGCGCAGCGCGCGCAGGAAATCCATGCCGCTCATCACCGGCATGTTCCAGTCGAGCAGGATCACGTCGGGCTGCTGTTCGGCACAGCGGTCCAGCGCCTCGCGACCGTCGCCCGCCTCGCGGACCTCGAACTGCAGCGTTTCCAGTATGTGCCGGGCGACCTTGCGGATCACCTTCGAATCATCGACGACCAGGCAGCTCTTCATCTCGGCACCCCATTGTTCAGGCTACAGCCTAGCGTGGACTCGTAAGCGCGACGTTAAAGGAACCGGATCGGCGGCGGATCGAACCCCGTCACGCGGCACGGGACCGCCCCCGGAATGGTTTCAGGCCGCCGCCTGCGTCACGTCGGCCGCACGCGCGACCACGGCGGGCAGGTTCAGCACCAGCACCGGGCGACCGTCATGGTCGATCACGCCGTCGACGACCGATGCCCATGCCGGCCCCGGCGTCAGTCCCGCCGACAACGGGCGCCGGGCGCAGCGATAGGCATCGTCGAGCATGTCGACCAGCAGCGCATAATGATGCCCCTCGACCTGGGTCACGACCGCGCGGCGACCGCCGCCGCCCGCCGCCGCCGGATCGATCGCCTGTGCGGTGTCGATCACCGTCACCACCCGGCTGCGCAGCGCGGCAAGGCCGCGGACGGCGCGCGCGGTACGCGGCACCGGCGATACCTCCCCGATATCGACCACCGATTCGACATGGTCGGACAGGATGGCGACATCCTGGCCCGCCACCCGCGCCAACAGGAACAACGCGTTCATCGTCACTTCCCCACTGCCTGGCGAACGGCGCGCAACACGCCTTCGCGGTCGTAGCGATAGACGCTGCCGTCGCCGGTATCGGCGGCGCTGGTGCGCAACCGCACCACCGGCGCCGATCCGGTCGTCATCCCCGCCATCGGGTCGTCGGCCTGCGCCAGCACCAGCGCCGGGCGCTCGTCCGACGCCAGCCGCTCCACCGCTTGATAGCCCGCCTGCTCCAGCATCGGGCGCAGGAACGTGCGCATCCACCCGCTGCCGCCATCGGCCAGCAGGCAGGTCGGGCGCCCCGCCGTCACCCCGGCCGGACCGGCCGCGCCGTCGCGGGCATGGCGTTCGAAAAGCCACAGCGGGTCGACCTGCTCGACCTGCTCGCCCTCCAGCAGCACGATGCCGCAGATCGGTCCCGGTTCGGCGGCCGCAGCGGCCAGTTCGGGCAGCATCACGATGTCGCACGCATCGTCGATCGCATAGGCGACCTCGGCCATGCCGTCGGTCAGCCGCAGCACGGTCGTCACCCGCGACGCCGCCTCGGGCGCGCGCGCCGCGACCGGCAGGACCCGTCCGTCGATCGCCAGCCAGATGCGCCCCGCGCTCTGCTGCAGGCTGCCCGCGCGGATGCGCTCGATCCGGTCGATCACCGTCAGCGGGATCACCCGCCGCCGCCCGTCGAGGTCGTCGAACAGCAGCGCCGCGATGCCCGGATCGGCGATCGCCTCGGCCTCCACCTCCAGCTCGCGGTCCATCGCGTCGGTGAAGTTCAGCCCGGCGGCGTGCGCCACCCCGGCGCAGTCGATCATCAGCATCGGCTGTCCTGTGTCGGGCAGCGTCTGCCCGGCGTACAGTCCGGTCGCCATCACGGAGGGCGCGGCGGGCTTCACCACCAGTTCCTCGGTATCGAGCACGTCGTCGACCGCGACCGCGAAGTCGCCCGCGCCCAGCCCCACGACGACCAGCATCTTGTCGCCCGGTTCCGCCGCGCCGGGAATGCCCAGCACGTCGCACAGGTCGACCACCGGCAGGCGCCGGTCGCGGATCTGCGCGATGCGCATGTCGCCCAGCCGGTCGATGCGGATATTGGCGCCGCGCTCCTTCACGATCTCGCCGATCGTCTGGCGCGAAATGGCGAAGCGATGCGCGCCTGCCCGCACGACGATGGTCGATACGATCGACAGCGTCAGCGGCACCTGCACCACGATGCGCAGTCCCCGGCCGGGCTTGTTGTCCAGCGTGATCCGCCCGCCGATCTGGTCGATCGCGGCGCGTACCACGTCCATCCCGACTCCGCGGCCCGAAATCTCGGTCGCGACGTCGCGCGACGACAGCCCCGGCGCGAACACCAGCTCGCATTGCTGGCGCTCGGTCAGCTGCCGCAGGTCGCTCTCGCTGCGCTGGCCGTTGGCCGCCAGCTTCGCGACCAGCCGCGCGGTATCGATGCCGCGCCCGTCGTCGATGATCTCAATGACGATCTGGTTGCCCGACTGCCGGGCGGAGATATGCAGCCGCCCGCTTTCGCGCTTGCCCGCCGCACGGCGCTCGGCCGGCGATTCGATGCCATGGTCGATCGCGTTACGCACGACATGGACCAGCGGGTCGCGCATCACCTCGATCATCTCGCGGTCCAGCTCGACGTCGCTGCCGTCCACGGTC
Organism: Bacillus sp. 2B10; assembly: GCA_003946805.1. Lineage (GTDB taxonomy): Bacteria > Pseudomonadota > Alphaproteobacteria > Sphingomonadales > Sphingomonadaceae > Sphingomonas. The sequence continues at coordinate 65,862 of RPSH01000019.1, read as the reverse complement.
AGCGTCACCGCCTTGCCCACCGCCGCCGCCGTGTCGCGCACGATGCGGGGCAGCGGCGAGAACAGCGTCTCGATCTTCTGCATCCGCGTCCGCGTCACCGCGTCGCGCATGTCGGCGACCGATGCCGACAGCCGCTCCAGCGCGCCTTCGACCGCGGGATCGAGGTCGAGGTCGCGCAGGCGGCGGAACAGTTCGTTGCGGACCAGCACCATGTCCGACATGCCGCTCATCATCCGGTCGAGCAGGTCGACGTTCAGCCGGACGCTGCGCAGCGGCGCGCGTCCCTGCGCGATCGCCGCGGCGGCGATCGGCGTCGCCCCCTGCGCTCCGGCCACGCCCGGCGCCAGCGCGGCGATCAGGTCGTCCTCGCCCTCGTCGGTCAGCGGCAGTCCCGCATCGATCGCCTCGACCAGCTCGCCGATCCGGTCGACGATCGCCAGCACGGCATCGACCAGCGCACGATCGGGCCGGCGCTTGCCGTCGCGAACCTCGCACAGCGCGTCCTCGGCGGCATGGCTCAGCCGCGACAGGCGCGGCAGGTCGAGGAAGCCGCAGCTGCCCTTCACCGTGTGGACGAAGCGGAAGATCGCATCCAGCCGCGCACGATCCTCGGGCGCGGCCTCCCACGCGACGACCTCCGTCGACAACGCCTCCAGCGTCTCGCGGGTTTCGGCAATGAATTCCTGTAAGAGATCGTCCATGCGGCCCCGCCCGGTTGTGGCGCGACCATGGCGGGGATCAGGTTAAGACGCGGTTAGTGAGGGAACACGTGAAGGTTGGCGCGGGTGATTGGTGACCACCGCCATCCTCGTCACCCCGAACCTGACCCGGGATCCCGCTTCTTCTTTCGCCACCGGGTTGGTGGATGCCCCCTGCCCGGGGACGTCACCCCGTGACCAGCGACGCTCCGAACAACAGCACCGGCGAATCGACCGGCGACACCTGCAACGTGCCGCCGCACTGTTCGACCAGTTCGCGCGCAAGGCAGGCGGCGGCGGCCCGCGGCGTCATCATCGCCGCGTCCCCCAGCAGCGCGCCGCGCAGCTCGGCATCCAGTACGATCCGCTGCCCGTCGGCGCGCACCGCGATATCGATGCCCCCCGCCGTCCGCTCCGCGCCGATATCCAGCTGCCCGCCACGCACCAGCGCGTCGCCGGCGATCAGCGCGAGGTTCAGCAGCACCTTCACCGCCGGCTTGGGCAGCGACGGCGCATCGACCATCCAGCCCAGCTTCACCCGGTGATTGTCGCCGAACAGCCCTTCGAGTGCGGCGCGCGCCTCCCGCGTGTCGATCGAATCGCCCAGGCCGCCGGCGGCACCGAAGGCGAGGCGGAAGAATTTCAGCTTGTTCGCCGACGCCCGCGCGCTGTCGGCCAGCAGTTCGAGGCAGCGGGCGCGCATGTCCGGATCATGTTCGTCGGCCAGCAGTTCGAGGCCGTTGTTCAGCGCCCCGACCGGGCTGAGCAGGTCGTGGCACAATCGCGAACACAGCAGGCTGGCGAAATCGGCGGGGCTGATGTTCAATGCGGCGACCCTTGTGCTTTGGCGAACGTCATCGTCCGCCCGGCCCGGTCCATGTGCACCGCTTCGCAGTCTTTTTCAACGTGGCCGCCGGTCCTGACCGCAAAGCGGACGGCGTCGAACCGGCCGTGCCGTTCCCCGTCCGCGACCGCCCGCCACAACCGCACGCGGCCCCCGCCGGCGATCAGCCACAACCGCCCGTCCGCCGCCGCCTGCGCCGCGTCGGTCGCCGACGGGTCGGGATCGCCCGAAGGGTGCGAGTGATACCAGCCCAGCACCGCCGCCCCGCCCCGCCGCTCCGCGCGCAGCGCCTCGAACAGCGCGGCGGGATCGATCTCGAAATGCCGCGCTGGGTCGTCCGCCACGTTGTGCGCCGCCACCAGCCGCTCGATCCGCCCGGCCGTGCCGAGCATCAGCCCGCAGATTTCGGTGGCGCTGCCATCCGCCTGCTCGATCAGCGCGCGCAGCGCCTCGCTTGAAAATTCGGGCTCCATCCCCATCTTTGTAGGCAATGGACCGGGGGGTTTCCACGATCGAAGCGCGCATTCCCGATGCGGCGCACGGACAACGGATCGACAAGGCACTGGCCGACGTCGTCGCTGACCTCTCGCGCGAACGGATCAAGGCGCTGATGATGGCCGGGCACGTCGCGGGCGATGCCGGGCCGGTGTCGGACACCTCGCGCAAGGTCGCGGCCGGCCAGTCCTACACCATCACCCTTCCCGCCGCCGTACCGCTCGACACTGTCGCGCAGGATATCCCGCTGGTCGTCGCGTACGAGGATGACGACCTGATCGTGATCGACAAGCCCGCCGGGCTGGTCGTCCATCCCGCCGCCGGCAATCTCGACGGCACGCTGGTCAACGCGCTGCTCCACCATTGCGCCGGGCAGTTGTCGGGCATCGGCGGCGTCGCGCGGCCGGGGATCGTCCACCGCATCGACAAGGATACGTCGGGCCTGCTGGTCGTCGCCAAGCACGACGTCGCGCATGAAGGGCTGGCGAAGCAGTTCAAGGACCACAGCATCGACCGCCGCTATCTGGCGATCACCGCGGGGCGCGTGCAAACTTCGGCGGGCACGATCGACGCTCCGCTGGCGCGCTCGCCCAATGATCGCAAGAAGATGGCGATCGTCCACAGCCCCACCGCCAAGCACGCGGTGACGCACTTTCGCAAACTTCGCCAACTTTCGGGTGCGTCGTTGATCGAATGTCGACTGGAAACGGGGCGCACGCATCAGGTACGGGTACACATGGCGTCGATCGGCCATCCGCTGCTGGGCGATCCGGTCTATGCCGGGCGGCGACCGGCGCTCAGGGCGCAACTGGAAACGCTGCATTTCCGGCGACAGGCGTTGCACGCCGCACATCTGGGGTTCATCCATCCCGTCACAAAAAACGCTTTGGCGTTCGATAGTGACCTTCCGGCAGACATGCAGGAACTGTTGGACCATCTTCTCGTATAGGTTTCGGTGATTCCGCAGTGCGGCGTCGCCATAAGGACAAAGGGAGTTTTGACGATGGCAACTGGCAGCAACGTCCCGGCGACGATTCCGGCGCTCGGCGGCGAGGCGAGCCTCAACCGCTATCTCTCCGAAATCCGCAAGTTCCCGATCCTCGCGCCCGAGCAGGAATACATGCTCGCCAAGCGGTTTCAGGAACATGGCGATCCGGAGGCCGCGGCCCAACTCGTCACCTCGCACCTGCGCCTCGTTGCCAAGATCGCGATGGGCTATCGCGGCTATGGCCTGCCGGTCAGCGAACTGATCTCCGAAGGGAATATCGGGCTGATGCAGGGCGTGAAGAAATTCGAGCCCGATCGCGGCTTCCGCCTCGCCACCTATGCGATGTGGTGGATCCGCGCCTCGATCCAGGAATTCATCCTGCGCTCGTGGTCCCTCGTGAAGATGGGCACCACCGCGGCGCAGAAGAAGCTCTTCTTCAACCTGCGCCGGATGAAGTCGAAGCTCGACGCATTCGAGGACGGCGACCTCAGCCCCGAACATCTCGCCAAGATCGCGACCGACCTCGGCGTGACGGAGGACGAGGTCACGTCGATGAACCGCCGCATGGCGATGGGCGGCGATACCTCGCTCAACGTGCCGATGCGCGAGGATGGCGAGAGCCAGTGGCAGGATTGGCTGGCCGACGACAGCCCGTTGCAGGACTCGGTCGTCGCCGAGGCGCAGGAAGCCGACGTCCGCCACGGCATGCTGGTCGAGGCGATGGACGATCTGAACGACCGCGAGAAGCACATTCTGACCGAACGTCGCCTGACCGACGATCCCAAGACGCTGGAGGAGCTGAGCCAGGTCTATGGCGTCAGCCGCGAACGCGTCCGCCAGATCGAGGTGCGCGCATTCGAAAAGCTGCAAAAGGCGATGATGCGCCTCGCCGGCGACCGCCGGATGCTCGCCGCGGTGTAAGCGGCTGGGGCGGGGTGCCCGGACCCGCCCCACACTCGTCATCCCGGCGAAGGCCGGGATCCATAACCCATGTCGCCCGCGACTCCGGCCGAACCGCCAGCCCACCACAAACGTCACCCTAGCGCAGGCCGGGGTGACGCGAGAGAGCGCGGCGTGCTTGCCGTCCCCTGCTCTCCCCGGCTAGGCACCCCCCATGGCCGCCCGCACGACCCAACGCCCCCGCCCCAAACCCGCCACCTCGCGCGGCTGGGGCCGCCGCATCGCCGGCTGGGCGATCAAGGCCGTGCTCGGTTTCGTCATCCTGTCGGTGCTGTGGGTGCTGATCCTGCGCTTCGTCCCGCCGCCAATCACGCTGACCATGCTGGGCGACGTACCGACCGGCCACGGCATCACCAAATCATGGCGTCCGCTGTCGGCGATCGATTCCGACATGCCCCGCGCCGTGATCGCGGCGGAGGACAGCCGCTTCTGCGCGCATAACGGCTTCGACTATATCGCCATCGCCAACGCCGCGCGCCGCAATGCCGAGGGCGGTCGCATCCGCGGCGGATCGACCATCAGCCAGCAGACCGCAAAGAACGTCTTCCTGTGGCAGGGCGGCGGCTATTTCCGCAAAGCCCTGGAGGCCTATTTCACCGTCCTGATCGAGGCGATGTGGGGCAAGCGCCGCATCATGGAGGTCTATCTCAACGTCGCCGAGACCGGCATCGGCACCTATGGCGTCGAGGCCGGCGCCCGCCGCTATTTCAAGCACGGCGCGTCGACGCTAAACGGCCGCGAGGCCGCCCAGATCGCCGCCGTCCTGCCGCTGCCGAAGAAGCGCGCCGGCATCGCCCCCACCGGCTTCACCCGCCGGTACGCCCGCACGATCGAACGCCGCATCGGCATCGTTCGCCGCGAGGGGCTGGACGGATGTCTGAGGTGAGCGCCGCCTGGCACATGCGACCCGTCATTCCGGCAAAAGCCGGGATCCACGGATGAAAGCGGTTTCGATCAATCAGTGAAGTCCCGTGACCATGGATCCCGGCCTTCGCCGGGATGACGGGGTGCGTGGCCGAAGCGGCGCGGCCAACACCCCACCCCCGCAAACGTCATCCCGGCGCAGGCTGGGGTTTCTCTCGACAAGCGCGCAACGCTCGCCACCCCAGCCAACAACCCTACTTCGTCGCCCGCTCCACAGCATCGCCCGCCTTGTCCGCGGCATCGCCGACGCTCTTGGCCGCCGACGTCACTGCCCCGGTCCGGGCGTCGTCGTTGTTCGCATGGTTCAGCAGGAAATAGGCCCCGACGATCACCGCCAGCAGGATCGCCAGCCCGATCAACAGGCCGCCGCCCGACCCGCGCCGCTCGACGATCACCGTCTGCGGGGCACCACCGGGGGTGGTTTCGATACGATCGGGTTCCATGGCACATCTCCCTCAAGTACTGATGTGCCCAAGAACCGCCGGTCCCGCCGCTTGTTCCAGCAGCGTTCCGAACGTTCAGAACGGCAGCTTGAACCCCGGTGGCAGCGGCAGGCCGTTGGTCAGCTTCGACATCTCGGTCGAGCTGGCCGCATCCGCCTTCGCCCGCGCGTCGTTGAACGCCGCGACGATCAGGTCTTCCAGCATCTGCTTCTCGCCCGGCTGCAACAGCGAATCGTCGATGTCGACGCCGAGGATGCGCCCCTTGGCCGAGGCGCGGACCTTCACCAGCCCGCCGCCCGACTGCCCGTCGACCTCGATCGTGTCGAGGTTCGCCTGCGCCTTGGTCAGCTCGTTCTGCACGTTCTGCGCCATGGCCATGATGTCGTCGAGATTCTTCATCGCGCGATACTCCCGTCGCTGCGTTGCCAATGATCGAGGGTGGCGTCCGGAAACGCCGCCAGTGCCGCCTGTACCAGCGGCGATTTGAGGACCTGTTCGCGCTCCGATTCCGCCTTCGCCGTTTCCTGCTCGCGCAGGGTCGGATCGCCCGTGCCCTCGCCGATCAGAACGCGCCAATGGCTGCCGGTGATCCCCTTGAGCGCAACTTCGAGGTCGCGGGTGAAATCGGCGGGCAGCGGCCGCGCACCGCTCAGCTCGATCAGCTGCGGCGCCAGCCGGATCAGCCGCGCGCAATTGCGGAACTGCGCCTCCAGCGAATGACGGCCGTGCTTCGACAGCAGGCCCGCGACCTGTTCGGCGGTCTCGGGCAGCGGATCGGCCGCGACTTCCGCTGCGGCCGGGGCCGGCGCCGGTGCGGCGGGCGCAGCCATCGCCGGCACCTGTCCCGCCGCCAGCTGCTTCGCCAGCGTCCCCGGATCGGGCAGCGAGGAGGCATGGACGATGCGCAGCAACGCCATCTCGCACGCCTCGATCGGCAGCGCGGCGCGCGACACCTCCTCATGCCCTTTCAGCAGCAGCTGCCACAACCGATGCAGCATCGGGAAAGACAGCGCGCTCCACGCGTCGAATGCGGCGCGTTCCTCCGCCGACTGGCCGGGTCCGCGATCGCCGCCAACCTTGACGATCGTCACCGCATGCACGGTTTCCAGCAGCGTGCGCAGCACCGACGCCGGATCGACGCCTAGGTCATATTGCGCCCGCAACGCCTTGAGTGCGCCCGGCGCATCGCCTTTCAGCAACAGGTCGAACAACCCCCGGATCGCCCCGCGATCGGACAGGCCCAGCATCTGCCGCACCGCGTCCGCCCGCACGCCCTCGCCGTCCAGCCCACCATGCGCGATCGCCTGGTCGAGGATCGACAGCCCGTCGCGCGCCGACCCTTCCGCCGCGCGCGCGATCAGTTGCAGCGCCTCCGGCTCGGCCTCGACACCCTCCGCCTCGACGACATGCGCGAAATGTCCGGCGAGCAGATCGGCGGGAATACGCCGCAGGTCGAAGCGCTGGCAGCGCGACAGGACGGTGACGGGCACCTTGTGGACCTCGGTCGTCGCCAGCAGGAACTTGACGTGCGCGGGCGGCTCTTCCAGCGTTTTCAGCAGCGCATTGAACGCCGGCGTCGACATCATGTGGACTTCGTCGATGATGTAGATCTTGAAGCGCGCCGACACCGCGGCATAGCGCACCGCCTCGGTCATCTCGCGCACGCTGTCGACGCCGTTGTTCGACGCGGCGTCGATCTCGATCACGTCGATATGCCGCCCCTCGGCGATCGCCCGGCACGGCTCGCACACCCCGCACGGATCGATCGTCGGCCCGCCCTGCCCGTCCGGCCCGATGCAGTTGAGCGCCTTGGCGATCAGCCGCGCGGTCGACGTCTTGCCCACCCCGCGCACGCCGGTCAGCAGGAACGCATGGGCAAGGCGACCGCGCTTGATCGCATTGCCCAGCGTCGTGACCATCGCATCCTGCCCGATCAGCTGGCTGAACGTCTGCGGCCGATACTTGCGCGCGAGCACGCGGTACGGCTGCGCGGCGGCAGGCTGTTCGGGGATGTCGAGGGCGAGGAAGGAGTCGGACATTGGGGGTGTCTTAGCGGGTGGCGGCGGCGGTGTCGCGTGTTGAGCGCGACCGATCTGTCGAACGCGCACGCTGGAACAGAACCGTTCTACTTGGTCGAAAACCCGCCAGCTGGTAGCATCGCGGCGTGACTGACCCCGCAGTGAGTCGACTCTGGCGACGGTTCGCCACTCCGCCGACGTCCGCAATGTTGTGGCGGCGGGCAGCGTGGTCGCTTTGGCTCATACCTGCCGCCGCGTGTTTTCCGCTTCTCCTACCATTGCTGGCGCCGTCAGCATTACTGGAGTTGCCGATCGAATATTGGGCTTTGTGCCTGCTGCTGTTTGGCATCCCGTCCGCGCTCGGGGCTTATTGCTGGAGGCGCGCTCGGCGCTTGAACTGAGCGGGATCGCCGGCACCTTCGACAGCGCACGTCGATAGCTCCAGAACGACCGTCATCCCGGCGCAGGCCGGGATCCATGGACACGAGCTGTCGCGGCTCTTTCGATACGTCATATATCCATGGATCCCGACTTTCGTCGGGATGACGAGGGACCCTAAGCCGCCAAAGCCTCCAACGCCTCGTTCGCCTCCATCCACTTCATCTCCGCCACCTCGATCTCGGTATCGAGGCTCGCACGCCGCTTCATCAGCTGCGCCATCGTCAGCCGCGCCAGCGCCGGGATCGCATTCCCCGCCATCGCCGCGTCCAGCGCATCGCGCTGTTCGGTCAACCGCGCCAGATCGCGCTCGATCGCCTGTGCGCCCTTCTTCAGCACCTGCGCCTTTTCGCGCGCTTCGGCGGCGGCCTTGCGGTCGTCCTTCTTGTTGGCCTTCTTGGCCTTTTCCTTCGCCGAATTGCCGAGGATCAGCGCGATATAGTCATCGATCGTCCCGTCAAATTCCTTCGCGGTGCCTTCATCGACCAGCACCAGCCGGTCGGCGGTCGCCTCCAGCATGTGCCGGTCGTGGCTGACCAGCAGCACGCAGCCGGTATAGGCGTTGAGCGCCTGCACCAGCGCCTCGCGCGCATCGACGTCGAGGTGGTTGGTCGGTTCGTCGAGGATCAGCATGTGCGGCGCATCGCGGGTGATGAGCGCCAGCGCCAGCCGCGCGCGTTCGCCGCCCGACAGCTTGCCGACCAGCGTAATCGCCTTGTCACCCGAAAAACCGAACCGGCCGAGCTGCGCCCGCACCGCGGCGGGCGACGCGCCCTTCATCTGGCGCGTCATATGTTCCAGCGGCGTGTCGTCGGTGCTCAGCTCCTCCACCTGATACTGGGTGAAATAGCCGACCTTCATCTTGCCCGCGGCGTTCATGTCGCCGTCCATCGGCGCCAGTTGCGCCGCCAGCAACCGCGCCAGCGTCGTCTTGCCGTTGCCGTTGCGGCCCAGCAGCGCGATGCGGTCCTCGGGATCGATCCGCAAATTCAGCCGCTTGAGGATCGGCGTGTCGCCGTATCCGACGCTGGCCATGTCCAGCGTGATGAGCGGTGGGCGCAGTTCATCGGGATCGGGAAAGTCGAACGACAGGCTGGGGTCCTCTGCCATCGCCGCGATCGGCTTCATCTTGGCGAGGATCTTCAGACGCGACTGGGCCTGCTTGGCGGTGGAGGCCCGCGCCGAGTTCTTGGCGACATATTCCTGCAGCTTGGCCCGCTGCGCCGCCTGATTGACCCGCGCCGCCTCCAGCTGCGCCAGCCGCTCGGCGCGCTGCTTCTCGAACGCGTCATAGCCGCCCGGATACAGCGTGATCTTGCCCTGATGCAGGTGCAGGATATGGTCGACGACGTTGTTCAGGAAATCGCGTTCGTGGCTGACGACGACGATCGTCGCCTTGTAGCCTTTGAGGAAATCCTCCAGCCACATCACCGCTTCGAGGTCGAGGTGGTTCGACGGTTCGTCGAGCAGCAGCACGTCGGGTTGGCTGAACAGCAGCGCCGCCAGCGCGACCCGCATCCGCCACCCGCCCGAATAGCTCTCCAGCGCCCGGCCCTGCATCTCCTCGTCGAAGCCCAGCCCGACCAGGATCCGCGCCGCCCGCGCCGGCGCGCCGTATGCGTCGATCGCCAGCAGCCGTTCGTGGATATCGCCCAGCCGGTCGGGATCGGTCACCGTCTCGGCATCGTGCATCAGCCGCGCGCGTTCGACATCGGCCTCCAGCACGGTCTCGAACGGGGTCGCCTGTCCGGCGGGTGCTTCCTGCGCGACATAGCCCAGCCGCGATCCGCGCGGCATTTCCGCCGTGCCGTTGTCGGGTTCCAGCTGCCCGGCGATCACGCGGACCAGCGTCGACTTGCCCGCGCCGTTGCGCCCGATCAGCCCGACGCGGCTCCCCGGCGGCAGCGCCGCGCTGGCATTGTCGAGGATCGTCCGCCCGCCCAGGCGCACCGTGATACCGTTCAGATTGAGCATGGGCGGGCGCGTAGCAGTTTTCGCCGCGTTTGCGAAGGGATCGGCTGGGGGCGCGCAATCATCGCTTTCCTACACGTCCGCCCCGCGACAGGATGGTGGCCGACCTTTGCAGGGTCCCGCTCTTTGACACGTCACATCGCACCTAACTCCGTCCGCCACGGGCGTCATCCCGGCGCAGGCCGGAATCGCCCGGTGACGGCACGGGACGGGAGGCGCAGGAGACCCCGGCCTTCGCGAAACCTCTGCAAAGGCCCTCAATCCGTACCCCGGCGAAGGCCGGGGCCCAGTTGGGGGGCATTGGTAAGATACGGAAACGCCTTTCCAACTGGACCCCGGCCTTCGCCGGGGTACGGCGAGGCGTTCGCTCTGTTGGAGACTTTTGCAGAGGTCTCGCGTTCACCGGGTGACGCCAGTTGCAAAGGATTCGCAAACACTGCGCAACAGCGTGCAAGTGTGACTTTCGTGACCTTTGGCCGCTCAGCCCCCCGCGAACATCGCCCGCAGTTCGTCCTTCAATATCTTCCCGTTGGCGTTGCGCGGCAGGACGGTGTCGGAAAACCGCACCTGCACCGGCACCTTGAACCCGGCCAGTCGCGCCCGCACGAAGTCCTGCAACTCGCGCTCGCTCGCCTCGCATCCCGGGCACAGGTGGACGACGGCGGCGGGCACCTCGCCCAGCACCCGGTCGGGCACGCCGACCAGCGCGGCATCGGTGACGGCGGGGTGCGCGTACAGCACGTCCTCGACCTCGATCGAATAGATGTTCTCGCCGCCACGGATGATGATGTCCTTGGCGCGGTCGACGATGGTGCAGAAGCCTTCCCCGTCCAGCCGGGCGAGGTCGCCGGTGCGGACCCAGCCGTCGACGAAGGTCTGCGCGGTGGCTTCCGGATCGTTCCAGTAGCCGCGCACGATCATCGGCCCGCGCGCCCACAGCTCGCCGATCTCGCCCACCGGCAGTTCCGCCGAACCGTCGGGGGCCATGATCTTCAGGTCGGCGACCGGCACCGGCGCGCCGCAGCTGGTCGGTCGCGCCAGATAATCCTCGCCGACATGCTGCGTCACCGTCGCCATCGTCTCGGTCATGCCCCAGCCATTGCCGGGCAGCGCGCCGAACACCTCGAAGATGCGCTTCACCAGGTCGGGCGCGGATGGCGCGCCGCCATATTGCACCACCTCCAGCGACGACAGGTCGTGGCTGGCCCGGTCGGGATGTTCCAGCAGCTGCCACGCGATCGTCGGCACCCCGCCGGTGATCTGCACGCGTTCCCGCTCGATCAGCGCCAGTGCCTCGCCCGCGTCCCATTTGCGCATCAGCACCAACGTCGTTCCGCTGGCCAGCGCCCCCATCAGCGACGCGCTGCACGCCGTCACATGAAAGAACGGGATGACCAGCAACCCGACCTTGGGCTGCGGTTCGGGGGGCATTTCGCCCCGGCGCAGATACGACCGGGCGGAGACGTACGCACTCGACAGGATGTTGGTCGACAGGTTGCGATGCGTGCCCAGCGCGCCCTTGGGCCGGCCGGTCGTGCCGCTGGTATAGAAGATCGTCGCCGGATCGTCGGGGGCGATCGCCACGTCGGGCAGCGCGACCTCGGGCAGCGTCGCATAGCCCGCGCAGTTGCCGATGACCTCCTCCAGCCGACGGGCGATCCCGCCCAGCGGCACCCGCGCCCGCGCGACCAGCACCGCCTCCAGCGCCGGCATCGCCGCATAATCGCCGATCCGGTCGTACCGCTGCCGGTCGACGATCAATACCCGCGCGCCCGAATCGTTGACCCCGTACGCCAGCTCCTGCGGGCTCCACCATGCGTTCAGCGGCACGCACACAGCGCCCAGCGCCACGATCGCGAAGAACGCGACCGGCCATTCGGGCACGTTGCGCATCGCCAGCGCCACCCGGTCGCCCTTGCCGACGCCCATGTCCCGCAGCCCCGCCGCCAGCGTGGCGATGGCGCGATACTGCGCTTCGTAGCTGACCCGCTGGGTTTCGTGGATCGTCGCCAGCCGTTCGCCATGGGTGCGTGACAGGGCGATCAACTGGACGAGGCTGGCCGGCGCGTTCCGCCATACGCGCGTGTCGATCCCGTCGATCGTCGCGTGCGCCATCTCGAACGGTGCACCGGGGGCGGTCAGCGCGGCTTCGACCGCCGCCATCGACATCCGCGGCCAGTCACCCGGCACCGTCATCGTCGCTTCGCCTGCCGCCACCATCCTGCTCCCGCCATTCGATCTGTCGAAGGTCGGGTTTGCCCGGCCTTCGCGCATCTCCTGCCGCGCACTATTGATTATGATCCTGCAAAAGGCAATAGAATGCGTCAGCGACGCACCGGTTTAGAATTACCGGTATGCCAATTTGTGGAGAAGGCCGAGCATGTCCGTGACTATCCATCGCCATGGCGACATCCTGATCGCGATCGCCGACAACCCGCCGGTCAACGCCCTGTCGGCGCCGGTCCGGCTGGAACTGAAGGCCGCGATCGAACAGGCCGCCGGCGACGCGTCGATCCGCGCCGTCGTCATCGCCTGTGCCGGCCGCACCTTCTTCGCCGGGGCCGACATCACCGAATTCGGCAAGCCCCCGGTCGAACCGCTGCTGCCCGAACTGGTCGACATGATCGAGGGGTCGGACAAGCCGGTCGTCGCCGCGATTCATGGCACCGCGCTGGGCGGCGGATGCGAGGTCGCGATCGCCAGCCATTACCGGATCACGGTGCCCAGCGCCAAGCTCGGCACGCCCGAAGTCAAGCTCGGCCTGCTGCCGGGCGCCGGCGGGACGCAGCGCCTGCCGCGCCTTGCCGGTGTCGCCGTCGCGCTGGAACTGGTGGCGAAGGGCGATCCGATCCCGGCGAGCGTGGCGAAGGATGTCGGCATCGTCGACCGGCTGGCCGGCGAGACCAGCCTGCTGGACGACGCGATCGCCTATGCCCGCGAGGTCGCCGACATCCGCCCCCTGCCCCGGGCATCGCAGCGCCCGCTCTCGCCCGATCCGGAAGCGGTCGCCGCGTTCGAACGGGCCAATGCCCGCCGCTTCCGCGGGTTCGAAGCCCCCGCCGCCAACATTGCCTGCGTGGTGAAGGCGACCGGGACGCCCTATGCCGAGGGGGTCGAATTCGAACGGCAGCAATTCATGAAGCTGATGTTCGGCGTACAGTCGGCGGCACAGCGGCACATCTTCTTCGCCGAACGCAAGGCATCGAAGATCGACGGTATCGCCGACGACGTCGCGCAGCGTCCGATCGCACGCGTCGGCATCATCGGCGCGGGTACGATGGGCGGCGGCATCGCCATGAACTTCCTGTCGGCCGGCATCCCCGTGACGATCGTCGAGATGCAGCAGGACGCGCTGGACCGCGGCACCGCCACCATCCGCCGGAACTATGACGCGACCGCCGCCAAGGGGCGGATGACCGCGCAGCAGGTCGACCGGGCGATGGCGCTGCTCACCCCCACGCTGTCGTTGCAGGACCTGTCCGACGCCGATCTGGTAATCGAGGCGGTGTATGAGGAAATGTCGGTCAAGCAGGACATTTTCGGCAAGCTGGACGCGATCTGCAAACCCGGCGCGATCCTCGCGTCGAACACCAGCTATCTCGATATCGACGTCATCGCCGCCGCGACGAAGCGTCCGCAGGACGTGCTCGGCCTGCACTTCTTCTCGCCCGCCAACGTCATGAAACTGCTGGAGATCGTGCGCGGCGCCGCGACCGCCGACGACGTGCTGGCGACGGCGATGGCGCTGTCGAAGAAGATCCGCAAGGTCGCAGTGATCGCCGGCGTGTGCCATGGCTTCATCGGCAACCGGATGCTGGAGCCGCGTCAGGTGGAGGCGATGAAGCTGCTGCTCGAAGGTGCGACGCCCGAACAGGTCGATCGCGTCCATGTCGACTTCGGCATGCCGATGGGCCCGTTCCAGATGGCCGACCTGGCCGGTGTCGATATCGGCTGGCATCGCGACCCGAACCGGATCGAGAGTATCCGCGACGCGCTGGCCGCCGAAGGCCGCTGGGGCCAGAAGAAGCAGGCCGGATTCTACGATTACGACGACAGGCGCACTGCATCGAACAGCCCGCGCGTCGCCGAGATCATCGAGGATTTCCGCAGGAAGACCGGCACCCCGCAGCACGAGATCACCGATCAGGAGATCGTCGAGCGCACGCTCTACCCGATGGTCAACGAAGGGGCGAAGATCCTGGCCGAGGGCAAGGCGCAGCGCGCATCGGACATCGATGTGGTGTGGATCTACGGCTATGGCTGGCCGGTCTATCGCGGCGGACCGATGTTCTGGGCGGATACCGAAGGGTTGAAGAAGATCGTCGAAGGCCTCGACCGCCACGGCTTCGACGTGGCGCCGCTGCTGCGCGAAAAGGCCGAGCAGGGTGGGCGGTTCACGTCATGAGCGATCTTGCCGCATTCCGCGCCGATACCCGCGCATGGCTGGAGCAAAACTGCCCGCCGTCGATGCGCGAACCCGTCCGCTCCGACCGCGACGTCACCTGGGGCGGTCGCAACCCGACCTATGCCGATCCGGACCAGAAGCTATGGCTCGACCGGATAGCGGCGCGCGGCTGGACCGTGCCCGACTGGCCGACCGCCTATGGCGGCGGCGGCCTGTCGCCCGCCGAAGCAAAGATCCTGCGCGAGGAAATGGCGGCGCTGAATGCACGTAATCCGCTCTATTCGTTCGGTATCTCGATGCTCGGCCCCGCGCTGCTGCAATACGGGACCGAGGAGCAGAAGCAGGAACATCTGCCCAAGATCGCCCGCGGCGAAATCCGCTGGTGTCAGGGCTATAGCGAACCCGGCGCCGGTTCCGACCTCGCCGGGCTTCAGACCAGCGCGGTCGACGACGGCGACGACTTCATCGTCAACGGGCAGAAGGTGTGGACCAGCTATGCCGACAAGGCCGACTGGATCTTCTGCCTCGTCCGCACCGACCGCACGACCAAGCAGGGCGGCATCAGCTTCCTGTTGTTCGACATGGCCTCGCCCGGCATCACCACGCGCCCGATCAGGCTGATCTCGGGCAACTCGCCCTTCTGCGAAACCTTCTTCGACGATGTCCGCGTGCCCAAGGCCAATCTGGTCGGAGAGCGGAACAAGGGGTGGGGCGTCGCCAAGTACCTGCTGGGCCATGAGCGCGAGATGATCTCCGGCATGGGCATGGCCGGCAACGGCCCGCTGATCGACCGCGCGGTCGAGACGATCGGGCGCGACGCACAGGGCCGGCTCGCCGACCCGATGCTGCGTGCCGCACTCGCGACGTTCGACGTCCGCGCCCGCGCCTTCACCGCCATGTCCGAACGCTTCCGCGACGAACTGAAGGCCGGGCGCGCGCATCCCGCCCAGCCCAGCATGATGAAATATGTCGGAACCGAACTGAACAAGACGCGCCACGAACTGATGATGGCGGCAGGCGGCAGCGACCTGCTCGAATGGGACAGCGCCGACAGCCAGCGGGGCGCCGCTCCGCGCGCATGGCTCCGGACCAAGGCCAATTCGATCGAGGGCGGCACGTCCGAAATCCAGCTCAACATCGTCGCGCGTCGCATCCTCAACCTGCCGACTCAGTGACCTTTCGTCAGGAATCGATACCATGCCCCTGTTTCTGAACGAAGATCAGACCATGCTCGCCGACACCGCGCGCGAATTCCTCGCCGAAGCGGCACCGGTCGATCACCTGCGCGCATTGCGCGACGCCGACGACGCGACCGGCTTCGATCGTGGCCTGTGGGTGAAGTTCGCCGAGATGGGCTTCACCGGCATGATGGTGCCCGAAGCCGCCGGCGGTCTCGGCCTTGGCCATGTCGAAGCGGGGATCGTGCTGGAGGAGATCGGTCGCAACCTGTCGCCCTCGCCGTTCCTCGCCACCTCGGTCGCCGCCGTCGCCGCGCTGACCGGCACCGGCCCGGGCGAGCGCTGGCTGCCCGAAATCGCTGCCGGCCGGACCATCGCCGCGCTGGCGATCGACGAACGCGGCAAGCATGGCGACGCGGTTGCGCTGCGCGCCGAACGGTCGGGCAACGGCTTCCGCCTGTCGGGCACCAAGCAGTTCGTGGCGCACGGCCATATCGCCGACCTGATCCTCGTCGTCGCGCGCACCGCCGGCGACGCGGACGATGCCGACGGCCTGACGCTGTTCGCGCTGCCCGCCGGTACGCCCGGCCTGACTGCCGATCCGCGGCGGCTGGTCGACAGCAGCATCGCCGCGCGGCTGACGCTCGACGGGGTCGAGGTGGACGGCGATGCCGTCGTCGGCGACGTCGACGGTGGTCGTACCGCGCTCGCCCGCCTGCTTGCCGCCGCCCGCACCGGCGCGGCGGCGGAATCGCTCGGCGTCGGCGACGGCGCGATGACCCGCACGCTCGATTACCTGCGCCAGCGCAAGCAGTTCGGCCAGACGATCGGTAGCTTCCAGGCGCTGCAACACCGCGCCGCCCACCTGTATTCGGAGATGGAGGTCGCCCGCGCCGCGGTGCTTAAGGCACAGCAATTGCTCGACGACGCCTCGCCCGACGCCGATATCGCGGTGTCGGTGGCAAAGGCGATGGCGGGGATGGCGATGACGCTGTCGGTGCAGGAATCGGTGCAGATGCATGGCGGGATCGGCATGACCGATGCGGCCGATATCGGTTTCTTCATGAAGCGCGCCCGCGTCCTGACCGAGATGTTCGGCGACATCGCCTATCACAGCGACCGCGTCGCCCGCGCCGGAGGCTATTGATGGGGCCCACCCCCGCCGACCTGATCGCCGGCCTGATCCGCCTGCTGGATATCGAGGAGATCGACACCGACCTGTATCGCGGCCCCCGCAACCCCGGCGGCGTCGGTCGCGTGTTCGGCGGGCAGGTGATCGCGCAGGCGTTGCAGGCGGCGCAGCGCTCGATCGGCGGCGAGAAGATCGCCCATTCGCTCCACGCCTATTTCCTGCGGCCGGGCGATGAGCAGCATCCGATCGTCTACCGCGTCGTCCGCGACTTTGCCGGGCGCAGCTTCGCCAATGCGCGGGTGATCGCGATGCAGCAGGGAAAGGCGATCCTGAATATGGCGGCATCGTTCCAGCTGCCGGAGAACGGCCTCGGCCATCAGGATGCCATGCCCGACGTGCCGCCACCCGAATCGCTGCCGTCGGACACCGAGTTGCGCCAATCGATGCAGGACCGCATTCCCGAGAAATATCGCCACCTGTTCCTGCGCGCCCGCCCGATCGAAATCCGCCCGGTCGAGGCCGAGCACTGGACCGACCCGACCCCGCGCGCGCCGCTGCAACATGGCTGGTTCCGCGCGGTCGCGCCGATCGGCGACGACATGACGCTGCACCGCGCGATGCTGGCCTACGCCAGCGACATGATGCTGCTGGGCACCTGCATGCTGCCGCACGGCATCCACTGGATGATGGACCGGGTGCAGACCGCCAGCGTCGACCATGCGCTGTGGCTGCACGAACCGTTCCGGGCCGACGACTGGCTGCTCTACCAGACCGACAGCCCGTGGGCCGGCCACGCCCGCGGCTTCAACCGCGGCCGCTTCTTCGGCCGCGACGGCCGGCTGGTGGCGAGCGTGGCGCAAGAGGGGCTGGTGCGGGTTCGGGAATAGCGGCGCCTTCGTTACACGATCAAATACCGTTCATCCTGAGTAGCCACTGAGCTTGTCGAAGGGGCGTATCGAAGGACCGCTTATGAAGTGCTTCGATACGGGTCTTCGACTTCGCTCAGCCCCTACTCAGCACAAACGGCAGTGCGCGAAGCCGGAAAACCCTCAAACCGGCTCGTGCAATGGACACCCGTTGAACCGCCGCCGATAGTCCGCCGAATGGTCGTACACCGGCTTGCGCACCCGGTTGACGCCGCCCAGTGGCTGGTGCGCGGCAAGACCGGTCCACACGCTGAACCGCAGATTCTCGTCGACCGCGGCCGCCTTGTCCGCCGACCAGCTGTCCTGTGGCGCGGTGCGGATCGTCGCGACCGTGACATAGGGGCTGACCGCTTCGGGCCACTCGGTCGCCGCATCCTCGATCGGCTGCGCATCGCTGTCGCGTAACAGCTGCACGCGCACCTCCCATTCGCCGCGTACCGTGGCGGCCGAGCGTTGCATGTCCTCGCGGATCGCATCCGGGCGGCCGCTGGTATCGATGACGCTGCCGGTCAGCGCGGTGAGGTCCGGCGAAACCGGCACCACCTGATATTTCGCGACGAACGCCCCGTGGCGGAACGGCGTGGCGGAAAAATAGGTTTCGCCCAGCGGGTGGACGTTCTTCGATCCGCCCATGGTCTTGAGCAGCGTGCTCTCGGTCCCGACCGCCTCCAGCGCGGCCTCGGCGCTGCGCAGGACATAGGACAGCGCCTTCTTCGCCCATTCCGCCTTGTCGGTCGTCCTTGCGAGCAGCTTGAGGTTGCCGGCGAACTTCTCGGGCGTCGGCGCGGCGAAGACCGGCGCGTTGACCATCACGAAGTCCTGTGTCCGCCCTTCCGCACCGGGCAGGCGGTCGCCATCGACCTCCAGCACCTTCCAAGCAAGACCGCGCGGCAGGCCGATCGCGTCGTCGAGGATGTCGCCGGGATTGGTCGAGAACCGCATGACCACCGGATAGATGCCCGGTGCCGCGAACAGCCCCTGCGCATATTCGGGCGGCAGGTCGTCGCGGATGCTCAGTTCGCCGTGCAGGATGCCGTGGCTCTTCGCATGGACCGCACGGACCGCCTTGCCATAATCCTTCGACGTCGTCTCGAGGATCGTGTCGAACGATTCCTTCATCTGTGCGACGGTCTCGCCCTCGGTCGGCTGCGGCTGTTCCAGCGCGCTCGAATAGCGGATCGGCGGTTTCAGCGGGGCGGTCATCGGGAAACTCCTTCGTCGTTCCAACGACAAAGGTCGCGACCGTCATTCGTTCCGCTGCGTCAGACGGCGGTACGCCCATAGTCCTGCCGCGTCACCGGATGGCTCGACGACAGCCCGCCATCGACCGCCCATGCCTGTCCGTTGACATAGCTCGCCTCCGCCGACGCGAGGAACAGCACGACCGCCGCTACCTCTTCGGCCTCGCCTCCGCGACGCAGCGGGTTCAGCCGTCCGATCCGCGCTTCCTTGCCGTGCTCGCGGGCATGGTCGTACACCATCGCGGTCATGCCGGTCTCGATCAGTCCGGGGCATACCGCGTTGACCCGAACGCCCGATCCCGACAATTGCTGCGCGGCGGTCCGGACGAGGTTGATGACCCCCGCCTTCGACGCCGAATAGGCCGCCCCGCCTGCCCCCGATCGCAGGCCGGCGACGCTGGCGGTACACACGATCGCGCCGCCCCCCGCCGCCGCCATGATCGGCGCGGCGTGGCGGATGGCGAGGAACGGGCCGATCAGGTTGACGCGCAGCACCTCCGCCCAATCCTCCGCCGTCGTGTCGAACAACCCGGCGATCCCGCCCGATATGCCGGCATTGGCATGGACGACATCGATCCCGCCGAACCGCTCACCCGCCAGCGCGACCGTACGCGCCACGTCGCCGTCGGTGCCGGCATCCATCGTACAGGCCACCGCCCGACCACCCGCCGCCTCGATCGCCGCGACAGTCGCCTCCGCACCGGACAGGTCGGCGCACACCACCCCCGCCCCTTCGCCGGCAAAGGCCATCGCGCTCGCCCGACCGATGCCCGATCCCGCCCCGGTGACCAGCACCGACCTGCCCGCAAACCGCATCACGCCCCTGCCTTCTTCGCGAAGTCCCACGCCATCGCCGCCAGCATCGGCACCCGCTCGGCCATCGCCGCCGCCTGCGCGCTGGCGGCGTTGCCGTCGCGCACCCGCTGCTTGATGCCCTGTACGATCCCGGTCAGGCGAAACAGGTTATAGGCGAAATACCACTCGAGCTGCGGCACGTCGCGCCGCCCGGTGGCGGTGCAATAGCGTGCCATGACCTCCTCGATCGTCGGGAGGCCGCTTGCCGCGCCGGCCAGCCCCTTGATCCCCGACCGCCCATCGGGTTCGGTGCCCCAGTTCATCAGCAGATAGGTGAAGTCGGCCAGCGGATCGCCCAGTGTCGACAGTTCCCAGTCGAGCACCGCCGCCACCCGCGGGCCGTCCTCGGCAAAGATCAGGTTGTCGATGCGGTAATCGCCATGGACGATCGCCACCCGGTCCTGTGGCGGCACGGTGCGCGGCAGCCACTCGATCAGCCGCTCGACTTGCGGAAGGTCGTCGGTCTGGCTCGCGCGATACTGCCGGGTCCAGCGCGCCACCTGCCGCTCGAAATAATTGCCCGGCTTGCCATAGTCGCCCAGCCCTACCGCGACCGGATCGATCGCGTGCAGCGCTGCCAGCGCGTCGATCATCGCCTCGTAATGCGCACGCCGTTCGTCGGGTGTCGCGTTCGGCATCGACCCGTCCCAGATCGTCCGCCCCGCCACCCGCTCCATCAGGTAGAAGGGCGCGCCGATCACCTTTGCATCCTCGCACAGCGCGACGGGACGCGGCACCGGATAGCCGGTCGGATGCAGCGCCGCGATCAGCGCATATTCGCGCTCGATTGCATGGGCGCTGGGCAGCAGCGGCCCGAACGGCTTGCGCCGCAGCACGAACGATCCTTGCGCACCGTCGACCCGGTAGGTCGGATTGCTCTGCCCACCCGGATAGCGCGTCAACTCGACCGGCCCGTCGCCGATGGTCGTCGCCAGCCACGGCGTCAGCCGCGCGAGGTCGAGGTCAGCGGTCATGTGACACCCGTGCGAACTCGGCGCGGGCGATCGCGCGGTTGTGCACCTCGTCCGGTCCGTCGGCGAAGCGCAGCGTGCGCACCGCCGCCCACGCGGCGGCCAGCGGAAAATCCTCCGACACCCCGCCACCGCCATGCGCCTGGATCGCATCGTCGAGAATTTGCAGCGCCATCGTCGGCGCCTGCACCTTGATCATCGCGATCTCGCCCTGCGCCGCCTTGTTGCCGGCGCGGTCCATCATATCCGCGGCCTTCAGGCACAGCAGCCGCGTCATCTCGATATCGATCCGGGCCCGCGCCACCCGCTGTTCCCAGATCGAATGGTCGGCGATCCGCTTGCCGAACGCGATGCGCGATTGCAGCCTTTTGGCCATCGCCTCCAGCGCCATTTCCGCAACGCCGATCGTGCGCATGCAGTGATGGATACGCCCCGGCCCCAGCCGCCCCTGCGCGATCTCGAACCCCCGGCCCTCCCCCAGCAACAGGTTGGCGGCGGGCACCCGGACCTGCTCCAGCACCACCTCGCCATGGCCGTGCGGGGCGTGGTCATAGCCATAGACCGGCAGCATCCGCTCGATCCGCACCCCCGGCGTGTCCATCGGCACCAGGATCATGCTCTGCTGGCGGTGGCGCGGTGCTTCGGGATCGGTCTTGCCCATCACGATCGCGACCCCGCAGCGCGGGTCGCCGGTGCCCGACGACCACCATTTGCGGCCGTCGATCACATAGTCGTCATCGTCGCTCACGATCCGCGTCTCGATATTCGTGGCATCCGACGACGCCACCGCCGGCTCGGTCATCAGGAAGGCGGAACGGATCTGCCCGTCCATCAGCGGTCGCAGCCAAGTTTCCTTCTGTTTGCGCGTGCCATAGCGATGCAGCACTTCCATGTTGCCGGTGTCCGGCGCCGAGCAGTTGAACACCTCGCTCGCCCAATGCCAGCGTCCCATTTCCTCGGCGCACAGCGCATATTCGACGTTGGAAAGCTGCGTTCCCTCGAACGCGAAGCTCTCATCGACCATTGGCGCGCCCGAATGCGGCGGCATGAACAGGTTCCACAGCCCCGCCGCCCGCGCCTGTTCCTTCAGTGGTTCGAGCATCGCCAGCGGGGCCCAGCGGTCGCCGGTCGCGACTTCGTGGTGATAGGCGGCATCGGCCGTCGCGACATGGCTGGCGAGGAACGCCCGCACCCGGTCGCGATATTCGGTCTCGCGCGCACTGAACCGAAAGTCCAACATCCGTCTCCCGCTGCAACTGATCTATTCGGTCTATGCCATACCGCATATTCGGTAAAGTGTAGATGACGCTGCGGACGGGAAGCAAAATTGCACTTGGGCTCCACACCCGATCTGCTAGGGTCGGGCGATGACGACGACCGACGGGGCCACCAAACGCTACCGCGCCAAGCGCGACGCCATCCTTGCCGCGGCGGCGGAGGCGATCAACGAAGCCAGTGCCAAGGGCATGACCTTCGCCGATGTCGCGCGTCGCGTCGGGCTGAACACCACCAGTGTCACCTATTATTTCAAGCGCAAGGAAGACCTTGCCGCCGCCGCGTTCGATCATACGCTCGCATGGCTTCAGGCGACGCTCGACGCATCGCTGGCAGAACCGACGCCCGAGGCACGCGTCGCGAAGTTCCTGCGCATCCATTTCGATCGCCAGCGCCAGATCGAGGCAGGCGAGGAACGCCCGATCGCGATGCTGTCCGACCTGCGCGCGATGGAGGACCCGTTCAAGACCCGCCTCCTCGCCGGCTGGCGCGAGGTGTTCCGCAAGACGCGGACGATATGGGGCGAACCCCGTGACCGGGTCGCCAAGGATATCCACGGCGCGCGTGCGCACACGCTGCTCGAAAACTGCTTCTGGCTGACCGTATGGCTCGACCGCTACGAACCCGATCAATATGACCGGGTCGAGGCACGGCTGATGGACGTGTTCACGCACGGCCTCGCCGGCCCCGGCCAGCATTGGCGCCCGCAGCCGCTGCTGCTAGAACAGGCGGACGCGGAACCGGCGCGCGACGCGTTCCTGCGCGCCGCCACCCGCCTCATCAACGAACTCGGCTATCGCGGGGCATCGGTCCAGCGGATCGCATCCGAACTGAACGTGACCAAGGGATCGTTCTACCACCACCTCGACGCGAAGGACGACTTGGTCGCCGCCTGCTACCAGCGCAGCTTCGACACCATTTCCGCCGCACAGCGCGCCGCCGACCGTGACGGCGGCAGCCACTGGCAACGCCTGTCGAGCACGCTCGCCACGCTGGTCGATGCGCAGTTCACCGAACAGGGGCCGCTGCTGCGCACCACCGCGCTTGCGGGCCTCCCCGGCGGGGTGCGGCAGGCGATGGTCGACCGCTCCAACCGCATCGCCCGCCGCTTCGCCGGCACGATCAGCGACGGCATCGCCGAGGGATCGGTCCGCGCCGTCGATCCGCTGATCGCGGCACAGGCGCTGATGGCGCTCCAGAACGCGGCGTTCGACATGCGCAACTGGGCCGCGACGATGCCGCGCAAGCGGGCGGTCGGATTCTATGCGTCGACGGTGATGACGGGGCTGTTCACCGATCCGGCGGGATAGGAACCGTCGCCCCTATTCCAGCACGCCGCGATATGCTTCCCGCAACGCCGCCTTCCTGAGCTTGCCCGTCGCGCTGTGCGGCAACGCGTCGACGAAGATCACGCGATCGGGCAACCACCATTTCGCGACCTTCGTGGCCAGATGCGCCAGCACCGCAGCCGCATCGACATCCGCGTCCGGTCGCTTCACCACCAGCAGCACGGGGCGTTCGTCCCAGCGGGGATGCGGCACGCCGATCGCCGCCGCCTCGGCCACGCCGGCACAGCCGACCGCCGCATTCTCCAGATCGACCGAGCTGATCCATTCGCCGCCCGATTTGATCACGTCCTTCGCGCGGTCGGTGATCTGCATCGTGCCGTCGGGATGGAGCATCGCCACGTCGCCGGTGTCGAACCAGCCATCCGCCGTCAGCGCGTCGCCGCTTTCGTCGCGGAAATAGCGCTTCAACACCCATGGCCCGCGCACCTGCAACCGGCCAGAGGTCTCGCCGTCGCGCGGCAGGATCGCGCCATCGTCATCGACGGTGCGCAGTTCGACGCCGAACGGCACCCTGCCCTGCCGGCAGACCTGATCGACCTGCTGCTCGAAGCCGAGATCGTCCCAGTCCGGTCCCGGCGCGCCCATCGTCCCGATCGGTGAGGTTTCGGTCATGCCCCAGGCATGGTTGACCCGCACGCCCATCCGCATGATCCGTTCGATCATCGCGCGCGGCGCCGCCGATCCGCCGATCGTCACGACCTTCAGATGCTCCGGACTGCGGCCGGTCGCGTCCATATACTGGAACATCGCGAACCACACCGTCGGCACGCCCGCCGAATGCGTCACCCGTTCGCGGTTCATCAAGTCGCACAGCACCGCCGGATCGTTGACCGCCGAGAACACGACCTTCGCCCCCACCGCGGGCGCGGCGAACGGCAGGCCCCAGCCGACCGCATGGAACATCGGCACCACCGGCAGGCACACCGCACGCTGCGACAGGTCGAACTCGTCGGGTTGCAGTTCGGCGATCGCATGCAGCACGTTCGAGCGGTGCGAATAGACGACGCCCTTGGGATCGCCGGTCGTGCCGCTGGTGTAGCAGATCATGCAATGGTCGCGCTCGTCGCCCTCGACCCACGCATAGTCGCCATCCTCGGCATCGAGCAGGGCGCGCAGCGTCCCCGGCCCGTCGCCGTCCATCACCACGAAATGCTCGATCCCGCCCAGCCGCGGCGTCATCCGTTCGACGATCGGGGCGAACACCGCATCGTACAGCAGCACGCGGTCGCCGGCATGGTCGGCGATATAGGCCAGCTGGTCGTCGAACAGCCGCGGGTTGATGGTATGGATCACCCCGCCCATCCCGATCACGCCATACCATGCGACCAGATGATGGGCGTGGTTCATCGCCATCGTCGCGACACGGTCACCCGGCCGGATGCCCAGCCGTTCCAGCGCCTGCGCCAGCCGCCGTGCGTCGCGGGCGATGCCGGCCCAGTTCGTCCGCGTCTCGCTGCCATCGGCCCAGCGGGTGACGATCTCCCGGCTGCCATGCTCACGTTCGGCATGATCGAGCAACCGCGGTACTCGAAGTTCGAAATCCTGCATACCGCCCAGCACACGCGCTCTCCTTCGCGAACGGGGCCCAGGCCCCTATCCCACGGCGGCAAGCGGTGCTTTCACCGTATCGAACGCCGCACTGGCGATACCTTGCAGTCTGCCGACCCGATCCGCAAGCTCGCCATCGATGCGAAAATCACGGCCAAGACATACCCGTGCTTCGATTCCGTCCACCGCCGGCACCGCGACCCAGATTTCGCCACGCCCGCCGCGCTCGCCCTGCATCAGCCCGGCCAGCGCCGGATAGGCGGCGGCATCGTCGATCGTCAGGTCCAGCCGCAGCCGGACGTCGCGCGCGATCACGTCGAACGGTTTCAGCGACTTGACCGTGGCCCGCGCACTCTCGTCACCTGCCCGGCGATCGAGTTCGAGCGTGAACAGCCCGCACCCGCCGACCTTGCCCGCGGCTTCCAGATCGTTCGCCGGCCCCTCGTCGAAACACGTCACCGGCACCTGCCCCGTCGCGTCGGACAGCGTCGCCATCATGTAGCGCTTGCCGCGCGCTGACGTCCGCCAGCGCGCATCCTCGACCAGCGCCGCCACCGTCGCGCCGACCCGCCCGCCCTCGGGCACCGCCGTTCCCGCCAGGTCGGCGATCTTGCGCGCGCCATGTGCGCTGGCGAGGTGCGCATAGCGGTCGAGCGGATGCGCCGAGAAATAGAATCCGAACGCGTCCTTTTCTGCCGCGATCGATTCGGTCAGCGACCAGTGGACGTCGGGCACGCGCATCGCCGTCTCGGCCGCGCCGCTCGCTTCGCCGAACAACCCGCCCTGCCCGCTCGACCGGTTCGCCTCGGTCCGCTGCGCCGTCGCCATCAGCGTATCGGCCAGCGCATGGACCCCGGCCCGGTCGTCGACGACGCATTCGAACGCGCCGCCCGCCGCCAGCGTCTCGATCTGCCGCTTGTTCAGCAGCTTCGGATCGACGCGCGACGCGAAGTCGTCGAGCGACCTGTACGGCCCCTTCGCACCGCGTTCCTCGACCATCAGTTCCATCGCGCGTTCGCCGACGCCCTTGAGCGCCGACAGCGCATAACGCACCGCCAGCCCGCCCGCCGGCGTCTCCTCGACCCCGAAGGTCGCGTCACTGGCATTGATGCACGGCGGCAGGCATTCGATGCGCAGCCGCTTCATATCGTCGACGAAGATCGCCAGCTTGTCGGTCTGCGCATAATCGAACGCCATCGACGCGGCGAAGAATTCGTGCGGATGATGCGCCTTCAGCCACGCGGTCTGATACGCCAGCAGCGCATAGGCCGCCGCGTGACTCTTGTTGAAGCCGTAGCCGGCGAACTTGTCGATCAAGTCGAACAACTCGTTGGCCTTCGCCTCCTTGATGCCGTTCACCTCGGCACAGCCCTTCACGAAGATCGAGCGCTGCGCGTCCATCTCCGCCTTGACCTTCTTGCCCATCGCGCGGCGCAGCATGTCGGCGCCGCCCAGCGAATAGCCCGCGAGGATCTGCGCGGCCTGCATCACCTGTTCCTGATAGACGAAGATGCCGTAGGTCTCGTTCAGGATCGGTTCGAGCAGGCCGTGCGGATAGACGATCTCCTCCCGCCCCGCCTTGCGCGCGCCGAACGAGGGGATGTTGTCCATCGGCCCCGGCCGGTAGAGCGAGACGAGCGCGATGATGTCGCCGAAATTGGTCGGCCGCACCGCCGTCAGCGTGCGCCGCATCCCTTCCGATTCCAGCTGGAACACGCCCACCGTATCGCCGCGCTTGAGCAGGTCGTAGGTCGCCGGATCGTCCCACAGCAGCGCGTCGAGATCGACGACGATCCCGCGCCGCGCCAGCAGCTCGACCGCGAATTTCAGCACCGACAGCGTTTTCAGGCCGAGAAAGTCGAACTTCACCAGCCCCGCGCCCTCGACATATTTCATGTCGAACTGCGTGACGGGCATGTCCGAGCGCGGATCGCGATACAAGGGCACCAGTTCACTGAGCGGGCGGTCGCCGATCACCACGCCGGCCGCGTGGGTCGAGCTGTGCCGCGGCAACCCCTCCAGCTTCATGGCGAGGTCGAGCAGGCGGCGCACATCCGCCTCGCGCTCATATTGCTGGTGCAGTTCGGACACGCCGTTGATCGCGCGGTCCAGCGTCCACGGATCGGTCGGGTGGTTCGGCACCAGCTTGGCGAGGCGATCGACCTGGCCATAGCTCATCTGCAACACGCGGCCCGTGTCCTTGAGCACCGCGCGCGCCTTCAGCTTACCGAAGGTGATGATCTGCGCCACCTGATCCCGGCCATATTTCTGCTGGACGTAGCGAATGACCTCGCCGCGCCGCGTTTCGCAGAAATCGATGTCGAAGTCGGGCATCGACACGCGTTCGGGATTGAGGAAGCGTTCGAACAGCAGCCCCAGCTTGATCGGATCGAGATCGGTGATGGTCAGCGCCCATGCGACCGCCGACCCCGCGCCCGAACCACGGCCCGGCCCGACCGGGATGTCGTGATCCTTTGCCCATTTGATGAAGTCGGCGACGATCAGGAAATAGCCCGGAAACCCCATCTGACAGATGACGTCGAGTTCGAAGTCCAGCCGCTTGAAATACTCCGGAAACTTCGCCTCAAGCTCCGCCTCGGACAGTTCGGGAATGACCCCGGTATCGGCCGGCGTCGGCGCATCCTCCCACGGGGCCGGCGCATCGACCGCCACCTCGGCCTGCACCATGCCCGCCTCCAGCGCGACGATCTTGCGCAACCGGTCGACCAGCCCGGCGCGCGAATCGACGCGCAGCTTCAGCGCCTCGCCCTCGCGGTCGCCGGCAAGGCTGGGCAGGATCGGCTTGCGCTTGGGTGCGGCCACCGCGCAGCGCTGCGCGACGACCAGCGTGTTCGCCAATGCCTCTGGCAGGTCGGCGAACATCTCCTGCATGACGGGCGCGGGTTTCAGCCACGCCTCGGGCGACGAACGCTGCCGATCCTCGCTCGCGACATAGCTGGAACTGGCGATGCACAGCATCGCGTCGTGCGCGTCGTGGAAATCGGCCTCGGCGAAGCAGCACGGGTTGGTCGCCACCAGCGGCAGGTCGCGGGCATAGGCTAGGTCGAGCAGATGCGGCTCGGCGCGCTGCTCGACGGCCTCGCCCCGGCGCGCCAGTTCGACATAGAGCCGGTCGCCGAACAGCGCCTGCAACCGGTCGGCATAGGCCAGTGCCTCGGCATCGCGCCCGGCGGCGAACAGCCGGGCGATCGCGCCGTCGCCCGCCCCGGTCAGCGCGACCAGCCCTTCGCTGCGCCCGATCAGCGCGTCGATCGGCACATGCGCCGGAATCTCGACCGGCCGGTCGAGATGCGCCATCGACACCAGCGCGCAGATATTGTCGTAGCCGCGGGCGTCCTGTGCATAAAGCGGCAGCCAGTCGATATCGGGCTCCTGCCCCTCGACCCCGCCCGGCCGCGCGACCGCCAGCAGCGTGCCGACCACCGGCTGCACGCCCTGATCCCTGCACCCGTCCGAAAATGCCATCGCGGCGTACAGCCCGTTGCGGTCCGACAGGCCGGCAGCGGGAAAGCCCAGCTTGCGGGCGGCCTTCGCGATCGCCTTCGGATCGATCGCGCCCTCCAGCATGGTGAAGGACGAGAAGATACGAAGCGGTACGAACCCGGAATGCGCCATCCGTCCGACGTAACCATCCGGTCCTGATTCGACCAGTGCGCAGCCGAAGGAACCACGACGAAGCGCACCCGTTCCGGCGGTATACAGGAGGAACCGATGACTGATTTCGCTCGTGACGCCCGTACCACCGGTCCGGGATGGGGCTGGACCCTTGCCTACGGCATCGTGTCGGTGCTGATCGGCATTCTCGCCTTTGCGGCACCGTTCCCCGCGACACTGGCGGCGACGATGATCGTCGGCTTCTTCTTTCTGGCGGGCGGCATCGCGTCGCTGATCGCCGCCTTTCGCGGTCGCAACGGGCGGGGCTATGCCGCGCTGTTCGGGCTGCTGTCGGTGCTCGCAGGCGGTTATATGGTACTGATGCCGGTCGGCGGCGCGCTGTCGCTGACGCTGATGCTGATTATCTGGCTTGGCGCACGCGGGATCATGGAGCTGTTCATCGGCTTCCGCTTCAAACGGCTGCGGATGCCGATGCTGTTGCTGGGCGTGCTCAACATCGTGCTGGCGATCCTGCTCTACACCACCGTGCCATGGTCGGCGCTGACGCTGCCGGGCTATATCCTCGGTGCCAGCTTCCTGTTCGGCGGCATCGTCGCGATCATGGGGGCGCTGTCGGATCGTCGGGAACAGGCGGCGTAGGCCATCCCGAAGGTGAATGTACCCCCGCGCGGGCGGGGGTTCAGGGCCAGACGGGAAACGGCGGCGACCGGAACCCTGGGCTCCCCCCTGCGCGGGAGCACGGAAATGCGCGTTACGCCAGCGCCGCCAGAACCGCGCCTTCCAGTTCCTCCGGCCTGGTCGTGGGTGCGAACCGGGTCACGCTCGCGTCGCGCCCGACGAGGAACTTCGTGAAGTTCCACTTCACCGCTTCGCTGCCCAGCACGCCGGGTGCCGCCTGCTTGAGCGCGCGAAACAGGGGCGCGGCGTCGGCCCCGTTCACATCGACCTTCGCGAAGACCGGAAAGCTGACGTCGTAGGTCAGCGAGCAGAATTGCGCGATCTCCGCCGCGTCGCCCGGCTCCTGCCCGCCGAACTGGTTGGATGGGAACCCCAGTACCGCAAAGCCCAGCGGCCCGAACTTGCGATGCAGCGCCTCCAGCCCGGCATATTGCGGCGTGAACCCGCATTTCGACGCGACGTTGACGATCAGCAGCACCTTGCCGCGATATTCCGCCAGCGTCGTCCCGGCCCCATCGGCGGTGCGGACGGCCAGGTCGTACAGGTCGCTCACCGCAGCACCCCGTCGTGCAGCCGCACCACCCGGTCCATCCGCGCCGCCAGCCGTTCGTTATGCGTCGCGACCAGCGCCGACGACCCCTGCCCGCGGACCAGCCGCAGGAACTCGGCGAACACCACGTCCGCCGTCGCCTCGTCCAGATTGCCGGTCGGCTCGTCGGCCAGCACCAGCGCGGGGCGGTTCGCCAGCGCGCGCGCCACCGCGACGCGCTGCTGCTCGCCGCCCGACAACTGGCTGGGGCGATGGTGCAGCCGTTGCGACAGACCCAGCGCGCTCAGCAGCTCGGTCGCCCGCGCATCCGCCTCGCCCCGGCCACGCCCCTGCACCAGCTGCGGCAGGACGACATTCTCGACCGCGTTGAAATCGGGTAGCAGGTGGTGGAACTGGTAGATGAAGCCCATCCGGTCGCGCCGCACCTCGGTCCGGCGGTTGGCGCCGGCCCTGGCCAGCTGTTCGCCGCACACCAGGATCTCGCCCTCGAACCCGCCTTCGAGCAGGCCGACCGCCTGCAACAGCGTCGACTTGCCCGACCCCGACGGGCCCAGCAGCGCGACGATCTCGCCCGGCGCGACCGTCAGGTCGACGCCGCGCAGCACGTCGATCGTCGCCTCGCCCTGGGTAAAGCTGCGGCGCAGGTCGCGGGTTTCCAGAACCGGCTCAGTCATAACGCAGCACCTGCACAGGGTCGGTATTGGCCGCCTTGAACGCCGGATACAGCGTGGCGAGGAACGAGAACAGCAGCGCCACCAGCGCGATGGTGACGATCTCGACCGGATCGACCTTCGACGGCAGCTCGGTCAGGTAGCGCATCGTCGGGTCCCAGATGTCGATGCCGGTCACCGCGCCGATCGCGCTCACCACCTGCTGGCGGAACGCGAGGAAGACGAAGCCGAGCACCAGCCCGGCCCCCACGCCCAGCGCGCCGATCGTCGTGCCGACCGTCATGAAGATGCGCAGCAACCCGCCACGGGTCGCCCCCATCGTGCGCAGGATCGCGATGTCGCGCGTCTTGGCGCGGACCAGCATGATGAGCGACGACAGGATGTTGAACACCGCGATCAGGATCAGGATCGACAGCACGGTGAAGGTCACGATCCGGTCGACCGCCAGCGCCTGAAACAGCTCGCCGTTCAGCTGGCGCCAGTCGACGACCTGCGCGCTGGCAACGTATTTGCGCGCCAGCGGGGCGACGATGTCCTGCACCTTGTCGGGATCGGTCGTCTCCAGCTCGATCGACCCGACCGTGTCGCCGCTCAGCAGCAGCGCCTGCGCGTCCTCGATCGGCATGATGACATACGCCTTGTCGAGATCGTAGACCCCGACCTCGATGATCGCGGCGATGCGGTACGGCACCTGGCGGATCATCGTGCCGAACGGCGTCGTCGGCCCCTGCGGGCTGATGATCGTGATCTCGCTGCCGATCGTAACGCCCAGCGCCTGTGCCAGCCGGCTGCCGATGATGACATTGCCGCTGCCCGGCGTCACCGCGTTCAGCGTGCCCAGCTTCACATTGTCGCGGATCGTGGGCGTGCCGCGGATATCCTCGACCCGCATGCCGCGCATCAAGATG
This sequence comes from Bacillus sp. 2B10, assembly GCA_003946805.1. Taxonomy (GTDB): domain Bacteria; phylum Pseudomonadota; class Alphaproteobacteria; order Sphingomonadales; family Sphingomonadaceae; genus Sphingomonas. The sequence continues at coordinate 34,760 of RPSH01000019.1, read as the reverse complement.
AATTCGGACCGCCCGTTATAGGTCGCGAACAGCGGCTGTTCGATCAGCGGCGTCGCGCTGGTCACGCCCGGCGTCCGCCGCGCCTCCGCCGCGATGTTGCGCCAGTCGGGCAGCTGGTTGTTATACCCCTGGATCAGCGCATGGCCGTTCAGCCCGACGATCTTGTCGAAAAGCTCGGCACGAAAGCCGTTCATGACGCTCATGACGATGACCAGCGCGGCCACGCCCAGCATCACCGCGACGAGGCTGATCGAGGCGACCAGCGCGATGAACGCCTCCCCCCGGCCGGGGAGCAGATAGCGGCGGGCGATCATCCGCTCGTAACGCGATAGCAGCATAGGGGCGGTCGATATCCTGACACGGAGGTATGGCGTGTGCTGTAGGTAGGCGAAGGCGGGGCCGCAATCCATGCTGTTGCCGAATCGACACATGGTTAGCAAAACCGTAGCAAACATGCCGCTACCCCGGTGACAGGCGGCCCCGGGCATCCTACGACGACCCCACGAAGCGCAGGCAATACAGGCCACGGTTCGGGGAGGCCAACCGGCTCCGCCCTGGAAGGGGGGAAGGGGCGTAGAAGCGGTGGCAACCAAGGGGGCTGACGAGCGATCGTCACGCAGGCGGCCGGGCTGGCGACAGCCCGGCCGTTTGGCGTTTGGGGGCCGGGCCGCACATGCGCATCGCTCCCGACGCCCTCGTGATGGAGATCACCGTAGAGCGGGCCGGGCCGCACAGGCGCAACGCTCCGCCGGAAGCAGGATCGCCGCTCCGCCGGAAACTGAATCGCCAAACCCGTCCGGTCGCCAACTCAACCGTGGGGATAACCCTACGCCACACGCGTCACCCCAGCGCAGGCTGGGGTCTCTCTCGTCTCCTGCCCCGAGCTATCAGCAGAAGACCCCAGCCTGCGCTGGGGTGACGTTTGGGGGCGAAGCCCACCACGTGGACCACCGACCAAATGCCTCTTGAACCCATTCGGTCTAGAACCATATCGGTTCTCGAGCGGTGCATGCGGGGCCGTTCGCGAACCGGCATCGCGGGGCTTCCGGATGCCGATCGATCAATTCGCTTCTGACGGAGGATTTGACATGCGTAGCTTCGATTTCACCCCCTATCGCCGCTCGACCATCGGTTTCGACCGGCTGTTCGACCTGCTCGAAAACAACACGCGCACGGCGACGGGCGAAAACTATCCGCCCTTCAACCTCGAGCGCGTCGCCGAGGATCGCTACCGCATCACGCTGGCCGTCGCCGGGTTCAAGCGCGACGAGGTGGAGATCACCGCCCAGCAGAACCTGCTCGTGGTCTCGGGTCGCAAGGCGGACCAGACCGATGCGCAGAAGAGCGCGGTCCTGCATCTTGGCATCGCGAACCGCAGCTTCGAGCGGCGCTTCGAACTGGCCGACTTCATCGTCGTGGAGAGCGCCGACCTCGCCGACGGCCTGCTGACCATCGAACTGCGTCGCGAAGTCCCCGACGCGATGAAGCCGCGCCGCGTGGCGATCGGCGAGACGAGCGTACCTCCGGTCATCGCCAACGATGCCGATCAGGCGCAGGCCGCCTGACCGCTGCGGCGCGTCGTTCCCCTTGCGCACCGTGGGCGGGCGCCCGAACCGATCCGGTTCGGGCGCCCGTTGCTGTTTCAGGTTTGACCCATGCCAGGCCGTTTGTCCTGAGTAGCCACTGAGCCTGTCGAAGGGGCGTATCGAAGGACCGCCACCAGTGCTTCGATACGGGTCTTCGACTTTGCTCAGCCCCTACTCAGCACGAACGGTCTGGTCGGTTCGGTAAGGTGAGCCTCAAACCAGCCGCGACTGCTTCACCGCCGCCGCGATGAAGCTCGCGAACAGCGGATGCGGGTCGAACGGCTTCGACTTCAGCTCCGGATGGAACTGCACGCCGACGAACCACGGATGGTCGGGCCGCTCGACGATTTCCGGCAGCATGCCGTCGGGCGACATGCCCGAGAACACCAGCCCGCCGGATTCGAGCAGCTCGCGATACCCCGTGTTGACCTCATAGCGATGGCGATGCCGCTCACTGATGCTGGTCCCGCCATAGATCGACGCGACCACCGAATTGCCCGCCAGCGTCGCTTCATACGCACCCAGCCGCATCGTGCCGCCCAGGTCGCCGTCCGATTCGCGCTTCTGGATGCCTTCGGGCGCCATCCATTCGGTAATCATGCCGACCACCGGCTCTTCGGTCGGGCCGAATTCGGTCGACGACGCATCGGCGATGCCGCCGATGTCGCGCACGCCTTCGATACAGGCCATCTGCATCCCGAAGCAGATGCCGAAATACGGCACCTTGCGCGTGCGGGCGAAGCGGACGCTGGCGATCTTGCCCTCCGCGCCGCGCTCCCCAAACGCGCCGGGGACGAGGATCGCGTGGCACGGCTCCAGCTCGGCGGCGACCATGTCGTGATCGCCCTCGAACAGCTCGGCATCGATCCAGCGAATCCTGACCTTCACCCGGTTGGCGATCCCGCCATGGACCAGCGCCTCGTTCAGCGACTTGTACGCATCCTGCAGCCCGACATATTTGCCGACCACGCCGATCGTCACTTCGCCTTCGGGGTTCTGCAACCGGTCCATGATGTCGGACCAGCGCGACAGGTCGGGGGCGTCGCCCGGCTCGATCCCGAACGCGCGCAGCACTTCGGCGTCCAGCCCCTCGGCGTGATATTGCTCGGGCACCGCATAGATGCTGGACGCGTCGAGCGCGGGGATGACCGCCGCCGCCGGCACGTTGCAGAACAACGCGATCTTCGCCCGCTCGCTGGCCGGCAGCGGCTTTTCGCAGCGGCACACCAGCACGTCGGGCTGCACGCCCAGCGCCGCCAGCTCGCGCACCGAATGCTGCGTGGGTTTGGTCTTCAGTTCGCCCGCCGCCGCGATGTACGGCACCAGTGTCACGTGGATGCTGATCGAGCGACCGCGGCCCAGCTCGTTCTTGAGCTGGCGGATCGCCTCGATGAACGGCAGCGATTCGATGTCGCCGACGGTCCCGCCGATCTCGCACAGCACGAAATCGAGATCCTGCCCGTCGTCGTCGACGGTATCGGCCTGCGCGAACGCCTTGATCGCGTCGGTAACGTGCGGAACGACCTGCACCGTCGCACCCAGATAGTCGCCGCGCCGTTCGCGCTGGATGATCGTCTGGTAGATGCGCCCGGACGTCACATTGTCCGACTGGTGCGCCGCGACGCCGGTGAAGCGTTCGTAATGGCCAAGGTCGAGGTCGGTTTCCGCCCCGTCGTCGGTCACATAGACTTCGCCATGCTGATACGGCGACATCGTCCCCGGATCGACGTTCAGATAGGGGTCGAACTTGCGGATGCGGACCTTGTAGCCGCGTGCCTGCAAGAGTGCTGCGAGCGAGGCTGCCATGAGCCCCTTGCCGAGCGACGAGACCACGCCGCCGGTGATGAAGATATACCGCGCCATGGGAGATATCGCCTAGCGTCGAACGCCATCGCCGCCAAGCGCGGGTTTGCTCCCACGCCCGCGAAATACGACGGACCGGTTGATGGAAAGGGGTTTAGCGGGCGAGCGGGACCGCGCCGTTGTCGGCGCCGGTCAGGTTGCCGATCGGATCGGCGGCCGGATCGACCGGCGCGTTGGCGGCGGGCGGCGGAGTCGCCGGCCGCGCCAGCGAGGTATCGATCGAGCTTCCGCCCCGATTCGCCGCGATCACCGCCAGCGCGATGCTCATCACGATGAACAGCCCGGCCAGCACCGCCGTCGCCCGCGTCAGGAAATCGGCCGCGCCCCGCGCCGACATCAGCCCCGACGGGCTGCCACCGGTGGTCAGCCCGCCGCCTTCCGACTTCTGCATGAGGATCACGGCCACGAGCAGCGCGGCGATGATCGCATGGACGACGAGCAGGAAGGTGAACATGGCCGGGGAACATTTCCGAAAGAAGGGAGTGCAGGTGTCGAAGGGCGCCACATAGGCGAGCCGGCCCCCGCGATCAACCGAGCGGCAGCGTTCCTTCCGTAACATTATCGTATCGACCGGGAAACCAAGCGCGCGATTGCGACGTTCATCTTTCGACCCCGCCCTACGGCCTTGTATCCACGTTAGGTTCCAGCGATGTTCCCTACGATACCCCTCAAGAAATGGATGGACGGCCTGGTCGACTATGTCCGCTCGGGCGAGCCGGACCTGACCAACCGCCAGATGGCGCTCATGATGATCGTCTACCTGCAACCCGGCCCGCACACCGTGCGCGGCCTTGCCCGTGCGCTGAACGTCTCGAAACCGGTCGTAACGCGCGCCTTGAACAGGTTGGGTACGCTCGGCTATCTCCGCCGCCAACGCGACGATGCCGACAAGCGCAACATCTTCGTCGCGCAGACCAGCGAAGGGGCAAATTTTCTTGCAGAGTTCGGGCAGTTCATGGGCGGCGACGGCGTCGGCGACTATCACCGGCGACACGCCAGCGCGTAGGCGCTTTGCTCTGCGGACGCGATCGGCCGTGCTCGATTCCCGGGTCGACGCGGTCCGCCGCGATCTGGCCGACATCCGCCTCGCCGAACGTGTGTTCGCCCCGCATTATGCCGTGCCGGTCCGTCGCACGGCCGGGCGCACCACCCCGATCCTCGATGCGGCAGGCGGTCCCGTGCTGTCGCAGGCGCTGGCGGGCGAACCGTTCGACGTCCTCGAATTCACCTCGACCCATGGCTGGGGCCGGTCGCCGATCGACGGCACCGTCGGCTTCGTCGTGCGCGAGGACCTGGTCGAACGGTTCGACGTCTCGCATGTCGTCGTCGCGGCGAAGACGGTGGTCCATGCCGCCCCGTCGACCGCCCGCCCCCTGCCCCTGACGCTGCCGATGGGTGCGCGAGTCGCAGCGACGCCGGTGAACGACGACTGGTGCGAGGTCGATGGCGGCTATGTCGCCGCGACTGCACTTCTTCCGCTCAGCGATGCGGCCGGCGATGCGGTCGGCCGGGCGCTGGCGTTGCGTGGCGTTCCGGCGATCGCCGGCGGCCGTTCGGGCGACGGTGTCGATCCGGCTGGGCTGGTCTTCCTCGCCTGCTCGCTGGCCGGTACGCCCCCGCCCCGCTTCCTCGACCTTCAGGCCGCGGGGTTCGGCATGCCGCTGGCCGAAGGCGACACGCTGCGGCGCGGCGACCTGCTGTTCTTCGCCGATCATGCCGTGATGCTGGTCGACGCCGATACCGCGATCCATGCCGATGGCACCGTGCGCTGCGAACCCGTCGCCGCGCTCGACCGGTTCGGCCCCGTCCGCGCCCGGAGGCGCCCCGCATGACCGTCCGCGTCTTCATCGACGGCGCCGCCGGCACCACCGGCCTCGAGATCGCCGACCGGCTGTCCGACCGGCCGGAGGTCGACTTCATCACGCTCGACGAGACGCGCCGCAAGGACGCGTCGGCGCGGCGCGAGGCGCTGAACGATGCCGACTTCGTCATCCTGTGCCTGCCCGACGATGCCGCGCGCGACGCGGTGGCGATGATCGACAACGACCGCACGCGCGTCATCGACGCATCGACCGCGCACCGCGTCGCCGATGGCTGGACCTATGGCATGGCCGAACTGGAACCGTCGCAGCCCGGCGCGATCGCGACCGCGATGCGCGTTTCGAACCCCGGCTGCTACCCGACCGGCTTCCTCGCGCTGCTCCGCCCGCTGATCCGCGCCGGCCTCGTCCCCCATGACTGGCCGGTCAGCGTGAACGCGGTGTCGGGCTATTCGGGCGGCGGCAAGGCGATGATCGCCGCGTTCGAGAATGGCGAGACCGACACCGCATGGCTCGGCTACGGCCTGTCGCTGGCGCACAAGCATGTGCCCGAGATGCAGCGCCACGCCCGCCTCGCCCATCCGCCGCTGTTCCAGCCGTCGGTGGCGCGTGCCTATCGCGGCATGGTGGTCGAGGTGCCGTTGCCGCTGTTCGCCTTCAACCGCCGCCCCAGCCTGTCGGCGATCGAGGCGGCACTGGCCGATGCGTATCGCGAATCGCCGGTGGTGCGCGTGCTGCCCGGCGACGACAGCGCGATCCCGATCGAGGCCGATGCCGGCACCGACCGCCTGACCTTGCGCGTGTTCGGCAACATGGACACCGGCCAGGCACGGCTGGTCGCGACGCTCGACAATCTGGGCAAGGGCGCGTCGGGCGCGGCGGTGCAGAATTTCAACCTGATGGCCGGGTTCGACCAGACCGCCGGCCTGACGCTATAGCGGCGTTCGCGCAATTTCCTGACGACCGGAGCAATCGTTGCGCATCGCATACCTATGCCGCCTTCGCGTTTGCGAAATAGGCTGCTAGGAACCCACACGATTTCGATTTTACAAAAACAGGAGCTGGCATGACGAGGCAACCGGTAGCGAAGCTGCTGTTGTTCGGCGCGACGGGGGATCTGTCGCAGCGGATGCTGCTCCCGTCGCTCTACGGCCTGCACGCCGATAACCTGCTGCCCGAAGGGCTGACGATCACCGGCACCGCGCGGCACGAGCATGACGATGCCGGCTTCCGCGATTTCGCCCGGCACGCGCTCGACCAGTTCCTGCCCGATGACCGCAAGGACGAAGCGGCGATCGACGGCTTCCTCGCGCGCCTGCACTATCAGCCGCTCGACGCGTCGAACGTCGACGGCTTCGGCGCGCTGGCCGACAAGCTCGGCGACATCTCGGGCGGGCTCGCGATCTTCCTGTCGACCGCGCCGTGGCTGTTCGGCCCGACCATCACCGGCCTGAAGAGCGCCGGGCTCGCCGGCCCCAACGTCCGCATCAGCCTCGAAAAGCCGCTGGGCAAGGATTTGCAATCCAGCCGCGAGATCAACGACCTCGTCGCCGCCGCCTTCCCGGAAGAGCGGACCTTCCGCATCGACCATTATCTGGGCAAGGAAACCGTCCAGAACATCCTCGCGCTGCGTTTCGGCAACGCGATGTTCGAGCCGGTGTGGAACGCGCGCGGCATCGACAACGTCCAGATCACCATCTCGGAAACCGTCGGCCTCGAAGGGCGCGCGGGCTATTATGACGAGGTCGGCGCGCTGCGCGACATGGTGCAGAACCACGTCCTGCAACTGGTCGCGCTGATCGCGATGGAGCCGCCCGCGCGCTTCGACGGCACGTCGATCCGCGACGAAAAGGTGAAGGTCCTGCGCTCGCTGCGCCTGATCGGGCCGGAGGAGGCAAACGCCCACACCGTCACCGGCCAGTATGACGCCGGCGCGGTGAAGGGCGAGATCGTCCGCGGGTACGACGAGGAACTGGGCAAAAATTCGGACACCGAGACCTTCGTCGCGGTGAAGGCGCATGTCGACAACTGGCGCTGGCAGGGCGTGCCCTTCTACCTGCGCACCGGCAAGCGGATGCAGGACCGCCATTCGGAAATCTCGATCCAGTTCAAGCCGGTGCCGCATTCGATCTTCGCCGATCGCGGCGGGCAATTGCAGCCCAACACGCTGGTCATCCGCCTCCAGCCCGAGGAATATGTCCGCCTGCTGGTGATGGCGAAGGAGCCCGGCCTCGACCGCGACGGCGTCCGCCTGCGCGAAGTGCCGCTCGACCTGTCGCTGACCACCGCCTTTGCCGGCACCCGCCGCCGCATCGCGTATGAGCGGCTGCTGCTCGACCTGATCGAGGGCGACCCGACGCTGTTCGTCCGCCGCGACGAGGTGGAGGCGCAGTGGACGTGGATCGACTCGATCCGCGACGGATGGAAGAGCAACGGGACGAAGCCGAAGGGCTATGCGTCGGGCAGCTGGGGCCCCAATGCCAGCGTCGCGCTGACCGAACGCGACGGGGTGACGTGGAACGAGTGAGCGTGTGAGACGCTCCCCTTCCACCCTATATACCCCGTTCAGTTCGAGCAGCATCGAGCGAAGTCGAGATGCGTCCGTCGAGAACCGGTTCTCGATCAGCTCGAACGAAACGGAAAACCACACGGGATTGCAGAATGACCGAGATCGAATGGTGGGAATATGACGAACCCGCCGAATTTGCCGCGGCACTGGCCGGCGACATCCAGTTCATCATCGAATCGGCGATCGACGCGCGCGGCGCGGCGGTGATCGCGCTGGCGGGCGGTCGCACCCCCGCCCCGATCTATGACCAGTTGGTCAAGGCCAAGCTCGACTGGAAGCGGGTGACGATCTTGCCCACCGACGACCGCATCGTGCCGATGGGCGACGCGCTGTCGAACGTCACCGGCCTCGCCAAAATCTTCCTGCCCAAGGGCGCCCGCGTGATCCCGCTGACCGCCGAGAAGGCGCCGGACTACAAGGCCGCCGGCCGCGCCGCCGATGCGCGTTTGCAGGACCTGCACTGGCCACTCGACCTGTGCCTGCTCGGCATGGGCGCCGACGGCCACACCGCGTCGATCTTCCCCGGCCCCGACCTGACCGAGGCACTGACCGGTCCGAAGGAACGCCGCGCGCTGGGCGTCATGCCCGACCCGCTGCCGCCCGAGGCCCCGGTCGCCCGCGTCACCCTGAGCCACGCGGCGATCGCATCGGCCCGCGCGCTGATGATCGCGATCACCGGCGATGAGAAGAAGGGCGTGCTCGAACGCGCGATCGATCAGGGCGCGTCCTCTTCCTATCCGATCGGCCGCGTGCTGGCCGAAGTCGAACTTCCCTTCGATATCCACTGGAGCGCATGATGGCCCTCAGCGCCGCAATCGCCGCCGTCACCGACCGCATCATCGAAGCGTCGCGCGAAAAGCGTGCCGCCTATCTCGCGCTGATCGACCGGGAGCGCGAGAGCGGCGTCGACCGGCCGATGCTCGGCTGCGCCAACCTCGCCCACGCCTATGCCGGCACCGACGAGGATCGCGACGCGATGCGTCCGGCCAACCGGATGAACATCGGCATCGTCACCGCGTATAACGACATGCTGTCGGCGCACGCGCCCTATTACCGCTATCCCGAACAGATGAAGGTCTGGGCGCGCGAGGCGGGCGTAACCGCACAGGTCGCGGGCGGCGTGCCCGCGATGTGCGACGGCGTGACGCAGGGCTTTCCCGGCATGGAGCTGTCGCTGTTCAGCCGCGACACCATCGCACTGTCGACTGCGGTGGCGCTGAGCCACGGCACGTTCGAGGGCGCGGCGCTGCTGGGCATCTGCGACAAGATCGTGCCGGGCCTGCTGATGGGCGCGCTGCGCTTCGGCCACCTGCCGATGGTGCTGATCCCCGGCGGCCCGATGCGGTCGGGCATCCCCAACAAGCAGAAGGCGGCGGTCCGCGAAGCCTATGCCGAGGGCAAGGTGGGCCGCGAGGAACTGCTCGACGCCGAAATCGCCGCCTATCATGGCAAGGGCACCTGCACCTTCTATGGCACCGCCAATTCGAACCAGATGATGGTCGAGGCGATGGGCCTGCACGTCCCCGACGCGGCCTTCGCCAATCCGGGCACCAAGCGTCGTCAGGAACTGACGCGCCATGCCGTCCACCGCCTCGCCGAAATCGGCTGGGACGGCGACGACTATCGCCCGATCGGCCGGGTGGTCGATGAAAAGGCGATCGTGAACGCGGCCATCGTGCTGCTCGCGACCGGCGGGTCGACCAACCACCTGATCCACCTGCCCGCCATCGCGCGCTGCGCGGGGATCATCATCGACTGGGACGATTTCAACCGGTTGAGCGAGGTCGTGCCGTTGCTGACCCGCGTCTATCCCAACGGGTCGGCCGACGTGAACGGGTTCGAGGATGCCGGCGGTCCGTCGTTCGTGATCCGCGAGCTGCTGCGCGGCGGCCTGCTCCACGGCGACGTGCTGACCATCGCGAAGGACGGCATGGCCGCCTATGGCCGCCAGTCGAGCGTCGATAACGACCAACTGGTGTGGAAGGACCATGCGCCGGCCAGCGGCGACGACACCATCGTCCGCACCATCGACGCGCCGTTCGCTCCCGAAGGCGGCTTCCGCATCCTCCAGGGCAATATCGGCCGCGCCTGTATCAAGGTGTCGGCGGTCGATCCCGATCGCTGGGTGATAGAGGCACCGTGCCGCGTGTTCAGCGATCAGGCGTCGGTGCAGACCGCGTTCAAGAATGGCGAACTCGACCGCGACGTCGTGGTGGTCGTCCGCCATCAGGGGCCCCGCGCCAACGGCATGCCCGAACTGCACAAGCTGACCCCGCCGCTGGGCGTGCTGCAAAATCGCGGCTTCCGCGTCGCGCTGGTCACCGATGGGCGCATGTCGGGCGCGTCGGGCAAGGTGCCGGCCGCGATCCACCTGTCGCCCGAGGCGCTGGGCGGCGGGCCGATCGGCAAGCTGCGCGACGGCGACGTCATCCGCCTCGACGCCAATGCCAACACGCTGGAGGCACTGGTGCCCGCCGACGAATGGGCGGCGCGCGATCATGCGGAGGCGCCCCCCGCGGCGGACGGCACCGGTCGCGAAATCTTTGCGATGATGCGGCAGGGCGCGAGCGAGGCGGAGGCCGGCGCATCGGCGATGCTGGCTGCGGCCGGGTTGTAACGTTTGCCGGAGGCAGACGGTACTCCCGCGCGGGCGGGGGTCCAGAGCCACAGGCGACACCCACGCAACTCTGGATCCCCGCCTGCGCGGGGATACGCCGGCGGGGTATAAGGAGAGGTCATGGAAGTCGTTGCGGTAGATATTGGCGGCACCCACGCCCGCTTCTCGATTGCCGAGGTCGAGGATGGTCGTGTCGTCCATCTGGGCGATCCGATCACGCAGAAGGTGGCCGAACATGGCAGCCTCCAACTGGCGTGGCGGGCGTTCGAGCGTGATCTGGGGCGTCCGCTGCCGCGTGCCGCCAGCCTGGCCGTCGCCTCGCCGGTCAACGACACGCTCATCAAGTTCACCAACAACCCCTGGATCATCCGCCCGCCGCTGATACAGGAACGGCTCGGCGTCGACATCTGGACGATCATCAACGATTTCGGTGCGGTCGGCCACGCCGTCGCACAGGTCGGCGAGCAGGACTTCATCCACCTGTGCGGCCCCGAAGGCGCATTGCCCGACAAGGGCGTGGTCACGATCTGCGGCCCCGGCACCGGACTGGGCGTGGCGCAGCTGCTGCGGACCGACGATCGCTATCACGTGCTGGAAACCGAAGGCGGGCATCAGGATTTCGCTCCGCTCGACGGGATCGAGGATGCGCTGCTGCGCCGCCTGCGCCGCGCGCATGGCCGCGGCTCGAACGAGCGCGCCTGCGCCGGCCCGTCGATCGTCGCGTGGTACGAAACGCTGGCCGAGATCGAGGGCGTTTCGGTGCCGCACAGCGACGACAAGACGCTGTGGGCGGCCGCGCTGGAGGGGACCGACAGCATCGCCGTCGCCGCGCTCGACCGTTTCTGCCTGACGCTGGGTGCCGTTGCCGGCGACCTTGCGCTGGCACAGGGGGCGAAGGCGGTCGTGATCGCCGGCGGCCTCGGCCTGCGGTTGAAGGATCACCTGCTGGAATCCGGATTCGGCAACCGCTTTACCGCCAAGGGCCGGTTCCAGAATCTCATGGCGGGCATCTCCGTCAAGCTCATCACCCATCCCCAGCCCGGCCTGTTCGGGGCCGCGGCCGCATTCGCGCAGGAGCACGCCCGATGACCGTCACGATCGCAGACATCATGCAGACCAGCCCGGTCATCCCGGTCCTGGTTGTCCACGACGCCGCCGATGCGCGGCCGATGGCGGAGGCGCTGGTCAAGGGAGGGCTGCGCGTGCTCGAAGTGACGCTGCGTACCCCCGCCGCGCTGGAAGCCATCGCCGAGATGAAGAAGGTGGAGGGCGCGATCGTCGGTGCCGGCACCGTCGTCAGCCCCGAACAGTTCCGCCAGGCGATGAACGCGGGCAGCGAATTCATCGTCTCCCCCGGCCTGACCGAAACGATCGGTCGTCCGATCATCGACAGCAGCGTGCCGTTCCTGCCCGGCATCGCCAATGCCGGCGACATCATGCGCGGGCTCGACCTCGGCCTCACCCACTTCAAGTTCTTCCCGGCCGAAGCCTCGGGCGGCCTGAAGGCGCTGAAGGCGCTCGCCGCCCCCTTCTATCAGGCGAAGTTCTGCCCGACCGGCGGGATCACCGAAGCGAGCGCACCCGAATGGCTGGCGTTCGATCCGGTGCTGTGCGTCGGCGGCAGCTGGATCGTCGGCCCGACCCATGCCGAAACCGAAGCGCGCGCGCATGCCGCGAACGGCCTGCGCCGCTGACATTCTCTCCGCCCTTCGGGGCGGGGACCATGTCCGGCAGGGTGGAGGGGCGTTACCGTCGGCGGTTCGGAACGCCCCTCCCCGCCCGCACCCTGCGGCGAAAGCCTACATCTCGCCCCGCGCCCGGCGCAGCGCGTACCATTTCTGCACATTGGCGTTATGCTCGGCCAGCGTGTCGGCGAACACATGCCCGCCGGTCCCGTCCGCCACGAAGTACAGCGCCCTGGTTTCCGCCGGATCGAGCACTGCATCGATCGACGCGCGTCCCGGGTTGGCGATCGGCCCGACCGGCAGCCCGCCCGACGCGTAGGTATTGTACCCGTTCCTCGCCTGCAGCTCCGACTTGCGGATGCGCCGACCGAGCGGTTTTCCCTTGGTAATCGGATAGATGACGGTCGGATCTGCCTGCAACCGCATCCCCGTGCGCAGCCGGTTCGAATAGACTGCGGCGACCATGCGGCGTTCGGAAGACTTGGCCGTTTCCTTCTCGACGATCGAGGCGAGGATGATCGCCTCACGCGGGGTCTTCACCACCGTCGTCGGCTTCCGCTTCTTCCACGCATCGGCAAGGTAACGGTCCATCGCGGTCTGCATCCGCCTGACCAGAGCCGCGCGGTCGCCATCGCGTTCGTAGCTGTAGCTGTCGGGCAGGATGCTGCCCTCTGCGGGCAGCGGCGCGGTTCCTTCCAGCTGCGGCGCCCTGGCCACCGCGTCCCGCACCAGCACCGACGGCCACCCTTCGGGCACCATCACGAAGCGTTGCAGCGTGCGACCGCCCTGCAACAGCTTGAGCACGTCCGACTGCGAGATGCGCGGCGGCACGCGATATTCGCCGGCGCGGATCGGCTCGTCGTCCCCGAGAAAGCGTGCGTAGAGGCGGAAGCGGTCGGCGGAGCGGATCACGCCCGCCTTTTCGAGTTCGTCCGCTGCCGCCGACAGGCTGGCGCCCTGCGGCACCGTGACCGTCACCGTGCGCTGTGCCGGACCGGCCCCGCCCCAGCCCTGCATCACCATGAACAGCGCGCCGATGGCGAGCAGTCCGACGATCAGGCCGAAGCAGCCGATCCGGCGCACGGGATCAGATCGCCTTCATGACGAGCGAGGCGTTGGTGCCGCCGAAGCCGAAGCTGTTGTTCAACACCGCACGCACCTGCCGCTTCTTGGCATGATGCGGCACGAGGTCGACGCCCTCGGTGCCATCATCGGGATCGTCGAGGTTCAGCGTCGGCGGCACGATCTGGTCGCGCAGCGCCAGGATGCAGAAGATGCTCTCCACCGCGCCCGCGCCGCCCAGCAGATGGCCGATCGCCGACTTGGTGCTCGACATCGACGCACCCGACAGGTCGTCGCCGAACACGCGCTTGGCCGCGGCCAGTTCGATCGTGTCGGCCATGGTCGAGGTGCCGTGCGCGTTGATATAATCGATGTCCGACGGCTCCATCCCCGCCTTGCGCAGCGCCATGCGCATCGCGATCTCCGCGCCCTTGCCCTCGGGGTGCGGCGCGGTGACGTGATAGGCGTCGCCCGACAGGCCGTAGCCGACGACCTCGGCATAGATTTTCGCGCCACGCGCCTTGGCGTGCTCATATTCCTCGAGCACGACGACGCCCGCGCCCTCGCCCATCACGAAGCCGTCGCGACCCTTGTCATAGGGACGGCTGGCCTGGGCCGGACGGTCGTTCATGCTCATGTTGAGCGCCCGCGCCTGTGCGAAGCCGGCGACGCCCAGCGGGTTGACCGTGCTTTCGGCACCGCCCGCCAGCATGATGTCGGCGTCGTCGTCGCGGATCATCCGCGCCGCGTCGCCGATCGAATGCGCACCGGTCGAGCACGCCGTGACGACCGCGTGGTTCGGTCCCATCAGCCCGTACTTGATCGACACCTGCCCGCTGATGAGGTTGATGAGGCGACCATGAACGAAGTGCGGGCTGACCCGGCCGGGACCGCGTTCGTGCAGGTTGACCGATTCGATCTCGATCCCGGGCAGGCCGCCGATCCCCGATCCGATCGAGACACCGGCACGCAGCCGCTGGTCCTCGGTCATGTCGGTCAGTCCGGCGTCTTCCAGCGCCTGTCCGGCGGCGTCGATGCCGTAGACGATGAACGGATCGACCTGCCGCTGAACCTTGTGGTCGACGCGCTTGTTCGGATCGAAACCATATTCATGATCCGCCGGCTTCACCTCGCACGCGATCTGGCACTTCTGGTTCGACGCATCGAAATGCGTGATCGGCCCCGCGCCGGACTTGCCGGCGATCAGGTTCTTCCAGGCGGTTTCCACCTCGGCACCCAGCGGGGTCACGAGGCCGAGGCCGGTCACGACTACGCGGCGCATGGCATTCTCTCCGTTCAGATACGTAACGAACGGCCCCCCGCCCATGGCTGTTCGCCGGGACGGGGGGCCGTGAAATTCTGGCAGTCGGCTGGGCGGCGGGGCCGCCCCGGCCGGATCAGCCCTTGTGCTCGTCGATATAGGTGATCGCGTCCTTGACGGTCGTGATCTTCTCGGCGGCATCGTCGGGGATCTCGACGCCAAACTCTTCCTCGAACGCCATCACCAGTTCGACGATGTCGAGGCTGTCCGCACCCAGATCGTCGATGAAGCTCGCGTCCTCGGTCACCTTCTCCGCTTCGACGCCGAGATGCTCGACGACGATCTTCTTCACGCGTTCGGCGGTCTCGCTCATATTCATTCCCTCTTCACATTCGGGGTGTTTCTTACCTGCATGCCCCTAAAGCGCGTCCGGCCCGCGCGCAAGTGCGCGGGTGCGGACGCTCAACCCCTGGCGGCGAACAGGCGGGCGAGAGTCGCGGCGTTGAAGGCATAGCCGCCCATCAACCGCTGCAACCGGGTATCGCCCTTGTTCGCGCCGGCCAGACCCATCATCCCCTGCATGAACGCATCGACTTCGGGCGTCTGCTTGCGCGCGAGGAATGCGTTGAGAACGGCCGGCGACGTCTGGCTGAGGCGGCGATTGACCGCGACCGGATCGACGCCCTTTGCCGACAGTCCCGACGCCAGTGCCTCGACCGCGATGCTGGTGATGACGACGTCACCCGCCCGCGCATCCGCCTTGCCGGTGCCGGGGTGGCAGGTCGCGGCGTGGCGGCGCACGGTCCTGACCAGCGTCTCGGTCGCCGGCACCGGCTTCCTGCCTTCCAGCACACCGACGATCATGCCCTGCTGCAGCTTGGCCAGATCGCTCTTGGGCAGCTTCGCCACCGTGCATTTGACGACATTGGCATCGCCCGCGGCCAGCATCGCCGCCATCAGCATCACGCTCATATCATCGCCATCCCGCCGTTCACATGGATCGTCTGGCCGGTCACATACCCGGCGTCGCGACTGGCGAGATAGGCGACCGCCGCCGCCACGTCATCGCCCGAACCCAACGCCCCGGCCGGAATCCTGCCCAGCAGGGCGGTTTTCTGCGCCTCGGGCAGCACGTCGGTCATCGCCGACGCCATGAAGCCGGGCGCGACGCAGTTGACGGTGATGCCGCGGCTGGCGAGTTCGGCGGCCAGCGCCTTCGACAGGCCGACCAGCCCCGCCTTCGACGCGGCATAATTGGCCTGCCCCGGATTGCCGGTCTGTCCGACGACCGAAGTGATCGAGACGATCCGGCCGAACCGCGCCTTCATCATCGGTTTGGCGGCGGCACGGCACAGGCGGAACGCGGCTTCGAGGTTGACGCGAATCACCTGATCCCATTCGTCGTCCTTCATCCGCATGGCGAGATTGTCGCGGGTGACGCCGGCATTGTTGACGAGGATGTCGAGCTTGCCGAGCGCCGCCACCGCCTGCGGCACCAGCGCATCGACCGCCGCACCGTCGGACAGGTCGCAGGCGAGCGTGACGTGATCGCCACCCAGTTCGGCGGCGAACGCCTCCAGCTTGGCAATGTTGGAGCCGGACAGCGCCAGGCGCGCGCCCTGCGCGGCAAGGCCCCTGGCGATCGCCGAACCAAGGCCGCCGCTGGCGCCGGTCACGAGGGCGGTCATTCCCGTTAGGTCGAACATAGGTCAGCTTTCCTGATATTTTTCGCGCAGAGGCGCAGAGGACGCAGAGGACGCAGAGGGGGTGTAGTTGTTGACGAGCCGGCGGATGCCTTCTTTCAACGTTTCACCGCCGAAGTTGATGAGCAGCCCGACGGGCTGTTTTGTCAGCTTGAGGTAGGTCAGTAGTTGTTTCACATGCACCCGCGATACTTGCTCGACGGATTTGATTTCGACGATCAGTCGTTCGTCGACGAATAGATCGGCGCGGAAGCCTGCATCAAAGCGCATGCCTTCGAACTCGAAAGAAACCGGATACTGCCGTTGAACCGGGTAGCCAGCTGCTGCGAGCTTTGCGGCAAGGACGGTTTCATAGACACTTTCCAAGAGGCCGGGACCCAAGTCCCTGTGAACGCGGATCGCCACATCGATCACGTCGCTGGTCACACGATCGATAGCCCGCATTCCGCCCTCTCTGCGCCCTTTGCGTCCTCTGCGCGAACAAATACTTTCTTACAACCGCCCCACCAGCGCCTCGATATCGGCCATCGTCACCACGCTGGTCGCGGTCGCGTCGGGGGCGATGCGCTTTACCATCGCGCCCAGCACCTTGCCGCCCAGTTCCACGAAATCACTGACGCCCGCATCCTGCATCGCCAGCACCGATTCGCGCCAGCGGACCATGCCGGTGACCTGTTCCACCAGCAGGCGACGGATCGTCTCGGGATCGGCTACCGGCGCGGCGGTGACGTTGGCATAGACGGGTACGACCGGCGCCGACAGCGCGACATGGGCCAGCGCCGCCGCCATCGCGTCGGCCGCAGGCTGCATCATCGGGCAGTGGAACGGCGCGGATACCGGCAGCACGACCGCGCGCTTGATGCCCATTTCCCTGGCCAGCGGCACCGCACGATCGATCGCGGCCTTCGCGCCCGAAATCACGACCTGCGACGGATCGTTGTCGTTGGCGACGGTGCAGACCTCGCCTTCGGCCGCAGCTTCGGCCAGTGCCTGCGCCTTGGTCAGGTCGGCGCCGAGCAGCGCCGCCATCGCCCCCTCGCCCACCGGCACCGCCGCCTGCATCGCCCGCCCGCGCAGCTTGAGCAGCCGCGCGGTGGTCGACAGGTCGAGCGCGCCGGCCGCGCACAATGCGGTATATTCGCCCAGCGAATGGCCCGCGACGAAGTCGGCCTTGTCGGCCAGGCGGATGCCGCCCTCGCGCTCCAGCACGCGCAGCGTCGCGATGGCGTTGGCCATGATCGCCGGCTGGGCATTCTCGGTCAGCAGCAATTCGGCATCGGGGCCGTCAGCCATCAGGCGGAAGAGGTTCTGGCCCAGCGCCTCGTCGACTTCCTGAAACACTTCGCGGGCATGGGGGCTGGCGGCGGCCAGTGCGGCGCCCATGCCGACCGATTGACTGCCCTGCCCCGGAAAGATGAATGCGCGCATCGCCGACGTCTCCTGCAAATCCAAGCCGCGCGGGGTAGTCGCTCGGCCAAGCTGAACGCAAGAGGGCGCATCGCGACACGCTGCGACCATTTCGGCGACCTGCTGACAAACCCCCGCGACACCCGGCTCCCATCTTCGGCTTCGACACGAGAGCAATGGAGTGACCGGGATGAAGAAGCTGATCCTTACCGCGATGACCGCCGCGCTGCTGGCAACCCCGATGGCGGCGTCGGCACAGGGCCGTACCGTCGTCAAGGAGCGCCCCGGCCGCACGGTCGTCGTCGAGAAGAACCGCCACGGCCAGAATGTCCGCAGGACCGTCGTGCGCCAGCAGCCGGTGGGCCATGCCAGGTGGCAGCGGGGCCAGCGGTTCGATCGCAACCGGGCCCCGAACTATCGCCAGATCGACTATCGCGCCTATCGTCAGCGCGGCGTCTATGCGCCGCCCCGGGGATATCAGTGGGTGCGCTCGGGCAACGATGCGGTGCTGATCGCGATCGCCAGCGGCGTGATCGGCGCGGTGATCGGTGGCGCGATCGCGAACTGACCGGCATTCCCGGACCTTGCGGAAGCACAGGGTTCGATAGGGTGCAGGACAGACTCGCCGCTTGCATCTTTCCCGGTTTCGGGTAAGTGCGGCGCTCTCCGGGGTGGCGGGCATGTCCTGTCGCCCCGGACTGCATTGGAAGACGACAGCCGGAGGGGCGTTCGCGATTGGCGCGGCGTCAGCGATCGGCCAACAGACGGATCAGAATATGGCTCTCTACGAGCACGTGTTCCTTGCGCGCCAGGATCTGGCACAGGCGCAGGTGGACGCGCTGGCGGAAACCGCCACCAAGATCGTTCAGGACATGAACGGCAAGGTCGTCAAGACCGAAACCTGGGGCCTGCGCAGCCTCGCCTATCGCATCGCGAAGAACCGCAAGGCGCATTACGTCATGCTCGAGATCGACGCGCCGGGCGACGTCGTGGCCGAGCTAGAGCGCCAGACGCAGATCAACGAGGACGTGATCCGCTTCATGACCGTCAAGGTTGACGGCCACGAGGAAGGTCCGACCGTGATGATGCGCAAGAGCGAGCGCTCGGAGCGTGGCGACCGTCGTGGTGGCCGTGACCGTGACGACCGCGGTCCGCGCCGCGAGCGCGAACCGTCGGCCGAAGTCGAAGCGTAAGGAGCAGCACCATGGCACGTCCGTTTTTCCGCCGCCGCAAGAGCTGCCCCTTCTCCGCGAAGGACGCTCCCCGGATCGATTACAAAGACGTTCGTCTGCTGCAGGGCTTCGTGTCCGAACGCGGCAAGATCGTCCCGTCGCGCATCACTTCGGTGAGCGCGAAGAAGCAGCGTGAACTGGCTCAGGCCATCAAGCGCGCCCGCCATCTGGGCCTGCTGCCCTACATCGTTAAGTAAGGAGCGCCCGACATGGACGTCATTCTGCTGGAACGCGTCGAGAAGCTCGGCGCCATCGGCGACGTGGTGAAGGTGAAGGACGGGTTCGCCCGCAACTTCCTGTTGCCGCGCAAGAAGGCGCTGCGCGCCAACGAAGCCAACAAGAAGGTGTTCGAGGCGAACCGCGAGCGGATCGTCGCCGACAACGCCGCCCGTCGCACCGACGCGGAGACCGAGGCCAAGACGCTCGAGGGCGTGTCGGTCACGCTGATCCGTCAGTCGTCAAACACCGGTCAGCTCTACGGTTCGGTCGCGGTCCGCGATCTGGTCGACGCGCTGGTCGCCGACGGCCACAAGGTCGACAAGTCGCAGATTGCGCTCGATCGCCCGATCAAGGCGATCGGTGTGCACGAGGTCAAGGTCTCGCTGCACCCGGAAGTCGCCGTGACCGTCAAGGTCAACGTCGCGCGTTCGCCGGAAGAAGCCGAGATGCAGGCGCAGGGCGTCGACGTCATGGCCTCGATGTTCGAGCGTGACGATGCCGGCTTCACCGAGGATTACGATCCCAACGCCGAGCCGGGCGACATCGCCCGCGACGACGCGAACGAGGAAGAAGCGCAGGGCTGATCCCTGCCGCTTCGACCGACAGAAAAGGCCGCCGGAGCGATCCGGCGGCCTTTTCGTTGCCCGTGGCGGTCCGGCGTGACGTCCCGTCAGGGACAGGTCACGCACGCACCGATGACGGCGGCCAGCGGGATGAGCGAGAGGATGACGGGTAGTGCCTTTGCCATGGGAGCGCCCTGACTGAATTGGTTCAGGCCCTTCAAAGCGCGGCAGATCGAAAGGTTTCATTTCGCTGAACGGCATGTGTTCCGATTTGCAACCGATCCCTCGCCCTTCCCGCCGGTCGGGACGCTTGACGGCCGTCGGATTGCCGCGTAGGAGCGCCCCTCCCGCACACGGCCCCTTCGTCTAGCGGTTAGGACGTCGCCCTCTCACGGCGAAAACACGAGTTCGATTCTCGTAGGGGTCACCATCTTTCGATGGTTCTGGCGCAACGGGACGCACCTTCGCAACTGACGATGCCGCCGCCACGCGCGATCCTTGACGATCGCGGGGTTGCAGCGGCGTGTCCGACTTCCGAAATGATACAACATATCATTGAAGGTTGTCATTATGTCCCATGCCCCGCCCCCCGTCGTCCTTCCCTCCCGGCGACAACGCCTGCTCGATGGGTTCGCGGTCGCCGCGTCGCTGTTGTGCCTCGTCCATTGCCTGCTGCTGCCGCTGCTGCTGGTCGCCCTCCCCGTGCTGGCGACGATCCTGATCGTGCCCGAGGCATTTCACGCAATCGCCTTCGCCCTCGCCGTACCCACCAGCCTGGTGGCGCTGGGCGCAGGCTATCGCCGGCATCGTCGAACCCTGCCTGCCGCACTGGCGCTGATGGGCCTCGCTCTGCTGGGGACCGGGGCCTTTGCCGTCGACGGGGAGACGGTGGAGCGGATCGTCACCTCGATCGGCGGCGTGGTGCTGGCGGCGGCGCATCTGCTCAACTGGCGCGCGGCGACGCAGTGATGCCCGTTCCATCCGCACCGAAGCGTCGTCGCAGTTCCAAACCGCGCTCGACCCGTGCGGCCACCACGACATACCGCCTGCGCCGGAATGACATGCGGTTCGCCCTGCCGTTGCCTTGGGCAGGTACGAGGCAATTACCACTATCGAACCGCCGGCAGAGAGCATAGCACGTGCTGCGGCGTTTCGCCCCCGCAACGATAACCGTCCGGCACCCATGCCGGCCCGTCCCAACCGAAGGCCGTCCAGCATGCCCATCGTCCGTCAGCGCGTCGAAACCGGCGGGTTCATCCTGTTCCTCGCGCTTGTCACCATCGCGCTCACGCTGGTCGTGTCCAGCTTCATCGGTGCGTTGCTGTGGGCGGCACTGGCGGCGCTGCTGTTCCAGCCCCTGTTCCAGCGCCTGCTGCGCTGGCGTCCGGGACAGCGCAACCTTGCGGCGGCGCTGACGCTGCTCATCATCACCGTCGCAGTCGTCATCCCGGCAATGATTATCGTCAGCATGGTCGTCGATCAGGCCGCCGGCGTCTATGGCCAGTTGCGCACCGGACAGATCAACTTCGCGACCTATTTCGAACAGGTGCATGGCGCGCTGCCGACCCGTATCCAGCGGGCGATCGACAGCGCGGGCTTCGGCAGCTTCGAACGTGCGCAGACCAAGATTTCGCAGGCGGTGGGCGCCAGCGCCAGCGTGCTTGCCCGGAGCGCATTGTCGATCGGCGCCAACGCTGCCGCCTTCCTGCTGGCATTCGGCGTCGGGCTGTACGTCACCTACTTCCTGCTGCGCGACGGCGAGCGTATCGGCACCTCGATCGTCCGCGCGCTGCCGCTCGAATCCGACGTTGCAGGCCGGCTGTCGGAAAAGTTCGTCGCGGTGGTTCGCGCCACGATCAAGGGGTCGGGGGTCGTGGCGCTGGTGCAGGGAGCACTGGGCGCGATCACCTTCTGGATTGTCGGCCTGCCCGCCGCATTGCTGTGGGGGGTGGTGATGGCGATCGTCGCACTGCTGCCCGCGGTCGGCCCGGCACTGATCTGGACCCCGGTCGCGATCTACCTGCTGGCGACCGGTGCGATCTGGCAGGGGGTGGTGGTGATCCTGTCGGGCGTGCTGGTGATCGGACTGGCCGACAATATCCTGCGGCCGGTGCTGGTCGGGCGCGATACCGGACTGCCCGACTGGCTGGTGCTGGTGACGACGCTGGGCGGCATCGACCTGATGGGATTGAGCGGCATCGTCGTCGGCCCGGTCGCCGGCGCGCTGTTCCTGACCGGGTGGCAGGTGCTGACCGAACAGCGCCGCGCACGTGCCGGAGACGACGCCGTGGTTGCAGCCGATGACGTGGCTTCGGCGAGCTAGGGCCGATCGACATTCAGCAGTTCCCGCGGCCATTGGCGGCCACTTGCGGCACCGCGGATCAACCTGGGGTTGGCGACAGCTTCCGGGGCTTTACCAACGGTCGTCTCCGCGCGGCTTGCACGTGGGCCGGCCGACCGGCATCCTGTGGGCGTAACCGCCGGAGATACCGCCATGAATCTTGCCCGCCGCGACGTAATGCTCGGTGCCGCCGCGCTCTCGCTCGCCTCCAGCACGCGGGTGCTGGCGTCCGAAGACCGGCCGCTCGGCTATGCCATCGTCGGGCTGGGCAATTACGGGCTCGGGCGGATCATTCCCGAATTCGCCAATTGCCGCCACAGCCGGCTGGCGGCGGTGGTCAGCGGCGATCCGGCCAAGGCGGCGAAGGTCGCCGCCGACCACAAACTGCCGAAACGATCGATCTACGCCTATCGCGACTTCGACCGCATCCGCGACAATCCGGAGGTCGACATCGTCTATGTCTGCCTCCCCAACGCCATGCACGCCGAATTCTCGATCCGCGCGGCGCAGGCGGGCAAGCATGTGCTGTGCGAGAAGCCGATGGCGATCTCCGTCGCCGAATGCGAGGCGATGATCGCCGCATCGCGCAAGGCGGATCGCCAGCTGATGATCGGCTATCGTTGCCATTTCGAGCCGTACAACCTCGAAGCGATGCGGCTGGCGCGCAGCGGCGCGGCGGGGAAGATCCGCTACGTCCGTTCGGAGCATGGCTTCGTCGCGGGCGATCCCGAAGCATGGCGGCTCAAACGCGCGCTGTCAGGCGGCGGGTCGCTGATGGACATGGGCATCTACAGCCTTCAGGCGGCGCGCTACATGACGGGTGAGGAACCGGTCGCGGTGACCGCACGCGAATCGACCGACCGCCGCGACCCGCGCTTCCGCGAGGTCGAGGACATGATCGACTGGACGCTGGAATTCCCGTCCGGGGCGCTCGGCAGCTGTCAGTCGATGTACAGCGCCAGTCAGAACCATATCCTGCTGATGGGCGAGAAAGGCCGGATCGAGCTCGAACCCGCGACCGGATATTCGGGGCAGAAGCTGTGGGTCGGCAGCAACGGTCGCGACCGGGCGGTCACGCCGCCGCCGGGCCCGGCCAAGACCCAGTTCGCCGGACAGCTCGACCATATGGCGCAGTGTGCCGCCAATGGCCGCACCGCGATCGTGTCGGGCGAGGAGGGGCTGCGCGACATGCGGATCATCGAGGCGATCTACCGGTCCGCACGCGAAGGCCGCACCATCCGGCTGGACGGGCGGGCGTAGTCAACTCGGATAATAGTGAACTTCATCCCGGCGAAGTCCGGGATCTCCCGGTGACGGATCGGGGCAAGTGCCGCTTGATGCCCCCTGCCTTCGCCGAGGCGAGGTTCGAGGAATACCGGCGCGTACCAAGGCGGACAGGGAACCCCCTGCCCGCCGCGGCAGATCAGAACTTCACGCCGGCGCGCGCGTACAGATAGCGCCCGTTGAACCCGAACGGCGAGAAGCTCGAATACGGGATGAAGTAGTTGTTGATCGCCGGCGCGCCGAGGATCGGGTTGCGCGTCGGATAGACGTCGAACAGGTTGTTCGCCCCGATCGCCAGCTCGAACTGGCCCGGGGTCGCCCGGATCTCCAGGTCGGTCAGCCATTTCGGCTCCAGCTCGACATCGGTCGCGGCGGCCCCGCCCGGCGACAGCGTGTTGCCGAACCGATTGGTACGCGCGGTCACCCCGAAGATGCCTTGCGACCAGTCGAGCCCGGCATTGATCTTCGAGCGCGGCTGTCCATCGGTCAGGCGCAGCGATTCCTGCCGCCCGAACAGCGTGACGCCGGGGATCGCCGACAGGGTCGATCGGTCGGTGATGTCGGTCTGGTTGTAGTTGTAGCCGGCGGTCAGCGTGACGCTGCCGATGCCGAGATCGGGGACGCGGTAGGTGCCGACGACCTCGACGCCCTGCGTGCGGGTATCGATGCCGTTGATGAAGAACCGGGCCGAGGTGATGTCCCGGATTCCCGCCCCGCGCAGCACCGCGACGACCGCCGCACCCTGCAGGTTTTCGGACAGGATGATGCGATCGTTGATCTTGATGTTGTAATAGTCGGCGGTCAGCGTCAGGCCGCGGATCGGGGTAAGCGTCAGGCCCCCGCCGATGTTGACCGACTTCTCCGCCTCCAGCTGGCGCGAACCGAGCGCGCGCGCGACCGGATCGCCGACGCGGAACGTGCCGATCTCGACCAGCGTGCCGCCGATATTCTGCGTGGCGAAGGACGAGAAGAACTGCTGCGCGAGACTGGGGGCGCGGAATCCGGTCGAGATCGACCCGCGGATCGCCGCCCATTGCACCGGCGCGAAGCGCGCGGCGAGCTTGCCGTTCACCGTATCACCGAAGTCGCTGAAGTGTTCGTAGCGGCCGGCGGCGACGATGTTGAACGCATCACTGACCTTCGCGTCGAGTTCGCCATAGCCCGCGAAGCTGTCGCGCGAGGTGTCGACCGCGCTAGTCGGCGAGAAGCCGGGGAAGCCCTGCGCCCCGGCGGCGGCGCCGTTGCTGAACGCGAACGGCCCGGCGGCGTAGCTCTGGAACTCGCCGGCGACGATCTTGTAGTTTTCGTTGCGATATTCGCCGCCCAGCGCCAGCGACAGCGACGACAGGAACCCGACGCTCAGTTCGCGTTGCAGGTCGAGGTTGATCGTCTGCTGGCCGAAACGGGTGCCGCCGGCATCGAACGCGCGCTGCGACTGCGGCCCGAACGACGCATTGTAGCTGTTCTCGATGCGGAAATCGAAGCTGTTGGTGCCGTAGACGTAGGACAGGTCATAATTGAACCCGGCCAGATCGCCCTTCACGCCCAGCGCGCCGGAGAAATCCTCCATCTGGCTGGTGATAAGTGGCAGGAATCCATCGGCATAGAAGGGCGTGCAGACCGTGCCGGTGAATGTGCAGTTACGCAAATCCTGAATGTTACTGTTGGCGTCGCGGCCCGATGCGCGGCGGAAGAAGGCGGCGCTTTCGCCGTCGCGGACGCCGTAGCTGCCGAAGATGTAGAGTTCCGACGACGCCCCGATGTCGACGCCGCCGTTCAGGAAGAAGTTGAAGTCGGTCGTCCGCGCGTCGCCATAGCGATGGTTGACCCGGTCGGCCGAGAACTCGCGCGGATCGACATTGCCGTTGGCGAGCAGCGGATAGAGGCGGCGCGGGTCGTAGCCGG
This sequence comes from Bacillus sp. 2B10, assembly GCA_003946805.1. Taxonomy (GTDB): domain Bacteria; phylum Pseudomonadota; class Alphaproteobacteria; order Sphingomonadales; family Sphingomonadaceae; genus Sphingomonas. The sequence goes on along the minus strand of RPSH01000019.1, from coordinate 9,643 downwards.
CGCGGTCAGTCGGTTCGCGGTCGCGATATTCGCCCGTCAGGTTCAGATAGGCGGTCTCCCCCATCGGCAGGCCCATGTTCGCGGCGAAGGTGACGGTGCGGCCGTCGCGGACCTCGCGGTCGCGGCCGGTTTCCTCCAGCACATAGGTGCCGTCGGCGCGGACCTGCGGCTGGCCGCTCGCCTGGCGGGCGATGCCGGAGACCTCGCGGACGCCCTCCATCGACGACACATACTTGCCGTAGGTCATCGTCGCCCGGCCGCCCTCGCGGCGCTTGAGCTGGACGTTGATGACGCCGGCGATCGCGTCCGAACCATATTGCGACGAGGCACCGTCGCGCAGCACGTCGATCCGCTCGATCGCGAGGCTGGGAATGGTGTTCAGGTCGACCGCCGACGAGCCGCGCCCGACCGAACCGTTGGCGTTGAGCAGCGAGGTGGTATGACGCCGCTTGCCGTTCACCAGCACCAGCGTCTGGTCGGGCGAGAGGCCGCGCAGCGTCGCCGGGCGGACCACGTCGGTGCCGTCGGTGATCGAGGGCTGCGGGAAGTTGAACGAGGGGACCAGCTGGTTCAGCAGCTTGTTCGTCTCGGTATAGCCGGCGTTGACCAGCGCATCGCCGGTGATGACGTCGACCGGAACGGGGCTTTCCGCCACGGTACGGCCCTGCGCGCGGGTGCCGACGACCAGAATCTCTTCACCGGCCGCCACTTCGCCGGCAGGCGGCGGAGCATCCGCGACCTGCGCGATGGCGGGAACGGCCACCAGCGCGCTCGACAGGAACAGGGCCGTGAAAACGGGTTTACGCATGAAAATCTCCCCCCGCGCGACATGATGATCGCGACGTTGCGCGGCGAAACTCCCTTGAGCAACTTTGTGACGCAAGCACCCTTTTACACGTGTCACATGAATGTCACGCCACCGTTGCCGCGCTGCAACATCGCTTTTCCGACGAATCGTTCGTTCGGCATTGACAGGCAGGGCCCCGTTGCCTAGTCACAATCCACTTGCCGCGTGGGGTATCTCCGCGCGGACATATGCATTTGGGAAAGAAGCAAGGGCCATGTTCGCAATCGTGCGCACGGGCGGCAAGCAGTATCGCGTTGCCGCAGGAGACAAGATCGTCGTCGAGAAGCTCGATGGCGAAGCTGGCAGCAGCGTGACGCTCGGCGACGTGCTCCTTGCCGGTGACGGGGCCGACCTGAAGTCGGTCGAGGGACTGACCGTTTCGGCGGAAATCATCGCGCAGGCGAAGGGCGAGAAGGTCATCGTCTTCAAGAAGCGCCGCCGGCACAACTACCGTCGCAAGAACGGTCATCGCCAGCAGCACACCATCCTGAAGATCACCGCGATCGGCGACAAGCGCGCCGACGACAGCGCCGCCGCCTGAGCGAATACGAGGAGTTTGAACCATGGCACATAAAAAAGCAGGCGGTTCGTCGCGCAACGGTCGTGACTCGGCCGGCCGTCGCCTTGGCGTGAAGAAGTTCGGCGGCCAGGAAGTGGTCGCGGGCAACATCATCGTGCGTCAGCGCGGCACCAAATTCTATCCGGGCGTGAACGTCGGCATGGGCAAGGACCATACCCTGTTCGCGCTGGTCGATGGCCGCGTGGCGTTCAAGGAAGGCAAGCTCGGCCGCAAGTTCGCGTATGTCGAGATGCAGGCCCAGGCCGCAGAATAACGGGCTACCACACGGGTTGCCCACCAGGGTGACCCGGGTTCCGGCAACGGAACCAGCCAACAAGAGGGAGGCGGGTCACCCCGGCTCCCTTTTTTATTGCTCTCTCCGGCCCCTGCCCGCCCCGATGCTGAGGCGCGGCGCATTGGAGAGACGCTGATGTTCGCCCGTACCGAACGCCTGACCCTGCGCCCCGGCTGGAGCGAGGACGCGCCTGCACTTGCCGCCGCGATCGGCCATGAAGCGGTCGTGCGCAACCTGTCGCGCGCGCCATGGCCCTATACGCTGGCCGATGCGACGGCGTTCACCGCCGCGTGGCAGGGCGATCCCGGACCGACCTTCCTGATCCTCGCCCATGATGGCGGGCGCTGCGACCTGATCGGCGGTATCGGCATCGGGCCGTTCGGCGACCAGCCGCACGTCATGGGCTACTGGATCACGCCGTCCGCGTGGCGCCGCGGCTATGCGACCGAGGCGGGTCGCGCGGTGCTGGACATCGCCGCGACGCTGGGGATCAGGCGGGTCGATGCCGGACACTATGTCGACAACCCGGCATCGGGCGCGGTGCTGCGGCGGCTGGGCTTCGTCCCGACCGGCACGCGCAGTTCGATCCATTCGCGCGGGCGCGGCAGGGCGGTGGAGACGATCGATTACGCCATCGACCTGTCCGATCGCCGGCTCGACCGGCGGCTGGCGGCGTGAGCCATGCGGAACGCGGTGCCCGTCCGGCTGGTTGACGCCGGGCGGCACTGCTGCCGCACGAGAGGACGCCGCCATGATCGATCCCGACACGCCCGAACAGGAAGAGATGGAAGAGGTACAGGAGGAAGCCGCCGAGGAACGCGAGGAAGAGGGCGGTTACCAGTAGGATCGCGCAGGGGCGGATGCCCATCCCCGGATGGCGTCTGCCCTGATGCGTTCGATTTGGCGTCCGATGGATCCCGGTTGAAACGCACGTCATCCCGGCGAAGGCCGGGATCTCCCGGTGGTAGCGCGCAGCAGGAGCAGATGGAGACCCCAGCCTTCGCTGGGGTGACGGGTACATACGGGTGGATCAAACTCCAGACGCTGACGTCTCGGATTTGCGACTCCGATCGATCGCCTCCCGACCCGAAACGCTTCCAGCGACATCGGCCGCCGCGGTGGAAGCTCGGAGGTCGACCCGAAAATCTGTCGGCCGTCGGGGAGCGTCCTTATCCCTCCAGCAGGTCGAGATAGCCGACCACGTCGCTGCTGGTCTGCAGATACAGGCCCGCCTGTATCTCCTCCGCCTCGCGCGCTGCCGCAGCCATCGCCTCGGCCAGCGTCCCATACAGAATCGTCGTCGCGACCCCGCCTTCGTCGTCGAGATAGTACAGCCGGACCGCCGCCGTTTCGGATACCGTGCGCATCGGCCCTCCCTGCCCCGCCGCGCCCGACGGGGCAAGGGGGGCGTCAGGCGCCGGCCAGCCGGGCCGCGGTGAACTCGCTGTCGACCAGCCCGATCAGGGCACGGTCGTCATGGTTCCAGGGGTGGAAGCCCGGCAGGAAGAAACCCAGCCACAGGCCCAATACCTTGCGCGCCATGCCGGGCCGGCCGAACGCATAGGCGAACAGCCGCCATCGGACGCGCGGCCCGGCCAGCCCGTCCTGCGCCAGCAGGTCGAGCATCCCCGCCGTGCGTCCGCGAAAGAACTTCACGGTGACGATCAGCATCACCAGCGTCTTGATCCGCCAGCGCCTGAACCTGCTCCAGTCGCGCGTGGCGTGGAGCCACGTGTCGTAGGCCACGCCCTTGTGCTCGATCTCCTCGATCGCGTGCCACCGCCACAGATCGGCCGCCGCCTGATCGCCGCCAGCCAGATGGCGCGGGTTCGCGACCAGTTCGTGCGCGAGGATCGCGGTGAAATGCTCCAGCGCCATCGTCGCCGCCAGATTGGCGATCGGCGGCCGGCCCCGGGTGATCGACAGTTCGTGGTCGACCCGCGCCTCCAGCCGGGACGTGTCATAGCCCTGGTCGGTGACGTGCCGGTTGAAGGCGATATGTTCGCGGGTGTGGATCGCCTCCTGCTTCACGAACGCGCGGATTTCGCCGGCAAGGCGCGGCGGGACGTCGTCGCGAAACTGCCGCACGCTGTCGATGAAGAAGCCCTCGCCCTTGGGGAAGGTGACCGACAGGGCGTTGTAGAACGCGGTCGCAACCGGATCGTCGTTCAGCCAGTAGCGTCGCACCGAGCCGTCGCGCCCGAAACGGACGTCGCGCGGGGTGATCGTCAGATCGTCGGGAGTCTTTGCTTTCGCCATGAATCTGCTCCAACTGCTGCCATGCCCCTAGCTGCTTACTTACATCCATGTCAATAGTTCGCCGCCGGATGTCGCCGGAAGCGTCGCGCGACGCCGCGCTGGACGCCGCGCGCGACCTGTTGATCGAGGCGGGACCGCAGGCGGTGACGCTGAAAGCGGTGGCGACGCGGATCGGGCGAACCCATGCCAATCTGCTGCATCATTTCGGATCGGCATCGGGACTGCAAAAGGCGCTGGCCGAGCGGATGGCCACAACGATCACCGCGACGATCGGCGCGGCGGTGCTGCGCGCGCGCGACGGCAACCATGATCCGCGCGAGATAGTCGACCTGACGTTCGACGCGTTCGATCGCGAGGGTGCGGGCGCACTGGCCAGCTGGATGATCCTGTCGGGCAATGACGACGCGCTGGACCCGATCCTCGACGCCATCCACGCGCTGGTCGACCGGCTGGGCAACGAACAGACGTTGAGCGACCTGCCGCTGGCCGACAAGACGCTGCAGCTGGTGCTGATGGCGCTGGGCGATGCGTTGCTGGGGGGAGCGATGGCGAAGGCGCTGCGGCTGCCGCGCGACAAGGCGCGCGAACTGGCCGCCCGCAGCCTGACGATCACGCAGGACGGTTCCTGACGTCGATCCGGCCGACGGCGGACCAGGTCGATGCGACGGTGCCGCACCGGCGGCGGTAGCGGAAGCCCCTTTCCCCCTGTCGCGACTCCGACTAAGCGGACGACATGCATTTTCTCGATCAAGCCAAGATCTTCGTCCGTTCGGGCGGGGGCGGCCCCGGCGCCGTCAGTTTTCGCCGTGAAAAGTTCATGGAATATGGCGGCCCCGACGGCGGCAACGGCGGCAAGGGCGGCGACATCATCTTCGAGGCGGTCCCCGGCCTCAATACGCTGATCGATTTCCGCTACACCCAGCATTTCCGCGCACCGCGCGGGTCCGGCGGGTCCGGTGCCAACCGTACCGGCGCGGGCGGGCGCGATCTGGTCATCCGCGTGCCGGTGGGGACGCAGGTGCTGTCGGAGGACAAGGAGACGGTGCTGGCGGACTTCACCCGTGCCGGCCAGTGCGAGGTGTTCCTGCGCGGCGGCGACGGCGGGCGCGGCAATGCCAGCTACAAGACCTCGACGAACCGCGCCCCGCGCCAGCACGGCACCGGCTGGCCCGGCGACGAAGGATGGGTGTGGCTGCGGCTGAAACTGCTGGCCGATGCGGGGCTGGTCGGGTTGCCCAATGCCGGCAAGTCGACCTTCATCAACGCGGTGACCAATGCCAATGCCAAGGTCGGCGCCTATGCCTTCACCACCACCCGCCCGCAGCTGGGCGTGGTCAGCCACAAGCAGCGCGAGTTCGTCGTGGCGGACATCCCCGGCCTGATCGAAGGCGCGGCGGAAGGCGCGGGGATCGGCGACCGGTTCCTCGGGCATATCGAGCGGTGCCGGGTGCTGCTGCACCTGATCGACAGCCATGCCGACGATCCGGTCGCCGCCTATCGCATCGTGCGCGGCGAGCTGGAGAATTATGGCGCGGACCTCGCCGACAAGCCGGAGGTCATCGCGCTGAACAAGGCCGACCTGCTCGACGACGAGCTGACCGAGACGCTGATCGCCGAGCTGGAAGCGGAAAGCGGGGCCAAGGTCCTGCCGCTGTCGGGCGCGACCGGACAGGGGCTTGAGGCGGTGCTCGACCGGCTGATCGCGGCGATCGGGCCGGGCGAGATGCACGCGCAGGATACCGGCGATGACGAGGAACCCGCCGAATGGTCGCCGATCTGACGAACCTGAAATCCTCCCCGATCCGCGGGGAGGACCTGTTCTCCCCGGGCGCCTGTCCCCGCCTCGTCGTCAAGGTCGGGTCCGCGTTGCTCGTCGCGCCCGATGGCCAGCCGCGCCGCGACTGGCTGGCGTCGCTGGTCGCCGACATCGCCGTGCGCGTTGCCGCGGGACAGCAGATCGTCATCGTGTCATCCGGCGCGATCGCGCTCGGGGCGCGGCGGCTGGGTCTCGCCAGGGGGGGGCGTGCCAGCCTCGAGGATGCACAGGCCGCCGCCGCCACGGGGCAGATCGCGCTGTCGAGCATCTGGGCCGAACTGCTGGGCGGCCATGGCCTGACCGCCGCGCAGCTGCTGGTGACGCTCGACGATCTGGAGGATCGCCGCCGCTACCTCAACGTGTCCGCGACGCTCGGCCGGCTGCTCAAGCTGGGCGTGGTGCCGGTCGTCAACGAAAATGACAGCGTCGCGACCGAGGAAATCCGCTTCGGCGACAACGACCGGCTGGCGGCGCGGGTCGGCGCGGCGGCGCGGGCGGGTGGCGTCGTGCTGCTGTCGGATATCGACGGGCTGTACGATTCGAACCCGCACGGTAACCCGGATGCGCGGCTTATCCCGCACGTCGCGCAGATCGATGCGACGATCGCCGCCATGGCCGACACCCGGTCGTCGTCGGGCATGGGGTCGGGCGGCATGGTGTCGAAGGTCGAGGCGGCACGGATCGCGACCGGCGCCGGCGCGAACCTCGCCATCGCCACCGGCCGGGTCGACCACCCGCTCGCCCGCTTCGGCGAGACCGGGCACGGCACGGTGTTCGCGACCGCTGGCGGGGCATCGGCGCGCAAGGCATGGCTGTCGGGCGGACTGACCGATCGCGGATCGATCCGCATCGACGACGGCGCCGCACGCGCATTGACGACCGGGCGCAGCTTGCTGCCGGCCGGGGCGACCGGGGTCGAAGGCGATTTCGCGCGGGGCGACCGGGTCCGCATCGTCGACGCCGCCGGGCGGGTCGTCGCGCGCGGCCTCGCCGAATATGACGCGGTCGACGCCGCGCGGATCGTCGGACGGCGCAGCGACGAACTGGCCGACCTGCTCGGCTATGCCCCGCGATCGGCGCTGGTCCACCGCAACCACATGGCCTTGCTGTGAGGACGATGGCGCTGACCGGCGGGACCGGCTTCGTCGGCCGCCGCGTGATCGCGCAAGGGGTCGGCCACGGCTGGCACGTCCGCGCGCTGACCCGGCGGGCGCAGCCGGCCGAGCCGAATGTCAGCTGGGTGCGCGGCGCACTCGACAAGCCCGACAGCCTCGCCGAGCTGATGACCGGCGCCGATGTCGTCCTGCATGTCGCGGGCGTGGTCAGCGCGCCGGACGAAGCCGGCTTCACCGCCGGAAACGTCACCGGCACGCAGGCGGTGCTCGATGCCGCGCGCGCCGCCGGCGTCCGGCGCTTCGTCCACGTCTCCTCGCTGTCGGCGCGCGAGCCGCAGCTGTCGCGCTATGGCGCATCGAAGCGCGCCGGCGAGGAACGCGTCGCCGCGAGCGATCTGGACTGGACGATCGTGCGTCCCACCGGCGTCTATGGTCCGGGCGATACCGAGATGCGCGACATGTTCCGCATGGCGCGCTTCGGCCTCGCGCTGCTCCCGCCACCGGGGCGCGTCGCGCTGGTCGCGGTCGACGATCTCGCGCGGCTGCTGCTGACGCTGGCCGACCGCGACGGGCCGCGCGCGGTGCTGGAGATTGATGACGGCAATCCGATGCACCATGCCGACCTCGCCCGGCTGATCGGCGATGCGGTGGGGCGCCGGGTGCTGCCGCTCCATCTGCCCGCGGGGCTGCTGCGGCTGGGCGCGAAGCTCGACGGCAGGCTGCGCGGGACCGCCGCCAAGCTGACCGAGGATCGCGCGCGTTATCTGGCCCATCCCGACTGGACCGCCGACCCCGCGCTCCGTCCGCCCGCCGACCTGTGGGAACCGCGCATTGCAACGGCACGCGGCCTTGCCGACACCGCGGCATGGTATCGCGCGCATCGTCTGCTATAGCCCCGCGTGACCGGATATCCCGATACACATTGGAAAGACCCGCATGAGCGACCGCGCCGCCACCTTCGCCACGATCACCGACCTGATCGAACCGTTCAACAAGAAGGGTGCCGAGCTGACCGAGGCGACGACCTTTGCCGGCGATCTCGAATGGGACAGCCTGACCGTGATGGATTTCGTCGCGGCGGTGGAGGACGAATTCGACATCGTCATCACCATGAACATGCAGGCGGATATCGAGACCGTCGGCCAGCTGGCCGATGCCGTTGAGAAGCTGAAGACCGCCTGATCCCCTGCCCGGCCCCCGAAAGACCGACATCATGACCGAAGCCGCCGCCACGCCCCACGCCCTGCCCGCATCGCCGGAAACGATCGCGCCGGAACGCGACCTGTTCAGCAAGTTCGACGCGCTGATCGCCGAACGCGAGGCGTTGCTGGCGACCGGCGTGCGCGATCCGTTCGCCATCGTGATGGACAAGGTGACGTCGCCGACCCAGGCGGTGATCCGCGGCAAGGACACGATCCTGCTGGGCACCTACAACTATATGGGCATGACCTTCGACCCCGACGTGATCGCGGCGGGCAAGAAGGCGTTCGACGATTTCGGGTCGGGCACCACCGGCAGCCGCGTGCTGAACGGCACCTACGACCCGCACAAGGATTGCGAGGCGGCGCTGCGCGAATTCTACGGCACCGACCATGCGATGGTGTTCTCGACCGGCTATCAGGCCAATCTCGGCATCATATCGACGCTGGCGGGCAAGGGCGAATACATCATCCTCGACGCCGACAGCCATGCGTCGATCTATGACGGCTGTTCGCTCGGCAATGCCGAGATCGTCCGCTTCCGCCACAATTCGGTCGAGGATCTCGACAAGCGGCTGGGTCGCCTGCCGAAGGAACCCGGCAAGCTGGTGGTGCTGGAGGGCGTCTATTCGATGCTCGGCGACATCGCCCCGCTGCCCGAAATGGTCGCGGTCGCGAAGAAGCATGGCTGCATGGTGCTGGTCGACGAAGCGCATGGCATGGGCTTTTTCGGTGCCAATGGCCGCGGCGTGTACGAGGAACAGGGCGTCGAGAAGGACGTCGATTTCGTCGTCGGCACCTTCTCCAAATCGGTCGGTACGGTCGGCGGCTTCTGCGTGTCGAACCATCCGAAGTTCGACGTGATGCGGCTGGTGTGCCGTCCGTACGTCTTCACCGCATCGCTGCCGCCCTCGGTCGTCGCGACCGCCGCGACGTCGATCCGCAAGCTGCGCCACGCCGGCGACAAGCGCGCGCATCTGTGGCGCAATTCGAAGCGGCTGCACGGCGGCCTGAAGGACCTCGGCTTCACGCTCGGCACCGACACCCCGCAATCGGCGATCATCGCCGTGATCCTCGAGGATCAGCGCGAGGCGGTGGCGATGTGGCAGGCGCTGCTCGACGGCGGCCTGTACGTCAACATGGCGCGCCCGCCCGCGACGCCGGCCGGCACCTTCCTGCTGCGCTGCTCGCTGTGCGCCGAGCATAGTGCGGAGCAGGTCGAGACGATCCTCGGCATGTTCGAGGCGGCGGGCAAGGCGGTGGGGGTGATCGCCTAGGGCGGACGCGACATTCAGTTGACCGGACGCGGGACGACCAGTCCATTCCCTGTCGTCACTCCCGCGCAGGCGGGAGTCCATCTGCGCCAACGTCGCAAATCCGGCCGAAACGTCGGCGGATATGGATTCCCGCCTGCGCGGGAAGGATGACATCCTTCGCTGCCGTTGAATGTCGATCCGGCGTGGATACTCCGCACCCGTAGGGGTGGCGTCGACATACGGAACCGGCGTACTGCGCCGCCCCCCCCCCACCACCGCTGCGCGGCGGTCCCCCTC
>RPSH01000018.1 GCA_003946805.1 Bacillus sp. 2B10 | reverse complement strand
GGCGCCAGGACCATCGACGACCTCTGGAAAACCGTTGGCTCTATCTGCAATCTGTATGACCCCGGCGAGTGTCGCAACTACTTCACCGCCGCCGGCTATGCGCTTGATTAAACGCTCGATGCTCTAGTTAGAAGCGGGAGCTTTCCTACAGCTGCACGCGCATGGCATGGTCCGACCGGCTCTTTCACACCGTCGAACCATGCGAACGCGTACCGGCAAAATCAAGGTGCCGCGCAATACTGCGCGAGTGTGACTTTCGTGACCTTTGGGCCGCCCCCCTGCCCCGCGCACACCGGCGGGGCAGGGGGGCGTGCCGGTCACTTCTGGCAGGCGACGATGGCCTCGATCACGGCCAGCGTTTCCTGCGGGTCGCGGATTTTCACCGTGTCCATGCCCGCTGCCTTGGGCGCATAATCGTTGCCGCCGGGGAAGATCGCGTCGCCGATGAACAGCATGTCGTCGGTGGCGATTCCGCTGATATCGGCCAGCTTGGCAAGGCCGGTCGCCTTGTCGACGCCTTCCTTTGTAATGTCGATCGAGGTCGCGCCGCCCATGTTGATCGACAGGCCCGGCAGGCGCTGCTTCAGGTCGGCCTGGATGATCTTGCGCTTCTCGAACCCGGGGTCCCAATGTTCCTTGGCGTCGATCGGGGCCTGCTGGCCCAGCGCCGAGAAGGTGATCTGGCTGCCGCGGTCCTCGATCCGTTCGCCCCAGGTCTGTTCGGGGGCGAAGCCGGTCGCTTCCAGCGCGGCGTCGAACGCTTCGAGGATGTTCGCCCTGGTCGCGTCGTCGAACAGGTCGGCATAGACCGCGTTCCAGCGCCCGTCGCCATGGGTGTACAGCTTGGTGCCGCTGGTCGGCATCATCCACAGCCGCGACAGGTCGGCACGTTCGGGCAGGCGGGTCGCGACCTGCTTTTCGAACTGCGGCCAGTCGCCGCCCGAGATGATCGCAACATGCGCGACGCCCAGCAGGTCGGCCAGCGCCTCGCCCATCGGCTCGGTCAGCTGCTGCTTGCTCTCGGCCAGCGTCCCGTCGAGGTCGAAGGCGATCAGTTGCTTCATGGGATACTCCGATTGGCGCGGCGCTGTGGCCCGCCGGGACAAGGGGTTATTTCATCGCCTCGACGAGCTTCTTGACGTCCTGGCTGCGCCCGCGCGGCAGGATCAGCAGGTCGTTGCCGCTCGCCACGACGATCAGGTCGGACACGCCGACCATCCGGATGCGGATGCCATCGGTGCGGACGAGGCAGTCACGGGTGTCGATCGCCAGCACCTCGCCGCGATGGGCGTTGCCGGTATCGTCGCGCGCGCTGATCGCATGCAGCGCGTCCCAGCTGCCGAGGTCGTTCCAGCCCATCGCGACCGGCACGACGACGACGCGGTCGGCCTTTTCCATCACCGCATAGTCGATCGACTGCGACGGCGCCTCGGCAAAGGCGGCGGCATCGGGCGCGATGCGGTTGCCGTTGCGCTCGGCCTCCGTCATCGCGCGCTGGCACGCCGCCAGCATCGCCGGCTCATGCTGGCCCAGCTCGGCGAGATAGCGGTCGGCACGGAACAGGAAGATGCCGCCGTTCCACACATGGTCGCCTCCTGCCAGCATTGCCTGCGCGGCATCCAGCGGCGGCTTCTCGACGAAGCGGGCGACGCGGTGGACGCCGTCGGCGACCTGTTCGCCGGCCTGGATCCAGCCATAGCCGGTCTCGGGCGCATCGGGGGTGATGCCGAACGTCGCCAGCCAGCCATCCTGCACCTTGGGCAGCGCACGCTGGACCGCGACGTGGAACGCGGCGACATCGGCGATGACATGGTCCGACGGCATCACCAGCAGGATCGCGTCGGGCCGTTCTGCGGCGAGCGCGGCGAGCGCGATCGCCGGTGCGGTGTTGCGTCCGGCGGGTTCGAGGATCAGCGCGCTGGGAACGGCGTCGATCGCGCCCAGCTGGCGGTCGATCATGTCGGCGTGCCGCGCATTGGCGACGATGATCGGTGCGGCGAAGCCGTCACCCACCGCGCGGGTCGCGGTCAGCTGCAACATGGTCGATTCCGCGGTCAGCGCCAGCATCTGCTTGGGCGTCTCCGGCGTGGACATCGGCCACAGGCGCGTGCCCGAGCCGCCGGAAAGGATCACAGGGACGATCGTCGGCATGGTCAGGCAGGTTCCTGTTCTGGCAAGGAAGTGGTGGGTCGCAATGAAACTGTCGGGAAGTGCCGCCACCGGACGGCTGGCGATTTCATGTCGTGCCGGGCATCGTTTCGTAATCGCAGCATTTCTGGATCAGCGGCCCCCGTCGCGCCGCGTCAGCGCCGCGACGCAGCTGGCGCGATCGATCGGCGCGCCGCTGCGCTGGCGTGCATCGACATGGCGGACGACCGGCACGCCGCCCTGCGCGGGTGCGTAGAGATAGGCGTCGAGGACGCAGATGTTCGATCCGAACTGCAGCTTGCGCCCGGCCCCTTCGGTCAGGTCGAGCTGCGGCTGGCCGAACAGCTGGGTAACTGCACTGGCGTTCTGTCCCATGACGCGTTCGAGGCCGATCGTGCCATAGGTCGGGGCGGGGGGCGCAGGCAGGGCGTTCTGGCGTACGACCGGACCGGTGGCGGCGCAGGCCGACACGGCCAGCCCCAAACCCACGCTGATCCACGCGCTACGCATTCCCGACCCCCTTGCTGCGGCGACGATGAAAGGCATGCGTCGCCATCGCCGCGCCGACGAGCGGCGCAACGAAATTCACAAACGGTATCATCAGCAGTCCGGTTCCCATCAAGCCCAGAAGAAACCGCCGCCCGCCGCTCGCCGACCGCTCGGCGGGCATCGCCGCGGGCGGCAGGTGGCGGGCGGCGACCATGTCCGACAGGTCGCGGCCGAGCAGCCAGCCATTGACGACGAAGAATACCGCCGCCGTCCCGATCCCCGTGGCCAGCAGCAGCAGGTAGAGCGGCAGGAAGAACGCATTGACCGCCAGCGCCCTCAGCACCGACTTGCCGCTCATGCCCAGCGACCGGCCGAGTGGCACCGGGCGGGCGGTGGCGAGGGCGGCGGGATAGTGTTTCGCTTCGACCGCCTCGACCACCTCGTCGGCGAACAGCCCGATCATCGCGATCGCGACGATGCGGAACAGCAGCCATGCCAGCCCGACCGCGACGATCACCGCGGCGATCGCGGCAAGCGTGCCGGCGTCATCACCCAGGACGAACAGGTCGGTCGTGATCCACCGCGCGCCCCATGCCAGCCCCGCGCCGACCGCCGCGAGCAGTAGCAACGTCACCGCCAGCGACTTGGCGAGTACGCGCAGGAAAATGCGGTCGCCAAGCTGCGCGACGGACAGGAAAAGGCTTTCGATCATGGCGCGACGATGCGGGGGTGCGGGGGCGACGTCAACGCCCGCGCCCGCTTGCTAGGGGCCGCACGGCTGGCTAACGCGCAAGGCAATGTCCGGGCGCATCGGCGCGGCGGACCGACTTTCCGGAGACCTTGCTTGACCCAACCCACGCTCGACGTCGTCGCGATCGGCAATGCCATCGTCGATATCCTGGCGCAGTCCGACGACGCCTTCCTTGCCGAACAGGGCATGACCAAGGGGTCGATGCAACTCGTCTTCTCGCCCGCCGACGCCGACGCGCTCTATGCAAAGATGGGGCCGGGGCGCGAAGTATCGGGTGGGTCGGCCGCCAACACCGTCGCCGGCATCGCCGCGCTGGGGGGGAAGACCGGGTTCATCGGTCAGGTCGCCGACGACCAGCTCGGCGCGGTGTTCGCGCACGACATCCGCGCCGCGGGCGTCCGCTTCGACACCGCGGTCCGTGCCGGCGAGCCGACCACTGCGCGCTGCCTGATCTTCGTGACGCCCGACGGGCAGCGCACGATGAACACCTTCCTCGGCGCGTCGCAGTTCCTGCCCGAAGCCGCGCTCGACGCCGACCTGATCGCCAGCGGTGCGATCCTGTATCTCGAAGGCTATCTGTGGGACCCCGAAGAGCCGCGCGCGGCGATGCGCGCCGGCATCCGCATCGCACGCGACGCGGGGCGCAAGGTCGCCTTCACCCTGTCGGACACCTTCTGCATCTCGCGTCACGGCGACGACTTCCGTGACCTGATCGCCGAAGGGCAGATCGACATCCTGTTCGCCAACGAAACCGAGCTGCTGGCCCTGGCGCAGGTCGATGATTTCGACGCTGCGGTCGACAAGGTCGCAGCGCAGGTTCCGGTGCTGGTCGTCACCCGCGGCGAACATGGCGCGATCGCGGTGACCGGCGGCGAGCGGACCAGCGTGCCGGCCCAGCCGGTCGCACGCGTCGTCGACACCACCGGCGCAGGCGACCTGTTCGCCGCCGGCTTCCTGCACGGCCAGTCGCATGGCTACGACATCGAACGTTCGCTGACGCTGGGTGCGCTGTGCGCCGCCGAGATCATCTCGCACTATGGCGCCCGGCCCGAGGTCGACCTGACCAGGCTGATGCACGAACGGCTCGGCTGAGCGACGTTCCGCACGAACGAAAAGGGGGGAGGCCGATCGGTTCGGCCTCCCCCCTTTTTTGTGTCTGCTCCGGCGGATCAGTGCGCGCCGGGCGTGTTCCGGCCGTCGTCCATCTCCGGCACCTCGACGATTCCTCGGCCCAGATGGCTGCGGCGATAGCCGTAGAGGAAATAGATCACGAGCCCGACCGCGCCCCAGACCGGCAGCACCAGCATCGCATCGGGCGGAAGGGCCACGTACAGGCCGACGCAGCCGATCATGGTCGCCGGCGCCACCAGCCATACGGCGGGGGTGCGGAACGGGCGATGGCGACCCGGATCGCGCCTGCGCAGCACCAGCACGCCGACCGCGACCATGAAGAACGCGAACAGCGTCCCGGCATTGGCGATGTCCGCCAGCTTGCCGACCGGCAGGAACGCGGCGGCGAAGGTCACGCCGACGCCGGTGATCGCGGTGATGACGTGCGGCGTCTTCCACTTCGGGTGGATGGTCGACAGCTTTTCGGGCAGCAGGCCGTCGCGCGACATTGTGAAGAAGATGCGCGTCTGGCCGAACAGCATCACGAGGATGACCGAGGGCAGGGCGAGGAAGGCGGCGAGGCCGATCAGGTTGCCGATGTTCAAGTAGCCGATCTCGCGCAGGACGTGCGCCAGCGCTTCCTTCGAACAGGCCAGCGGTTCGGTGCCCATGCCGGCCAGCTCGGTGCAGCGCGCACCCAGCGCCGCCGACCCGGGCGCCAGCCATTCGCCCAGCGCCGAGGTCACCGGCTGCGAACCCAGAGGCGATCCGATCGCCCCGGCGGCGACCAGCATGTAGAAGACGGTGCAGATGCCGAGGCTGCCGATCAGCCCCAGCGGCACGTTGCGCTGCGGGTTTTTCGTCTCCTCGGCGGCGGTCGATACCGCGTCGAACCCGACATAGGCGAAGAAGATCGACGCCGCGGCGCCGACGACGCCCGCGCCGCCCGACCCGAACCAGCCGTTCGGCGTGAAGGGTTCGAAATTCTCCATCCGCATCACCGGCAGTGCGAGGACGATGAACGCGGTCAGCGCCGTCACCTTGATCGCGACCAGCACCGCGTTCACCTTCGCGCTTTCGCTGGTGCCGAGCATCAGCAGCCCGGTGATGAGCAGCGCGATGACGACCGCGGGCAGGTTGATGAGCCCGCCCGGCACATAGGGGCCGGAGATCAGCGCGGTCGGCAGGGTGATCCCGAACCACCCCTGCAACTGTCCGACGAAATAGCCCGACCACCCGACCGATACCGCCGAGGCGGCGACGGCATATTCGAGCACCAGCGCCCAGCCGACCATCCACGCCAGCAATTCGCCCAGCACGGCATAGGTGTAGGTGTAGGCCGAACCCGACACCGGCACCATCGACGCGAATTCGGAGTAGCACAGCGCCGCGACCGCGCAGACCGCGCCGGCGATGATGAACGAGAACATCATGCCCGGTCCGGCCTTTTGCGCCGCTTCGGAGGTGAGAACGAAGATGCCGGTGCCGATGATGGCACCGACGCCCAGCATGGTCAGCTGGAACGCACCGAGGGTGCGGGTCAGCGATTTCTTTTCCGCGGTCGCAAGGATCGCGTCGAGTGGCTTGATACGGCCGAAAATCATGCAGGCCCCCCAAACGCGGCGCCTTCTGTCGGACACCGCGGATTTGCAAAGGCGTGAACCTACCCGCAAATCCGGCCTGCGCAATTCCTTTCGTGCAATAAAGCTGACCTATCGTGCCAGCATCGGCCCCAGCGGTACGCCACCGAACAGGTGGACGTGCAGATGCGGCACCTCCTGCCCCCCGTCGCCGCCGACATTGGCGAGCAGGCGATAGCCCGGTTCGACCAGCCCGTTCGCGCGGGCGACCTGCCCTACTGCACGGACGAACCCGGCGATCTCGGCATCGCTCGCCCGGCCTGAGAAATCGTCCCACGACACATAGGCGCCCTTGGGAATCACCAGCACATGCACCGGCGCCTGCGGGGCGATGTCGTGGAAGGCTAGGGCGAATTCGTCCTCGTACACGCGCTTTGCCGGTATCTCCCCGCGCAGGATGCGGGCGAAGATGTTGGCGTCGTCATAGGGCTGGGTCGCGTCGATCGGCATGGCGGTCACTCCTTGGGGCGAGCGGCTTTTTCGGCGATGCCCGAGACGCCGTCGCGCCGCGTCAGTTCGGCGCGGACGTCGTCGAGCGTGATGCCCTGCGCCCGCAGCAACAGCGTCAGGTGGAACAGCAGGTCGGCGGCCTCGCCGATCAGCCCGGCGCGGTCGTCGGCCATCGCCGCGATCACGCACTCGACCGCCTCCTCCCCGACCTTCTGCGCGATCTTCGCCGTGCCGCGCGCGTGCAGCCTGGCGACATAGGATTGGGCCGGATCGCTGCCCATCCGGCTGGCGATCACCGATTCGAGCCGGTCGAAGGCGTCCATGTCAGTCCCTGCGCTTGCGGTTGCGGATCGCCCGCCGTGCCAGCACCACCATGAAGACAAACGCGACGAACGTCGCCACGTCGGAGAAGGCGAAGCCTTCGCGGGGTGGCGCGATACCCGAATGGGCGGCGAGGGCGGTGGTGACCATGGAGGGGCTGTAGGGGGTTTTGCGAGACGTGAAAATCCTCCCCATTCATGGGGAGGGGGACCGTCGCCGAAGGCGATGGTGGAGGGGGATCGCCCCGCAACGCAACCGTGCCGTATGCGGACACCCCCCTCCACCATGCTGCGCATGGTCCCCCTCCCCGTGCCGGGGAGGATCTTAGAGCCTGATGACATGGTTTTGACCCATCGTGATTGCCCTGCGCCGTTCGCTGGCAAGGAGTGCCGCGCAGCGCGGGCGCATCGCCCGGGCAAGCGGTGCGACGATGTCCGGCGGGCGGCGCAGGGCAACCGCGAAGCGGCGGGCCGATGCAGGTCCGTGGCGGCGTCGTTCGTCCGTCACGGGGGCAAAGCCCCGTTCCGTCCTCTCTCCTGTCCACAGACCTGCATCGGCTCCGTCCCGACGGGTCAAAACCATGTCATCAGGCTCTAATGCGACCGCACCGGAACCCCCGCCGCCGCCAGCGCGGCATGAGCGTCGGCCACCGAGGCCTCGCCGAAGTGGAAGATCGACGCCGCCAGCACCGCGCTCGCATGACCCTGAGTCACGCCCGCCACCAGATGGTCGAGCGTCCCGACGCCGCCCGACGCCACCACCGGCACCGACACCGCGTCCGCAATTGTCCGGATCAGGTCGAGGTCGTACCCGTCGCGCGTCCCGTCGCGATCCATCGACGTCACCAGCAACTCGCCAGCCCCCAGTTCGGCCAGCCGCAGCGCATGTTCGACCGCATCGATGCCGGTCGCCCGCCGGCCGCCATGGGTGAACACCTCCCACCGGCCCTCGACCCGCCGCGCATCGACCGAGGCGGTGACGCACTGGCTGCCGAAGCGGTCGGCGATGTCGGCAACCAGTTCGGGGCGCGCCACGGCGGCGGAATTGACCGCGACCTTGTCCGCCCCGGCGAGCAGCAGCGCGCGCGCATCGTCGGGCGATCGCACGCCGCCGCCGACGGTCAGCGGCATGAAACACACTTCCGCGGTACGGCGTACCACGTCGATGATCGTGTCGCGCCCTTCATGGCTGGCGCCGATGTCGAGGAAGGTCAGTTCGTCCGCCCCGGCGGCGTCATAGGCGCGCGCCTGTTCCACTGGATCGCCCGCATCGCGCAGATCGACGAAGTTCACGCCCTTCACCACCCGCCCGGCATGGACGTCGAGACAGGGGATGACGCGCGCCCGCACGGTCATGCCGCGGCGACCCGAATGGCTTGCGCAAGGTCGAGCCGACCATCGTACAGCGCGCGGCCGGTGATGACTCCCTCGATGCCGGCCTTGCCCTTCAGCGCATGGATATCCTCGATCCCCGCCACGCCGCCGCTGGCGATGACCGGGATCGACACGGCAGCGGCGAGTGCGGCGGTCGCCTTGACATTACAGCCTTTCAGCATCCCGTCGCGCCCGACATCGGTGAACAGGACGGCAGCGACTCCGGCATCCTCGAACCGGCGGGCGAGGTCGGTGACCGAAACGGTCGACACGTCCGCCCAGCCGCGCGTCGCGACCATGCCGTCCCACGCATCGACCGCGACGACGATGCGGTCCGGACAGGCGGCGGCGGCTTCGCGGACGAAGTCGGGGTCTTCCAACGCCGCCGTGCCGATGACGACCCGCGCGACGCCGAGGTCGAGCCAGCGGTCGACGTTCGCCCGATTGCGGATGCCGCCGCCCAGCTGCACCCGGCCCGGAAACGCCTTCAGTATACCCGCGACCGCAGCGCCGTTGACCGACTGTCCGGCAAAGGCACCGTCGAGGTCGACGACATGCAGGTGATCCGCGCCGGCTGCAGCGAACAGTGTCGCCTGATGCGCGGGATCGTCGCCGTAAACGGTGGCGCGGTCCATATCGCCCTCCGCCAGACGCACGACCTGTCCGCCCTTCAGGTCGATCGCGGGAAAAACCGTCAGGCCAGCGGAAGTCAGGGACGCCATTCGAGGAACCTCTCCAGCAGCGCCAATCCGTAGCGCTGGCTCTTTTCGGGGTGGAACTGCACGCCGAGCAGGTTGTCGCGGCCGATCGCCGCGGTCACCGGGCCGCCATGGTCGGTAGTGGCGAGCACCTGTTCGCCGTCGAACGCATAGCTGTGCAGGAAATAGGCCTCGCCAGGCACCAGCAGCGGATGCTTGCGGCAAGGTACGACATCGTTCCAGCCCATATGCGGCACGGTGACGCCCGCCGCAGGGGCCAGGCGGCGGACGGTGCCGTCGATCCAGCCGAGGCCCGCATGGCTGCCGAACTCCTCGCCGGTGGTCGCGAGCAACTGCATGCCGACGCAAACACCCAGGAACGGCACGCCGCCGTCCAACGCCCGTTCGCGCATCGCCTCGACCATGCCGGGAATCGCGGTCAGCCCGTTCATGCACGCCGCGAACGCACCGACGCCGGGCAGGACGATGCGGTCGGCCTTTGCCACCGCTTGCGGATCGGCGGTGATCGACAGGTCCCGCGCGCCAGCCGCCTTCAGCGCGTTGGCGACCGAATGGAGATTGCCTGCGCCGTAATCGATCAGTGCGATCAAAACAGGTCGCCGATCGCGTCCATCGCCAGCGTCATGGTGAAGGCGACGACCTCGACCGTGGCGACGCCGTTGACCACGAACGGGTCGGTTCTGGCGAATTCCTCGACGACGTCGGCTTCTCCCCGGAACAGCAGCACGCCGCCGGTCGGCGGGGTGCGGCGGCCGGCGAGCAGCATGACGCTTTCTTCCATCGCCGCCTTGATCCACGCGACATGCGCGTCGCGGTGGACGTCGACCTCGTCGAGCGGCTTCACATAGGTGAGCATCGCGAGGCTCATCGGCTGCATCGGACGTGCTACCATGTCACAACACTCCCTTGGTCGAGGGGATGGCATCGCCCTTGCGCGGGTCGATCTCGGTCGCGGTGCGCAGCGCGCGCGCCAGCCCCTTGAAGATGCTTTCGGCAATATGATGATTGTTGGTGCCGTACAGCGTCTCGACATGCAGCGTGATGCCGGCCGCCTGCGCGAAGCTGTGGCAGAAATGGCCGAACATCTCGGTATCCATCGTGCCGAGCTGTGCCTGCGTGAAGTCCACCTTCCACACCAGCCACGGCCGGCCCGAAATGTCGAGCGCGACGCGGGTCAGCGTCTCGTCCATCGGCGACAGCGCATCGCCATAGCGGCGGATACCGCGCTTGTCGCCCAGCGCCCTGGCGAAGGCTTCACCGATGGCAATGCCGGTATCCTCGACGGTGTGGTGCGCGTCGATATGCAGGTCGCCGACCGTCCGCACGGTCAGGTCGATCAGCGAGTGCCGCGACAGCTGTTCGAGCATGTGATCGAAGAAGCCGACGCCTGTCGACACGTCATAGGTGCCGGTGCCGTCGAGATTGAGCGTGACGTCGATTCGAGTCTCGCTGGTCGTGCGGGCGATGGTGGCGGTGCGCATGCAAATGCCCATAGCGTGTGGCTCGCCCCATGCAACGCAACGAATCTTGACGGACCGGCAAACGCCGTTACCCAAGGCGCCATGAACCAGACCGTCGCCGACAGCCTGATCCCGTATGACGAGATCGTCCAGGAAGCCCTGCGCGCCGTCGTCGGCCGCGTGCTGGGACAGGTATCCGCCACCGGCGCGCTGCCCGGCGAGCATCACTTCTACATCACCTTCAAGACCCAGGCCCCCGGCGTCGACATCCCCAAGCGGCTGATCGAACGCTTCCCGGACGAGATGACGATCGTCATCCAGCACCGCTTCTGGGACCTGACGGTCGATGCCGAACGCTTTTCGGTGGGATTGAGCTTCGGCGGCATCCCGTCGACGCTGGTCATCCCCTATGCGGCGATCACCGGATTCCACGATCCGGCGGTCAATTTCGAGTTGCGCTTCCAGGCGAACGACGAGCCGGGCGACGAACCCGAGCCGCACGACCCGGCCGAAAACGACGCGCCGATCGCAACCAGCGAGGACGGGTCGAACGTCGTCGCGGTGGATTTCAAGCGCAAGAAGTGAGCGTGGAGGTCGTCGCGACGCCCGGCGAGGCCGAGCGCGAGGCGATCCTGCGCATCCTGTCGGCGCATAACGACGCGGCGGCGGGTCCGACCGAGCGGCGGCAGGTCGCGATCGTCGTACGCGACGATGCGGGGGCGGTCACTGCCGGGCTGTGGGGCAAGATCGGCTATCGCTGGCTGTTCGTCGAGTTCCTCGCCGTCTCCCCGGCACGGAAGGGGCAGGGGATCGGACGCGACCTGATGCAGCGGGCCGAGGCATTGGCGGGTGAGGCGGGGTGCATCGGCATCTGGCTCGACACGTTCAGTTTTCAGGCGCGGGGGTTCTACGAGAAGCTGGGCTTCGCGCAGTTCGGCACGATCGACGATTTCCCGCCGGGCCATGCCCGCTTCTTCCTGTCGAAACGGATCGACTGAGCGCCCGGCGGGTTTCATCGCGCATGACCGATACCCGTACCGAAACCGACTCGATCGGCGCGATCGAGGTTCCCGCCGCCGCCTATTGGGGTGCGCAGACCGAACGATCGATCGAGAATTTTCCGTTTCCACCGTCCGAGCGAATGCCGATCGGCATCGTGCATGCGCTGGCCATCGTGAAGCAGGCGGCGGCGCGGGTGAACCGTGCCCATGGTCTCGACGGCAACATCGCCGACGCGATCGACCGTGCGGCGGGCGAGGTGATCGCGGGCAAGCTCGACGACCAGTTCCCGCTGGTCATCTGGCAGACCGGCAGCGGCACCCAGTCGAACATGAACGCCAACGAGGTGATCGCCGGCCGCGCCAACGAAGCGCTGACCGGTACGCGCGGCGGCAAGGCGCCGGTGCATCCCAACGATCATGTGAACAAGGGGCAGTCGTCCAACGACAGCTTCCCGACCGCGCTGCACGTTGCAGCGGTCGTCGCGCTCAATCGCGATCTGATCCCGGCGCTCGACCGGCTGGCCGAATCGCTGGAGGCGAAGGCGCAGGCGTGGACCGATATCGTCAAGATCGGCCGCACCCATTTGCAGGACGCGACGCCGCTGACGCTGGGGCAGGAGTTTTCCGGCTATGTCGCGCAGTTGCGCGATGCGAGGCGGCGGTTGCAGGGGGCGGAGGGCGACTTGCTGCGGCTTGCGCAGGGCGGGACGGCGGTTGGCACCGGACTGAACGCCGCGCTGGGCTTTGCCGAAGCGGTGGCGGCGGAGATCGCCACGATCACCGGCCACGCCTTCGTCACCGCACCCAACAAGTTCGAGGCGCTGGCGTCGAACGACCCGCTGGTCCAGCTGTCGGGCACGCTCAACACGCTGGCGGTGGCGCTGACCAAGATCGCGAACGACATTCGACTGCTCGGCTCCGGCCCGCGCTCGGGGCTGGGCGAGATCGACCTTCCCGCCAACGAGCCGGGCAGCTCGATCATGCCGGGCAAGGTCAACCCGACCCAGTGCGAGATGCTCACGATGGTCGCGGCGCAGGTGATGGGCAATCACCTGTCGGTCACCGTCGGCGGGATGCAGGGACATCTGGAACTCAACGTGTTCAAGCCGCTGATCGGCGCGGCGGTGCTGCGGTCGATCGGTCTGCTGGCGATCGGCATGACGAGTTTTGCCCAGCGCTGCGTCGACGGGATCGAGCCGAACCGCGCGCGGATCGGGGAGCTGGTCGAGCGGTCGCTGATGCTGGTCACCGCGCTGGCGCCTGAGATCGGGTACGACAATGCCGCCAGGATCGCCAAGCATGCCCATGCCGAGGGGTTGACGCTGCGCGAGGCGGGGCTGGCGCTGGCGCTGGTCGATGAAGCGACGTTCGATCGGCTGGTGCGGCCCGAGACGATGGTCGGGTAGCGCAACCCGGTCGACCCCGAACGTCATTCCGGCGGAGGCCGGAATCTTCGTTGACAGCGCGGCGTAGGAGCTACGGAAGGCCCTGCCTGCCCTCCGGCGACGTTCATGTCGGTATGTCCGGTCACAGGGAACCTCCGTGCCCGTCCCGCGCTGTATCCGCATAACTTCAGCGAGGTGACAATGGGTGCGACGACGATAGGGGCACTGGTCGGAGCGGCGATCGACAAGATGAGCGGCGACGACGATTCGAGCGTGGATGGCGCGATCAAGGGTGCCATCTTTGCCAACGTCCTGAAAGTCGTCGTTCCCCTGGCCGTTACCTACGCGGTCGGCTGGGCCGTGTTGCGCGGCGCGGCCGAGCTGAAGGAACAACTGTTCGAAACGGAGGATGCAGCATGATCGGACGGATTATCGGTGCGCTCGTCGGGCGCGAGATGGATCGCCGCGACGGTCGCGGTGGTGCGAAGGGTGCTGCGATGGGCTGGTTCGCCGGCAGCGCGATGCGCCGCATGGGACCGCTCGGCATGATTCTGGGCGGCGGGTATGTGGCCAAGAAGGCCTATGACCGGCGCAAGCTGGACAAGATCCGACGCGACTGGTGACGCGTGCCCGGTCCGCCGGGCGCGGACTGGTGCCGGACGGGATGACCCGCGACCGGCCGGAGGGAACTCCACTTGCCGTGGACTCGAGCAAGGGGCGATGGCTTTGTGCCGTCGCCCCTTGACGCCGCGCGCCTGCCCGCGCGAAGAGGCCGGTCCATGAGCCATCTGCCAGACCCCGACCTCCACGGCTTCAAGCGCCGGGGCGTGTTGTTCGTCCTGTCGTCCCCATCCGGCGCGGGCAAGTCGACCATCGCCCGCAAATTGCTGGCGGCGGAGGACGATCTGTCGATGTCGGTATCGGCGACGACCCGTGGTCCGCGGCCGGGCGAGGTCGACGGCAAGGATTATCATTTCGTCGACCTCGAGGAATTTCGGCGCATGGCGGCGGAGCACGAGTTCCTCGAATGGGCGCATGTGTTCGACAATCGCTACGGTACGCCGCGTGCCCCGGTCGAGGCGATGCTGAGCGCGGGCAAGGACGTGCTGTTCGACATCGACTGGCAGGGCGCGCAACAGCTGTTCCAGATCGCGGGCGGCGACGTCGTCCGCGTCTTCATCCTGCCGCCGTCGATGGCCGAGCTGCGCCAGCGGCTGGTGTCGCGCAATACCGACAGCACCGAGGTGATCGATCGCCGCATGGCGCGCGCCGCGGCGGAAGTCAGCCACTGGGACGGCTATGACTATGTGCTGGTCAACGACGATGTCGAGGACTGTTTCCGCAAGGTGCAGACGATTCTCGCAGCCGAACGCCTCCGCCGTTCGCGTCAGACCGGGCTGATCGGCTTCATCCGCAAGCTGATGCGCGCGCCGGGCGAATGATGCCCCGGCCGGATCGTCGGTGGGACGATCCGGTTCGGTGCTGTCTGTGTTCGAACCGGACGCTTCGCCGCACGAGGCCCCGGCCGTCGCCGGGGCGACGTGTCGTTACCGGAACGCGCCGATCTCCGCGACCGCGATGGCCGGTGCCGGGACCGCAGGTTGCGGGAAG
The DNA here is from genome assembly GCA_003946805.1 of Bacillus sp. 2B10. Taxonomy (GTDB): domain Bacteria; phylum Pseudomonadota; class Alphaproteobacteria; order Sphingomonadales; family Sphingomonadaceae; genus Sphingomonas. Next base: position 65,637 of record RPSH01000018.1, on the reverse strand, counting down.
GCGAAGCGCAGATAGCGGGCGGCGCGGGGGGTGGTGAAAGGCAGCCGCTGGGTCGCGCGCGCGTAGTTGATGTTCTGGAATTCGCCGGTGCCGCCCGGCGTCCAGCTGCGCCCGTCGACGCTGGTTTCGACGACATACTTCATCGGCGGGGCCGCCTGCGGGTCGACGTGGCGCGTCGGCGTCAGGGTGAAGCCGGCCAGCGTCTCGCTGCGGCCCATGTCGATGGTCAGCGTCGCCGGGGCCTTGCTGGTCCACGCGGTGCGCGGGGAGGCGTCGAGCAGCGCTTCGCCGCCGGGCGCGCTGGCGGCGGTCACCTTCCATGTCGTGCGGTCGACGATGCTGGCGTCGGTGACCTTCAGCGGCGGAAGGTCGACCGGCGCGACCGAGCGGAACAGCGCGAATTCGCGGATTGCCGGACCGGCTTCGGCGGCGACGGTGCGGAACCGGACGCGGCGCGGGCTGATGGGCGCGGGCAGGCGGACGAGGCGCTGCGGGCCGACCATGTCCTTTTCGGCGACCGTCGTCCACGCGTCGCCGCCGTCGGACACGTCGATCGCGAAGCGGGTGACGCGCAGACCCAGCGGCAGCCATTCCTGCAACCGCACCGTGTCGAAGCTGCGGCCGGGCGGCAGGTCGAGGATGATGCTCGCATCCTTCGCATCCGCCGGGGCGAGCCAGAAGGTATCGAGATTGCCGTCGTTGACGTTGCGGGCGGTGCTGCCGGTGTCGGCACTGGCGGTGGCGATCGCGCCGTCGGCCAGATTGTTGGCGAAGGTTGCGCGCAACGCGTTGCCGAAGGCGGTCAGGCTGGCGACGTCGCGGTCGTGGATGCGGCCGCGGCGGTCGGGGGGCAGGTTGAGGTGGAAGGTGGTGCCATGGCCGACCGACTGGTCGTACATCTCCATGATCTTGCCGGGTAATTTTACCTGTGCATCCTCATCGGCATGGTAGAACCAGCCCGGACGGATCGATACATTTGTTTCCGCCGGCCACCATAATTCGGCGCCGCGTACGCCGGTGTTGCCCTTGACCTGATCGTAGGGCTCGTTCGGCATGGTCGGCCAGCACGGGTCGGCGGCATGGCCGTCCTCGTTGCCGACCCAGCGGATGTCGGCGCCGAGCGGATCGAAGGTGCAGGCATCGGGTTGCAGCCGATGGACCAGCGCGACGATCGAGGGCCAGTCATAATATTGAACCGCATTGATTTTCCGCGTCTCGCGCGCGCCGCCATAATAGCCGTCGCCACCGTTCGCGCCGTCGAACCATACCTCGAACAGCTTGCCGTAGCGGGTGCACAATTCGGTCAGCTGCGCGCGGTAATAGGCGATGTAGCCGGGCGTGCCGTAATCGGCGCGGTTGCGGTCCCATGGTGACAGGTACAAGCCGAAGTTGATCCCGCCGCGCCGGCATGCCTGTTCCAGCTCGCCGACGATGTCACCTTTTCCCTGTTTATAGGGCGAATTGCGGATGCAGTGCTCCGTCAACATCGTCGGCCACAGGCAGAAGCCGTCATGATGCTTGGCGGTCAGGATCAGGCCGGTGAGTTCGCCCGCCTTTGCCGCCGCGACGATCTGGTCCGGGTCGAAGTCGGTCGGGTTGAACAGTTTGGGGTCTTCATCGCCATAGCCCCATTCCTTGTCGGTATAGGTGTTGATCGAGAAATGGATGAAGCCGTACTGGCGATGGTCGTGCCATTTCAGCTGGCGCGGCGAGGGCGTCGCGCCCCACGGTGCGGGCAGCGGGCCGGCCCCGCCGTTCGGACGGACCGGCGAGCAGGCGGCGGCACCGGCGATCAGGCTACTGCCCATCAGCGTGCGGCGGGTCAGGATCGGGGTCATTGCGATGCTCCGGTAAGGGGTTCGGGAATCAGCCAGGTCTGCGCAACCTGATGGCCACGTCCGCCACCGCCGATCCCGGCGGGGCGGTGCCATTCGAGGGTGAGCGTACCATCGGCGGTGAGGCCTTGCGGAATGGCGGTTTCGACGGTTTCGCGATCGCCTGTGCGCGGACGGAAGGGGTGGAGTTCGACGCCGTTGCCGGTGAGCCGCATCGGCAGCGCATAATCCTCCCCCGCCCAGCGCGCGATCAGGCGGTAGCGGCGGTTGCGCTCCAGACCGGTATAGCGCAGCCGGACGGGGGTTTCGTACAGCCCCTCGGCATAGCTGAGATCGGCGATGCGCCAGCCCTGATCGGGAACATGGTCGGCGACGCCGTCGATCGCACTGGCCATCGACTGCGGATCGGCGTCGAAGCCCGGCCCACGCACCAGATGCGGTTCGTTGGCCGGGTCGCCGAGATCGTCGTACAGCGCCATGTCGCGGGTACGCCATGGATCGCCGATCGCATAGAGGCGGGCGGCGGCGTCGGGCTTCGTCAGCGCGTCGGCGATCTCCGCCTCGACGACGGTGCGGTCGTTGAGCTGGATGTCGGCGCGGTCGAGGTTGGCGCCGCGTTCCCAATGCGACGCGCCGTGGCGCGGCACCGACAGCTGCATCCGCGCGCGCTGCCACAGCCGGTCGGCGATGACGGTCAGGTCGGCGCGCAAGGGGGCGACGATAGCCGGTTCGGGGCGGGCATAGGCGAAACGCGCGGCGACGGCGGCGGGTTCGGCACCGGTCGCCGGCGCCTGGCGCAGCGTCCAGAACGCCTCGCCCTGCGTCGCCCCGGCGGCGATCAGGCGGTGGCGGACCAGCGCGTCATAGGTGGCGCGGTAGCGATACAGGTCGATGCGCCAGTCGGCCCAGCGTGCCGGGCGGATGCCGTCGACCAGCCGCAGCGTGGCGTCGATCCCGGCATTGGCCGACGGATCGCCGCGCCAGTTGCTCTCCAGCGCCAGCGGCACCGCGGCGAACGCCATGTCGCCGACGAACATCCGCGCATAGTCCCGTGCGACGTCGCTTGCCGGGGTCGTGGGGTTCCAGCCGAGGCGGAACCACTGGGTCACGTTCCAGTCGTCGTTGACGCCTTCGCTATAGGTCACGAAGCCGCGCGTGCCGGGCGCGAGATGGGCGAAGATGCGGTCGGTCGCCATGGGGCGGGGGTTCACCGGTTCGCGCCCCTGCGTCAGCGCGAAGGCGGGGTGCCAGTCGGGGATCGGGAATTGCGCGTGCATCGTGTGCGCGGTGTCGGGATAGGTTTCGATCGGGTATCGCGCGGGCGTGCGGCGGCGATGCGCGGCGATGCCGTCGCGGGTCTGCGGGCCGACGAAGATCGCGCTGAGCCAGCGCGGGTTCCGTGCGAGCTGCGCGTGGAAGGCGTCGAGGCCGGCGGCGTCGAACCCCTGGGTCGACAGCAGGACTTCGGCCTTCGCGAAGCGCCGGCGGAGGGTGCCGGCGATCCGCTGCGCCAGCGGAAACAGCCGGTCGGGCGCGGTATGGCCGGGATCGCCGCCGGGAATGTAGAGCGCGTCGAGCGCGGGAAGTTTCGCGGCGAGCGTCGCGATGTCGGCGACCTCGGCGTCGGTGCTGCCGAGCTTCGCGTAATCGCGCAGCAGAGGGTAGAAGAGTGCGACATCGAGGCCGAGGCGGTGGGTGGCGGCGGCGACCGCGACCAGCATTTCGGTGGCGGGCAGCGGGAACAGGGGCGAGCTTGCGGCATCGTCGGACACCGGCGCGACGAACTGGATGCGGTTGGCGCCCAGCAGCGCGAAATCCTCGATCCGGCGGGTCAGCATGGCGACGGTCCATGCGTCGTAGCTGTTGTTCTTCGCGCGATAGCCGATCTGGGTGCCGCGGATCGCCGTCGCCGGGGCTTCGGTGACGTGCGTGGGGGCGGTCAGGGTCAGGTCGTCGAGATGGCGCAGGAGCCAGCCTGCGGCGTAGAGGCGCGCGCGGGTGGTGGCGGCGCGGATGGTGATGGTGCGCGCGGTGGTAGTGATGGCGAAGGCTTCGGGGGCGAGCCTCGCCGGCAGGAAGCGGATGGTGACCGGAGGGGCGCATCGTGTGGCGTCGAGCGAAGTCGCAACCCGGTCGTACCCCGGCGAAGGCCGGGGTCCAGTTACGGCACGGCCGCAATCTTCCACTGGCGTCCCCCAACTGGACCCCGGCCTTCGCCGGGGTACGGCGGAGTTGCATCCTGCGTATCCCCGCGCAGGCGGGGATCCAGTGCCACTGGCGCAACCGTCTGGTCTGCTGGGCTCTGGACCCCCGCCTGCGCGGGGGTACGATTGCGGTTGGGTCGTCGCCCGTCCCGCCCCTTCGTCATTCCGGCGCAGGCCGGAATCCATCGTGTCGGGGGCTCCCGAATCCTTCGCGGCCGTTTCCCCATCCGTGGATTCCGGCTTTCGCCGGAACGACGCGGCGGACGGGCACGCCGCGCCGCGCTCCTGCAACCGTTCGCGCAGCACCTGCGCTGCCGGGTCGGTGCCGACGACACACGCCGCGTCGAGTGACACCGTCAGCGGCGCGGCGGTGGCGAGGAGCGCGACGACGATCATGCGCGGCCGGGGCGATCCTCTGGCGCGCGGCCGAACGCCTTGTTCGGGGTCGCCGACATTTCGAACACCAGCCGCCCGCCCTTCGCCAGATCGGCATGCGCGATCCAGCTTCTGGTCCATGGCCGTCCGTTCCACGTCACCGACCGGACATAGGGGCGGTCGGGGGCGTTGCCGCGCGCCTCCACCACCAGCTTGCGGCCGCCGCCGACCGCTATCGTCGCGCGGTCGAACAGCGGGGAGCCGAGCACATAGGTCGCGCTGACCGGATCGACCGGATAGAAGCCGAGCGCCGAGAGCAGATACCATGCGCTCATCTGGCCGCAATCGTCGTTGCCGATGATGCCGTCGGGACGGTCGTGGTACATTTCGGTCAGCAGCCGGCGGACCATCGCCTGCGTCTTCCACGGGGCACCGCAGTACGCATACATGTATGCGACGTGGTGGCTCGGTTCGTTGCCGTGCGCGTACTGCCCGACCAGCCCCGAGATATCGGGCGGCGCGTCGGCGGGCAGTTCGGACGAGGCGTTGAACAGCCCGTCCAGCTTCGCCTCGAACGCGGCATCGCCGCCCATCGCCGCGATCAGCCCGTAAATGTCATGCTGGTTGAGGAAGGTCGCCTGCCAGCTGTTGCTCTCGGTATAGTCGCGCCATTTCTTCATATGGCCGATGCCGTTGGGCGCGAAGGGTTCGGCCCAGCTGCCATCGGCCAGCCGCGCGCGGGCGAAGCCCAGCTTCGCGTCGAACACGTTGCGCCAGTTGCCCGAACGCCTGCGCAGCCGCGCCGCGCCGGCAGCATCGCCCGCCGCATCGGCGATGAACGTGCCGGCATAGTCGTCATAGGCATATTCGAGCGTCTTCGACACGCTTTCGAAGATGCGGTCGGCGGGCGCATAGCCCAGTTCGTCATAGACCTGCACCCCGATGCTGTTGTCGAGATTGGGGGTTGTCCAGTCGAACGAGCGCTTGCGCACGCCGGGCCATGCCGCGGCATAGTCGCCGGGCACCCCCTTGGCGCGGGCTTCGGCGAGGACGGGGACCGCGTGCCAGCCGATCATCGTCCCGGTTTCCACCCCCTGCAACGGCCAGACCGGCGGGCCGAACGGGCTCTGCTGCGTCTGGCGGATCAGGTCGCCGACGAACCGGCGGGTCAGGTCGGGGCGGATCAGTGTCTGGAGCGGGTGGAAGGCGCGATAGGTGTCCCACAGCGAATAGGCGCTGTAGGCGGTCTCGCCCTTCGGCACGGTGTGGACCTTGCGGTCCAGCCCGACATAGCGGCCGTCGACGTCGGAGAAGAGCGTCGGGCCGATCGAGGCATGATAGAGCGCGGAGGCGGCGACGGTGCGCTGCTGCGGCGTGCCCCCTTCGAAGCGCATCAGGTCCATCTCGCGCGCCCATGCCGTGCGTGCGGCGCGGGCATAGCGGTCGAAATCCCAGTGCCTCGCCTCGGCGGCGAGGTTCGCCTTCGCGCCGGGCAGGTCGACCGCCGAGATGCCGGTGCGGATGACGATCGGTGCGGCACCGGCGTCGTCGTAATGCAGGACGGCCTTCAGCCGCTTGCCGGTGACGCCGCTGTTGCCGGCGGGTGTGTCGGCGTCGCCGAAGAACTCGACCCGGTCGGGTTTGCGCGACAACTGCATCGCGAAGAAGATGCGGCGCCCCTTGGCCCAGCGGAACACCCGGCGCGTGCCGGTGATGCTGCCATCGGGTTCGAGGGTCAGCGCGGCCTCGTCGATATAGGGGCGCTGGTTCGGCCCTTCGAGCACGAGGTGCGACAGGTCGATCAGGATATGGCCGGTGCCGGCGGGAAAGCGGTGGCGGTGGATGCCGGTGCGGTCGGTGACGGTCAGTTCGGACCGGACCCCGCTTTCGAGGGTGACGGCGTAATAGCCGGGTTCGGCGACCTCTTGGCTGAAGCGCTGGCGATAGCCCTTGTCCGGATCGTCGAGCGGGCCGCCGTCGAGCAGCACCGGCCCGCGTGTCGGCACGACCAGCACGTCGAGCATGTCGCCGATGCCGGTGCCCGACAGGTGCGTGTGGCTGAACCCCAGGATCGACGTGTCGTCCTTGTGATAGCCCGAACAGGTCGCCCACCGCGCGGTGTCGGTGTCGGGCGACAGCTGCACCATCCCGAACGGCATCGTCGCGCCGGGAAAGGTGTGGCCGTCGCCGCCGGTGCCGATGAACAGGTCGGGGCGGGCGGGCGCGGTGGTCGCCGCGCCGACCGGCAGCGCGTCGATGAAGGCGAGCGCGGCGGTGCCGCCCAGCAGCGCGCGGCGGGAAAGGATGGTCATTTCGGCAACTCCTGCGTGCCGGTGATAGTGAAGGCGATTTCCTGTCCGGGGACGCTGCCCGGCTGGCCGCCGCCGACGAACAGGCGATAGGCACCGGGGCGCACCGCCCGCGTGCCGTCGAGCGAGACGGTGCTGAGCATCCGCGGGTCGAGGGTGAAGGTCACCGTCCTGGCCTGTCCGTGTTTCAGCGCCACCCGCTGGAAACCGGCGAGGCTGTGGCGCAGGACGGGGTCGTTCCACGCGCCGATCCTGTTGAGCGCGGGCGGTCCGATCAGATAGGCCTGCGCGACTTCCTCGCCGGCGCGCCTGCCGGTGTTGGTGATGCGCGCGGTGACGGTGAGCGGCTGGCCGGCGGTCAGCGTCGCGGGGGCCTTCGCTTGCGCATAGGCGTAGCTGGTGTAGCTCAGGCCATGGCCGAAGCCCCACAGCGGGGTGCCGTCGAAATAGCGATAGGTGCGGCCCTTCATGTTGTAATCGACGAAGGCGGGCAGGTCGCTCGTCTTCGCATAGAAGGTGACGGGCAGGCGGCCCGAGGGGTTGGCGGTGCCGTCGAGCACATCGGCGATCGCGGTGCCGCCGACCTCGCCCGGATACCAGCCGGCGACGATCGCGTCGGCGTTTCGCGTGGCCCATTCCATCGCGACGGCGCTGCCCGACAGGAGGACGACGACCAGCGGCTTGCCCGATGCCTTGACCGCTTCGAGCAGTTGCTGCTGCACGGCGGGGAGCGCGATGTCGGTGCGGTCGCCGCCCGAGAAGCCGGCGACTTCGAGGCGCAGCGCCTCGCCCTCGACGGCGGGGGAGAGGCCGACGAACGCTATGACGGCGTCTGCCTGTTGCGCGGCGGCGACGGCCTGTGCGCGCTGCGGATCGGCGGGCGCGATCCATGTCAGGCGGATGCTGTCGTCGGTGCTGGCATGGGTCAGGTCGAGGCGGAAGGGTTTGGGCGTCGCGTCGGTGAAGTCGAACACCGCCTCCATCCGTTCGGACTTGCTGTCGTTGGCGGCGCCTTCGACGGCGGCAGTGGTGCCGGTGGCGGTCAGTACGTCACGCCCGTCGACCCACAGCTTCACGCTGTCGCGGCCCGAACATTTGTCCCAGCAGCGGTTGATGTCGATGCGCAGCGTGTAGCGGCCTGGCCCCGGCGGGGTCAGCGTGCCCGACCAGCGCACGCCGTAGCGGTCGACCGGCAGGTTGGCGGCAGGGCTGGTGCGCGCCCAGTTGAAATCGATCGTGCGGTCGGTGCGGGTCAGGACCGGGGTGCCGGTCATCGCCGGATCGGCGAAGAACTCGGCCTTCAGCCCCGCGCCGAACGCGGTTTGCGGCACGACCAGCGGCACGCCGTCGGCCAGCGTCGACCCCTGCGCATAGGATACCGCGAACCGGTCGCTCAGCCCCTTGAGCGGTGTCACCGGATCGGCGGAGGTGCCGTTGTAATTGGCCTCCAGCACGTCGAGGCTGTCGGCATTGGGGCCGACGACCGCGATTTTCGCACCGCGCTTCAGCGGCAGGACGCCATTGTTCTGGAGCAGTACCAGCGACTTGCGCGCCGCCTCCAGCGCCAGCGCGCGGTTGGCGGGGGTGTGGAGCGCGCCGGCGGGAATCGCGTCCCAGCGGCTCTTCGCGCCGAACGCATCGCCCAGCCGCTTGCGGGCCTCGAAGGTGCGGGTGAGCGCGCGGTCGATCACCGCCTGCGTCGTCAGCCCGCGCGCCAGCGCACGCGGCAGCGCCGCGTAAGCCGAGCCGCAATTGAGGTCCATGCCGGCATTGATCGCGGCGGCGGAGCCGGCCGCGTTGTCGAGGGCGTAGCGCTGGTAATGCGCGATGTTGCCGATCGCGTCGCAGTCCGACACGACCAGCCCGTTCCAGCCCCAGTCGCGGCGCAGCCGTTCGTTGTACAGCCAGCCGGCGGCACAGACCGGCACGCCGTGGACGCTGTTATAGGCGCACATTACCGACTGCGCCTTGCCCTCGGTCAGCGCGCGGCGGAAGGCGGGGAGGTAGGTCGCCTCCATGTCATAGGGTGCGGTCTGCACGCTGAACGCGTCGCGGCCCGCCTCCGGCCCGCTATGCGCGACCAGATGTTTCGGCGTGGCGATGACGCGCGGTTGCAGCGGGTCGGGACCTTGCAGCCCGCGGACATAGCCGACCGCCATCGCGCCGGTCAGCACCGGGTCCTCGCCATAGGTTTCCATGCCGCGGCCCCAGCGCGGATCGCGGAAGATGTTGATGTTGGGCGACCAGATCGTCAGCCCCTCGTAGCGCCGCCGGTCCTTGCCCGGCAGCGCGTTGTATTTGGCGCGCGCCTCGGTCGACACGACGGTGCCGATCCGCTCCATCAGCGGTGCGTCCCACGTCGCCGCCAGCCCGATCGCTTGCGGAAACACGGTGGCGACCCCGTTGCGCGCGAGGCCGTGCAGCGCCTCGTTCCAATAGTCGTAGGCCGGCAGCACGTCGCCCTGCGCCGGGGCGGTGCTCTGCAACTGGGCCGCCTTTTCCGCCGGGGTCATCGCCGCGATGGTCGCGGCGATCTGCGGATCGGGCTCGGTGGCACCGGCGAGCAGCGCGAGGAGGATGCTCATTTGCCGGCCCCCAGCGTTTGTAGCCGCAGCGCCTTTTTTAATGCCCCGGCCGACGCCTTGCCCTCGATCGTCACCGTCACGCTTTCGCCGGGCAGCAGGTCGAGGAAATTGTCGGATGCCTGCACGTCGAGCGTACCGAAGCCGATCCACAGCGCGCGGGCGAGGCGTTTGGCGGTGACGGTCAGCGCCGGCTTGCCGTCGACCACAGACCAGCGGGTCGTCAGCTCCGGATCGGGCAGCGCCATCGCCTTTTCGGGCAGCGCCGATACCAGCGCGCGCGACGCGACCTGCCCGTCGACCAGCAGCTCGACCACCGCGACGCTGCGTGCCGGGTCGGCGCCCTTGAACAGATCGGCGTCGGTCAGCGTCGCGACCCTGGTCGCCGACAGCGCGGGCAACTGCACCGCTGCGTCGTGCGCCATCGTCGCGCGGCCGTCGACATCGACCGTCCGCACCCGCCAGCGCGCCGCCACCGGCACGGTGCGATCGGAGATCAGCGACACCTCGGTCGTGCCGTTCTCGCGGCGGCCCGCCGATACCGCCAGCGTCGCGAAGAACCGCCGCGCGGCGAAGTGCAGCGCCTTCCACCGGCCATAATAGTCGATGCTGGACCATGACGCGCCGGGCCACACGTCGTTCAACTGCCAGTAGAGCGTGCCGCTGGTCACCGGGCGGCAGGCGCGATGGTGGAGCGCACCGAGCTGGATGCCGTCGGCCTGCATCACTTGCGACAGGTACACGAAGTCGGCGAAGTCGCGCGGCTCCCGGTAGCGCATGCGGATATAGTCGAGCAGCCGCTGTTGCCCGGCGCCCTTCAGGAATTTCTGGTGCGCGGTCATCACCGGCGAATCGATCGCCAGATCCTTCGCATCGGCGAACTTCGCGATGGTCGCCATGTCGGGCATCGCCTGCAATCCATATTCGGACATGAAGCGCGGGCAACTGTCGAGATAGGCGGTAGCGGGCTTCTTGCCGCCCCATACGTCCCAGTAATGGCGGTCGCCATTGGCGTCCTGATCGGGCTTGCCCTCGTAATTGGCGCTAGGGCTGCCCGGCCAGTAAGGCACGTCGGCGTCGCGGCGTTCGGCGGCGTCGCGCAGCACGCGGTCGAACAGGATCGCCATGCCGACGCCGATGCGTTCCTGTTCGTCGGCGCCGACCCGCTTCTTGAACGCGGTGCGGTCGCTCCAGCCTTCCCAGCCCGACAGCACTTCGTTGTTGCCCGACCACAGCACGATCGAGGGATGCGCCTGCACCCGGTCGACCTGTTCCTCCGCCTCGATCCTCACCGTCTCGCGATAATCGGGATCGTAGGGGGTGATCGCGCCGCCGAACATGAAGTCCGACCAGATCATCAGCCCCAGCCGGTCGGCAGTGTCGAAGAAGCTGTCGGGCAGATACATGCCGCCGCCCCAGATGCGCAGCATGTTCATGTTCGCGCGCCTGGCGTCGGACAGGATCTTCGCCATGTACGTGTCGGTGACGCGCGGGCCGAAGCTGTCGAACGGGATCAGGTTCGCGCCCTTGGCGAACACCGGAATGCCGTTGATGCGGAACAGCATGCCGCGGCCGATCGCGTCCTTTTCGCGGACCAGTTCGACGGTGCGGATGCCGGTCGAGCGCTGCTGCCGATCGACCACTTCCCCGTCCAGCCGGGTTTCGGTGGCGACGGTGTAGAGCGGCTGCGCGCCATAGCCGGCGGGATACCACAGCTTCGGACTGGCGATGGCGACGGGGACGCTGACCCGGTTCTCACCCGGGACCACCGCGACGCTGCGGCTGGCGCGGACGGCGGTGCCGTCGGGACCGGTGACGATCGCATCGACCTGTACCGTCGCGGCGCGATCGGCGACGATGGTGACGTCGGCGGACAGCCGCGCCTCGGCGGGGGTCACCGCCTCCTGCTGCACGCGCAGGATCTCGATGCGGACATCGTCCCACGCATCGACCTTCACCGCGCCATTGGGGCCGACGTTCAGGATGCGGGGACCCCAGTCCCAGCCGTAATGGTATTTGGGCTTGCGGATATAGGGCGAGGTCTGGCGCGCCTCGGGCTCGTCGCCCGCGGTCGAATCATATTCGCCGGGCAGCGGGTTCTCGAGCCCGGCGACCATCGGCTTCAGCACGCCCAGCGGCGATTTGAACGCGATGCGGATGTCGTTCGCGCCGGCCTTCAGCAGCGGTTTCGCATCGGCACGCCAGCGGCGATGGGCATTGTCGGCGGCGAGCAGCTTCGTGCCGTTGACGAACACCTCTGCAAAGGTGTCGAGCCCGTCGAACACGAGGTCGACATGGCCGCGCGCCAGCAGCGCGGGGCTGGCGTTGAGCGTGCCCTTATATTCCCAGTCGCTGCGCCCGACCCACTGGATCGTGGCTTCGTTCAGGCGGAGGAACGGATCGGGCGTCACCTTTGCCGCGATCAGGTCGGTCTGGACATAGCCGGGCACGCTGGCGGGCAGCCAGCGGGCGGCCCTGGGATGGTCCTTCGCGGCGGCGTCACCGGGGGCGAGGCGCACCTGCCACCCCTTGTCGAGCGTCACGGTCTCGCGCGGGGCGGCCCACAGGGCGGCGGGGGCGGCGGCGAGCAGCAGGAACAGGGCAGGCTTCACTTCGCGTCTTCCAGTTGCAGCGTATCGACCGTGTAATAGGGGTCGGATAGCGGGGAGGTGAATTGCAGGCAGACGTCGCTGTCGCCCGGTTGCCGGGCGAAGGTGCCGGTGAAGGTGAACCGGTTGGGCGCGGTGTCCGGGTCGGGCAGCGGGAAGGTCGCGGCGATCGTGCCGGTGCATCCGCCGGTGCGCATCACCAGCTCGCCATGCTGGGTCACCGCGAAATGCCCGCGCAGCGCGCGGAAGTCATGCGCCAGACCGTAATGGCGCGGCAGCCGGGCGACGGTGACCGTGAACGCCTGCGCCACGTCGAGCGGCATCCTGGGCGCCTGGGTACAGGTGTCGAAGGTGTTGACGTTGTACGCCGGCGCGTCGCCGACCTGTCCCGACACCAGCGGCACGCGCAGGCCGAGCGCCCCCTTGGGACACGCCACGACATCCGCCGATCCGGTGGCGCGCAGCAGCGCCGGCCGCGTCGCGTCGAACGCGCGCGGGGTGGCAAGGGCGTGGCCGTCCTTCGCGAAGGCGGCGGCGGTCACGACCTGCCCCGGCTTGAGCGCGATCGGCGCGGCATAGGCGCGCGAACGGGGCGTCGGCCGGCTGCCGTCGGTGGTGTAGCGGATCGTGCCTGCGCCGGTCTGCGTCGTCAGCGTGAGCTTCGACGACTTGCCCCGCAGCACGTCGCCCTTCGTGCCCGAAAGCGCATAGGTGACGGCGAAGGCGCTGTCTGCCGCGGCGATCCCCTGTCGCTGATAGCGCAGCATCTGCGGCTGGAGGCGTTCGACGAACCCCTTCCAGTCGCGCTTGTCGCGCGGGCTCCATGTGAACTCCGCGATGGCCGACAGGCGCGGGAAGGTGGCGTGTTCCTTCTGCTTCGCCGTCGCCAGATATTCGGACCAGCCATTGCCCTGCGCGCCCAGCACATGCGCCGCGGCCTCCGCCGTCACGCCGGGGCGGACGGGTTCATAGCCATAGACCATTTCCAGCGTCTGGAAGGTGATGCGCCCCGGCGGCTCGTCGGGCGCCGACGACTGCAGGCTGTCGAGATACAGGTTCGGCGCGGGTGACATGACCACGTCATGCCCCTTGTTCGCCGCTTCCACCGCGCCCGCCTCGCCGCGCCACGACATGACGGTCGCGCTGGTCGGGACGTCGCCCTCGAGGATTTCGTCCCAGCCGATCAGGCGGCGGTTCCGCGATGCCAGATGCTTGCCCAGTTCGGAGATCATCCAGCCCTGCAACTGGTTCTCGGTCTTGAGGCCCAGCGCCTTCATCTGCGCCTGGACTTGCGGAGAGCGCTGCCACTGGTCCTTCACCGCCTCGTCGCCGCCGACATGGATGAACTGTGACGGGAAGATGTCGATCAGCTCGTCCAGCACGTTCTTGATGAAGGTCATGCTGCGTGGGCTAGGGGAGAAGAGCCACGGATTGACCCCCCAGTCATGGCCGACCGGCGGGCGGTCGCCCAGCACGCCGACTTCCTCCGGATAGGCCGCGACCGCTGCCTGCGCGTGGCCGGGCATGTCGATTTCGGGGACGATGGTGATGCCGCGCTGGGCGGCATAGGCGACGAGCTTGCGCAACTCGTCCTGCGTGTAGAAGCCGCCGGCCTTCGGCCCCGGTCCGCCGCCGGCCACCGCCTGTTCGCGGAAACCGCCGATCTCGGTCAGCTTCGGGTAGCGCTTGATCTCGACGCGCCATCCCTGATCGTCGGTCAGGTGGAGGTGCAGCGTGTTCAGCTTCTGCGCGGCCATCGTGTCGATGACCGGGTAGAGCGTGTCGATCGGCTGGAACGAGCGCGTGACGTCGACCATCAGCCCGCGCCAGCGGAAGCGCGGCGCGTCGTCGATCGTCGTCGCGGCGACGCGCACCGGCCGGCCGAACTTCGCGTCGGGGCTGAGCAGCTGCGCCAGCGTCATCGCCCCCCACACCAGCCCGCGGTCGCCGCTGGCGGCGATGACGATGCCTGTCGGCGTGACGGTCAGGCGATAGGCTTCGTCGCCGGCGATGGCGGCGTCGCGCATGAAGGCGATCGGGCCCGTCGGCGCGGTGGTCAGCGTCAGCCCGCGATCGGTCTTCACCCGCTCGGCCAGCAGGCGCGCGGCGGCGGTGGCGCCTGCGTCTCCCGTGGCGGCGACGATCCCCGCACCATCGGCGATGGTGATCGATCCCGCCGCCGGCGTCATCTGCGCGGGCAGGGGCAGGAGCGGTGCGGTCTGTGCGGCGGCCGGTGCGACGATGGCCGTAGCGGCAGCCAGTGCTGCCCAGGTCAGACGATGCTTCACGCGATACTCCCCTGTTCGACCGGCCGGTGCGACCGTGTCGTATACGTTTACTGGCCCGAACGAAAAACGGCCCCGGCAATGCCGGGGCCGGACACGGCGCAGCCACGGGCCGCCGGTACGCCGTGTCGGGGAAGCCCGCGCGTGCGGCGACCATCCGTCCGGATGGCCCCCGCGCCCGTGGCTTCCCCTGTCGGCATCAGAGCCGGAAGGCGACGCTGGCCGCGAAGGTACGACCGTTCTTGTAGAAGGCGGTCGGGCGATCGCGGGTCGCGTTATACTGGTAGTAGGTCTCGTCGAGCAGATTCTGCGCGTTGACCGTCAGCGCGATCTTGGGCGTCACGTTGACCGACGCCGACAGATCGAGCTGGCTGTACGGTGCCACCATCTCGCGCGAATTCAGGCGGCCGATCGTGCGGAAATAGCTCGAGCGGTAGTTGTAGCTGAGCCGCGTCTGGAAAATCCCGCTTTCGAAATACGGGATGACGTTGACGGTGTGCTTCGACAGGTACGGCAGGTTCAGTTCGGCACCGGTCGTGTCGACCGACGAGGTCGAGCTTTCTTGGTACGAATAGTTCGCCTGGATACCGAAGCCGCCCCAGATTTCGCTCTGGGCCGAGATCAGCGCACCGTTCACCGTCGCCTTGCCGCCGTTGATCGGCTGGTTGACGTTGTAGGTCGTCAGCCGGTTCTGCAGCGAATTGAAGAACACCTGGTTGGTGCGGGTGTTGATGATGTAGTTGCTGATTTCGCGACGGAACAGTTCGCCCGCGACCAGCGATCCGGGGCGCGGATACCATTCGGCGGTCAGTTCGTAGTTGGTCGATTCATACGGCTTCAGGTTCGGGTTGCCGCCGCCGCCGTCGAGCGTGATGTCGTTCAGCGAGGTCGCCGCCGCGAGATCCTGATAGCGCGGACGCGAGATCACCTTGGCCACCGCGCCGCGCACGATGAACTGCGGCGAGAAGGAATAGGCGATGTTCACGCTCGGCAGGAACTTCAGATAGTCCGTGGCGGTCGTGGTCGGCACCGGCTGCGGATTGACCGTATTGCTCAGCGTCGTGGCGTAGTTGGACACGTCCTGCGTGTAGACGAGGCGACCGCCGATGTTCCCGCGCCAGCCGTCCTGGTCGAAATTCGCTTGGATGTACGACGCCGAGACGGTTTCCTTCACCCGTGTCGAGGCGCCGATCTTGTTGACCAGCGGGCTGTTGATCGCGCCCGCCAGAATGTCGATCACCGCCTGTTCGGACAGGTTCAGATACTTGGTCGCGTTGCCGCTGCCGCCGCTGCCCGAGAAGGTGCCGTCGGGGGTCGAGGTCGTGTCGACGCCCAGCTGCGATCCGAGACGCGAGCTGGTCAGATAGGTGTTGATGCCG
Organism: Bacillus sp. 2B10; assembly: GCA_003946805.1. Lineage (GTDB taxonomy): Bacteria > Pseudomonadota > Alphaproteobacteria > Sphingomonadales > Sphingomonadaceae > Sphingomonas. The sequence goes on along the minus strand of RPSH01000018.1, from coordinate 50,059 downwards.
CGGGCATCGACCCGGTTGACGTGTTCGGTCACGCGGGCGCCGAGCATGATCTCGGTAAAGCCGCCGAACGAGACCGGGATCGTCGCATCGAAACCGCCGAACACGTCGCGGTCGGTGGTCACGCTGTAGTCGAGCCCGCCGATCTGCGCAGCGACGAGTTGCGCACCGCTGGCGGTCAGGACCGGGCGGCCTTCGATCTGGGCGGGGTTGTTGTTCGGGTTGGTGAAGTAATTGGCCGGGTTGGTCAGGTCGCCGACGAAGTTCACCTCGGCCGAGGTCGGGGTGAAGGAATAGCTGAAGGGCAGGCGGGTCTGCACGTTGAACAGATATTCGGGGTTGCGACCACCGGTCGCCTTCGACCAGCCGCCGGCGAACGACACCTTGGCGCCGCCATCGCCTTCCCAGTCGGCGAACAGGTTGATGTTGTCGGTCTTGAGCGAGGTGCGGCGGACCAGCGTGTCGAGCTGTGCGCTCTGGTTCGGCGCTGCGCCGAAGCTGGCGGCGGTGACGACGCCGTTGTTGAGCGTCGCCGATTGCAGCACGCTGCCGGTCCAGGCGACGGGGATGGTGTACATCGACTGGCTGTAGTTGTTGTACTGGCCGTCGATGTGCAGGCCGTTGAGCGAGAAGGTCAGATTCTCGACCGGGCGGAACTGCACCGTGCCCGACACGCTGGCGCGCTCGCGGGTCTGCTGGAAATAGGCGTAGTTGATGCCGAACGGCGCGACCGCGTTGATCAGGTCGTTCTTCGTGCCGCCGGTGATCGTCGCCGCCTGGTTCAGCAGAATGCCCTGACCCGACGCATCGCGACGGACGCTGCCGTCGTCGTTCTTCTGGAAGAAGTCGGCACCGCTCTGATAGCCGAAGAACTCGACGCCCGCACGGGTCAGGTTCTGCTTGTCGTAGGTCGCGGCGACGAGGACGCCGAACGTCTCGGCATCGTTCTTCCAGCTGTACAGGCCCGATCCGCGGATATTCCCCTTGTCGGCGCGGTCGTTGTACGAATAGCCGCCCGAGGCGAACACCGAATGGGCGGCGAGGTCGAGCGGACGGCGGGTGCGCACGATCACGGTGCCGCCGAGGCTGCCTTCCTCGATGCGGGGTTCGGGCGACTTGTACACTTCGAGGCGGTCGACCAGCTCGGGCGCCAGCAGCGAATAGTTGAAGGTACGGCTGGACGGATCGTTGTCGTTGCCGCCCCAGTCGGCCGAGGCGAGCGCGTGGCCGTCGAGCAGCATGCGGTTGAGCGCCGGGTCGGTGCCGAGGATCGCGACCTTCTCACCTTCGCCGAAGCGGCGGTCGATCGAGACGCCGGGGATATGCGAGAGCGATTCGGCGACGTTGCGGTCGGGGAATTTGCCGATGTCTTCGGCCGAGATGACGTCGACGACGGCGTTCGCCTGCCGCTTCACGTTGATGGCGTTGCGCAGCGAACCGCGGATGCCGGTCACGACGATGCTGTCATCCGATCCGGCAGGTTCGGCCTGGTCGGCATTCTCGGCATTGGCCGAGGACGGCGGCGTGGCGGTGGGCGCTTCCTGCGCGAACGCCGGCGCGGCGATCGCGACCAGCGCGGTGGAGGCTAGATAAGCGAAACGCGGAAATGCCATGGACCCTACCCCTTACTCTCGGGCGCGAAATGCGCCTCCCCAATGTTGCCGCGACGGGCGAGACGACATGCGTCCAGCATTGGTGCCATATAGGCACCATGCAGGCTCGTTCTGGTCGAATACAATGTGACCAATCCTCATCATAAAATCTACATAAAAATGAAAAGAGAATGCACTGGTGAGAAATTAATGCGAAATCGAACGCAAAACGAAGGAAGTATATAGTTTGGGCGGGGTCAATTATAATATAAATGCGCCGTCTACGATATCTCGTCGGATCATCTGGTTCCGTCGTTGGTTCGCGTTCCGCCGCAGCGGAGCGGTCCAATCCGCCATCGTCGGGCAGGAACGGCATCGAATCTTGCCGTCCGATGGTACGAAAATCCTCGTTGATTAATACCAAAAAGCTACCTATCCACAGCGTCATGCCGAGCCCGTCCGCCCTTGCTGCCGTCCCCGTGCCGTCGCCGGTGGGCGAGGCGTTTTCGGACCGGGTCGGGGGCTTCCGCGACGACGCGCATGCGCCGCTCTATGTCCAGTTGCAGCAGCTGGTCCGGGCCGCGATCGAGCGACGCATCCTGCAACAGGACGACGCCATTCCGCCCGAGCGCGATCTGGCCGCCGAATATGGCGTGTCGCGCATCACCGTGCGCAAGGCGATCGAGGGGCTGGCGAACGAGGGGCTGGTGGTGCGTCGCCGCGGTGCCGGCACGTTCGTCGCGGCGCGCGTCGACAAGAGCTTTTCGAAGCTGTCGTCCTTTTCCGAGGACATGGTCGCGCGCGGGCGGGTGCCGAGCAGCGCATGGGTGTCGAAATCGGCCGGGCTGGTGACGCCCGAGGAATCGATGTCGCTGGGGCTGTCGCCGGGTCGGCCGGTCTATCGGTTCCAGCGGATGCGCTTTGCCGACGACGTGCCGATGGCGGTCGAATATGCGACGATCGCCGGACACTGCCTGCCCGGTGTCGATGCGGTCGGCGACTCGCTCTATGCCGCGCTGGAAGCGGCCGGATGTCGTCCGGTGCGGGCGTTGCAGCGGTTGCGGGCCATGGCGTTTCCCGCCGAACAGGCGAAGCGGCTGGGCGTCGAGACCGGCCATGCCGGGCTGTTCATCGAGCGCCGCGGCTTCCTGGCCGATGGCGACACGGTCGAATTCACCCAATCCTATTATCGCGGCGATGCGTACGACGTCGTCGCCGAACTGAACGCAAGCTGATCCGGCGCTGAGGCCGGGACCAAGAGGAGGTTCATGACGTCCACCGTTCAGGCCGCGCCGATGCCGGTCGCCGCCGATTCCACCGCGATGCACCGCGAAGCCGGGGAGGGCGGTGCGTCGGTCGCGCGCTTCCTGTCGCGCAACCGGCAGGCGCTGGCGGCGCTGGGCGCCGCGCTGCGCGCCGATCCGCCCGCATTGGTCGTCACCTGCGCGCGCGGGTCGTCGGACCATGCCGCGACCTATGGCAAGTATCTGGTCGAGACGCTGTGCGGCGTGCCGGTCGCCAGCGCCGCGCCGTCGGTCGCGTCGGTCTATGCGACGCGGATGGAGCGGATGAACGCGCTGGTGATCGCGGTGTCGCAATCGGGCCGCAGCCCCGACCTGCTGCGCACCGTCGAAAGCTACAAGGCGGCGGGCGCGCGCGTCGTGGCGCTGGTCAATGTCGAGGATTCGCCGCTGGCCGCGCTGGCCGACACGGTGCTGCCGCTGTCGGCCGGGCCCGAGACGTCGGTCGCGGCGACCAAGTCGTTCATCGCCTCGCTCGCCGGCCTCGCCGCAATCGCCGCGCACTGGAGCGAGGATGGCAAACTGCTCGCCGCGCTCGACGGGTTGCCGGCGCAGCTGGAGGCGGCGTTCGACCTCGACTGGACGCCGGTCGCCGACACGCTGGTGGATGCCCGCAACCTGTTCGTGATCGGGCGCGGCTACAGCTTCGGCGTGGCGCAGGAAGCGGCGCTCAAGATGAAGGAGACCTCGGCACTCCATGCCGAGGCGTTCAGCAGCGCCGAGGTCCGCCACGGGCCGATGGCGATCATCAACGACGGCTTTCCGCTGTTGGGTTTTGCCACGTCGGACGATGCCGGCGACGACGTCCGCGCAGCGGCGGCGGAGTTCGCGGCACGCGGTGCGACGGTGCATCTGGCCGACGCGGCGAACGGCGACAGTCATCCGCCGGCGATCCGCACCCATCCCGCAATCGAACCCATCCTGATGATCCAGAGCTTCTATCGCATGGTCAATACGGTGTCGCTGCGCCGAGGCCTCAACCCCGATCAGCCGCCGCACCTGCGCAAGGTCACGGAAACCCGATGAGCAGCTTCGTCTTTCGCGGTGGGCGCGTGCTTGCCGACCAGTGCATGCAGGACAGCTGCGCGATCCGGGTCGTGGACGGCGTCATCGCCGACTTCCATGCCGGCGACGATGCGCAGGTCGTCGAGCTGGACGGCGGCTGGCTGGTGCCGGGCTTCGTCGATACGCAGGTCAATGGCGGCGGCGGGGTGTTGTTCAACGACGAACCGACCGTCGCGGGCATCGCCGCGATCGGCGCGGCCCATGCGCGATACGGCACGACGGCGTTCCTGCCGACGCTCATCAGCGACCGGCTGGACGTGGTCGCCGCCGGGCTGGACGCGGTCGATGCCGCGATCGAACAGGGCGTGCCCGGCGTGGTCGGCATCCATGTCGAGGGGCCGTTCCTGAACCCGGCGCGCAAGGGCATCCACGACGCGAACCATTTCCGTGCGCTGGACGATGTCGCGATCGAGCTGCTGACCCGCCCGCGCAAGGGCGTGGTGATGGTGACACTGGCGCCCGAACGCAACGACGTGGCGGCGATCGAGCGGCTGGTCGCGGCGGGGGTGATCGTCAGCATCGGTCACAGCGACGCGACCTATGAACAGGCGCGCGCGGCGATCGATGCGGGCGCGCGCGGCGTGACGCATCTCTACAACGCGATGTCGCCGCTCCGGCACCGCGATCCGGGCGTGGTCGGTGCGGTGCTGGAGGATCGGTCGGTCTATGCCGGGCTGATCGTCGACGGCGCACACCTGCACCCGGCCGCGATCCGCGTGGCGCTGGCGGCGCGGCCGATCGACCGGTTCATGCTGGTGACCGACGCGATGCCGACGGTGGGCGCTGCAACTAAGACCTTCGTCCTGAACGGCCAGCCGATCCATGTCGAGAACGGCGTGTGCGTCGATGCCAACGGCACGCTGGCCGGCTGCGACCTCGACATGGCGACCGCGGTGGCGAACACCCACCAGCTGGGCGTGGCGTTCGAGGATGCGGTGGCGATGGCGTCGGCCAACCCGGCCGCGTTCCTGCGGCTGTCGCACCGCATCGGCCGGATCGATGTCGGCCACAGCGCCGATTTCGTGTGGCTGGACCGCGACCTGGGCGTGCGTGGCACGTGGATCGCGGGCAACCGCATCGTCTGAAACTTTTCCGGCCCGGCACCCCAGGGATGTCCGAGCCATTTGCGTTTGAAGGGGCCTTCATGACTGCCATCCAGCTCACCGCGCCGCTCCACGGTTGGGCGACGGCGCTCGACGATGTGCCGGACGCGGTGTTCGCGGGGCGGATGCTGGGCGACGGGGCGGCGATCGATCCGCTGGGGACGATGCTGCACGCGCCGTGCGACGCGACGGTGCTGACGCTGCACGCCGGCGGCCATGCGATCACGTTGCGCGGCGAGGGCGGGGTCGAGCTGCTGATCCATATCGGCATCGACACGGTGCAGCTGGGCGGCGATGGTTTCGTGGCGAAGGTCGCGGTCGGCGACCGGGTGACGCGCGGCCAGCCGCTGATCGGCTTTGATCTCGACGCGCTGGTGCAGGCCGCGCCGTCGCTGATGACGCCGATGATCGTCACCAATGGCGACCGGTTTCGGATTGCCGACCGGATCGGCGGTCGGATCGTTGCGGTCGGCGATGCGCTGCTGACGCTCGAACCGCTGGCGGGTAGCGCGGCGGCACCGGCGGGCGACACCGGCGACCGCGTGGTGCGAGAGGTGCGCGTGCCGCTGGCGCACGGCATCCACGCCCGCCCGGCGGCGCGGATCGGCGAGGTCGCGCGCGGCTTTTCGGCGACCAGCTGGCTGGCGAGGAACGGGACCGAGGCGCGCACCACCGGCGCGGTCGGGCTGCTCGGGCTCGGCGTCGGCTGCGGGGACACGGTAGCCGTGATCGCGAGCGGTGTGGACGCCGAGGCCGCCGTCGCCGCGTTGGTGGAACTGATCGAGGGCGGCATGGGCGAGGGCGCGACCGCCGCACCCGTCGTCCCGGTCGTCGCGCCGCCGCCGCCGCCGCTCGCCGACCTGCCGGCCGGGCAACTGGCGGGTACGCTGGCGGCCCCCGGCTATGCGATCGGGTCCGCGCGCTGGCTGCGCGTCGCCGATATCGCGGTGCCGGTCGATGGGCAGGGGGCGGTGGTCGAGGCGGCACGGCTCGACAGCGCGCTGTCGGCGGTGCGCGAGCGGCTGGGGGCGCAGGACGGCGCGGGTGCGGGTGCGGCGATCCGCGCGGCGCATATCGCGTTCCTCGACGATCCCGATCTGCGCGAGGCTGCCGGGCGTGACGTCGCGGCCGGGCGCGATGCCGGCCATGCGTGGCGCGGCGCGACGCGGGCGCAGGCGGCGACGCTGCGCGGGCTGGGCGATGCCCGGCTGGCCGAGCGTGCCGACGACCTGCTCGACCTCGAACGGCAGGTGCTGCGCGAACTTACCGGAGCGGCGGAGGAGGAGAGCAGCTTTCCGCCGGGCACGATCCTGATCGCCGACGACCTGTTGCCGTCGCAGGTGATGGCGCTCGACCCGGCGTGCGTCGTCGGCCTTGTCGTCGAACGCGGCGGGCCGACCTCACATGTCGCGATCCTTGCGGCGACGATGGGGCTGCCCGCGCTGGTCGCGGTCGGGGCCGCGGCCGGTGCGATCGCGGATGGCGCAACGCTGATCCTCGATGCCGATGGCGGCGTCGTGCATGTAGACCCTGACGACGCCACGCTGACGCAGGCGCGCGTGCAGACCGGGGCGCGCGCCGCCGCGCGTGCTGCCGCGCTCGAACAGGCCGAAGCGACCTGCGTCACCGCCGACGGCGTCCGGATCGAGGCGTTCGCGAACCTCGGCTCGGCCGAGGATGCGGTGGTCGCGATGGCGAACGGAGCGGAGGGGTCGGGGCTGTTGCGCACCGAATTCCTGTTCCTAGGCCGCGAGCACGCGCCCGATGCGGACGAACAGTCGGCGCTGTACGGCACGATCGCCGCGACGTTGCAGGGGCGGCCGCTGATCGTCCGCCTGCTCGATATCGGCGGCGACAAGCCGGCATCCTATCTGCCGATCGCGGCGGAGGAGAATCCGGCGCTGGGCCTGCGCGGCATCCGCGTGGCGCTGGCCATGCCCGAGATCCTCGAAACCCAGCTGCGCGCGATCCTGTCGGTCCGTCCGGTCGGGCAATGCCGCATCATGATCCCGATGGTCGCCAGCGTCGACGAGATCACCGCCGTCCGGGCGGTGGTCGACCGGCTGCGCGGCGAACTGGGTATCGCGGAGCGGATCGAGGTCGGCATCATGGTCGAGACCCCGGCGGCGGCGGTCACGTCCGCGACGCTGGCGGCGCATGCCGATTTCCTGTCGATCGGGACCAACGACCTGACCCAATATGCGCTGGCGATGGATCGCGGCAATCCGGCGGTGGCCAGCGGCATCGACGGGCTGCATCCGGCCGTCCTGCAACTGATAGCGCATACCACCGAAGGGGCGAAGCGACGCGGGCGCTGGGTCGGGGTGTGCGGCGGGCTGGCGTCCGACCGGCTGGCGGTGCCGCTGCTGATCGGGCTGGGCGTGACCGAATTGTCGGCGTCGCCGCGGTTCGTACCCGAACTAAAGGCGCTGGTGCGCACGCTCGACACCCGCGCCTGCCACGCGCTGGCGACCCGCGCGCTGGCGGCGGCGTCGCCGCGCGAGGTGCGGACGATTGTCCGCGAATTTCTGCTGGAGGTTGCCGCATGAGGTCGATCGTCGAAATGCTACAGCCGATCGGGCGGGCGTTGATGCTGCCGATCGCGGTCCTGCCGGTGGCGGGGCTGTTGCTGCGCCTCGGCCAGCCCGACCTGCTCGACATCGCGCTTCTCGCGGCGGCGGGCGACGCGCTGTTCAACAATCTGGGCCTGCTGTTCGCGATCGGCGTCGCCTGCGGCATCGCGCGTGACGGCAATGGCGCGGCCTGCCTTGCCGGGGTCGTGTGCTATCTGGTCGTCAAGAATGGCGGGCCGGTGTTCCTGACGGTGCCGGCCGACGTCACGGGAGGGTTCAACGAAGCGACCGCGGCGACGCTGTCGGCAGCGTGGAAGGCCAAGGCGTTCGCCAAGCTCGACGTGCCGATCGGCATCGTCTCCGGCCTGATCGGCGGCAGCTTCTACAACCGGTTCGCGACGATCAAGGTGCCTGAATATCTCGCCTTCTTCGGCGGGCGGCGGTTCGTGCCGATCGTCAGCGGGCTGGCGGGGATCGCCATCGCGGTGGTTGTGGGGCTGAGCTTCTCCGGCATCAGCACCGCGCTGGACCTGACCAGCCGCGGTCTGGTGGCGTCGGGGAGTTTTGGGTTGTTTGGATTCGGGTTGTTCAACCGGTTGCTGCTGGTGACCGGGCTGCACCATATCCTGAACAACGTCGCGTGGTTCGTGCTGGGCGATTTCAACGGCACCACCGGCGACCTGCGGCGCTTCTTCGCCGGTGATCCGGGCGCGGGCGCGTTCATGGCCGGGTATTTCCCGGTCATGATGTTCGGCCTGCCCGCCGCGTGCCTCGCCATGTACCGGTCGGCCCTGCCCGACCGGAAGAAGGCGGTGGGCGGCATGTTGCTGAGCCTCGCGCTCACCAGCTTCCTGACCGGCGTGACCGAGCCGATCGAATTCTCGTTCATGTTCCTCGCCCCCATCCTCTACGCGATCCACGCGGTGCTGACCGGCCTGTCGATGGCGGTGATGGACGCGCTGGGCGTGCGGCTGGGCTTCGGCTTTTCGGCCGGGCTGTTCGACTATGTCCTGAACTATGGCAAGGCCACCAGGCCGCTGATGCTGCTGCCGGTCGGCGCGGTGTATTTCACGGTCTATTACGGCGTGTTCCGCTTCTTCATCGTCCGGTTCGACCTGAAGACCCCGGGTCGCGACGCCAGTGTCGCACCGATGGCCGCCGGCGGTCCGGTGGTGGCGGGCGAGCGCGGTCGCGCCTATCTGGCGGCGCTGGGCGGCAGCGCCAACCTGACCAGCATCGGCGCGTGCACCACCCGGCTGCGGCTGGTCGTCGCCGACCAGGCGCTGGTCGACGAAGCGGCTCTGAAGGCACTGGGCGCGATGGGCGTGCTGCGGCCGTCGGACCGTGCGGTGCAGGTCATCGTCGGCCCGATCGCCGATCAGGTCGCCGAGGAAATCCGCGAAGCCGGCATCGGCGCACCCGCCACCGCCGCCGGTGTCGTCGCCGCGCCCGCGCCCGCGCCCGGGCCGCAGGCTCCGGCTTCGGTCGAGCTATCGCCCGATCTGGTCGCGGCGCTGGGCGGGGCCGGGGGCATCGTCGGCGTCCGGCCGCTCGCCGGCCGCATCCGCGTCGAGCTGCGCGAGCCGCGGATGCTGGAAGGCGTCACGCTGCCCGGTGTCCGCGCCTTTGCGCAGGTTGGTCCCAACGTGCTGCATTTGCTAATTTAATAGTGGTTGGACGCGCGCTTTTCCTTTGCGCGCGCCCTGCAGACCGTGCCATGCCTGCCAAATTCGCCAGCACTTACAGATTTTATATGCTTATCGCGGAAGGCAATGTGCAGATTAGAACTTGGTAAGAATTGAATGCCTGCTAGAATTGAAAGTGTTATTCCTTCTTTGTGGCCTGCTGCGGAGCAGGAAAATCCAGGCATTCCAGATTGCAATTCTGAAGTTCAACTTGAGCAAGTTCATAACAGCGACCGGGATTTGACGATCCGTTGCATGCCTGTCTTACACGATAGTGTCTGTTAAGACATTCATTTCTGCAACTTTGAACCGGCGTCTGCGCAAAGGACTGCGCTAGAGTTAGGCTAAGTAGGGCGCTCGAAATGAATAATTTAGTGAAGCTCATCATCTCGTTTCTCTCCATAGTGAAGTAAAAATTCATTTATTACGAAAACGAACTGATGTGCTGAATCTATGAAACAACACGAAATTAATTTCGCATACGGTTTGTGGGTAGTCAAGCGAGCCTTCAAGTCACCAGAACACCGACAACCTGCTGACCCCGATCGCGACCCGCGCCGGGTTCCAGTCGCCGCGCGGGCTGACGAACGATGGCGGCCGCGTCGACCTGACGCTGACCGCGGGCAAGTCGTTCTTCGACGACCGGCTGAACGTCACCGGCTTCGTCAACTATCGCCAGTCGGACCTCGTCCCCTATGACTCGCGCTCGACCTCGGCCTGCTATCTGCAGGAAGCGTCGCAGGACGGCCCGCTGAGCTGCGCGACGTCGACCTATACGCAGTTCGGCTATATCAGCCCGCGCGGCGGCACCAACAACGGCAACGTGTATGCCAACAACGCCGATGGCAGCCGGACCTTCGTGCCGTTCGGCGTCGGCATCCAGGCCAATCCGTATGACGGATATTCGTACCAGCGCGAAAGCAACCGGATCAACGCGGGCGGCTTCGTCACGCTGAAGCTGTCGGACGCGGTCGAGCTGTATGCCAACGGCCTGTGGTTCAAGGACAAGTCGTACAACCGCTATCCCTCGCGCGTGCTCAGCTACACCGCGTACGGCCAGCCGCCGTTCAGCGTGAACTGCAACAACCCGCTGATGTCGGCCGCCCAGCAGGCGCAGGTCTGCGGCACCGCGGCGGGTACGGCGACGCTGCTGCCGGTCGAGGTGCGCTATCGCTTCAACGCGCTGCCCTATTCGCCCGACACCTATGACAATCGCGGTTTCCGTGCGGTGGGCGGGGTGCGCGGCACGTTCGCGCAGGCGTGGAGCTATGACGTCGCCGGCGTCTATTCGCGCAGCCAGCAGGACGTGACGTTCGGGCCGTTCCCGGAATATGCGAAGGTCAACCGCGCGCTGAACGTGGTGAACGTCAATGGCACCCCGACCTGCCAGTCGGTGGTCAACGGCACCGACCCGTCGTGCGTGCCCTTCGACGCCTTCACCGCCAACAACAACAATACCGCGCTCTACAACTATCTGTTCAGCGGCCGCGACGGCACGCAGGGCAACATCACCCAGCTGTTCGACGTGGTCGCCAGCCTGTCGGGCGATCTGGGCGAATATGGCATCACCGCGCCATGGGCCGAACAGGGCATCGCGCTGGCCATCGGTGCCGAATATCGCAAGGACCGGTTCCTCAGCACCGCCGATGCGATCTTCCGCGAACAGAATGGCGGCGAGAATTTCCAGCTGCGCCAGAGCGTCAAGGAAGCGAACGTCGAGGTCCAGGTTCCGATCGTCGAGAAGCAGTCGTGGACCCACCTGTTGCAGGTCAACGCCGGCTATCGCCTGTCGAAGTACGACACCAATCCCGACACGTTCAGCACCTACAAGGTCGAGGCGCTGTGGGCGCCGATCGCCGACATCACCTTCCGCGGTGCGTTCAACAAGGCGCAGCGCGCGCCGACCGTGATCGAGATCCGGCAGGCGACGCAGCGCCAATACGGCCGGGCGACGCAGTCGCAGGATTTCTGCGCCACCACCACCGTGCAGGTGCCCGATCCCGCCGATCCGACGCGGACGATCACCCGGACCGTCGCGCCGCGCGCGCCGATCGAGGTGTGCCGTGCCACCGGCCTCGCCGATTCGCTGTACGGCAGCCCGACGCTGAACTGTCCGAACGACGAGTGCACGGTGTTCACCGGCGGTTTCACCGTCGACCCGGAAACCGCCTATACCAAGACGTTCGGCGTGGTGCTGAAGCCGCGGTTCCTGCCGGGCTTCACCTTCTCGGTCGACCGGTTCCTGATCGATATCGACGATTCGATCGGGTATCAGCCCTATGACTATTGGCAGAATGGCTGTCTGGATTCGGGTGGCGACGCGTATTTCTGCGACAAGATCGTGCGCGCGCCGACCACCGGCATCCTCTACAGCGCGCCGGGTGGCAACCCGACCTCGGGCTATATCCAGCAGGGCACGACCAACACCTACAAGACCAAGGCGCATGGCTGGGACTTCCAGGGGCAGTATGTCCTGCCGCTCGACCGGTACGGGACGCTCGACTGGATCTTCAACGGGTCGTGGACGACGCTGGCCGGCAACCAGGAATCGCCGATCCGCGACGAGCGCGACTGCACCGGGCTGTATGCCAATGGCTGCGGCCAGCTGATCCCGGAATGGACGCATGGGCTGCGCACCACCTATGTCACGCCCGACAAGGTCGCGTCGCTGTCGTTCAACTGGCGCTATGTCGGGTCGCTGACCAACGCCAACAATTCGGGCGATCCGGCGGTCGGCGGCACCCCGGAGCGGGCACGCCGGACCTTCTACCGCATCGACCCGGTCAGCTATTTCGATCTGGCGGCGACCTTTGCGGTCGGGCGGCAGTTCACGCTGCGCTTCTCCGCGAACAACCTGTTCGACAAGACGCCGCCGATCCTGCCGGGATCGCGCGACATCTCGCTGACCTACAACAACACCATTCCGGCGCGGTACGATTCGCTGGGCCGGCAGATCGCGATCGGGGCGACGGTCAACTTCTGATCCGGTCCCGTACGCCAGGACCGATCGACATTCAGGCCGTACCCCCGCGCAGGCGGGGGTCCAGAGTAACGGCAGGACGACATTGGTGGCTCTGGACCCCCGCCTGCGCGGGGGTACGTGAACCAGAAAGGCTCCTGATCCTGCTGGATGGCGCTCCAATTCGCTGAATGCCGATCGGCCCTAGGAGCCTGATGACCTCGAACGGAACCGTTCGTCCTGAGTAGTCGCTGAGCTTGTCGAAGCGGCGTATCGAAGGACTGTGGTGATGCTTCGATACGGGCCTTCGACAAGCTCAGTCCCTACTCAGCACAAACGGTTCTACCTGATGTCATCAGGCTCTAACGACAGGCCCGCTCCCGAAAGGGGGCGGGCCTGTTCGCGTCAGGCGCTGCGCAGGCTCGCCGATTTCAGCACGGTGCTGCGCCCGTCGTCGCCGGTCACGGCATAGGTGAAGCCCGGCAGGATCGCGAAGGCGCCGACTTGGCCGTTGCGGTCCATCGCGAGGAAGCCGACCTGCACCCCGTCGAGCGCGGAGCCGCGCAGCCGGGCGATATGCTCCACCGCCTCGCGGCAGGCGGCCAGCGGTGCCATGCCGGCGCGCAGCGAGGATACGACGCGGGCGGTGCCGGCGATGCGAGTGACTTCCTCGCCGAGGCCGGTGGCGGTGGCGGCGCCGACGCCGCCCTCGACGAACAGGCCGCTGCCGACCTGCGGCGAATCGCCGACCCGGCCGTGCAGCTTGAACGCCATGCCCGACGTGGTGCACGCGCCGGCCAGTGCGCCGTCGGGCGCGCGGGCGATCATGCCGATCGTGTCGTGGTCGAGCGGCCCGCCGAGTGGCGTGCGGCGGTTCTCGCTATTGGCGACCGGCGCGTATTTCGACGTCCTGAGCCATTTGCGCCATTCGGCCTCGGCCTCCGGCGTCAGCAGCTTTTCGGGTTTGAAGCCGGATTCGAGCGCGAACTGCCGCGCGCCGGCACCGACCAGCATGGTGTGCGGCGTGCGTTCCATTACCGCGCGCGCGACCGAGATCGGGTGGGCGATGTCCTCCAGCGCCGCGACCGCGCCGACATGCCCCTTGTCGTCCATGATGACCGCGTCGAGCGTCACCCGCCCGTCGCGATCGGGATAGCCGCCCTTGCCGACCGAATGGTTCGACAGGTCGGCTTCGGGCACCTTCGCGCCGGCCTCCAGCGCGTCGATCAGGCTGCCGCCGGCGCGGAAGCGGGCGACGGCGGCGTCGTTGGCGGCGGCGCCGAAATCCCAGGTCGAGGCGACGCGCAGCGTGGTGGCGGCGCGGGGCTGTGCGGGCAGGCGGGCCGCGCCGGTCGCGGCGGCGAGGCCGGCGATGGCGGTGCGGCGGGTGATGGTCGGCATGGAGGCCCCTTCGTAACTGGTGATGCGCGGTTGTGCGCAGTCACCCGCGACAGGGCAAGTTATACCGCCACTTCGCGCAGCACCGCGTCGAGCACGGGCAAGCCGGCGGGGGTCAGCGCGAGGCGGTCGCCCTCGTGCGTCACCAGCCCCTGCCGGGCGAGCAGCGCCACCGTGTCGAGCCGCACGACCTGTCCGACGGTCCGCTCGCCCAGCGTCGCGATCCGCGCGAGGTCGACGCCCTCGCGCATGCGCAGGCCCATCACCAGCGCCTCGGTCACGCGTTCGTCGGGGGTCAGCGCGTCCTCGCGCTCGATGCCGTGGCCGTTGCGTGTCACCGCCGCGATCCAGTTCTCGGGCTTCTTGCGGCGCACCGTCGCCAGCCCCGAGCGCCGGCCGTGCGCGCCGGGCCCGATGCCGGCATAGTCGCGGTAGCGCCAGTAGGTCAGGTTGTGGCGGCTCTCCGCGCCGGGCCGGGCATGGTTCGACACCTCGTACAGTGGCAGGCCGGCGGCGCGGGTGCGGTCCTGCGTGAGTTCGAACAGGTCGGCGGCGAGATCGCTGTCGGGCAGGGTCAGCGCGCCCTTCGCCGCCAGCGTGGCGAAGCGCGTGCCGGGCTCGATCGTGAGCTGGTAGAGCGAGAGATGCTCGGTGCCGAACGACAGCGCGCGGGCGAGTTCGGCGTCCCAGGCGGACAAGGGCTGGCCGGGGCGGGCGTAGATCAGGTCGAAGCTGACCCGCGCGAAATGGCGCTGCGCCACGTCGAGTGCGGCCAGCGCCTCGTCGACGCCATGCGCGCGTTCGAGGAAGGCGAGGGCGCCGTCGTCGAGCGCCTGTACGCCCAGCGATACGCGGTTGACCCCGGCGGCGGCGATGTCGGCGAAGCGCGCCGCCTCGACCGAGGAGGGGTTCGCCTCCAGCGTGATCTCGATATTCCCGGTCGGCGGCCAGTGGGCGCACGCCGCGTCGATGATCGAGGCGACGGTGGCCGGCGGCATCAGCGACGGGGTGCCGCCGCCGAAGAAGATCGACGCTAGCCGCCGGTCGGGCAGCGCGGCGGCTTCGTGCGCGAGGTCGGCGAGCAGCGCGTCCCGCCACGCCGCCTGGTCCACCGCTTCGCGGACATGGCTGTTGAAGTCACAATAGGGGCATTTCGACACGCAGAACGGCCAGTGGACATAGAGTGCCAGGGGAGCGTGGGCGGGTGCTTGGTCGGGCTGCATCGCCGTCCCATATGGGCGCGATGCGAGCGATACAAATAGTGGCGCCCCTGTTGCTGCTGGGGGCCTGTTCGTCCGGGATCGATCCGGGACCCGAGCGCGTCGTCGAACCGCGGGCGTTCGAAGGGCCGGCGCCGCGGGGGCCTGCGCTGTTGCGGCAGGCGATGGAGGCGGGCCACCGCGCCGCGCGGGCGGAGGCGGGATTGCCGCCGCTCGGCTGGGACCCGGCGCTGGCGCGCGACGCCAAACGCTATGCCGACACGCTCGCCACCACCGGCCGCTTCGAACATTCGCCGCAGCCGCGTGGGCTTCCGGAGCAGGGCGAGAATCTGTGGACCGGCACGCGCGGCGCGTACCGCTATGCCGAGATGGTCGGGCACTGGGTGGCGGAGAAGCGCGACTATGCGCCCGGCATCCTGCCCGCCGTGTCGCGCACCGGCCGGTTCGAGGATGTCGGTCACTATACGCAGATCATGTGGCGCACGACGCAGCGCTTCGGCTGTGCCGAGGCGAGCAGCGCGAAGGACGACTACGTCGTCTGCCGCTATGTCCCCGCCGGCAATTATCCGGGGCAACGGGCGTTCTGAGCGGGACGGGCACGCGCTGCGACCCGGTTTAAATGGGCGACGGTCCGTCCCGAAGGGGTCGCCGGGACGAGGTCCTGCCCCGCCGACCGCCTATTCCCGCGCGCCCGCGATCATCTTCGCGGCGATGTGGCGGACGGCGTCGTCGTCCTTGTCCGCGCCGTGGCCGGGGTCGCCCAGCTTGTCGAGGCTGGCTTCGAGCGAATCGAGCAGCCCCGGATGCTGTTCCTCGACATAGCGCATCGTCCAGAACAGCAGATGCTCGACGGCGATCTCGCGGTGGCGGGTGGTGACAAGCGTATCGGACATGGGCAAATTCCTTTCGGAACGCCCAATGCCCGGACGCAGACCGGCGTTCCGTGTCAGAACACCGCCTTCACCAGTTGCGCGAACGCATCGGCGCGGTGGCTGATCGCGTGCTTGTGGTCGGGATCGATCTCGCCATAGCTCTGGTCCATGCCTTCCGCCACGAACATGGGGTCGTAGCCGAAGCCATTTCCCCCCCGCGGCGGCCAGACCAGTTGCCCGTCGACGCGGCCCTCGAACCATTCGACATGGCCGTCGGGCCACGCGAGCGCCAGCGCGCAGACGAAGTGTGCGGCGCGGCTGTGGTCCGGCCCGGTCGCCTGCATCCGCTCCTCGACCAGTCGCATCGCTTGCGCAAAATCCTTCGACGGTCCGGCCCAGCGTGCCGAAAAGATGCCCGGATCGCCGTTCAGCGCCTCGACGCACAGCCCGCTGTCGTCGGCGAGCGCGGGCAGGCCCGACAGGTCGGCGGCCTGCAACGCCTTCAGCTCGGCATTGGCGACGAAGGTCGTGCCGGTTTCCTCGGGCTCGGGCAGGTCGAGTTCGCCCGCCGAGATCGGCGTGACGCCGTACGGCCCGAGCAGCGCCGCGATCTCGCGGATCTTGCCGGGATTGTGGCTGGCGATGACCAGCTTGCCGGGCGTCAGCTTGCGGATCGCCTGCGGCTCCTTGCCCTCGCCGCTCATCGCCCGGTCGCCCGCAGCTGTTCTGCGAAGATGCGGCCGCAGCCGATGCGGGCGAGGCGCAGCAGGCGCAGCAGCGCCTCCTCGTCATAGCACGCGCCCTCGGCGGTGGCCTGTACCTCGGCGATGTTGTTGTCGCTGGTCAGCACGAAATTGGCGTCGGCATCGGCGGCCGAATCCTCGATATAGTCGAGGTCGAGCACCGGTGTGCCCTGATGGATGCCGCAGCTGACCGCCGCGACCTGGCGGCTGATCGGATCGACCTCCAGCTTGCCTTCGCGCATCAGCCCGTCGACGGCGAGGCGGAGCGCGACCCACGCGCCGGAGATCGATGCGGTGCGGGTGCCGCCATCGGCCTGGATCACGTCGCAATCGAGCGTGATCTGGCGTTCGCCCAGCGCCTTGAGGTCGACGACCGCGCGAAGGGAACGGCCGATCAGCCGCTGGATTTCCTGCGTGCGGCCCGACTGCTTGCCCTTGGCGGCTTCACGGCTGCTGCGGGTATGGGTGGCGCGCGGCAGCATGCCGTATTCGGCGGTGACCCAGCCTTCGCCCTTGCCGCGCAGCCATGGCGGCAGGCGCTCCTCGAGCGAGGCGGTGACCAGCACCTTCGTATCGCCGAAGCCGATCAGGCACGATCCTTCCGCATGGCGGGTGAAGTTCGTCTCGATCGTGATGGCACGCATGTCGTCGGGGGCGCGGCCGGATGGGCGCATGGGAATCTCCTGAAATTTCGCCTAGCCCTAGCGATCCGTTCATCGGCGCGCCAGCCGCCGCGGGATACGTCGGGGGAACGGGGCCGTAACGACGGACCCGAACAGGGAGCTACCTATGAAATTCATCGCCTTGGGCATGTTGACGATATCGGGTGCCATGACCGGCGGCTGCGTGATGGCGGTCGGCAACACGAGCACCGACACCCGGCCGGTCGCGATCGAGCGCGAGACCATCAGCTACGAGACGTCGCCATGTTTCGGGACATGCCCGGTGTATCGCGTGACGGTGCAGCCCGACGGGTCGGGGGTGTTCGAGGGCAAGCGCTTCACGAAGGTCAGCGGCATCCGCGCGTTCCGGGCATCGCCGGACCAGTATCGCGCCTTCGCCGCGAAGCTGGAGCGGTATCGGCCGCGGCAGGGAGAGCAGCTGATCCAGCCCGGCCATCCGGGGTGCCAGAATGCGCCGACGGACATGCCCTCGGTCGATATCCGCTGGAACGAGGCATCGGGTGCGTCGCAGCACCTGTCCTTCTATTATGGCTGCGCGATGGCGAACCAGGCGATGAACGAAGCGCTGCGGTCCGCACCGAACGAACTGCCGATCGAGCAGTTCATCGCGCCGAACTAGGGCCGATCGACATTCAGCGAATTGGAGGGCCATCCAGCAGGATCAGGAGCCTTTCTGGTTCACGTACCCCCGCGCAGGCGGGGGTCCAGAGCCACGAATGTCGTCCTGCCGTTACTCTGGACCCCCGCCTGCGCGGGGGTACGGCCTGAATGTCGATCGGCCCTAATCCTCTCCGGCACGGGGGGGCATGCGCAGCATGGTGGAGGGGGGTGTCCGCTTGCGGAACCGTTGCGTTGCGTGGCGATCCCCCTCCACCATCCGCTGACGCGGACGGTCCCCCTCCCCGCGAGCGGGGAGGATCCGGGTTCCGCTTGGCGCCTGGTCGTCCTACATTCCACCCATGACCGCACCGATCCACGAACTGACCGACCGCGCGCGCGACGTGTTCCGGATCGTGGTCGATTCCTACCTCGCCACCGGCACGCCGGTCGGGTCGCGCACCATCGCGCAGCTGTCGGGCCTGAACCTTTCGCCCGCCTCGATCCGGGGGGTGATGCAGGATCTGGAGGAAGCCGGGCTGCTCGCCGCGCCGCATGTCAGTGCCGGGCGGATGCCGACCGAAACCGGCCTGCGCCTGTTCGTCGACGGCATGATGCACGCGATGGAACCGTCGGCACAGGAACGCGCGACCATCGCCGCGCAGGCCGACAGCGCCGGACCGGTCGAGGAAGCGCTCGCCCGCACCGCCGCCGCGCTGTCGGGCCTGTCGGCCAGTGCCGGGGTGGTGCTGGTCCCCAAGCACGAACCGGTGCTGCGGCAGGTGTCGTTCGTGCCGCTGTCGGGCACCCGCGCGCTGGCCGTGCTGGTCGGGGCCGACGGATCGGTCGAGAACCGCGTGCTCGACACCCCCGGCGCCAGTGCCGCCGCGCTGGTCGAGGCGGGCAATTACCTGACCGCGCGCCTGTCGGGCATGACCCTGAGCGAGGCGCGCGCCTGCATCCTGCGCGAGATCGGGCAGGAGCGTGCCGAACTGGACGTCGCCGCGCGCGCGCTGGTCGAACGCGGCCTTGCGATGTGGAGCGAGGATGGCGGCCACCGCCCGGTGCTGATCGTGCGGGGACAGGCGCGGCTGATCGACGAGGCCGCCAGCCACGACCTCGACCGCGTGCGCCAGCTGCTCGACGAGCTGGAGGGCAAGGAAGAGATCGCACGGTTGCTCGAATCTGCGCAGGACGGCGATGCCGCGCGCATCTTCATCGGGTCGGAAAACAAATTGTTCGCATTGACCGGATCGTCGGTCATCGCCAAGCCGGTCCGCGCGCTGGACGGGCGCGTCGTCGGCGTCGTCGGCGTGATCGGGCCTGTCCGGTTGAACTATGCGCGCGTCGTGCCCATGGTGGATTTCACCGCCGCAACGCTGGCCCGATTGCTGGGCTGATGAAGAAGAGACTGGAATGAACGACATCCCCGCCAACGACGATACGAACGACCTGCGCGAAGCCACCGCAGAGGCCGCCCCCGAAGTCGCCGAAGCGGATCGCAGCGCCGAACTGGAGGCGAAGCTGGCCGATGCACAGGCCGAGGTGCTGTATGCCCGCGCCGACCTGCAGAACGTCCGCCGCCGCGCCGAGAAGGAAGTGGCCGACGCCCGCGCCTATGCCGCGACCGCGTTTTCGCGCGACGTCCTGTCGGTCGCCGACAACCTGTCGCGCGCGCTGTCGGCGATCCCCGACGACCTGCGCGGCGACGACCGGCTGAAGGGCCTCATCACCGGGCTGGAGGCGACCGGTCGTGAGCTGGACAGCGTGTTCAGCCGACACGGCATCACGAAGATGGTGTCGGTCGGAGAGGCGCTGGACCCCAACAAGCATCAGGCGATGTTCGAGGTGCCGTCGGCCGATGCCGCGCCGGGAACGGTCGTGCAGGAAATCCAGACCGGCTACATGATCCGTGATCGGCTGCTGCGGCCCGCGCTGGTCGGCGTGGCGAAGGCGCCGGAGGGCGGCGCCTGAACGACGCGGTCCAGCCCGACCTCGCCACGCCGCCGCGGTTCGAGCGCATCGTCGATCCGCAGGCGATCGTCGATCCGGCGGCGCTGGCGCAGGCGCTTCGCGGCCTTTCGGCGGAAACCCGCGACGGCGTGGCGCTGCGCCGCGCCGCGACCGCCGTGCTGCGCGACGCGCTAGCACGCGGGCGGGCCGAGATCGAACGCCGGCTGTCGGTGCGGCCCGGCCACGGGCTGGAGACGGCGGCGGCCTATGCCTATCTGACCGACGCGATCCTCGTCGCGCTGGCCGGATTCATTGTCGAGCGCGTCCACCCCAACCACAATCCGACCGCGGCCGAACGCATGACGCTGATCGCGGTCGGCGGTTATGGCCGGGGCGAGATGGCGCCGCATTCGGACGTCGATATCGGCGTGCTGACCCCGTGGAAGCAGACGCCATGGTCCGAACAGGTCATCGAATCGACGCTCTATGCGCTGTGGGACCTGGGGCTGAAGGTCGGCCATTCGTCGCGCTCGCTCGACGAGATGGTGCGGCAGGCGAAGGCCGACGTGACGGTGCGCACCGCGCTGGTCGAGGCGCGCTATGTCTGGGGCGATACCACGCTCTATGCGGAGGCGGCGCAGCGCTTCAAGAGCGAGGTGCAGGAGGGGACCGCCCGGACCTTCATCGCCGAAAAGCTGGCCGAACGCGATGCGCGGCACAAGCGGATGGGCGACACCCGCTATGTCGTCGAACCGAATGTGAAGGAGGGGAAGGGCGGCCTGCGCGACCTGCACGCGCTCTTCTGGATCGGGAAATACGCCTATAACGTCCGCCGCGCCGCCGATCTGGTGCCGGTCGGGCTGCTCAGCGCGCCCGAACTGCGCAAGTTCAACCGGGCCGAGGATTTCCTGTGGGCGGTGCGCTGTCATCTACACCTCATCACCGGGCGGGCCGAGGAGCGGCTGACCTTCGACGTGCAGACCGAGATCGCGACGCGGATGCGCTACAGCGACCGGGTCGGCAAGTCGCGCGTCGAACGCTTCATGCAATTCTATTTCCTGCAGGCCAAGCGGGTCGGCGACCTGACCGGCATGTTCCTCAGCCACCTCGACGAAACCTATGCCGCGCGCGGCAGCCGCTTCGGCTTTCCGCGCCTGCGCCGGCGGCCGCGGCGGCTGCACGGCTTCGTGCTCGATCGCGGGCGGCTGGCGCTGCCCAAGGACAATTTCTTCGCCGAAGACCCGGTGCGGCTGATCGAGATCTTTGCGCTCGCCGACCTGCACGGCCTCGAAATCCATCCGCTGGCGATGCGCGCGGCGTCGCGCGATGCGCGGCTGGCCGGGCAGGTCCGATCGCACCCGCGCGCCAACCAGCTGTTCCTCGACGTGCTGACGTCCCCGCGCGATCCCGAGCTGGTGCTGCGCTGGATGAACGAGGCCGGGGTGTTCGGCCGCTTCATTCCCGATTTCGGCCGCATCGTCGCGCAGATGCAGTTCGACATGTACCACCATTATACGGTGGATGAGCATACGATCCGCATGATCGGGCTGTTGTCGCAGGTCGAGCGCGGCATCTGTCGCGAGGAGCATCCGCTGGCCACCGCGCTGTTCGGTGGCATCGTCCAGCGGCGCGCGCTGTTCGTCGCGGTGCTGTGCCATGACATCGCCAAGGGGCGCGGCGGCGACCATTCGATCCTGGGGGCGGAGGTCGCCGAGCGGCTGTGCCCGCGCCTCGGCCTCACCCCGGCCGAGACCGAGACGGTGGCGTGGCTGGTGCGCTATCACCTTTTGATGTCGGCGACCGCGTTCAAGCGCGACCTGTCGGACTTCAAGACGATCCTCGACTTCACCGGCGTGGTGCAGTCGCCGCAGCGGCTGCGCATGCTGCTGGTGCTGACCGTCGTCGATATCCGCGCGGTGGGGCCGGGAACGTGGAACGGGTGGAAGCGCCAGCTGCTCACCACGCTGTTCGAGACCGCCGAGGAGGTGCTGCGTCTGGGCCACAAGCAGCGCGGCCGCGACGAACGCATCGCCGAGAAGCAGGCGACGTTGCGCGCGACGCTGGGCTGGGACAAGGAGACGCTGGCCGCCTATGTCCGCCACTTGCCGCCGGCCTACTGGATCGCCGAACCCGACGACGTGATCGCCGCCAACGCCCGCGTCGTCGACCAGTCGGGCGACACCCGCCTGACGATCGAGACCAGCGTCGACGAGGACCGCGGGGCCACGCTGGTCACGGTCCATGCCGCCGACCATCCCGGGCTGTTCTACCGCATCGCCGGCGCGATCCACGCCGCGGGCGGCAACATCATCGACGCGCGCATCCACACGACGCGCACCGGCATGGCGCTCGACAATTTCCTCGTCCAGAACCCGCTGGGCGGGCCGTTCGACGAAGCGGGGCAGTTGCAGCGGCTGAAGACCGCGATCGGCGACGCGCTCGCCAACCGGATGAAGCTGAACGACCGCCTTGCCGCGAAACCGCTGTCGCGGCCGCGTGCCGAAGCGTTTCCGATCGAGCCCAACGTGCTGATCGACAATGCCGCGTCGAACCGCTTCACCGTGATCGAGGTCAACG
This sequence comes from Bacillus sp. 2B10, assembly GCA_003946805.1. Lineage (GTDB taxonomy): Bacteria > Pseudomonadota > Alphaproteobacteria > Sphingomonadales > Sphingomonadaceae > Sphingomonas. Next base: position 27,741 of record RPSH01000018.1, on the reverse strand, counting down.
CCCGCGACCGCCCTGCGTTGCTCCACCATCTGGCGCAGGCGCTGTTCCAGTCGAAGGTGACGCTGCATTCTGCGCACATCGCCACCTATGGCGAGCGCGCGGTCGACACCTTCTACGTCACCGACCTGACCGGCGACCGCATCACCGGGCAGCTGCGGCTGAAATCGCTCGAACGGCGGATGCTCGATGCCGCGGCGGGCAAGGACTTTGCCGGGTTCGTGTGATCCGGTCCGGTCGCGGGCGTCGAACGGGAGGGGGAGAGTGGTTGCTACCCGGAAAGGATCGTGGTTCGGGAATCTCAGTGCGGTTCTCACGTCCGCCGTGTCGACGGCAAATGCGAGCGAGGTTGCGGCCAGACTTCTGTGCCGCTAACTGTTGCACATGAGTAATACAGCCACCACGTTGAAACGAGGAATTCGCTTCGGCATGGTCGCGTTGACGGCTTGCGCCTCGATGGCGGACGCCAGCACGAACTCCGCGCTGCCGGACATGACTGCAACCCTGCGCGAACAGCGCGTGGAGAGCGCGTCGATCGCCGTGATCCGCAACGGACGGGTCGTCTTGACCGGGGCCTGGGGCATGGCGGGGCCGGACCGCGCGGCGACCGTTGCCACACCCTACAATCTCGCTTCGCTGACGAAGCCGCTGACGGCGGAGGTCATCCTGCGACTGGTTTCGGCCGGCCAGCTGTCGCTTGATGAGCCGATGGATCGCTACTGGAGCGACCCCGACCTGTCGCGCGATCCCCGGCGGATGAAGCTGACGGTCCGCATGGCGCTGAGCCATCGCACCGGATTGCCGAACTGGCGCGATGCGAAGGGGCTGGCGTTCGATCATGATCCCGGCACGACCACCGGCTATTCGGGCGAGGGGTATCAATATGCGGCCCGCTACGCCGAGCGCCGCACCGGGCAATCGTTCGAGACGCTTGGCCACCGCTGGCTGTTCGCCCCCGCCCACATGCCCGCCTCGGGCTATGTGTCGGCGCAAGGCGAGACGGTGCCGATCGCCGTGCCCTACGACGACGCAGGCAAGCCGCTGCCGGTCGAGCGGGTGACAAGATACAACGCCGCCGATCTGGCGCACGCAACCGCGCGTGATTATGCGCGCTTCCTCATCGATGCCCGCAACGACCGGGGCCTGGTCGCGTCTGTCGCGGCGGAGCGCAGCAGATCGCAGGCCAACCTGACGCCCGAATTATGTATCGGAACGAAGGCGGCCAGCTGTCCGCCCTGGACCGGCTTCGGCCTCGGCTGGCAGCTGCTCGGCTTTCCCGATCGCACGACGATGCTCCACACCGGCAAGGATGCCGGGGCGTTCACCTTCGCCGCGATCGATCGCGCGAGCGGCGACGGCATCGTCATCCTGACCAACAGCGACAACGGGTGGCGGGTCATCCTGCCCATCCTCGAACGCACCGGCAGTGATCCGAAACTGATCGCCTTCCTCCGCGGCCAGATGAACTGACGGGACCAAAGCCATGATGACCGCGATCGCAGTTGCCGCAGCCTTGCTGGCGGCGTCCGTGCCGCCCCCGGCCGATCCTTTGACGACCGAGATCGGCGCGCTCGATGCCAAGGTGTTCGACGCCTACAACCGCTGCGACCTGCCGACCTTCTCGGGCTATTTCGATCCGAAGGTCGCCTTCTACCACGACACCGGCGGTGCGACGTTCGAGCGTGACGCGATGGTCGATGGCGTGCGCAAATACATTTGCGGAAAGGCGAAGCGCGAACTGATCCCCGCGACGTTCCGCGTCTATCCGATCAAGGATTATGGTGCGATCGAGGAGGGCGAACACCGCTTTTGCGAACGGGCGACGGGACGATGCGAGGGGATCGCCAAATTCGTGATGGTCTGGGCGAAGCAGGATGGTGCCTGGCGGATCACCAGCGTCCTCAGTTACGGACACCGCGCCGCGACGCCTACGGAGCAGCGAAGCGCCACTGACAGATAGCTGGTGGGCTGCTTGCCGATTGGGAACCGGTTGCGGGAAGATGCAGCGGCTCCCGCTTTCCCGATTGCTTCGGCCCGGAACGTCCCACCGGACATGGGGAAACGGGAAAGTGCCGTCGTCATGGGCTGCGGCGAAGCTGAAACCGCGATCGGGGCGACAGCGTTCCCCGACCGGATCACGGGCAGTATCCTCTGCCAGGCAGTGACGTGAAAAGACCGCCATAGCCGGCCGGGCCATGGCGGTCGTTTTTCCCGACGAACGGGCGGATGCTTACTTCGGCGACAGCACCATCAGCATCTGGCGGCCTTCCATGCGCGGATAGGCTTCGACCTTGGCGATTTCCTGCGTCGCTTCGGCGACCCGCTGCAACACCGCCATACCGAGCTGGCCGTGGCTCAGCTCGCGACCGCGGAAGCGCATCGTGACCTTCACCTTGTCGCCCTCGGTGATGAACTGCTCGACCTTCTTCATCTTCGTATCATAGTCATGATCGTCGATGTTCGGACGCATCTTGATCTCCTTGATCTCCTGCGTCTTTTGGGTCTTGCGGGCGAGGTTCGCCTTCTTCTGCGCCTCGTACTTGAACTTGCCCACGTCGAGGAACTTGGCGACGGGCGGATCGGCGTTCGGCGACACCTCGACCAGATCGAGCCCGACCTCGGCCGCCTGCGCGATCGCTTCGCGCGTGAACATCACACCCAGATTCTCCCCCTCATGGTCGATCACGCGGACCTTGGGGCTCTGGATGAATTCGTTGAATCGGGGGCCGTTCATCGGCGGCGGCGCATTCGGGCGACGCATCATGGGCGGACGGATAGGTGGTGCTCCTGTAGTTGACCAAAGGCCTATATAGTCAATTCGGGCCGGTTACGAAAGGTTCCGCGCAAGATCAGGTGCCAGCGCCTCTGCCCGAAGCATCGCGACGAGATCGTCGAGGCCGATCACCTCCTGCCCCTGGCTGCCGAGGCGACGCAGCGCGACGGTGCGTTCCTCCGCCTCGCGCTTGCCGACGACGACCAGTGCCGGAACCTTCGCCAGCGAATGTTCGCGCACCTTGTAGTTGATCTTTTCGTTGCGCAGGTCGGTTTCGACGCGGATTCCCGCCGATTTCAGCGCGACGGCGACCTCGTTCGCATAGTCGTCGGCGTCGGACACGATCGTCGCCACCACCGCCTGTACCGGCGACAGCCACATCGGCATCCGCCCGGCATGATGTTCGATCAGGATGCCGAGGAAGCGTTCGAACGTGCCGAGGATCGCGCGGTGGAGCATCACCGGGCGGTGGCGGTTGCCGTCCTCGGCGACATAGGTCGCGTCGAGTCGTTCGGGCAGCACGCGGTCCGACTGGATCGTCCCGACCTGCCACGTCCGGCCGATCGCGTCGGTCAGGTGGAATTCGAGCTTCGGGGCATAGAAGGCGCCTTCGCCCGGCAGTTCCTCGAACTTCGCCTTGATCGCGTCGGACAGGTTCGACGACAGCACCGCCTCGCGCAGTTCCGCCTCCGCCGTATCCCACATCGCGTCGGATCCGAAGCGCTTCTCCGGGCGCAGCGCCAGCTTCACCGCATAGTCGGTGAAGCCGAGGTCGCGATAGACCGAGTCGAGCAGCTCGCAGAAGTCGCGGACCTCCTGCACCAGTTGATCCTCGCGGCAGAAGATATGCGCATCGTCCTGCGTGAACTGGCGCACGCGCATGATGCCGTGCAGCGCGCCGTGCGGTTCGTTGCGGTGGCAGCAGCCGAATTCGGCCATGCGGATCGGCAGGTCGCGATACGACTTGATCCCCTGGCGAAAGATCAGGACGTGCGCCGGGCAGTTCATCGGCTTCAATGCCATCATGTCGGCATCGGCGCTGACGATCGCACCCTCGTCCGCGGTATTCGGAATTTCGTCGGGCACCACGAACATGTTCTCGCGATACTTGCCCCAATGGCCCGACTGTTCCCATTGCCGCGCGTCCATCAGCTGCGGCGTCTTCACTTCCTGATAGTCGTGCGCGTCGAGGCGGCGGCGCATATACGCCTCGAGCTGCCGCCACATCATATAGCCCTTGGGGTGCCAGAACACCGACCCTTGCGCCTCGGACTGGAGGTGGAACAGGTCCATCTCCGCGCCCAGCTTGCGGTGGTCGCGCTTGGCGGCCTCTTCCAGCCGGGTGAGGTGCGCGTCGAGCTGCTTCTTCGACAGCCAGCCGGTGCCGTAGATGCGGCTGAGCATCGCGTTCTTCTGGTCGCCGCGCCAATAGGCGCCCGATACGCGCGTCAGCCTGAACGCCGCCGGATCGAGCTTGGCAGTCGATTCGAGGTGCGGTCCGCGGCACATGTCCGCCCATGCGCCCTGACGATAGATCGTCAGTTCCTCACCCTCGGGCAGTTCGGCGGCCCACTCCGCCTTGAACGTCTCGCCCTGCTCGGTCCAGCGGTCGATCAGTTGCTGGCGAGTCACCACCTCGCGCTCGAACTTCTCGCCCTTCGCGATGATCCTGCGCATTTCCGCTTCGATTAGCGGTAGGTCCTCGTCGGTGAACATGCCGCGACCCGGCGCAGGCGCGAAGTCGTAATAGAAGCCGTCCTCGGTCGCCGGACCGAAGGTGATCTGCGTGCCCGGATACAGCGTCTGCACCGCTTCGGCCATGACGTGCGCGAAGTCATGGCGGTGGAGTTCGAGCGCGTCGGCCTCGTCCTTCGCCGTCACCAGCGCGAGGCTGGCGTCGCCCTCGAACGGGCGGTTCAGGTCGCGCACCTGCCCGTCGACCCGCGCGGCGATCGCCGCCTTGCGCAGACCCGGCGAGATCGCCGCGGCGATATCCGCCGGGGTAGTGCCCGGCATCACCTCACGGACGGCACCGTCGGGAAGGGTGATGCGGAACATTGCGGACATGAAGAAACACCTGGAATGTCGGAGGATAAACGCTTGCCGGTTAGCGGCTGGGCGCGGGGAGGGCAAGGATCGCGGGGGGCTTTAGTCCACCGCCGCCCCGGCATCGGTATAGGTTATCCGGATCCGCACCCAGCTGCCGATCAGCGGTCGGCCGCCGACGCGCGGCGGCAGGATGCGGAACTGCCACGCCGCCTGGCGCACCGCGCCCGCCAGCCCCGATCCGCGCGCCGACTGGCCGATCTCGCGGCAGTCGGTCACCTGGTTGTTCGGGATGGTGCGGCACGCGACCTCGCCCCAGCCGGGCTGGGCGCGCCGCGGGAGATAGGTCGACAGCTCGGCATGGGTCGGACGGCGATACCAGTCGGCGGCGTACAGCGTCTCGCCCCCGCCGCTGCCGCCACCGGCATCGGCCACCGCATCGCCGTCGCCGCTGTCGCCCGCCGCGCTGCCGCTGCCGGAACCCTCGGCACTGCGCGCGCCCGGCGCGATCGCCGCGCGGGCGAAGTCGCGCCCGGTCATAGGGATGACCCGCGACCACACGTCGTTCGACGGGGTGGCCGGCACCGGCGGGGGCGGCGGCACGTCGGGCGGCGGCGCGACCGCGGCGACCGGCGCGGCGGTACTGGCGCTGCCCGCCGCCGCCTTTCGCTGCACCTGTTTCGCGGGCGCGGCGGCGGGGGCGACCCGGTCGGCCGGAAGCATGTCGACGACCAGCGCCGATTGCGGCCCCGGCGGCGGCGCCATGATCGTCGGTGCGATCCGCAGCAGCAGCCACAGCACCAGAGCATGGATCGCCACCACCAGCACCAGCGTCGCGATCCGCCGCGGCAAGGGGACGGGACGACGCGCCGAAAACCGTTCCTGAATCACCTGCGTCGCCACGCTTGAGCCCGTAGCGCAGCTTGGGCGACAGGGCGATGGGAAAGAGGGGGGCAAACCGGACCTGCATCGGCAGCCGCGTCGATGCTCCCCCCCTGTCGCACGCTGGCAGGGTCAGGCAACCTTCGAGGGCGAAGGAACGCAGGCCGCCGCCGCGCTCACCCGGGCGCTGCCGATGTGTTACCCGGCAAAGCGGGTCCACGCGCACGTCGGCTGAAATCCGCGCCGTCGGTCGTCGCCCGTTCGATTTTCATCCTACAACGCATCGTGCCCCTGTTGGAAAGGAGAATGGGCATGAGTGCGACGCAGCTCTGGATGTGGCCGGTACTGACGACCGGTTTCTGGCTGACGGAATATGGCGCCTACCGCAGCGCGCTGTTCCTCTATCACCTCGCGACGCGGCGATGAGGTCGGGCTCCGGGCGATCCGCTTCGCCCGGAGCGTCGGCAAGCGGTGGAGCGGGTGAAGGGAATCGAACCCTCGTCGTAAGCTTGGGAAGCTTCTGCTCTACCATTGAGCTACACCCGCGTGCCGGCAGCCCTTATCGGACCGGCCGGGCGTGTGCAAGCGGGCAACTTCCCTCGGGCGCACGCTGTGCTATCGAGCCGGCATGGACCAGCGCCCGCAATCGACCCCGACCGTCCCGGCCACCATCCGCCACGTCGCGATCGTCGGTGCGGGGTTTTCGGGCACGTTGCTGGCGATCAACCTGCTGCGCCATGACGGGCCGGCGGCGACGCTGATCGAGCGGGGCGATGCGGCGGGGCTGGGCGTCGCCTATGGCACGCGGCAGAGCGATCACCTGCTCAACGTCCGCGCCGCGAACATGAGCGCCTTTCCCGACGCGCCGGGGCATTTCGTCGAATGGCTGGCGGCGCAGGGGATGGCGGCGGACGGTGCGGCGTTCGTGCCGCGGCGGGTCTATGGCGCGTATCTGCGCGATACGCTGGCGGCGGCGCGCGCGCTGGCGCCCGGGCGGCTCACGGTGGTCGCGGGCGAGGCGGTGGCGGTCGACGGTGCCACGGTGCGGCTGGCCGATGGCGGCACCGTCGCCGCCGACGCGGTGGTGCTGGCGGTCGGCAACCTCGCGCCGCAGGTGCCGCCGGGGCTGGAGGCGATCGCCTGGCATCGCGCCTATGTCGGCAATCCGTGGGACCCGCGCGCGACGCAGGGCCTTGCCGACGACGACACCGTGCTGCTGGTCGGAACCGGGCTGACCATGGTCGATGTCGCGCTGACGCTGGCGGCGCAGGGGTTCGGCGGGCGGATGGTCGCGCTGTCGCGGCGGGGGCTGCTGCCGCATCGCCATGCCCCGGCATCGCCCGCGTCGCAGCCGCTGACCGAACGGCCGCGGCCGCCGCTGTCGGCGCTCGTCCGCACGGTGCGCGAACGGGGAGCGGCGATCGGCTGGCGCAGCGCGATCGACGAGCTGCGCCCGTTCACCCAGGGCATCTGGGCGGCGGCCGATCCGGACGAGCGTCGCCGCTTCCTGCGCCATTTGCGGCCATGGTGGGACATCCATCGTCACCGGCTGGCCCCCGTGGTCGCCGACCGGATCGACGCGCTGGTGGCGAGCGGGCGGCTGACGCTGCTGGCGGGCAAGTGCTGCGCGGCGCAGGCGACCGGGGGTGGCGTCGCGATCGAGTGGCGCCCGCGTGGCGAGGCGGTGCGGCGGACGATGGCGGTCACCCGCGTCATCTCGTGCATCGGGCCGCAGGGCGATGTCGCGCGGACCGACGATCCGCTGCTCGGCACGCTGGTCGGCGCGGGCCGCATCCGTCCCGATGCCGAGCATCTGGGGATCGAGGTCGAGGCGACGGGCCGCGTGCTGGCCGCCGGGGGCGACGGCGACGACCGGCTGTTCGCGATCGGGCCGATGACGCGCGGCGCGTTCTGGGAAATCGTCGCGGTGCCCGACCTCCGGCGACAGGTATGGGACGTCGCCCGCTATCTGTCGAACGCGCACTGGGTCGGTGGCGAGGGACTGTAACGCGGCATTGGGCCGGTCGTAGAAATGCTTCGTTGCCGGAACCCGGCCCCGACCCGAAATGGGCCCCATGCAAAAATCCGCAATCCTGCCGTCGTTCGGCATCCAGGTCGCGATCGGCATGGCCGCCGGCGTCGTGCTGGGGCTGCTTGCCGGCCAGGCGGGCGGCGCCGATGGCGCGATCGGCGCGGTGCTCCACACGCTCGGGCAGATATTCGTCCAGCTGCTCAAGGTGCTGGTGCCGGCGCTGGTCTTCACCGCGATCGTCGGGTCGATCGCCGCGCTGCGCGACCTGCCCAATGCCGCGCGGCTGGTCGGGCAAACACTGTTGTGGTTCGCGATCACCGCGCTGATCGCGGTGTCGATCGGCATCGTGCTGGGCGTGACGCTGCAACCCGGCCTGCACAGCAGCGCGCCGATCGCCACCGCCGCCCAGCCGGCGACGGTCGGTACATGGCTCGATTTCCTGAAAGGGCTGGTGCCGGCCAACCTGCTCGGCCTGTCCGCGACGACGAAGCTCGCAGACGGTGCCGCGACCACCACGCTCGGCTTCAACGTGCTGCAGATCATCGTCGTCGCCATCGCGGTCGGCGCGGCGGCGGTGCGGGTCGGGGCGGCGGGCGAGCCGTTCCTCGCCTTCAACACCTCCGCGCTGATGATCCTGCGGCGGTTGCTGCGCTGGGTCATCGCGCTGACGCCGATCGGGTCGGCGGCGCTGATCGGCGATGCGATCGTCCGCTATGGCTGGAGCACGCTGTCGTCACTCGGCGCGTTCGCGGCGACGGTCTATCTCGGGCTCGGCCTCGTGCTGCTGGTGGTCTATCCGACGCTGCTCGCGCTGCATCGGATCTCGCCCTTGTGGTTCTTCCGCCGGGCATGGCCGGCGATCCAGCTCGGCTTCGTCACGCGCTCGTCGGTCGGCACCTTGCCGGTGACGCAGGATCTGACCGAGCGCGCGCTGGGCGTGCCGCAGGCCTACACCGCCTTCGCCGTGCCGCTCGGCTCGACCACCAAGATGGACGGGTGCGCCGCGATCTATCCGGCGGTGGCGGCGATCTTCGTCGCGCAGTTCTTCGGGCTGACGCTCCATGCCGGCGACTATGCGCTGATCGTGCTGGTGTCGGTGCTGGGATCGGCGGCAACTGCGGGGCTGACCGGGGCGACCGTGATGCTGACGCTGACGCTGACCACGCTCGGCCTGCCGCTCGAAGGGGCAGGGCTGCTGCTGGCGATCGATCCGATCCTCGACATGGGGCGTACCGCGGTCAACGTCGCCGGGCAGATGCTGGTGCCGACGATCGTCGCCAAGCGCGAGGGGTTGCTGCCGGCTCCGCAGGACGGCGTACCGGCGGGCGTCGCGCTGGGCTGACGCCCGCAGCGGAGCGGCACCGGCGCTCCGCGCGCTGCAATTCCGCCCAAGGCGTACAGATCGCATATCTTTTCGTTGCCGACGGACCCGGCACGCGGGACTGCGGTTGTCGCCCCATGGCAACATGGGGACGCACGATGAACCTCCGACTTTCCGGCGCGGCGGCGCTGGCACTGTTTTCCGCCGGGGCATCGGCACAGGCACCGCAAAAGCCGATTCCGGGGCTGAAGGAGACCGCGCCGCCCTATGCGACCGCATCGGTGGTCAACCACCCGGTCACGATCGGCTGGCCCGAAGGCCGGATGCCAACCGCGCCGCGCGGGTGGGAGGTGGTGAAGTTCGCCGGCGGGCTCGATTACCCGCGACAGGCGCTGCTGCTGCCCAATGGCGACGTGCTGGTGGCGGAGGCGCGGACCAAGCCCAAGCTGGACGCCGAGCCGGACGTCGCGCGTGGCCAGGCGCTGTCGAAGACCACCGGCTACAGCGCCAACCGCATCACCCTGCTGCGCGATGCGAACCGGGACGGGGTCGCCGAACAGCGTTTCGTGCTGCGCGAAGATCTGAACCAGCCGTTCGGGATGCAATATGTCGGGGGCCGGCTGTACGTCGCCAATACCGATGCGGTGGTCAGCTTCCCGTATCAGCCCGGCGCGACCCGCATCACCGCCGCCCCGCGCACCCATGCGACGCTGCCGGCGGGGGGATATAACAACCACTGGACCCGCAACCTGCTACTCAGCCCGGACGGACGCACGCTGTACGTGTCGGTCGGGTCGGCGTCGAACGTCGGCGAGTACGGGATGGAGGAAGAGAAGCGCCGCGCCGCGATCCTGGCGCTCGACCTGACCAGCGGGCGCGAGCGACTCTATGCCTCGGGCCTGCGTAACCCGGTCGGCATGGACTTCGTGCCGGGTACCGCGACATTGTGGACGGCGGTCAACGAACGCGACCAGCTGGGCGACGACATCGCGCCCGACTATCTCGTCGGCGTGCGCGAGGGCGGCTTCTATGGCTGGCCGTACAGCTATTACGGCAAGCAGGACCCACGCCACGCCAACGAGAAGCGCGAGCTGCTCGCCACCACGCTGCTGCCCGACGTCGCGGTGGGCGCCCATGCCGCCGCGCTCGGCCTCGCCTTCGCCAAACAAGGCGCGCCGACCGCCTATGTCGCGCGCCACGGATCGTGGAACCGGTCGAGCTTCAGCGGGTACGACGTCCTCGTGGTGCCGTTCGCGCAAGGCCGCCCGACCGGCGAACCGCAGCCGTTCCTGACCGGCTTCGTGGCGGACGCGAAGAAGGGCACGGTGTACGGCCGCCCGGCCAGCATCCAGACCCGCGCCGACGGGGCGATCTTCGTGGTCGACGATGCCGGCGACACGGTGTGGCTGGTGCGACGGCGAGGGTGAGGCCAGAATTTTGTCATTCCCGCGCAGGCGGGAATCCATAAACGCTGCCCTTTCGGCAAGGAGGGCAGATTTGGCATGTATGAATTCCCGCCTTCGCGGGAATGACGGGTGTTATTTCAAATCCACCACCACCGGAAAATGGTCCGACGGATAGCGCCCGCCGCGCTGATCCGTCGCCACCCGCGCTGAAACCGGGGTGAAGCCGCGCACGAACACATAGTCGATCCGCCGGTCGGGCGTGCCGGTGAAGTCGTGGAAGGTCAGCGCCGGGCCGGACTTCACCGGCGCCCGCTCCCACGCATCGGTCAGCGCGGCGGCGAAGGTGCGATACGCCTCGCTGTCGGGCGTCGCGTTCAGGTCGCCGGCGATCACCACCGGCAGCGTGCCGGCGATCGCCCGCATCCGCGCCAGGAACACCCGGGCCGCCTGCGTCCGCGCATCGTCATCGATGTCGCGATGCGGGAAATGCGTGTCGAAGAACACGAACCGGCTGCCGTCGGCGCGCGCGAACTCGCCCCAGCCGACCATGCGCGGCAGGTCGATGCCCCAGCTGCTGCTGCCCACCCGGTCGGGCGTGTCCGACAGCCAGAAATCGCCCTGCCGCACCAGCCGCAGCCGGTCGCTGCGATAGAAGATGCCCATATGCTCGTCGGCATGCCGCCCGCGCCGGTCGCGTCCGAACCAGCGCCAGCCGGGCAGCGCGCGGACGATCGTGTCGCCCTGTCGCCGGAACAGCTCCTGCGTTCCGATCAGGTCGGGGTCGGCGGCGCGGATCGTGTCGATCAGGATCGGCGCGCGCGCCTCCCACCGGTCCGGCCCGTCCTGCGGGTTGGGATAGCGCACGTTGAAGCTCATCACGCGCAGGTCGCGCGCGGCGGAGGGCAGGGCGGCGAGCAACGCCAGCGCGGTACATATCCAGCGGATCATGGCGCACGGCATAGCCGCGAACGATTAAATAAAACAATTGTCATAAAATATACATAGTGGCCGGTTAGGCGGCGTTCCGAACGGGGAACAACCCCGCACGCATCCGAACATTCCTTGGGGGAATCATCCATGACGTCGTTTTCGACGCAGCCGGCACGCCGGCTGCGCGCCCACGCGCTTGTCCTGTCCAGGGGCGTCGCCGCACTGGTGCTCGGCACGCTGCTGCCCGCCACCGCACGGGCGCAGGACGCCGCGCTGCCTGCCACCGACGTCGCCCCGCAGCAGACCGCCAGCGAATCGCTGACCGATGACATCGTCGTAAACGGCCGGCGCCAGCGCACTGCGCTGAACGAGGAACAGGCCGCGATCGCGACGATCGACATCGTGACCACCGGCGACGTCGCGATCCATTCGCAGACCAGCATCGCCGACCTTGCCAAGATGCTGCCCGGCGTCTCGGTCAGCCGCGACCAGGGGCGCAACCAGAGCGCGACCGGCGAGGCGCAGTTCGTCACCATCCGCGGGTTCGACACCAGCTACAACGCCTATACCCTCGACGGCCTGCGCCTGCCGCAGACGTCGGGCAACAACCGCGCGATCTCGCTGAACCTGTTCTCGCCGTTCGCGATCGGCAGCATCGTGACCGACAAGACCCCGGGCGCGGCCAAGGATGCCGACAGCATCGCCGGCATCGTCGACCTGCGCACGCCGACCGCGTTCGATTTCGCGCAGAGCTTCACCCGCGCCCGCGTGCTGGGGCAGGTCGCCGGCCTCGCGCTCGACCGCGAACAGGAAGCGTTCGGCGGCGCGATCGGCCTCGACGCCGCACGCCGCTTCGGCAGCGACGGGCAGTTCGGCGTCTATGTCGCGGGCTATCTGGAGGAACGCGGCAACGCGGCGGAATCGACCGCGGTGCAGAGCGATTACCAGACGACGCAGTTCGACGTCGGCACCGCTCGCGACAATCCGAACGCGCTGTCGGGCAACGGCGTGCAGTGGAATTTCTACAACAACAAGATCAGGCGCTACGGCGCCACCGGCGCCTTCGACTATCGCAGCGACGCGATCGACCTGTTCGCGCGGGTCAACTACGCAACCTATCTGAACACCAACACGATGAACCAGACGGGGCTGCGCAACGAGACGACCGCCGGCCAGTCGAGCGGCAACCCGCTGCGCACGCTGCGCGCCGGCGGCACCACCCGCGCCTACAACGCCGCGGGCATCTACACCCCGCAAGGGGTCAGCCCGGCCAGCTATTTCCGCACCGAGGATGTCGAGCAGGAGCTGTTCTCGGCCCAGGTCGGGGCAAAGGCGCACTGGAACGGTTTCACCGCCGCGCTGGAAGGGGCCTATGCCGATGGCCGGTTCGACCAGCCGACCCGGATCGAGGCGGCGTTCCGCGGCATCGCCTATAACGGCGCGCCCGGCAACACCGGCGCCGCGACCGAGGGCGTCGTCGTCGACCTGTCGAACGCCAGGTCGCCGCGCCCGGTATTGTCGCCCGGCGCCACCAGCTATGTCGCGTCGCTCGACCGCCCGACCCAGCTCTATGTCCAGCGCGGCTACGACTATCTGAGCGAGATCAAGAAGACGCTGAAGGGCAGCATCGGCTGGACCGACAACGGCATGGTGTCGGTCGAGGTCGGCGGACTGTACGAGGATGCGGACCGCGACGGCCGCAGCCTCGCCCCCGACAATACCCGCTACCGTTTCCGCACCCCGTTGCAGGGCGGCACGGTCGACGGGCCGTCGATCAACCAGTATCTCGGTTATGTCCTGAAGGACTTCCTCGATTACTATCCCGCGCGCCCGATCAAGGTGCTGTCGCGCGCGCAGCTCGACGCGCAGGTCCGCGACTTCGTGCCGCTGATCCCGGTGTCGCAGACGACGCTGAACCAGGGGCTGCTGGACGGCAACGAGACGCGCAAGGCGCTGTACGGCACCGCGACGCTGACCTTCGGCGCGCTGGAGGTGATGCCCGGCATCCGTTACGAGGATAACGGCTTTCGTGCGCGCTATTTCCTGTCCGATGCCGACGGTCCGCGCTTCGTGAACGCCGGGCGCGACTACGACCATCTCGACCCCAGCCTGCTGGCGGCGTGGAAGCCGAACGGCAACCTCACCGTGCGCGGCGCGGTGCGCTCCAGCTATGCGCGGCCGGCATTCGACCTGCTCGCCGGCCCGACCCGCATCACCCGCGACGCCGCGCGTGGCAATGCGATCACCGCGATCAGCCAGCCCAATCCCGACCTGAAGCCGGTCCAGGCGTGGAGCTACGACGCGGGCGTCGATTTCCAGATGGGCGTCGGCCGCTACGTCCAGCTCGCCGCCTATTACAAGGACCTGTCGAACTTCATCGTCACCACCGCCACGCGGACCGCGGGGGAGACGATCGACGGCATCACCTATACCCGCCCGATCAACGGCGGCGGCGGTACGGCGAAGGGCGTCGAGGCATCGGGCCGCTTCACCATCGGCGACATGGCCGGCGGCAGCTTCCTCGGCAATTTCGGCGTCGGCGGCAACGTCACCTACCAGAAGACCGAGGCGAACTACGTCATCCCGCTGAACGGCGTGCGCCAGACCCGCACCAGCACGCTGCCGCAGGCGCCCGACCTGATCTACAATGCCGAGGTCTTCTATGCCGGCGGCGGGTTCCGCACGAACCTGTGGTACAACTATACCGGCAAGTTCCTCGCGGCGGTGCAGGACAGCCAGCCCGACGTCTATGTCCAGCCGGCGGGCGAGCTGAACTTCGGCGCGGCATACGAGGTCACCGACAATCTCGAAATCGGCGTATCGGCGCGCAACCTGCTCGACCAGCACAGCTATTGGGCGACGGTCGGCAAGAGCGAACGGTACATCTCGAACGATCGCAACGGCGGCTATCTCAAGACCGGCCGCGTGTTCCAGTTCAGCCTGACGATGAAGATGTAGGCGGGCGGGGTGGCGGCCGAGGTCGCCGCCCCGCCTCACGAGGTCGAAGCGGCCGGCATTGCCCGTAGCCGCAAACGTCATCCCGGCGCAGGCCGGGATCTCCCTGTTGCCTGAACGTCGCGCCTCGCCGCAGGAGGCCCCAGCCTGCGCTGGGGCGACGACCACAACAAACCGTACCCCCTCGCAGGCGGGGGGGCAGGGCGGCAAGCGGGATCGTCCGTGGCTCTGGACCCCCGCCTGCGCGGGGGTACGACGGTATTGAACCGAAGGAAGAACCACCGATGCGCCTCACCCTGATCCTCGCAACCCTGCTCGCCCCGCTTCCCGCCGCCGCGCAGGACCGGGTCGAACGCGTCGTGATGCTGATGCGGCACGGCGTCCGTGCGCCGATCCCCGGCGAGGCGCCGCTCGACACCAGGGTCGCCGGGCAATGGCCGGCGTGGCCGGTCGCGCCCGAATATCTGACCCCGCACGGTGCGCAGGCCATCGCGCAGCTCGCCCGCCACGACCGCCGCTGGCTGGGCACGACCGGCTGCCCGGCGGCCGGCAGCGTCCGCATCTGGACCAACACGCCGGAGCGGACGATCGCCACCGGCCGCGCCTATGCCGCCGCGCTGGCGCCCGGCTGCGACCTGCCCGTCGGCCACAACCCCGCCGACCGCACCGATCCGCTGTTCGAACCGCTGCGCGCACGCGCCACCGCGTTCGATGCGACGAAGGCGGTGGCGGCGATCACCGCCCATACCGGCGGCGTGAACGCCCTGACCGCGCGCCATGCCGGCGCGATCCGCGCGCTCGACCGGGTGCTCGGCTGCGGCCTGCCGACCGGCTGTTCGACCCCCGGACCCGCGACGCTCAAACCCTCCGCCGACGGGCGCGGGATCGATTTCACCGGGCCGATCCGCGCGACCTCGGGCACCGCGCAGGTGATCCTGCTGCAATATGCCGAGGGGATGCCGATGCGCGATGTCGGCTTCGGCCGCGCCGATGCCGCGACGATCCGCCGGCTGGGTGTGCTCCACGCCGCGCTGTTCGATGTGTTCACCCGCTCGCCCTATATGGCCGCGCATCAGGCGGGGCCGGTCGGCGACCATATGCTGCGCACGCTGACCGCACCCGCCGGACCGCGGCTGGAGGTGCTGGTCGGCCACGACACCAACGTCACCGCGCTCGCGGCGGCGCTGGGCGTCGATCTCGATGCGCCGGGCTTCGCGACGAACGACGCCGCGCCCGGCGGGGCGCTGGTCCTGACCCGGCGGCGCGATGCGCGCGGCCCCCATGTCACGCTGTCGTATCGGGTGCAGCCGCTGGACGCGATCCGCAGCGGTGCCGCGACCGTCGTCGACAAGCCGATCGCCATCCCCGGCTGTCCGAAGCGTTGCCCGCTGGGACAGTTCGACACCCTGTTGCGCGCAAAACTCGCGCCGGTCGTGGCGGGGTGATAGCATCGCGGCCATGCCGATCCACGCCCTTGCCGACACCGCACCCGATCTCGACCCCGACAGCTGGGTCGCACCGTCCGCCGACCTGATCGGCGCGGTACGGCTGGGGGCGGGGGCCAGCGTGTGGTTCGGCGCCGTCGTCCGCGCCGACAACGGCCCGATCGCCATCGGTGCGCGCAGCAATGTGCAGGACGGCGCGATCCTGCACAGCGATCCGGGCGCGCCGCTGACGCTGGGCGAGGACTGCACCATCGGCCACCGCGCGGTGCTGCACGGCTGCACCATCGGCGACCGCGTGCTGATCGGCATGGGCGCGACCGTGCTGAACCATGCGGTGATCGCCGACGATTGTGTCGTCGGCGCGGGCGCGCTGGTGACCGAGGGCAAGACGTTTCCGCCGGGGAGCCTGATCGTCGGCGCACCGGCGCGGGCAGTGAAGACGCTGAGCGACGAACAACTCGCCGGGTTGAAGCTGTCGGCGGCGGTGTATGTCGCGAAGGCGGCGCACTATCGCGACGGCCTGCGGATCGTTGCATGACCGTGCGGCCGTCCTCCGGCACGGTACACGCCATGCCCGAGGACCTTGCCGCCGCCCTCGCCACCGACGGCTTGCCGCCCTTGTGGGAAGCGCTGACCCCGCTCGCCCGCAACGAGTTCCTCTGCTGGATCGAGGATGCGAAGCAGCCCGCGACCCGTCAGCGTCGCATCGGGCGGACCATCGACGAACTGGTCGAGGGAAAGAAGCGTCCCTGCTGCTGGCCCGGCTGCATCCACCGCACCGACAAGCCGCCCGGCCGCTGGCAACAGGCGGTGCTGATCGACGGGAAGGCTACAGCGTAACCCCCGACTTCCAGATCCCGATCGCGCGTTCCTCGTTCACCTCGTTGCGCGCGGGCTCGCCCGACGCCACCGCGACGATCCGTGCCAACAGCGCATCCGCCGCCGCGTCCTGTCCGTCGTCCAGCGCGATGCTGGCGTCGAAATCGATCCAGCCGGCCTTGCGCGTCGCGAGGTCGCGGTTGGTGGCGATCTTCATCGTCGGCACGGGCGATCCCAGCGGCGTGCCGCGTCCGGTGGAAAACAGCGTCAGCGTCGCCCCCGCCGCCGCCAGCGCGGTCGTCGACACCGCGTCGTTGCCCGGCCCGTCGACCACCGACAGCCCCGTCCGGCGGACGGGTTCGCCATAGTCGAGCACGTCGGTCACCGTCGCGACGCCGCCCTTCTGCACCGCGCCCAGCGACTTTTCCTCCAGCGTCGTGATTCCGCCCGCGATGTTGCCGGGGCTGGGATTCTCCGACACCGGTTCGGCATGGTCGAGGAAATAGCGCTTGAAGCGGTTGGTCACCGTGACCAGCCGGTCGAACACGCCCTCGTCGGCGGCGCGCGCCATCAGCAGCCGTTCCGCGCCAAAGATTTCGGGGATTTCGGTCATCAGCACCGTGCCGCCCGCCGCCGCGACCCGGTCGGTCATCCGCCCGATCAGCGGATTGGCAGTCAGCCCCGACATCGAATCCGACCCGCCGCACTTCACCCCCAGCCGCAGCGCCGACAGCGGCACGGCTACGCGTTGCGCCGCCGCCGCCTCTGCCAGTTCGTCGACCGCCGCCATCGCTTCAGCGAACTCGTCGGCGCTCGCCTGCGCCCGAACCGTCCGCACCCGTGCCAGCACGTCGGCCGGCAACCGCGCGAGCATCGCGTCCAGCTGGTTCGATTCGCATCCCAGCCCCAGCAGCACGACGCCGCCGGCATTGGGGTTGCACGCCAGCGCGGCGAGGATCGCGCCGGTCCGGTTCAGGTCGTCGCCCAGCTGCGAACAGCCGAACGGATGGTTGAACGCATGGACGCCATCGATCCGGCCGGCATGGCGCGGCCCCGCCTGCGCCGCGATCCGTTCGCCCAGCCGGCCGACGCAGCCGACCGTCGGCAGTATCCAGATTTCGTTGCGGGTCGCCACGCTGCCATCCGCGCGGACATAGCCGGCAAAGCCCGGTTCCGCGCGCACCCCGGCGACCGGCGGCGGGGCGGGGGCGTAGCGATAGGCGTCCTCGCCCGACAGCGCGGTCGCGACATTGTGGACATGGACATGCTCGCCGACCGCGATGCCGGTCCGCGCGATCCCGAATGCCGCGCGATAGCGCCGCACCGGCGCGCCCGACGCGACCGGGCGCACCGCGATCTTGTGCCCCTGCGGCACCGCCGTCCGCGCCACGACAGTCTCGTCGTCGAAGCGTACCACGTCGCCCGCCGCCACCGGATCGAGCAACAGCGCGACGTCGTCGTCACGATCGACCCGGACGGCGCGGGCGGGATAATGGTCAGCCATCGCTTGCAAATAGACCGTTGCCAGCGCTGGCACAATATCGCATCGATACGGGATAGGAGAACCCGATGTCCGCGCTGCTGCTTCATCCCGACCGCCTGTTCCCGGCCGATCCGACGACCCGCGGCATCGCCCGCACGCTCTATGCCGCCGTCCGCGACCTGCCGATCGTCAGCCCGCACGGCCATACCGACCCGGCATGGTTCGCCACCGACCGTGCGTGGACCAACGCCACCGAGCTGCTGCTGTCGCCCGACCATTATCTGTTCCGGATGCTCTACAGCCAGGGGATCGCGCTCGACGACCTCGCCGTTCCGCGCCGTGACTGCACGATCGTCGCCGATCCGCGCACGGCGTGGGGGCTGTTCGCCGCCAACCAGCACCTGTTCCGCGGCACGCCGTCGCGGCTGTGGCTCGACCATGTGTTCGGCGAGGTGTTCGGGTTCGACGAGGCGCTGGGCGCCGCCAATGCCGACGACTATTACGACCGGATCGGCGAATTGCTGGCGACCGACGCCTATCGCCCGCGTGCGCTGTTCGACCGGTTCGGCATCGAACTGCTGGCGACGACCGAAGGCGCCGACGACCCGCTCGACCAGCACCGCGCGATCCGCGCCAGCGGCTGGAACGGCCGCGTCGTCACCGCCTATCGCCCCGACGCGGTGATCGATTGCGAACACGAAGCCTTCCGCCCGGCGCTCGCCAGGTTCGCCGGGCTGACCGGCGAGGACGTCCATGACTGGACCGGCTATCTGAACGCCCATCGCAAACGCCGGCAGGACTTCATCGCCGCCGGGGCGACCTCGACCGACCATGGTCACCCCACGGCGCGCACCGCCAACCTGTCGCCGCCCGAGTCGCAAGCGCTGTTCGCAAAGGTCATCGCCGGCACGGCCGATGCCCAAGACGCCGAACTGTTCCGCGCGCAGATGCTGACCGAAATGGCGCGCATGTCGATCGACGACGGGCTGGTGATGCAGATCCACCCCGGATCGTTCCGCAACCATAACCGCGGGTTGTTCGACGCCTATGGTCGCGACAAGGGCGCCGATATCCCGACCCGCACCGATTATGTCGCGGCGTTGAAGCCGATGCTCGACGTCGTCGGCACCGCGACCGACCTGACGATCATCCTCTTCACGCTCGACGAATCGACCTATGCCCGCGAACTGGCCCCGCTGGCCGGCCATTATCCGTGCCTGAAGCTTGGCCCCGCATGGTGGTTTCACGACAGTCCGGAGGGGATGCGCCGCTTCCGCGAGGCGACGACCGAGACCGCCGGCTTCTACAACACCGTCGGCTTCAACGACGACACCCGTGCCTTCCTGTCGATCCCGGCGCGCCACGACGTCGCCCGCCGCGTCGATTGCGGCTTCCTGGCCCGGCTGGTCGCCGAGCACCGGCTGGGGGAGGAGGATGCGCACGCCGTCGCCCACGACCTGACCTACGGCCTCGTCAAGCGGGCGTACAAGCTGTGAGGCTGTCGGACGCCACGCTCGCCGACCTGCCGGCATCGGTCGCCCGACCCGGCTACGACCGGTCGGCGGTGACGCCCGGCATCGTCCATATCGGCCCCGGCGCGTTCCACCGCGCGCATCAGGCCGCCTGTGTCGACGCGATCCTCGGCGCTGATCCGCGCTGGGGCATCAGCGCGGTCGCACTCAATTCGACCGGGGTCGCCGATGCGCTGGGGCCGCAGGACGGGCTCTACACGCTGGCGCTGCTGGGGAAGGCGACCGGGTATCGCGTGATCGGATCGATCGTAGAGCTGCTCACCGCGCAGCGCCGTAACGCGATCCTTTCGCGCATCGCCGCGCCGACCACCCGGCTGGTCACGACCACCGTCACCGAAAAGGGCTATCACCTCGACGCCGGAGGGGCGCTCGACCTCGATCATCCGGCGATCGTCCGCGAACTGACCGGTGCCGAGCCGTCGACGCTGTCGGGCTGGCTGGTCGCCGGGCTCGCCGCGCGCCGGGCGGCGGGCGGCGGGGCGATCACGCTGATGGCGTGCGACAACCTTGCCGACAACGGCCCGCGCTTCCGCCGCGCCGTCCGCGACCTCGCCGCCGCGCGCGATCCCGACCTCGCGGCATGGATCGACGACCATGTCCGCTTCCCCTCGACCATGGTTGATTCGATCACCCCGGCGACCGACGACCCGCTGCGCCGGTCGGTCCGCGCCGTCACCGGCCTCGACGACGCATGGCCGATCCAGCGCGAGGCGTTCACCCAATGGGTGATCGAGGATGATTTCGCCGGCGACCGCCCGCCCTTCGACCTCGCCGGCGCGCAGTTCACCCGCGACGTGCGCGGGTTCGAGAATGCGAAGCTGCGGCTGCTCAACGGCGCGCATTCGACGCTGGCTTATGTCGGGTCGCTGATGGGACTGGCGACGGTGCGCGACGCAATGGCCTGCGCACCGCTCGCGGCCTTTGCCGCGCGGCTGATGCGTGAGGACATCGCGCCGTCGATCGTGCCGCCCGCCGAAATGGACCTGTCGGCCTATATCGACGCGGTGCTGGACCGCTTCGCCAACCCGGCGATCGCGCACCAACTGGCGCAGATCGCGTGGGACGGGTCGCAGAAGCTGCCCTACCGCCTGTGCGACACGATCCGCGATGCGCGTGCGGCGGGGCGTCCGGTCGATCGGCTGGCGATCCCGATCGCGGCATGGTTCCGCTTCGTCGAACTGCGCAAGGGCAGCGGCGAGCAACTGGTCGACCCCCGTGCCGACGCGCTGCTGTCGCGGGCAGGGGATGTGGGGGCGTTGCTGGCGATGCGCGATGTGTTCGGCGATCTGGGCGAGGATGCGGTGTTCGTCGCGGCGGTGGAGCGTGCCTATGCGGCATTGGCGCCGGGCGAGAATCTGGCTGCGGCGTTGAAGTAGGGAAGAGTGGTTCGCGCGGAGGCGCGGAGACGCGGAGGGGTTGCGCCTCGGGCGAACACCTCCGCGATCGGGAGACGGAATCGGACGTTGCAACCGGGAGGGAGGCCGCTGGCGCGGGGTGACGTTGCCCGGGAAGCAACCCCTCCGCGTCTCCGCGCCTCCGCGTGAAAATCTCTTCCGCTAACGCGATCGCGTCACACCAGCACCGCCCCCTCATGCGCCAGCAGCCACTGCTTGCGCGCCAGCCCGCCGGCATAGCCGGTCAGCAGCCCCGACCGGCCGATGATCCGGTGGCACGGCACGACGATGGCGATCGGGTTCGATCCATTGACCATGCCCACCGCCCGCATCGCGCCCGGCCGGTCGATCGCGGCGGCGATGTCGGCATAGGCGACCGTCCGTCCCGCCGGCACGTCGCGCAGCGCGGCCCACACCGCGCGCTGGAACGCGGTGCCGCCGGTCGCGGTCGGCAGCGTATCGATCTCCGACAGGTCACCCGCGAAATAGGCCGCCAGCGCCCGCATCGCCGCGCTTTCGCCGGAAGCGGGCTCGACCCGCCACCCCTGCGGATAATGCAGCCGCAGCAGCCGCGCCATCCGGTCGTGATGGTCCTCGAACTCCAGCGCGCGCAGGACGCCCGCATCGTCGGTCAGGATCGTGATCGCGCCCAGCGGGCTGGGCAGGGTTTCGGAAAGGAGCAACTGGATCATGACCGCAACCTGCCGCCGGCCGGGCAAGGCCGCCAGCGGAAATCGGACATCGCCAGCGCCCATGTCCGTTTTCCGCTGGTCGCCCGCCGCCGCCCGACTACATTCGTGCCATGCTCGATCCCGACCATTGCTACGCCGCCATCGAACGCCGCGATCCGGCGATGGACGGGCTGTTCTTCACCGCGGTGCGCACCACGCGCATCTATTGCCGCCCGGTCTGCCCGGCGCGCACCCCGGCGCGGGGCAACGTCGCCTTCTATCCCAGCGCGGCGGCGGCGCAGGCGGCGGGCTATCGCCCCTGCCTGCGCTGTCGCCCCGAAGCCGCCCCCGACAGCCCGGCCTGGGCCGGCACGCTCGCCTCGATCCACCGCGCGCTGCGCCTGATCGATGACGGGGCGCTGGCGGACGGCAGCGTCGCGGCGCTCGCGGAACGGCTGGGTATGAGCGACCGCCACCTGCGCCGGCTGTTCGTCGAACATCTGGGCCTTACCCCGCTGGCGATCGAGGCGACCCGCCGGCTCCACCTCGCCAAGCATCTGGTCCACGATACCCGCCTGCCGCTGACCGACATCGCCTTCGCCGCGGGCTATGGCAGCGTGCGGCGCTTCAACGAAGCGTTCCAGGCGGCGTTCGCCCGCGCCCCCTCGGCGCTACGCCGCGACGGTGGCGCGGCGGACCCGGCCGCCCCGATCGCCGTCACCATCGCCCATCGCCCCGGTTTCGATTGGGGCGCACGCGAGGCGCTCGACATCGACCTGCCCGAAGGCCGCGCGACGGTGACGCAAGGGCAGGGCCGGACGCTGCGCGTCACGCTCGACGGCGTCCCGCTCCCCGCCCTCGGCCGCGCCATCGCCGCCGCCAAACGCGCGGTGTTCGCGAGCGGATGAAAGCGCTTTCCTACACGCGGGCGGACGGTCAGGATGGCGACCGGTCTTTCACATCGCTGGTCGTCAAAGCAGAAAGAATGGGTTCGCGCGGAGACGCGGAGGGGGGTCTCCGCGCCTCCGCGCGAACCCCCAAACGCAAACTGCGCGACAAACTGCGCGCGAGTGTGACTTTTGTGACCTTTGGGCCGATCAGGCCAGCCCGTGCCGCGCCAGCATCGCCGCCGGATCGGGGTCGCGCCCGCGAAACGCGCGGAACAGGTCGATCGCCGGCCGCACCGCGCCCTGCGACAGCACCGTCTCGCGCAGCCGGTCACCGGTCGCGCGGTCGACCGTCCCCGCCTCGACGAACGCGGCGAAGCCGTCCGCCGCCAGCAGCTCCGCCCACAGATAGCTGTAATAGCCCGCGGCATAGCCACCGGCGAAGATATGCGCGAAGCTGTGCGGGAAACGGTGCCATGCCGGCGCCCGCACCACCGCCACCTCGTCGCGCACCGCCTCGATCACCGCCATCGGATCGTCGCCATGGCTGCCCAGGTGCAGCAGCAGGTCGAATATCGCGAATTCGATCTGCCGGACCAGGAACATACCCGACTGGAACCGCCGCGCCGCTAGCATCCGCTCGAACACGTCGCGCGGCAGCGGCTCGCCGGTCTCGACATGGCCCGACATCGCGGCCAGCACCGACGGCTCCCATGCGAAGTCCTCCATCAACTGGCTGGGCAGCTCGACCGCGTCCCATTCGAACCCGGTGGTCCCGGCGATATCCGGACGCGGCACGCGGGTGAACAGGTGGTGCAGGCAATGCCCCGTCTCGTGCAGCAGCGTGGTGACGTCGTCATGGCTCAGCAGCGGCGTCGCCCCGCCGGTCGGCGCGAAGTTGCAGACCATGTACGCGACGGGAATGCCCGGCGCGTCCGGATCGTTGAGATAGGGCCGGGCAGGAGCCATCCACGCTCCGCCCTTCTTGCCCGGCCGCGCATGCAGGTCGAGGTACAGCCCGGCGAAGACGCCGCGCGCATCCGCCACGTCGTAGTAATGCGCATCGGCGTGGTAGGTCGCGACGTCCGGCCGCCGGGTCAGCGTGACGCCGAACAGCTGCGCCAGCAGGTCGCGCCACCCGGCCAGTACCCGGTCGACCGGGAAATAGGCCTTGATGACCGACTGGTCGATCGCATGGGCATGGCGCTTCAGCCGGTCGCCGACGAAGCCCACATCCCATGGCTGGAGATCGTCGATCCCCAGATGCCGTGCGGCGAAGGCCTTCAGCTCGGCGATCTCGGCCTCGGCATGCGGTTTCGCCCTTCCGGCAAGGTCGCGCAGGAACGCCAGTACCTCGCCGACATCGGGTGCCATCTTGGTGCTGAGCGACCGGGCGACCGGATCGGGAAAGCCCAGCAGCGCCGCCGCCTCGTGGCGCAGCGCCAGGATGCGGCGGATGCGCGGGCCGTTGTCGAACATGCCGGCGTCCGGCCCCTGGTCTGACGCGCGCGTGCCATAGGCGCGATAGACGTCGGCCCGCAGGTCGCGGTCCTCGGCAAAGGTCAGTACCGCGACCACGCTCGGCTGTTGCAGCGTCACGACCCAGCCTTCCAGCCCGCGTGCCTGCGCCGCCGCCGCCATCATCGCCCGGTCCGCTTCCGACAGCCCGGCCAGCCGCGCCGGATCGGTCAGGTGCAGCGTCCACGCATCGGTCGCATCCAGCACCGCGCTGGCGAACTCGGTCTGCAATGCCGACAGCTCGGTCGCCACCGCCTTGAACCGCTCGCGCGCCGCATCGTCCAGCGCGACGCCGGCCAGCGTCCGGTCGCGGATCGACCGTTCCACCGCCACCCGGTCGGCATCGTCCAGCCCGGCGAAGTCCGGCGTCACCGCCAGCGCGCGCAGCGCGTCGAACATCGCCCGGTCCTGCTGCGCGCCGATGCCGCGTTCGGTCAGCACCGCCTGTCCCTTGGCATGCGCGTCGCGCAGTTCGGGCGTGTCGGCCACCGCGTGGAGGTGCCACACGCTCGACCAGAAATTGTCGAGCGCGACGTCGGCCCGCTCGACCGGCAGCCATGTTTCGGCAAAGCCGGGTGCCGCCGCCTTGGCGCGTTCGGCGACGACATCGCGTTCCGCCAGCAGGGCGTCGAGCGCGGGGGCGATGCTGTCGGGCGTGATCGCGGCGAAATCGGGAAGCTGTGACAAACGCAAGTCCTTCAACATTCGACGACGTTGACCGCCAGGCCACCCTGGCTGGTCTCCTTGTACTGGCTCTTCATGTCCTCGCCCGTCTGGCGCATCGTTTCGATGACCTGGTCGAGGCTGACGATGTGGCGACCATCGCCATGCAGCGCCAGATAGGCGGCATTGATCGCCTTGATCGCGCCCATCGTGTTGCGCTCGATGCAGGGGATCTGCACCAGCCCGCCGATCGGGTCGCAGGTCAGGCCGAGGTTATGCTCCATGCCGATCTCGGCGGCATTCTCGACCTGCGCCGGCGTCGCGCCCAGCGCGGCGGCGAGGCCGGCGGCCGCCATCGAACAGGCGACGCCGACCTCGCCCTGGCATCCCATCTCCGCGGCGGAGATCGACGCGTTCTGTTTGTAGAGGAACCCGATCGCCGCCGCGGTCATCAGCAGCGCGCGTCCGCCCTCGCGGGTCGATCCGTGGACGAAGGTCTCGTAATATTTCAGCACCGCGGGGATGACGCCCGCCGCGCCGTTGGTCGGCGCGGTCACCACGCGACCGCCCGCCGCATTCTCCTCGTTCACCGCCAGTGCCCACAGGCTGACCCATTCGAACACGACGCTGGGGTCGGTGCGCGGCCCGCGCTCCAGCAGCTTCTCGCGGATCGCCCGGGCGCGGCGCTGGACCTTCAGCCCGCCGGGCAGTTCGCCGCTCCCGGCACAGCCGCGATCGATCGATGCCAGCATCGCGCTGCGCACCGCATCGAGGAACCCCAGCGTCTCGACCTCGGCCCGCCACGCGCTCTCGTTCGCCGCGACCACCTCGGCGATCGACTGCCGCGTCTCCGCGCACAGCGCCAGCAGGTCGTTGCCGGTCATGAACGGGTGCGGCAGCGTCAGGTTGATCCGCGGCGGCGCATCACCCTCCGACCGGATCGCGCCGCCGCCGACCGAATAGTAACGGCGGGTGATGCGGCTGCCATCGGCCAGCACCGCGGTGCAGGCCATCGCATTGGGATGGCCGGGCAGGAAGCCGGGATGGAACACGATGTCGCGGTCCGGATCGAACGCGATCGGCGTCGTCCCCGCGAGGTCGAGCGTGTGGCCGTCGCGGATAGCGGCGACGATACCGGCGACCGCATCGGGATCGACCCCTTCGGGCGTGGCACCCGACAGCCCCAGCAGCACCGCGATATCGGTGGCATGCCCGCGCCCGGTCAGCGACAGCGATCCATAGAGATCGCAATAGACCCGCTCCGGCACGATCCCGTCCTCGTCCAGCATCGTGGCAAAGGCACAGGCGGCGCGCATCGGCCCCACGGTATGCGAACTCGACGGACCGATGCCGATGGTGAACAGGTCGGTGACGCTGAGCGGGATCACGCCGCGTCGCCGAGGAACGCGCCATAGCGTGCCGCCGCGGCCTGCCAGTCGACCCCGCGCGCCGCCAGCCAGTCGTCGTCGAAATAGGTGTCGCCGTAGCGCAGGCCCGAATCGCACAGGATCGTCACCACCGACCCCTGCGCCCCGACCGACGCCATCTCCGCGACTAGCGCGGCACAGGCGACGATGTTGGTCCCGGTCGATCCGCCGACCGGGCGACCCAGCCGGGCGCTCAGCGCGCGCATTGCGCCGATGCTGTCGGCATCGTCCACCGCGATCATCCGGTCGATGACGCTCGGTACGAAGCTGGGTTCGACCCGCGGCCGGCCGATCCCCTCGATCCCCGAACAGTCGCCCTCGACGGTGGTGACGGACGGATCGGCATAATGGCGGTGGAACACCGATGCCTGCGGATCGGCGACGCACAGCCGGGTGCCGTGCCTGCCATAGCGGATGAAACGTCCTAGGGTGGCCGATGTGCCGCCGGTTCCGGCACCGCACACGATCCAGCTCGGTTCGGGGTGATCCTCCTTCGCCATCTGCGCGAAGATCGATTCGGCGATATTGTTGTTGCCGCGCCAGTCGGTCGCGCGCTCGGCATAGGTGAACTGGTCGAGATAATGACCGCCATGGTTGTCGGCCAGCGTCTGCGCTGCGGCATAGACTTCGCGCGGGTCGTCGACGAAATGGACCTCGCCGCCATGGAAGCGGATCGCCGCGATCTTCGCGCTGGCGATGGCACGGGGAACGACCGCGACGAATCGCAATCCGAGCAGCTTGGCGAAATACGCCTCCGACACCGCGGTCGAGCCGCTCGTCGCTTCGACCAGCACCGTATCCGGCCCGATCCAGCCGTTACACAGGCCATAGAGGATCAGCGACCGCGCCAGCCGATGCTTCAGGCTTCCCGACGGATGGACCGATTCGTCCTTCAGGTAGAGCGCAATGCCCGGCGTCGGCGGCAGATCGAGCCGGATCAGATGGGTATCGGCCGAGCGACAGAAGTCCGCCTCCAGTCGCCGGATCGCCTCGCGCGTCCAGTGGCGATCGTCGTTGCGGGCGGCGGTGGGGGCGGGGGACAAGGTCGGATCCTCTCGTGACGGCGCGTCTGTCGCGCGGGTGCTTCCTTATGGCGTGGCGGCGGGCAGGGGGGAAGCTGTCGCCCGAACCATGCGCCAAAGGCCGGAAACGGGGCGCTGGCGGCAAAAACGACATGGAACCCGAAAAACCGCAAAAACGTTGTTGACGCCTTCTGAACCCGCCCATATAAGCAGCTTCACCGGACGACGAGACGCTCTCTGCTTCTCCAGCCGGTCGCCTCGCTGACCTTCGGGTCGCTCCGCAGAAGCGGATAGCGAGTTCGCTCTTTTTTATACCGGAACGCGGTGTCGATCGATTGATCGGCGCCACTGTTCCGGTCCTCCTATCGCCGGCTTGCTGGCGCTTCGAGCCTGACGGTTCGGGGCAGGAAACGCTCTTTCACATAGTTGATGAGATGAAGGGACATGTGGGCGGCGGCTTGCGGTCTGTGGCATACAAGGTGTCATGGTATCGTTTAAAGCTAAGTCGGCTCATATGTCTTATTACAACCACCATATT
>RPSH01000002.1 GCA_003946805.1 Bacillus sp. 2B10 | reverse complement strand
GGCCGCCCCCTCCCCCCGCCCGACCAGGGGCAAGCCCAAGGGCGGTCGCCCCGGCGGGGGCAAGCGCTGATGCGCGTCATCTCGGGCCATTGGCGCGGACGGCCGATCGTCGCGCCCAGGGGGGATGCGACTCGCCCCACCGCCGACCGCACGCGCGAGGCGCTGTTCTCGATGCTGGCCAGCCGGGTCGGCAGCTTCGACGGACTGGCGGTCGCCGACCTGTTCGCCGGGTCGGGCGCGCTGGGGATCGAGGCGCTGTCGCGCGGCGCCGCGACGTGCCTGTTCGTCGAACAGGATCGCGCCGCGCTGGATGCGCTGCGCGCGAACCTGACGAAGCTGGAAGCGACCGGCGGCGACGTGCGCGCGACGTCGGTGCTGGCGCTGGGCCCGGCGCCCCGGCCGCTCGACCTGGTGATGATGGACCCGCCCTATGGCAGCGGTGCGGGTGCGGTGGCGGCGGACAAGCTGGCGCGGCTGGGCTGGATCGGCCCGGCGACGTGGGTCAGCGTCGAGACGGCGAAGGCCGAAACGATCGACCTTCCGCAGTTCACGCTCGATGCCGAGCGGGTCTATGGCAAGGCGCGGGTGACGCTGCTGCGGCTGGCGTGACGCGCGCGGGCGGTCACGCCCGGCGCGGCACCAGCAGCAGGCCGAGGATGCTGGCGACACCCGCCGCGCCCAGCACGCCGCCGACCGCGCCCAGCCCGTGCGACACCGACAGCGCCTGCGCGATGCTGGGGGTCAGCCCGCCGCCGATCACCCCGCCGATGTTGAACCCCATCGACGCGCCGGTATAGCGCACCCTTGCCGGGAACAGCGTGGGCAGCCACGCGCCGAGCGGTCCATAGACAAACCCCATCATCAGCAGCGCGAACGACAGCCATGCGCCGATCACGAACAGGCTGCCCGCGCCGACCATCGGCCCGAGCAGCGCGCCCGCGATCACCACGCCGACGCACCCGCCGGCCAGCACCCGCGCGGGGGTCGCGCGGTCGGACAGCCAGCCGGCGAGCGCGATGCCGGCGGCCATGAAGAGGATCGCCACCAGCTGCGTCTGGAGGAACGCGCTGCGGCCATAGCCAAGGGTCGTGGTGCCGTAGCCGAGCACGAAGGTCGTCGCGATGTAGTAGAGCGCGAAGCAGGCGACGACGCCGAACGTCCCCGCCAGCGTCGCACGCAGGTGCCCGCCGGCCAGTTCGGCGAGCGGCACCGCTGCCGGCGCTTCACGCTCCAGCGCCTGTGCGAAGGCCGGCGTCTCGTGCAGCTTGACCCGCACCCACAGGCCCAGCCCGACCAGCACCACGCTGAACAGGAACGGCAGGCGCCAGCCCCAGCGGACGAAATCCGCCTCCGACAGTGTCAGCCCCAGCAGCAGGAACAGCCCGTTGGCGGCGATGAAGCCGACCGGGGCGCCGAACTGCGGCACCATGCCGAACCGGCCCCGCCAGCCCGGCGGGGCATTCTCCACCGCGAGCAGCGCCGCCCCGCCCCATTCGCCGCCCAGCCCCAGCCCCTGCGCGAACCGCAGCACGCACAGCAGCAGCGGCGCGACCCAGCCGATCTGCGCATAGGTTGGCAGGAATGCGATCAGCAGCGTCGACCCGCCCATCAGCATCAGCGAGGCGACCAGCGTCGACTTGCGCCCCAGCCGGTCGCCGAAATGCCCGAACACCGCCGCACCGAGCGGGCGGGCGACGAAGGCAAGGCCGATCGACAGATAGCTCGCCATCAGTTGCGCCGATGCGCTGCCCGAGGGAAAGAACAGCGGCCCGAACACCAGGGTCGCGGCGGTGGCGTAGATATAGAAGTCGTAGAATTCGACCGAGGTGCCGATCAGGCTGGCGATCAGGATGCGGCGATGGGCGCGCATGGGATGGGGGGCGGACATGGTGCCCCGCCTAGCGAGGTGACCGCGGGGGGCAAGAAGCTTTCGCCTTGGGCCGGCGTGGCGCAACTATCGCTGCGCGCCTGCTCGGCCGATCGCCTTCGTCGTCACTCCCGCGCAGGCGGGAATGACGACGAAAGGTCGCGGCCGGCAAGGCGCGGCTCGGGATCACCGCGCGCTGGCGACCGCCACCGGCTTCAGCTGCGCGACGCGAACCTGCGCGTCGCTGGCCATTTCAGTGCGGCAGCGGCGTTCGTCGCTCTGGCCGCGGAAGCCGGGGACGCGCGAGCGGCAGGCGCCGCGGGCGGCGCGGTCGATGCGCGAATCGAGGGTGCGGCGGCCCTCGACGGTGGCGAGGTCCAGCCCGGCATAGGACACGCGCACGGTCACGGGCTCGCGCTCCTCGGCATGGGCGACGGGCGACAGGCAAGCGGCGACGGTCGCCGCGAGGGCGATGAGACGGATGGTCATGGTAGCTCCTGCGGATAGGGTGCCCGTCGCGGCAGCGGTCGTCAGGCCTGACGCCGCCGTCCGCCGGCGCCTGCGCGATACCGTCCGTTTGTTGCGGTGCAACGAAGCAACGGTGGCAGATTGATGACGGTTGGGTAACGAAATCCTCGCTTGTCGCTTTACGGTTCGTTCCCTACCTGTTCGACGATGTCCGTATTTACGCCGCCCGCGCCGACCCCTGCCGATCCCCCCTATCTGCGCGGGCTGAACGACCCGCAGCGCGATGCGGTGCTGACCACCGACGGGCCGGTGCTGGTGCTGGCGGGCGCGGGTACCGGCAAGACCGCGGCGCTGACCGCGCGGCTGGCGCACCTCCTCTACACGCGCCGCGCTTACCCGTCGGAAATCCTGTCGGTGACCTTCACCAACAAGGCGGCGCGCGAGATGCGCGAGCGCGTCGGGCGGCTGGTCGGCGATCTGGTCGAAGGGATGCCATGGCTCGGCACCTTCCACGCGATCGGTGCCAAGATGCTGCGGCGACATGCCGAACTGGTCGGGCTGCAATCGAACTTCACCATCCTCGACACCGACGATCAGCTGCGGCTGCTGAAACAGCTGATCGTCGCCGCCGACCTCGATGAAAAGCGCTGGCCGGCGCGCAGTCTGGCGGGGCTGATCGACGGGTGGAAGAACAAGGGCATGGTTCCGGCCGATGTCGATGCGGGCGAGAGCGAGCGCTTCGCCAATGGCCGTGGCGGCGAGTTGTACCAGCAATATCAGGATCGGTTGAAGGCGGTGAACGCCTGCGACTTCGGCGACCTGCTGCTGCACGTGCTGACGATCCTGCGCACCGACCGCGACGTGCTGGCGCAGTATCAGCAGCGCTTCCGCTACATCATGGTCGACGAATATCAGGACACCAACAGCGTCCAGTATCTGTGGCTGCGGCTGCTGGCGCAGGAGCGGCGCAACCTGTGCTGCGTCGGCGACGACGACCAGTCGATCTATTCGTGGCGCGGCGCGCAGGTGGAGAATATCCTGCGCTTCGAACGCGACTTTCCGGGCGCGAAGATCGTCAAGCTCGAACAGAATTACCGCTCGACGCCGCACATCCTCGGCGCGGCCAGCGGCGTGATCGCGCATAATGGCGGGCGGCTGGGCAAGACGCTGTGGACCGAGACCGATGTCGGCGAGAAGGTGCGCGTCATCGGCGTGTGGGACGGGCCGGAGGAAGCGCGCCGGGTCGGCGACACGATCGAACAGGTGCGACGCGAGGGCAAGAGCCTCGACGACTGTGCCATCCTCGTGCGGGCGCAGCACCAGACGCGCGAGTTCGAGGAACGCTTCATCGGCATCGGCATTCCGTACCGGATCGTCGGCGGCTTCCGCTTCTACGAACGGGCCGAGATCCGCGATGCGCTGGCCTATCTGCGCGTCGTCAACCAGCCGGCCGACGATCTGGCGTTCGAGCGGATCGTCAACGTGCCCAAGCGGGGCCTGGGCGACAAGGCGGTGCAGACCATTCACCGGTTCGCCCGCGCGACGGGAAGCTCGCTGATGACCGCCGCGGCACGCATCCTCGACACCGACGAACTGACCGGTGCGGCGCGCAAGTCGCTGGGGCGGCTGGTCGGCGACTTCGCGCGGTGGCGCGACATGGCGCAGAGCCTGCCGCACGCCGAACTGGCGCGGCAGCTGCTGGACGAGAGCGGCTATACCGCGATGTATCAGGCGGAAAAGACCGCCGAGGCCGCCGGGCGGCTGGAGAACCTGACCGAACTGGTCCGGGCGATGGAGGAGTATGACTCGCTCGGCGCGTTCCTCGAACACGTATCGCTGGTGATGGACAACGAGGCGTCGGCCGAGGAGCCGAAGGTCACGATCATGACGATCCACGCCGCAAAGGGGCTGGAATTCGACACGGTGTTCTGCGTCGGATGGGAAGAAGGGCTGTTCCCGTCGCAGCGTTCGCTCGACGAGGGCGGCACCGCCAGCCTCGAGGAGGAGCGCCGCCTCGCCTATGTCGCGATCACCCGCGCGCGGCGGCTGGCGGTGGTGTTCCACGCCGCGAACCGCCGCATCTACGGCCAGTGGAATTCGTCGCTGCCGTCGCGCTTCGTCGGCGAACTGCCCCCTGAGCATATCGAAACCGAGACGACCATGTCGGGCGGCGAGAGCCTGTGGCGCGCGAACTGGAGCGAGCGGGCCGACCCGTTCGCCGACGTCGCGCGCGGCACCGGACGGGGTCCGGGGTGGCAGCGCGCGGCGGCGCAGGGGTCGGGCTTCACCCCCGCTCCTTCCCGCGTGGTCGAGGCGCGGACCAGCGCGATCAGCCTGGGCAACAAGGGGCGCAGCGACCTGTCCAAAGGGCAGCGCGTGTTCCACCAGAAATTCGGTTACGGCACGATCGAGACGATCGAGGGCAACAAGCTGGAAGTATCGTTCGAAACCGCCGGCCAGAAACGTGTGCTCGACAGTTTCGTGACCCTGGGCTGACCGATGGATCGCACCTGAACCTGCATTGATCTGGATCAGCGACGACGATACTTTCGTACGATATTCTTCGCGCTCTCGAGTCCACAGCTGCAAGGAGGCCGAGGATGTCGATGAACGACAATATCGAATATTATCGCCGCCGCCTGAACGAAGCGGAGGCCCGGGCGAGCCGGGCCGAACTGCCGGAGGTGCGCCGCGTGCACCGCGAGATGGCGGACCGCTATACCGCGATCCTGCGCGACGCGGAACGCGGGGCGGGCCGTCCGGTGCTGGGGATCGTGTCGCGCGACTGACGGTACGGTTTGCGACAGGCAACCGCACCGCGCCCCGCTCGTTTGGGAACCAGCTTTTCCAGACGAGGATCCCGCGATGCCCTATGTAAAGACCCGTGACGGCACCAGCCTGTTCGTAAAGGATTGGGGACAGGGCCGCCCGGTGGTGCTGATCCATGGCTGGCCGCTGTCGGCCGACAGCTGGGACCCGCAGGCAATGGCGCTGGCCGATGCCGGATATCGCGTGATCGCCTATGACCGGCGCGGCTTCGGCCGGTCGGACCAGCCGTGGTCGGGATATGACTATGACACGCTGTCGGACGATCTGGCCGACGTGATGAAGGAAACCGGCGTCACCGACGATGCGGCGATCATCGGGTTTTCGATGGGTGGCGGCGAGGTCGCGCGCTACATGTCGCGCCATCACGGCAAGGGCGTGACCCGCGCGGGCTTCATCGGGTCGGTCGTGCCGTACATGCTGCAGACCGACGACAATCCCGACGGCGTGCCGCAGGACCAGCTTCAGGAGATCGCCGACAACATCAAGGCGGATCGCCCGAAATTCTTCCGCACCTTCTTCGACCAGTTCTACGGCGTCGGCTTCATCACCAGCCCGGTGAGCGAGGAGGTGCTGGACGTGTCGTGGAACACGGCGATGCTGGCGGGGCTGAAGCCAACGCTCGCCTGCGCGGAATCGTTCGGGACGACCGATTTCCGCCCCGACCTGCCCTCGATCACCGTGCCGACGCTCATCATCCACGGCACGTCGGACCAGACGGTGCCGATCGACGCGACCGGGCGTGCGCTGGCCAGCGCGCTGCCGAACGCGACGTTCATCGAATATGACGGCGCGCCGCACGGGCTGTTCGCGACGGAGAGCGACCGGTTGACCGACGATCTGCTGTCGTTCCTCGGCACGCGGTAAGCCCCTCGCGCCCATCGTCACCCCCGCCCGTGCGGGGGTGACGGGCAGGGGAAGCATGACGCATATTCCCCCCAAGCCGATCTGCATTGCCCCGGCCAGCCAGCGGACCTAAAGCCAGCCCATGTCCGCCAACCCGCATCCGCTGTCGATCCCTGCGTTTCGTGCCTATTTCCTTGCCCGCCTGTCCAACACGCTGGCGCAGATCGCGATGGTCGTGGTCATCGGGTGGCAGGTGTACGACATCGCGCGCGAGACGATGACGATCAAGCAGTCGGCGTTCCAGCTGGGGCTGATCGGCGTCGCGCAGTTCCTGCCGCTGCTGTTCCTCTCGCTGGTCGCCGGCTGGGTCGCCGACCGGGTCGACCGGCGCTGGATCGCGCGCGGTTCGGTCGCGCTGGAGGGCGGCTGCGCGCTGCTGCTGGCGTGGCTGACCTATAGCGGCGCGATCACCCTGCCGTGGCTGTTCTTCGTCGCGGCGCTGCTGGGCGTCGCGCGCGCCTTTGCCGGGCCGGCGTTGCAGGCGCTGGCCCCCAACCTCGTCCCCGCCGCCGTACTGCCGACCGCGATCGCGATGAGTTCGATCGCGTGGCAGGGCGGGTCGGTGATCGGGCCGGCGATGGGCGGCTATCTCTACGCCTTCGGTCATTTCTGGCCCTATGCGGTGTCGGCCGGGCTGTTCCTGTTCGGCTTCGTCATGCTGTTCCGCATCCCGCCGATCCCGCGCGCGGCGATCACCGGCGGCACCAATCCGTGGCGACAGATGCTCGACGGCCTGTCCTATGTCCGCCGCAACCGGCTGGTATTCGGCGCGATCTCGCTCGACCTGTTCGCGGTGCTGCTGGGCGGGGCGACGGCGATGCTGCCGATCTATGCCCGCGACATCCTGCAGATCGGGGCCGACGGCCTCGGCCATCTGCGCGCCGCGCCCGCGCTGGGCGCGGTCGTCGTCGCCGCCGTCTTCGCGATCAAGCCGCTGTCGAAGGATGTCGGTGCCAAGATGCTGCTGTCGGTCATGGGCTTTGGGGCGGCGACCGCGCTGTTCGGCCTGTCCGCGCCGCTGCTGATCCCCATCTTCGGACCGGCGGCGGTCGGCGCCGACTTCGCCCCCGCCGCGATCCTCGCGCTAGCGTCGCTGTTCGTCGTCGGCGCGACCGACATGGTGTCGGTCTATGTCCGCCAGTCGCTGATCCAGCTGCACACGCCCGATGCGATGCGCGGGCGGGTGGGCGCGGTGTCGACGCTGTTCGTGTCGGGATCGAACGAGCTGGGCGAGGCACGCTCCGGCTTCCTCGCGGCACTGGTCGGCCCGGTCGTCGCGGTGGCGGGCGGCGGCATCCTCGCGATCGGCGTTACCATGCTGTGGTCGCGCCTGTTCCCCGAATTGCGCGCCGCGCGGAGCTTTACGCCGCCCAGAGATTTGGAAGTCATCCCCAAGGAGACACAGCCATGAAGGCCGATACCATCCTGCAAACGATCGGGAATACGCCGCACGTCCGCGTCCGCCGGCTGTTCGGCGATGCCGAGGTGTGGATCAAGTCCGAACGATCCAACCCCGGCGGGTCGATCAAGGACCGCATCGCGCTGGCCATGATCGAGGCGGCGGAACGCTCGGGCGACCTCAAGCCCGGCGGGACGATCATCGAACCGACCAGCGGCAACACCGGCGTCGGCCTCGCGATGGTCGCGGCGGTCAAGGGCTACCGGCTGGTCCTCGTCATGCCCGAAAGCATGAGCATCGAGCGCCGCCGGCTGATGCTGGCCTATGGCGCGACCTTCGACCTGACCCCGCGTGAAAAGGGCATGAAGGGCGCGATCGAGCGCGCGCACGAACTGGCCGCCGAAACGCCCGATGCGTGGATTCCGCAGCAGTTCGAGAATCCGGCGAACATCGACGTCCATGTCCGCACGACCGCACAGGAAATCCTGCGCGATTTCGCCGACACCCCGATCGACGTCATCATCACCGGCGTCGGCACCGGCGGCCACATCACCGGCGTCGCCGAGGCACTCAAGGAAAAATGGCCGAACCTGAAGGTCTTCGCGGTCGAGCCCGAATTGTCGCCGGTCATCTCGGGCGGACAGCCGGGGCCGCACCCGATCCAGGGGATCGGCGCGGGCTTCGTCCCCGCCAACCTGCACACCCGCGCGATCGACGGCGTCATCAAGGTCGACGCGGCGGTGGCGAAGGACATGGCGCGGCGTTCGGCGCGTGAAGAGGGGATGCTGGTCGGCATCTCGTCGGGCGCAACGCTGGCGGCGATCCTGCAGAAGCTGCCCGACCTGCCCGATGGCGTCCGGGTGCTGGGGTTCAACTACGACACCGGCGAACGATACCTGTCGGTGCCCGACTTCCTGCCCGAACAGTGAGCTTCCCGACCCTCCGTTCGCTTCGAACGGAGGGGCGGGTTTGTCGAGGCCCACAGTTGAAAAGGCGTTCTCGACGGGCGCTTCTCGACAGGCTCGAAGCTGCTCGAACCAAACGGAGACAGGGCGACGGTACGACTCACCCGCTTGAACCGGACGTCATCCCGGCGAAGGCTGGGATCTTTCGGTGATAGCGCGGTACAAGAGCCGCTTGAGACCCCAGCCTTCGCTGGGGCGACGTCCTTGTTCTATTGGATCAGATACTGGTGAATCAATCTCCCGACGCAGCCCCCGCCCGGCACGGCATCCGCACCGGATCGGCGGTGGTCGACGGCGTGCTGATCGGGCTGTCGATCGCCGCCGCCATCGTGCCGGCGGTGATCGTGCAGCGCGTGCCGCCGGTCCGGGTGGACGTCCGCCGCGACGTCGCCGGGCCGCACATGGGCGGCGATGCGGCCGTCCCGGCCATCCCCCCGCCCCCGGTCGAGCCGGCGGAGTTCCGCAACCTGCCGCCCGACGAAGCGCGTGCGTTCAACGCGACCGTCCCGTTCGTGCCCGGCCCGAACCCGGCGGCGCGGCCGTTCCGCTTTCCCGATGACGCCGACAATCTGGCGCGCGCGACCGATTGCCTCGCGGCGGCGGTGCTGTACGAGGCGGGCGACGATGCCCGGGGGCAGCGCGCGGTCGCTCAGGTGGTGCTGAACCGGGCGCGCCACCCGGCCTTTCCCAACACGGTGTGCGGCGTCGTCTTCCAGGGGTCCGAACGGCGCACCGGCTGCCAGTTCACCTTCACCTGCGACGGGGCGCTGGTCCGCGCCTACCCCGAACCCTTCTGGGAACGCGCGCGCGCGATCGCGGCGGCGGCGCTGTCGGGCAGCGTCTATGCGCCGGTCGGCTATGCTACCCATTACCATACCGACTGGGTCGTACCCTATTGGCAGTCGAGCCTCGCCAAGATCGCGGCGGTCGACACGCACCTGTTCTTCCGCTGGTCCGGATGGTGGGGCACGCCCGGCGCGTTCCGGCAAGCGGTCCGGGGCGAGGAACCGCGCGTCGTCCAGCTCACGCCCTATTCCTCCGCGCACAAGCTACCCGAAGTGCTGGCGGTCGAACAGGAGGCCGGCATGTTGACCGGACAGTTCGCGCCGGCATCGCTGCCCCGCGCCAGCAGCGACGATCCCGATACCTTCCTCGTGGCGCTCGACAGCGCGGTATCGCCCGACAGCTGGCCGGCGCTGGCCGCTGCGACCTGCGGCGACCGGGTGCGGTGCAAGTTCATGGGCTGGCGCGACGGGGCGGCGGTGCCGGCCCGCGCCGCTGCCGCATCGGAACCCGCAGCGCTCGCGACGATGTCCTTCAGCTATCTGCGCGACCGGACGCAGCCGATCGAGCGGTTGCTGTGGAATTGCCAGCAGGTGCCGCGCCCCGCGGTCGACTGCATGCGGCGCGTCGTCGCGCCCCCGCCCCCGCCCGCCGTCGAGCCCGCTGCGGCGGCGCCGCTGGCCGGGGTCCGGCGGCGCGGCGATCCGACGCCGGTGCCCTCACCGCTCCCGCAATAGCGCGCGCGCCAGCGGATCGGCATCCTCGACCGCCAGATCGGCGATGTCGGGACGGCCGATCCCCTTGGCCCCTGCCGTGTCGACGCGGACCGTGGCGATGCCGAGCAACCGCTGGAGCGGCGAACGGGTGACCGACACGCTCTGGATACGGCCGAGCGGCACGATCCACGCCCGTTTCGCCAGCACGCCGCGCATGACGTGCAGATGATCCCCAAGGATCGCATAGCGATGCCGGCGGCGCGCCAGCAGCGCCGCGGCGACCGGGATCGGCACCAGCAACAGCGCAAAGCCGGCCAGCGGCACGAACAGGCTGACGATCCCGATCACGATCAGCGGCGGGACCCCGCGCAGCAGCATCGCGCGCACGACATGGCCGAACGCGACGGGGCGCAGCGGCAACGGATCGAACGCCGGATAGCCGGCCGCCGCCAGCACGCGCGTCACCTCGTCGTCGCGGGCGAAGGGCGCGACATGCTGGCGTCCGCCGACATCGTCGCTGCCGCCCAGCGTCTGGAAGCGCAGCCCCGACCATCCCAGCCGCCCGCTGACCATGCCGCGCTCGATCAGCGCCAGCTGGATACGGCGCAGGCCGACGACCACCTCGGTCCGGGTGGTGAGCCCGCGCATGCGGCGCAACCGGTCGCCTTCCTGCTCCAGCCGAAATCCGTGTTCGACGAAGAAGGTGCGCGCGACCCCGCTGATCGCACCCAGCACCAGCGCGACGATCGCCGCCAGCGCGGCGAACAGCGGCGTGGCCAGCGCGATCGCCTCCTGCCGCGCGACGCCGGCCCAGTCGCGCCACCCGTCCCAGTCGAGCCCGATCAGGTCGCCCAGCTGGTTGATCGCGGCGAACAACACCCCGACCCAGACCAGCGAGAAGCCGAACAACCCCATGACCAGCACCCGCCGGGCATCCATCGCGAAGACTGTGGCGCGTGCCGGGACGGATGTACCACCCTCGTCCGCCGCGACCGTCCCGCCGCGCAGCACCGCGCGCAACCGCCCCGCCTCGGCCAGCGATACGCTGTCGAGCGTC
This sequence comes from Bacillus sp. 2B10, assembly GCA_003946805.1. GTDB lineage: Bacteria > Pseudomonadota > Alphaproteobacteria > Sphingomonadales > Sphingomonadaceae > Sphingomonas. The sequence continues at coordinate 220,162 of RPSH01000002.1, read as the reverse complement.
GCCTCGTCCGCCTCGCCGCCGCCGGTCTCGATTCGCACGCGCGCCAGCCCGAACAGCCGCGCGACCAGCTTCTGGTCGATCGACACGTCCTGGATCCGCTCGAACGGGATCGATCGGCGGTTGCGGTGGAGGATGCCGTCGGCGATGACCAGTTCGCCATCGGCGAGGCGATAGGTGAACGACCGCCAGCGCACCCAGGTGAAGATCGCCGCCGCGAACAGCACCAGCGCGGCGACCCCCGCCATCACCAGCAGCCCGCCACGCGACGACGCGGCGGCCAGCGCGACGATGCCCGCGATGTTCTGCGGCGCCTTGACGATGATCCGCAGCGCGATCGTGCCGGGATGCAGCCGCCGTGCCGCATCGGGCGCGCTCACCATGGCGACGTTTCGATCGCGGCGCGGATGCGGTCTCGCACCGCTTCCGCCTGTTCGCGGGCCAGTCCGGGAACCGCGACGCGGCTGTTGTCGGTCCCGGCGGTGTGCAGCACCAGCGTGGCCACGCCGCAGCCGCGCTCGACCGGGGCCTGGCGCAGGTCGATATGCTGGACCCGCCCGACCGGCACGATGGTATGGACCCGCGTCAGCCAGCCACGCGCGACATGCAGTTCGCGCCCGTCGAAGGCGAACCCCCAGTGCGCGAAGCGTCGCGGCGGCGACACGATGGTCAGCCACAGCCCCAGCGCGACCGCCACGGCCAGCGCGATGCCGTTCGGCAACCCCTGCTGGTTCAGCACCACTTCCGCCAGACCGGCGACGACGAGCAGCACGACCGCCTGGATCGCGCCGCGCCAGCGCAGCACGCGCAGGAAACCAGGGTCGAGCGGGGCGAGCGGCGGCATATCGTCCATGCTGGTGTGATAGGCAGGCAATACGCCGATCTCAAGCGAAACCGCCTCTTGTCTACGAACGCCGGGGGGGCCATAGCGCCCGCGACACCCTCCCCACGGATTTTGAGGCGACCTCCATGAAACTCCGCATCGTCGTAACGCTCAAGAACGGCGTGCTCGATCCGCAGGGCAAGGCGATCGAACATGCGCTCGGCTCGCTGGGCTTTGCGGGCGTGGGCGAGGCCCGCGTCGGCAAGCTGATCGAGCTGGACGTGGCCGACGGCACCGACGACGACACGATCGACGCGATGTGCCGCAAGCTGCTGGCCAACACCGTCATCGAGAATTACCGGGTCGAACGCGCATGAAGACCGCCGTCATCGTCTTTCCGGGGTCGAACTGCGACCGCGATATCGCGGTGGCGCTGGAATCGGTCACCGGCACCGCGCCGACCATGGTGTGGCACCGCGACAGCGACCTGCCGGACGATATCGGCCTCGTCGCGGTTCCCGGCGGCTTTTCCTATGGCGACTATCTGCGTTCCGGGGCGATCGCCGCGCGGTCGCCGGTGATGCAGGCGGTGGTCGCCGCGGCGGGCAGGGGCCTGCCGGTGCTGGGCATCTGCAACGGCTTCCAGATCCTGACCGAGGCGGGGCTGCTGCCAGGGGCACTGATGCGCAACCGCGGGCTGTCGTTCGTCTGCCGCGACGTGGCGCTGACCGTCGGCGACACCCGCTCGGCCTTCACCGGCGGCTACCGCGCGGGCGATACGATCCGCATTCCGGTCGCGCATCACGACGGCAACTACGTCGCCGACGACGCGACTCTCGACCGTTTGGAGGACCAGGGACAAGTCGCATTCCGCTACGCCGAACCGGTAAACGGCTCCGCCCGCGATATCGCCGGGCTGGTCAACGCCGCGGGCAATGTGCTGGGCATGATGCCCCACCCCGAACGCCGCATCGAAGCCGCCCATGGCGGTCGCGACGGGCGGGCATTGTTCGAGGGGCTGCTGGCGAAGGTCGGGGCGTAACGCTACCCCGGCGTCGCGAATTGCAGCGAATAGGCATAGGTCCGCAGTTCGACGTCGCCGGCGCGCCGGGCGGCGGCGCGGATGCGGTCGGGGAACGATCCGGCAACCAGCATCGCCCGGACCGGCGTGCCGTGCTCCTGCTCGATATCATAGGCATAGGCGAGTAGCTGTTCGAGCGCACCCGCCGGGCATTTGCCTGCCTTCAATTCGATCACGACCGTCCGCCCTTGTGCGTCGCGCGCGAGGATATCGATCCGGCCGGTTGCGACGCTCACCTCCGTGCCGCCGTCGATCGCGACCAACCCGGCCTCCAGTGCGGCCAGCTGTTGCCGGACCTGGGTCTGCATCTCGCGTTCGCGCAGGAAATTGGCATCGGCGACGATCGCGTCGGCCAGTTCGGTCACGACGTCCGCCGTCGGCTGGACGGTATCGTCGTCGACGCCATCCGACGCCTTTTCCAGCCGGTACAGCGAATAACGCTTCAGGACCGAGCGGGCGTGCGAGCGATAGGTCGCGAACGGCTCCTTGTCGGTATCTCTCGCCCATTGCGCGACGGCCTCCATCCCCTGCGACAGAAGCGCCTCGTCAAGTCCGCCGATCGCCTGATCGATCCTGTTCAGAAACGAACGATAGGTGTCGCAGGCGTTCTTCGACGCACCAACGACGTTGGCGAAATAGTCGTTGAATCCGGCCTTGTCGTACACCCTTACATCCCCTTGTTCGAAAACGGCGAGAAGTCGGTCGCGGTGTCGAACACGTCGACGCCCTCGCGCCGCTTCAGCCAGCCGACCACGGCGTAGGTGACCGGGGTCAGCACGACCTCCCACGCGACCTTCATCGCCCAGTTGGTGACCATCACCATCAGCACCTGCTGCGTCGGCCAGACGTACAGGAAAGCGAGCGGATAGAAGATCGCGCTGTCCACCGCCTGTCCCACCACGGTCGACCCGATGGTCCGCGTCCACAGCGCGCGACCCTGCGTCCACAGCTTCATCCGGGCGAGGACATAGGCGTTGACGAACTCGCCGGCCCAGAAGGCGGCGATCGACGCGAAGACGATGCGCGGCACCTGTCCGAACACCGCTTCATACGCCCCCTGGCCCGTCCATGCCGGCGCGGGCGGCATGGCGACGACCGCCCATGCCATGAACGCCATGAACAGCAGCGCGGCGAAGCCGACCCAGATGCACCGCCGGGCGCGCGCATAGCCATAGACTTCGGTCAGCACATCGCCCAGCACATAGGATACCGGGAAGAACAGGATGCCCGCGCCGAACACGAACGGCGTCCCCGCGACAGCGATCGCCGCGACCTTGCCCGCGCCGATGATGTTCGACAGTAACAGGATGGTGACGAACGCCGCCATCACGAGATCGAAGTGCCGGAACCCGCGCGCGGGGACGGTGTCGGCGTCGATACGGGGCAGCGCGGGATCGGTCGGCGAGGGCATGGCCGCGTTATGATAGCGGTTCCGCTTTGCCGCAATGCGCGCTAACGAAGCGGCGGGCACCCGTAGCTCAGCTGGATAGAGCAAGGAGCTTCTACCTCCTTGGTCGGGGGTTCGAATCCCTCCGGGTGCGCCAGTTTCCGACGCGCGATGCGCGTTCGGGAACCTCGTCGGTGGCCGGTGTTTCAGACGGGACCCTTCTGCCGGCGAGCCATCATGTCCCATCCCACGCTGATCTTTCTCCACGCACTCGGGATGAGCGGGGCGGAATGGCGGCTGGTCCGCGAATCGCTGGACGGGTTTGCGTCGATAGCCCCCGACCTGCCGGGATTCGGGGCCGCGGCGGATGCCGGGTATCGCGACGTCGCGGCAATGGCGGATGCTGTGGAGGGCGTCGTGCGCGGGGCCGGGCGCTGCGTGCTGGTCGGGCAGAGCATGGGCGGCAAGGTCGCCTCGGTACTGGCGGCGCGTGGCGGTGGGATGTCGGGGATCGCGGGAGTCGTGCTGGTGGCGGCGTCACCGCCGTCGCCCGAGCCGATCGAGGACATGCGGCGGCGCGAGATGCTCGGCTGGGCGACGCCGGGACCGATCGGTACAGGGGCGGCGGCGGCGTTCGTCGATGGCAATTGCGCCAGGCCGTTGCCCGCCCCGCTGCGCCACGCGGCCATGGCCGATGTGCGGCGGTCGAACCCGGCGGCGTGGCGCGGCTGGCTGGAGGCGGGCAGTCGCGAGGACTGGCGCGAGGCGGTGGGCGTGGTGCAGTTGCCGGCGCTGATCGTCGCGGGACGCGAGGATGGCGATCTCGGCGAGGCGGCGCAGCGCAAGCTGAACCTGCCGCATTACCCCGACGCGCAGGTCCGGGTGATCGCCGATGCCGCCCATCTCATCCCGCTGGAACAGCCCGGGCGGCTGGCGACGCTGATCCGCGCGTTCGTCGCGGATCAGGCATAGGCGTAGCTCCCCCCCGCCGCCAGCGCGGCGCCATAGGCCGGGCGGGCATGGATGCGGTCGAGCCACGCGATCGTATGCGGACGCGAACCGTCAAGCCCGGCGCGACTGCGCGCCGCTTCCAGCGGGAAGCTCATCATGACGTCGGCGGCGGTGATCGCGTCGCCGGCGAACCAGTCATGCGATGCCAGATGGCCCTCGACATAGTCGAGATGGACGTCGATCATCGGCTGGATCTTCTTTTGCGCCGCCTTGCCCAGCAGCGGTACGCGGCCGAGCACCAGCTTGACCAGCAGCGGCGGCATCAGCGAGCCTTCGGCATAATGCAGGAAATGGCGATAGTGCAGCGCGTTGCGACGGTGCGCCGGCATGCCCAGCCGACCGTCGGCCTTCTCGACCAGATATTCGACGATCGCCCCGGTTTCGGCGACGACCAGCGGCCCGCTGCTGCTGCCCGCGGCATCGTCCTCGATCACCGGCGACTTGCCCAGCGGATGGATGCGGCGGAGTTCGGGGGGCGCCAACATCGTCGCCTTGTTCCGTTCGTAGCGCTTCACCGCATAGGGCAGCGCCAGTTCCTCAAGCAGCCAGAGCACGCGCTGCGACCGCGAGTTTTCGAGGTGGTGGACGACGATCATCGGCGGATTTCCCTCCAGAAGGCGCGACAGTCCCGATGCAATGCGACAGCGCGCGATCGGTTGCACGCCATCCGACCGAACGCGCCGCCGGTGCCGCGGATGTTGGCGAAGGTTGCGGGACGTCCAGTCGGCCGCCCATCCATACCTTCCGAGAAAATCATCCTGTTACAGTGCATTGCAGGGCGTCGAACAACGATCGGGCGGCACCCTGGCCGCCCGATGTTGATCCCTACATGTCGTCGTCGCCATCCTCGGCATCGGGGCCGGCCATCATTTCCTCGGCGACCTTTTCGGTACGCTGGCGGATCGCGGCCTCGAGCTTGTCGCGCAGTTCGGGATGTTCGGTCAGGAAGTTCTTGGCGTTCTCCCGCCCCTGCCCGATCCGCACGCTGTCATAGCTGAACCACGCGCCCGATTTCTCGACCAGCCCGGCCTTCACGCCCAGGTCGAGGATCTCGCCGATCTTCGAAATGCCCTGCCCATACATGATGTCGAATTCGACCTGCTTGAACGGCGGCGCGACCTTGTTCTTCACCACCTTTACGCGGGTGGTGTTGCCGATGATCTCGTCGCGATCCTTGATCTGTCCGGTGCGACGAATGTCGAGGCGGACCGATGCATAGAATTTCAGCGCGTTGCCGCCGGTCGTGGTTTCCGGATTGCCGTACATCACGCCGATCTTCATGCGCAGCTGGTTGATGAAGATCACCATGCAGCGCGAGCGGCTGATCGACCCGGTCAGCTTGCGCAGCGATTGCGACATCAGACGCGCCTGCAGGCCGACATGACTGTCGCCCATCTCGCCCTCGATTTCCGCGCGCGGCACGAGGGCGGCGACGGAGTCGACCACCAGCACGTCGATCGCGTTCGAACGAACCAGCGTATCGACGATTTCGAGCGCCTGTTCGCCGGTATCGGGCTGCGACACGATCAGTTCGTCGATGTTGACGCCCAGCTTCTTCGCATAGACCGGGTCGAGTGCGTGTTCGGCATCGACGAAGGCGACGGTGCCGCCGCCCTTCTGCGCCTCTGCCAGCACGTGCAGCGCGAGCGTGGTCTTGCCCGAGCTTTCCGGGCCGTACACCTCGATCACGCGACCGCGCGGCAGGCCGCCGACGCCGAGCGCGATGTCGAGCCCGAGCGATCCGGTCGAGATCGCCTCGACCTGCATCGTTTCCTTCTGGCCCAGCTTCATCGCCGAACCCTTGCCGAACGCCCGGTCGATCTGCGCCAGCGCGGCGTCGAGCGCCTTCTGCCGTTCGCCCGCCGCCTTGTCGTTTGCCGCCGCCATCTTGCTATCGACCGCCTTCAGATTTGCCGCCATGTCCAGCCTTTCGCGTAAAGCAACCGCGCCGAGGGTTCAACGCGTCTGTTGGATCGACATGTATTCGTTTTGTTCCTGCCGCGCAAGCTCGCATATCGACGGTTCACATCCAGCGGCATATCGTGGAGAATGGATGGTAGCGACCAGGAGAGCACGACCGATGGGCAGCATCTTCGCGATCGGTGACGGCGTTGCCGTTGGCATCGGCGCCGTCATCCTCGCATGGGCAACGGCGGCGACCGGATCCGCGCCTGCTGCGGCGCCGGCGATGCCCCCGAATGCGCGCGAACCCGACGCCGCGCTGTGCACGCCTGCCGAAACGCCGCTGTTCACCTGCACGCTGGGCGCGCACCGTGCCTCGCTCTGCGCGAAGGGTGGCAAGGCGACCTATCGCTACGGACGGCCGGGGCAGATCGAATTGGCGTCGCGACGGCTGACGATGGCGACCCGCAGCCTTTCAGGGGGCGGCGAGACCCAGATCACCGCAGCCAGCAACGGCCATTCCCATACGATGTTCGACAGGACGACGCGTACCGCCTTCGGCGCGGACGGGCGCAACGATCCGAAATCGGAAACCGGCCTGATCGTCCGCCACGGCGACAAACGGCTGTCGTCGCGCATCTGCGAGAACGACATGCCGATATCGTCGCGTTCGCGCACGGTCATTCCGGCCGGACCGTTCGTCCCGCATTGAAGAAGCCCACGTCGCCAACCGTCAACTCCCCTGCTTCGCCATCCGGGTCCGTTCACGCGCGGCGGCGCTCATCGCTTCGGTTTCGGTCAGGTCGATGACGTGGACGGTGAGCGCCCCCATGCGGCGCGCGATCCGGGTGCCGGTGGGAACGCCCTTCGTCGCGCGCACCGTGAAGCGATCGATGCGGTACATGCCCGGGTTGCCGGGTTCGGTGCGAAGCGGAACGTAGCGTCGATCGGATACCTGTTTCAGGATACCGCTGCGCCACTGGCCCAGACCGGCATCGCGCAGCACCTCGACATCGGCGGTGCGGCCGTCGGGGCGGATCCAGTAGCCGACATCGGCGAAGCGGATGGACGAATCGTGCCATGGATCGGTATCGACGCCGCCGCGCGCCGCGCGACCACCCTGGATATCCTCGACCGGGCGCGAGAACAGCAGTTGCGGGGGGTCGTTCACCGACTGTCCCAGCCGCGCGGCGAGCGCGTCAACGGCGCCGGCGTCGCCCTTGCGGATGGCGATGCGCGCGCGCAGGATGTCGCGCAGCTGTTCGAGCAGCGGCTTCTGCGTCCCGACCAGCGCCACCGCCTCGGTCGCGAACTGCTCCGCCTTTGCATATCGATCCCGCGCCAGCGCCAGCCATGCCTGGCGATAGGCCGCGCCGGCCGCCAGGTCGCCCTGCCCCGACTCCACCGCATGACGCCGCACGCCGGCATACATGCTTTCCGCGGCGTTCAACGAACCCGTCGCCACCATATTGTCGGCGAAACCGAGTTCCTCGACCAGCGTCGCCGGATCGGTCGGTCCCAGTTCCCGGCGCAGGATCTGGACATTGTTCCGCGACGATGCCTGCCACAATTCGGCGTCACCTTCATGCTCCGCGACGGTGGCCAGCGTCGCGTACAGGCTGGACACCGGACCGGGCAGCGGCGCCGCATGTTGCCGGTTGCGGCGAATGGCGGCCTGCAACGTCCGGCGCGCATGGTCGTAGCGCCCGGCGGTGAACTGTTCGACCGAAGCCTGCAGCGACGCCTCCACCTCTTCGGCCGGCGGGCAACTGCGCTGGAGGCACGCGACCAGCGCGTCCTCCGCACGGTGGCCGGTCACGATGATCTCGTCGGGCTGGGCCGGTGGCACGGCGGCCGTCTGGGCGAACAGGAGCAGCGTGGCGACGATCATATACGGATCGTCGCCACGCCCTCATTCACTGTCAAGCGTGGGAACGTTCCCTCGATCAGCCGAGGTCGTTCAGTGCCTTTTCGACCGCGTCCATCGTGAACGGCTTCGACAGGACCGGGCGATCGCGGTGCGTATCTTCGATCATGTCGCCCGAACCGCCGGTGGCCAGCACGAACGGGATGCCCGCCGCGGCGAGGCGGTCGGCGACGGGCCAGCTCTTTTCCCCGCCGCGCAGGTGGACGTCGAGGATCGCCGCGTCGATCCCGCCCCGCTCGATCGCCGCCACGGCGGCAGCCACGCTGTCGGCGGTGCCGGCGACGGTCCGGCCGAGCATGTCGAGGAAATCCTCGAGCATCATGGCGATCAGGGGTTCGTCCTCGACGACGAGGATGCGCGAAGGCGAAGTCATACGCCGCGGTCCTTAGCGGTCAAAGCGGGAACGCCGCAACCGATTTCGTCAAACGGTTCAGGTCTTTGCCAGCGCGTCGCGCGCCGCGGTGGCCAGTTGCTGCACCGAAAAGGGCTTTGGCAGGAACGATACCTGATCCAGATCAATCGAACGGCGCAACTGTTCCTCGGCATATCCCGACATGAACAGGATCGGCAGCGCCGGATATGCCTTGCGGACATGGCCGACCATCGTCGGTCCGTCCATCGTCGGCATCACCACGTCGGAGATCAGCAGGTCGATATGCGGCCGATCGGCGAGCAGTTCGAGCGCCGCCTCGCCATTCTCGGCGGTCATCACGCTGTAGCCCTGTCGCGTCAGCGCGCGTTCGGCGATGGCGCGCACCATGTCCTCGTCCTCCACCAGCAGGATCGTGCCCGATCCCCAGGCGGGCTCGGCCGGCTCGGCACGCAGTTTGGGGTTGGTGCCCAGCCGCGGCGGTTCGGCGGCGGCGGCGTGGACCGGCAGGTGGATTGTGAAGGTCGACCCCTGACCACCACGCGATTCGGCGAAGATATAGCCGCCCGACTGCTTGATGATGCCATAGACGGTCGACAGGCCCAGACCGGTGCCCTTGCCCACTTCCTTGGTGGTGAAGAACGGTTCGAAGATCTTGGGCAGCACGTCGGCGGGAATGCCGGTGCCGGTGTCGGACACCTTGAGCGTCACGTAGTCGCCGACCGGCAGGACGTCGTCGTCCATCGCGCGGACTTCCTGCGCGCTGGTCGCCAGCGTCTCGATCGTCAGCACGCTGCCCCGCCCGCCCTGCGCCAGCATCGCGTCGCGGGCATTGACCGCGAGGTTGACGACGACCTGTTCGAGCTGCCCCGGATCGGCGCGGACCGACCCCAGCCCGCGGCCATGGTTGACGACCAGCTGCACCGTCTCGCCCAGCAGGCGTTTCAGCAGGTTGGAGACTTCGGAAATGACGTCGGGCAGCTGCAATACCTGCGGGCGCAGCGTCTGCTGGCGCGAAAAGGCGAGCAGTTGGCGCGTCAGGCTGGCGGCGCGGTTAGAATTGGCGCGGATCTGCTGGATGTCGTCATAATCGCTGTCGCCGGGCGAATGGCGCATCAGCATCAGGTCGCAATGCCCGATGATCGCGGTCAGGATGTTGTTGAAATCATGCGCGACGCCGCCGGCGAGCTGGCCGACCGCCTGCATCTTGGTCGCCTGTGCCACCTGCCGCTTGAGCTTGCCCTCCTCGCCGGTGTCGCGCAGCGACAGGACGACGGCGGCCTCGCCCAGGCCCCGCGCACCGGCGATCGACAGCGCGACGGGTTCCTCCGCACGGTCGTTCAGCCGGACGGCCATGTCGGCGCTGTGCTGCGCCCCGCCGGCGAAGCGGCGGACGGCATCGGCCAGCGCGGCCTTGTCCTCGCGCACCACCAGGTCGCCCGGATAGAGCGGCGGGGCGACGGGATTGACGCCGGTCGCGCGGACGAAGGCGTCGTTCATGTGCAGGAAGCGGCCGTCGCGATCGACCAGCGCCATGCCGACCGGCAGCAGCGAGACGAGCGCGCGGACCTGTGCCGCCGAACCCGGCGCGGCGATCGGCATCAGCCCGACCGGCGCCTCCTCCTCGTCCAGCATCGCCACCAGCATCGGGCCGGCGGGATCGTCGACGAACGGCACCTGCACGATGCGGAGCGGATCGCCGCCCAGCCCCTCGCGATCGAAACGGACGCGGCCACGATTGTCGGTGACGAGGAAGCGGGCGAAGTCGCGGCCCTCGATCGCCGCATCCTCGTTGCCGACGGCGCGGGCGCGAAAGACGCGGTTGGCGGCACGGATGCGGCCATCGGCGCTGAGCAGCGCGATCATCACGCCCGCCGCGCCCAGCCGCTCGCCCGCGTCGCCCGCGATCATCGCGCGCATCGTCACCGCTTCGGCGACGACCTGTCCGCCCTCGAAACGCCAGACCAGCATCGAGTCGCTGGCGCGGGCCAGCGTGACGACCAGCGGCGCGTCGCCCTGCCGCACGGTGACCTTCGCATCGCCGTCGCGCCACGCCGCGCGGGCCGCTCCGGCCAGCGCACCCGCATCGACGCCGTCGCCCAGCACGCCCGGCGGCGTCGGATAGCCGCCGAACAGCGCGGCATAGCGGTCGTTGGCGCACACCAGCCGCCCGGCACGGTCGGTGACGGCCAGCGCGTGCGGGCAGACCGCGGCGATCGTCTGCGCCAGCGACCAGTCGACGACCGGTTCCTGCGGCGACGCGCCCGTCCGCCAGCGCGTCACGCCGAACCCGACCCCGGCCAGCACCAGCGCCGCCGCGACGAACCCGGTCGCCACCGGCACGCTGCCCAGCGTCCACAACACGATCGCCGCCGCCGCCACGCCCGCGATCAGGGCGGTGGCAAGGGGCAGGACCGGCGATGGGACGGACGAAGAACTGGGCAGCATGACCAAGCTGTTGGGGTGGTTCGGGGTCCGGCGTCAAGCGGCGGTTCGGGCGGCTGGTCGCAGGGGACGGCACCGATCGTGCGCCCTGCCGCATCGGCGCGGATCGATCCGTTGCCCGGGATCGTCATTGCCCATTGCCGCGAGCGGCGCCGTCTCCACACGCACCGCGCGGGAGACCGCTATCCCGCTTACCAGATGCGGACGCGCTGTTCGGGCGGCAGGAACAGCTTGTCGCCGGCCGCCGGCTTGTAGCCCGAATACCACGGGTCGAGGTTGCGCACGACCCAGGCGCGCTGTTCGGACGGGCTGTGCGGGTCGGTCAGCAGCCGCTGGCGCAAATTCGCCTCGCGGTAGCTGCGCCGCCAGACCTGTGCCCAGCCGAGGTAGAAACGCTGTTCGGGCGTGAAGCCGTCGATCGCCTTCTGCTCGCCCGGATAGGCGTGGGTGTAGGCGTCCCATGCGACCGTCAGGCCGGCAAGGTCGGCGATGTTCTCGCCCAGCGTCAGTTCGCCCTTCACATGCAGGCCGGGCAGCGGTTCGTAGGCGTCATACTGCTTGACCAGCGCGGCGGTGCGTTCGTCGAACCGCTTCACGTCCTGGGGCGTCCACCAGTCGGTCAGGCTGCCGTTGACGTCGTACTTGCGGCCCTGATCGTCGAAATGGTGGCTGATCTCGTGCCCGATCACCGCGCCGATCGCGCCGTAATTGACCGCCGGGTCGGCGTTGGGGTCGAAGAACGGCGGCTGGAGGATCGCGGCGGGGAACACGATCTCGTTCATCACCGGGTTCGCATAGGCGTTCACGGTCATGGGGGTCATGAACCATTCCCATTTCTGGATCGGCTTGCCCAGATGCTGCACGTTGTAGCGCTGCTGCCACTGGTTCGCGCGCAGCATGTTGCCGAACGCGTCGCCCGGCGTGATCGTCAGGTCGCTCATGTCGCGCCACTGGTCGGGATAGCCGATCTTGGGCGTGAACGCGGCGAGCTTGGCACGCGCCTTCACCTTCGTCTCGGGCGCCATCCAGTCGAGCGCGTCGAGCCGGCGGCCCATCGCCTCGGTCACGTTGCGGACCAGCGTGTCGGCCGCGGCCTTGGTCGCGGGCGGGAAGTATTTCGCGACATAGGCCTTGCTGACATCGTCGGCGACCGCGTCCGACGTGAAGTCGACCGCGCGCTTCCAGCGTTCCTCCTGCTGCGGGGTGCCCGACAGGATCGTGCCGTAGAAGGCGAAGTTCTCCTGGTCGAACGCCTGCGGCAGCACGCTGGAGAATCCGTCGAGCGAGCGGACCAGCATCTGGTCCTTCAGCACGCCGATCGGCGTCGCGCCGATGACCTTCGCCATGGCGGTGAACGCGGTCGGCTGCGCGACGATCACGTCGGGGGTGTTGGCGCCCAGCGTGCGGAAATAGGTCGCGAAGTCGAAACCGGGCGCGCGCCGTCGCAGGTCGGCGATGGTCATCTTGTTATAGGTCTTGTTCGCGTCGCGGCTCTCGATCCGCGTCCAGTGCGCCCTGGCGATCTGCGTCTCGAACGCGACGATCGCCGCGGCACGCGCCGCCGCGTTCGGCTCGCCGGCCAGCGTCAGCATCTTGGCGAGGTGCGCCTGATAGGCCTTGCGCTGTTCGACCAGCTTGGCGTCGGTCGACAGATAATAGTCGCGGTCGGGCATGCCGAGCCCGGCCTGCGACGTCTGCAACACATAGACGGTCGGTGCCTTGTCGTCGGGGCTGACATAGGCGCCGAACGGCCCGCCCACGCCCGACTGCGCGGCCTTCGCCGCCAGCGCGGCATAGCCGGCCTTCGACGACAGGCCCTTGATCTCGGTCAGCCAGGGCTGGATCGGCGCCAGCCCCTTGCCCTCGATCGCCGCCTGGTCGAGGAAGGTCGCATAGGCGACGCCGATCTTCGAATCGGGATCCTCCTTCGCCGCATCCAGCAGTTCGCGGGTGCGCGTCTTCGACAGGTCGTCCAGCGCGGTGAACATGCCGTAGCTCGACTTGTCGGCGGGGATCGGCGTGATGCGTTCCCAGTTGCCGTTGGCGTATTTGTAGAAATTGTCGCCCGGCTTGACGCCGCGGTCCATGCCGGCGGCGTCGAAGCCGAAGCTGCCGATCTCGGGCCTTGCCGGGGCGGGCGGCGTTTCGGCGGCGGACGCCGGCGTCGTGGCGGCGGTTTCGACCGGGCCGGACGGCGTAGTCGTGCAGGCCGACAGCGCGGACGCCGCGAGCAGGGTGGTGAGGACGAAACTACGCCGCATCGAATAAGCCTCTTCGTATCGGGTGATACGGCAATGCTGCACCCCGGCTTATCGATCGTCAATATCTAGAGTTTGATCCATCGGTATGGAAACGTCACCACAGCGAAGGCTGGGGTCTCCATCGGCTCCTGCTGCGCGCTACCACCGGGAGATCCCAGCCTTCGCCGCGATGACGCCCGGTTCAATATGAGTGGATCAAACTTTAGCCGTTCGTCCTGAGTAGCCATTGAGCTTGTCGAAATGGCGTATCGAAGGACCGTTGCCACCAGTGCTTCGATACGGGTCTTCGACAAGCTCAGCCCCTACTCAGCACAAACGGTTGGGGTGATTCAGGACCGCGCCCCATGCCCGCGCCGTTTCCACTTCGCGCCGATCCACGCCCGCCACCCGAGCGCCGCGACGGCATAGCCCAGCACCGCGCCGATCACCGCGCACACCACCATGCCGAGCGCCGTGGCCGGGCCGACCTCCGCCACCAGCCATTCGAGCCAGCCGGGCGGTGCCGCCACGGCGTTGCCGATCGGGTCGCCGGGCACGACCCGGTCGAGGTGGAGCAGCCATGCCCCGACCTTGTAGTACAGGATGAACAGCAGCGGCGTGGTGATCGGGTTGGTGAAGAACGTCGTCAGCGCCGCCGCCGGCACGTTGGCGCGCAAGGGGAGCGCAAGGACGGCGGACGCCGGAATCTGCCCCAGCGGGATCAGGATGCCGGTGAACATGCCCAGCGCGACGCCGCGCGGCACCGAACGGCGGGTGAAACGCCACAATTCGGGCGCCAGCACGCGGTGCGCCACCGGGCGCAGGAAGCGGTTGGCCTCCATCGATTCGCGGGTCGGCAGGTTCGCACGGACCCAGCGCAGCGCACGCGCGCCCAGCTGCCGGTCGTCGCCGTCGCGGTCAGCCACGGTCGCGGAGCAACCTTCCCTGTTCACGCTTCCAGTCCCGCTCCTTGATGTGCTCGCGCTTGTCGTGGGTCTTGCGACCGCGGGCCAGCGCCAGTTCGACCTTCGCCCGGCCCTTGCCGTTGAAATAGACCGACAGCGCGACCAGCGTCATGCCATCGCGCGCCACCGCGCCGTGCATCTTGTTTATCTCGCGTTCGTGAAGCAGCAGTTTACGCGGGCGGCGCGGTTCGTGATTGAAGCGGTTGCCGTGGCTGAATTCGGGGATGTTCGAATTGATGAGCCACACCTGCCCGTCGCGGACATCGGCATAGCTCTCCGCGATCGTCCCCTCGCCGAAGCGCAGCGACTTCACCTCGGTCCCGGTCAGCGCGATGCCGGCCTCGTAGACCGTGTCGATCTCGTAATCGAACCGCGCGCGACGGTTTTCGGCGACGGTCTTCTTCTTGTCGAACAGCTGGGGACGCGGACGGCTCATGGGCAGCGACATAGGGTGTCGGGGGCGTGGAGGGAAGCGGGTGGCGCAAATCCTCCCCGGCACGGGGAGGAAGTCAGGCGTCTAGTGCTTCCCGGACCTTCCTTGCCAGTTCGTCGACCCCGAACGGCTTGGGCAGCAGCCGCGTCCCCGGATCGAGGACGCCGTTATGCACCACGGCATTGCGGGTATAGCCGGTCGTATAGAGCACGCGCAGGTCGGGGCGCAGCAGCAGCGCGCGGTCGGCCAGTTCGCGGCCGGTCATGCCGGGCATGACGACATCGGTGAACAGCAGCGTGACGCGCACCCCCTGTTCGAGCAGCTCCAGCGCCTCCGGCCCGTTCGACGCGTGCAGCACGCCGTAGCCCAGATCGCGCAGCACCTCGACCGAGAAGCTGCGGACGCGCGGTTCGTCCTCGACCACCAGCACCATTTCGTCGCTCGATCCGCGACGGATCGGCTGCAACGTGGCGCGCGGCGTGGGCGTCGGCTCCTCGCCATAGAATCGCGGCAGATAGAGACGGACGGTCGTGCCGACCCCCACTTCGGAATAGATGCGGACATGGCCGCGCGACTGGCGGACGAAACCGAACACCTGGCTGAGACCCAAACCGGTGCCGCGCCCGACCGGCTTGGTGGTGAAGAACGGGTCGAACGCCTTGGCCAGCACCTCGCTCTCCATGCCGGTGCCGGTGTCGGTGACGGCGATCAGGACATATTGGCCCGCCGCCATGTCCGCCTCGCGTGCATAATCGTCGCCGACATGGGCGTTGGCGGTCTCGATCGTCAGCTTGCCGCCGCCGTCCATCGCGTCGCGGGCATTGACCGCGAGGTTGACGATGGCGTTCTCCAGCTGCCCGCGATCCGCCTCCGCGCGCCACAGCCCGGCGCTCAGCACCGTTTCCACCGCGATGCGCTCGCCCAGCGTGCGGGTGAGCAGGTCGGTCAGGTCGGTGACCAGCCGGTTGCCCTCGACCGGTTCGGGCGACAGCGGCGACTGGCGCGAAAAGGCGAGCAGCCGCTGGGTGAGCGCGGCGGCACGCGTGGCGCCCTCGCGCGCGGCCTCGACATACCGGTCGACATCGTGCCGCCCGGCGGCGAGGCGACGGTCGATCATGTCGAGCCCGCCGATCACCACCGCCAGCATATTGTTGAAATCGTGCGCGATGCCGCCGGTGAGCTGGCCGACCGCCTCCATCTTCTGCAACTGGCGCACCTGCGTCTCGGCGGCGGCGCGGGCGCTGGCGGTGTTGTGCAGTTCGGTGGCGACGCGTTCGAGCTGCGCGTCCTGCCGCCCGACCTTCGCCTCCAGCCGCAGCAGTGCGTCGGCGCGCTGGACGGTGACCCAGCTGATCTCCGCCACTTCCTGCACCAGCGCGATCTCGCCCGGCATCCACCGGCGCGGTTCGCCATGGCCGACGATCAGCAGCCCTTCCAGCCGCCCGTCGCGGCGCAGCGGCACGCAGATGCCCGACCGCGCCGAATAGGTCGCGACCAGTTCGGGTTCGAAGGTCGCATCGACGTCGAACCGGTCGGACACGATCGTCCGCCCGGCGCGCAGCAGCGCGTTGTTGTCCTGCCCGAACCGGTCGAGGCTGTGGTCGCCGATCAGCGGCGGCAGGATGCCGTCGTTCCATCCGCCCATGTAGCGCACGCGATTGGCGGCGATGCGGGCGAAGCCGACGCGGTGGACGTGCAGCCAGTCGCCCAGCGCCCGCGCGGTGAAGCGCATGATCGCTTCCGGATCGGTCGCCGCACGCTGCCGCGCGCTCAGTTGCAGGACGAACTCGCGCTCGGCCTTGGCGGCCAGCGCGGCGAGTTCGGCCTGCTTGCGGTCGTCGATGTCGAAGCTGACGCCGGGAAAGCGCACCGCGCGGCCTGCCTCGTCGAACGCGCAGCGTCCCTGCGCCGAAACCCAGCGGCTGCTGCCGTCGTCCGACACCAGCCGGTATTCGGCGACCAGCGTGCCGTTGCCCGCCGGGTCCATCGCGCGTTCGATCGCGACCTGCAACGCGGGCAGGTCGTCGGGATGGATGTGGGCGAAGAAGGTCGCGATCGGCGCGCCGGCCTCCGCGACCGCCGGGTCGACGCCATAGAGCAGCGCGAAGCGCGAATCGGCGCGGACGATGTCGGTCGGCACGTCCCAGTCCCACGCGCCGATGTTGCGCCCGGCCGACAGCGCCAGTTGCAGACGTTCGTCGGCGGCGGCACGCTCCCGCTCGGCCAGCACCCGCGCCGTCGTCTCCCCGGTCACGCACAGCAGCCCGGCGATCTGCCCGCGATCGTCGAAGGCGGGGGAATAGGTGAAGCTCCACCAGCTTTCCTCCGGCTCGCCGGTGCGGGCGAGGTCGAGCTGCATGTCGGTCGCGACGACGTTGCCGCCGGCGAGGGTCTTGTCGACCAGCGGCACCAGTTCGTCCCAGATATGCGCCCAGACGACGTCGAACCGCTCGCCCAGCGAGCCGGCCAGCCGCACGCCCAGCAGCGGGCGATAGGCGTCGTTGTAGAAGCAGCGCAGCTCCGGCCCCCATGCCAGGAACATCGGCGTCGGGCACGACAGCATCATCGCCAGCAGCGAGCGCAGCGCGACCGGCCAGCGATCGACCGGGCCGAGCGGCGTGGCCGCCCAGTCGTGCGCGGCGATCTCCGCGCCGGTAAGCGTCTGCACCGAAAGGGGTCCGTTAGGCATAGGGGCAGCGTGTTACGGCGATGCCACCGCCGCGGCAATGCCGCGCGCGCCGCATCCCGAACGGTTCATCCCACCAGGCCGGCATGGGCCAGCGCGGCGTCCACCGCGGCGCGCGACGCGGGCGATGCGGGAGTCATCGGCAGGCGCAGGTCGGTCGGGAAGCCCGGGCGGACGCGACCCAGCGCATATTTGACCGGCGCGGGCGATGCGTCGGTGAACAGCGCGGCGTGGAGCGGATACAGCCGGTCCTGCAGCGTCAGCGCGCGGCCGTAATCGCCCGCGGCGCACGCGTCCTGGAACTCGGCGCACATCGCGGGCGCGACGTTCGCGGTGACCGAGATCGCGCCCATGCCGCCCATCGCCATGAAGGCGAGCGACATGTCGTCATTGCCCGACAACTGGGCGAAGGCGGCGCCGCAGCGCTGCCGGTGTTCGGACACGCGCGCCATCTGGCCGGTCGCGTCCTTGATGCCGACGACCACCTCGGGAAACACCTTCACGATGCGTTCGACCGTTTCGACTGCGATGTCGGTGACGGTGCGCGCCGGCACGTTGTAGAGGACGATCGGCAGGCCGCCCTGCGCCGCCAGCACTTCGAAATGGCGGAACACCCCCTCCTGGTTCGGGCGGTTGTAATAGGGGGGGACCAGCAGCGCGGCGGTGGCGCCCGCGGCCTTTGCGGCGTGGATGTGGTGCAGCGCGACGGCGGTGTCGTTCGATCCGCAGCCCGCGATCACCGGCACCCGGCCCTGCGCCTGCTGCACGCAGACGCGCACGACATGGTCGTGTTCCTCGATCGTCATCGTCGCCGCTTCGCCGGTCGTGCCGCAGGGGACCAGCGCGCTCGACCCGCTTTCGATCTGCCAGTCGATGAGCGCGCGGAACGACGCCTCGTCGAACGAGCCGTCGGCAAAGGGCGTGACGAGGGCCGGGATCGATCCGGAAAACATGGGAAACGCGCTCCGTGGACAGGGATTCGAGCCGAAAAGGTGGCGACAGATAGGGCGCGCTTCCATATCATGTCCAGTATGCTGACCACCGTGTTCAAGAGCGCGTTCCTGCTCACCGGCGTCGCGAGCGCCGCCATGGCCGCCGGGATGTTCACCCCGACCGCCCCGATGCCCGTCCAGGCGCCCGCAGCGCCGATGGTGCAGCCGGTGCCCGCCCCTGCCCGCCCGATGGTGCAGCAGGTCGCGCCGGCCCCGGCCTATGACCCGATCCAGCCGGTGCTGGCCGACTGGAAACGGCTGCAGCAGTCGGACAATTATCCCTTCGGCGACTATGCCCGCTTCCTGCTGGCGCATCCGGGCTTTCCGGGTGAGACCAGCCGCCGCGCCGCCGCCGAAACCGTGCTGGCCGATGGCGGGCAGGATGCGGCGACGGTGCTGCGCTTCTTTGCCCGCTTCCCGCCGATGACCGCCGCCGGGCGTCTGCGCCATGCCGAGGCGCTGGCGGCGAGCGGGCGCACGGCGGAGGCGCAGGAAGCGGCCCGCGCGGCATGGCGGCGCGGCGCGCTGCGCACCGCCGACGAGACGAAGCTGCTGGGGCAGTTCGCATCGGCGCTGCGCCCCGAGGATCACGACGCGCGGATGGACCGGTTGCTGTGGCAGGGCGCGACCAGCGCCGCCGGGCGGCAGATCGGCTATGCGTCGGCAGCGATGCGCCCCACCTATGACGCGCGGATCGCGTTCCGTACCAGCGCGGCGGATGCCAGCGTGCGGGGCGAGCAGCCGGGCGTCGACCGCAACGATCCGGGCTATGTCGCCGATCGCGCGACATGGCTGCGCGCGACCGGACAGTCGGGGACGGCGCGATCGTTCCTGGCGCAGCCGCGCCGGCTGTCGCGGACGCCGGGCGATGTCGAGGAATGGCTGGAGGTCCTGCTGACCAATGCCAAGGCGGCACAGGCCGACAGCCAGTATGATCTGGCCTATCGCATCGCATCGCAGATCGACGACGCCTTTCCCGCCGGCACGGTCATCGCCGATGCCGCCTATGGCGAGCGCGACGACTATACCAGCCTCGCGTGGCTGGCAGGCACGGTCGCGCTGCAACGGCTGAACCGCCCTGCCGACGCCGCTGGCATGTTCGCGCGCTATGCCAGCGGGTCGCGCACGCCGACCGTGCGGACCAAGGGCTATTACTGGGCGGGCCGCGCCGCCGAGGCGGCGGGCGACCGCGCCACCGCCGATCGCTGGTATGCGCAGGCGGCCGATCTCGGCGACCTGTTCTATGGCCAACTGGCGAGCGAGCGCATCGGACGCCCGCTGCGCGCGCCGGGCAACACCGCCGATCCGGCGGCGGTGCCGGCCGCCGTCCGCGCCGCATACATGAACAGCGACGTGGTCAAGGCGACGCGCTACCTGGGTCGCACCGGCCAATATGGCGATCAGGGCCTCTTCATCCGCAAGATCGCCGAGGATGCGCGCAGCGATACCGACCATGCGCTGGCGGTCGAGCTGGCGCGGGCGATCGACCGCCCCGACCTGAGCGTGATGGTCGGGCGCAGCGCGCTGGTGAACGGGCATAGCGACTATACGCTGGCGGGTTACCCGTCCGTGCCGGTCAGCGGGGCGCAGCGCGACCAGTTCACGCTGATCCACGCGATCGCGCGGCAGGAAAGCCAGTTCGACCGGACCGCCGTCAGCCGTACCGGCGCGCGCGGGCTGATGCAGCTGATGCCCGGCACCGCGCGCGAGACCGCGGGCAAGCTCGGCCTGTCGTACAATCCGGCGTCGCTGAACGATCCGGCGTACAACATGGCGCTGGGGTCCAGCTTCATCCAGCGGATGCTCGACTATTATGGCGGCAGCTATCCGCTGGCGGTGGCCGCGTACAATGCCGGCCCCGGCAACGTGAACAAGTGGCTGCGCGCCAACGGCGATCCGCGCACGCCCGGCGTCGACGTGATCGACTGGATCGAGAAGATTCCGTACACCGAGACGCGCGGCTATGTGCAGCGCGTGCTGGAGAACGCGGTCGTCTACGACCTGATCCATGCCGACAAGGCCCGGTCGCGCGGGCCGAACAACCTCAGCTGGTATCTGCGCAAGAACCAGCCCGGATGAGCGAGCCGCGTCCGAACTATATCACGCCGGCGGGCTATGGCGTGCTCAAGGCCGAATATGACCAGTTGCTGGGCGACGAGCGGCCCAAGCTGCTCGACGTCATCGCATGGGCGGCGGGCAATGGCGACCGGTCGGAGAATGGCGACTATATCTATGGCCGCAAGCGGCTGCGCGAGATCGACCGGCGGCTGGGCTTCCTCGCCAAACGGATGAAGGCGGCGCGCGTCGTTGATCCGGCGACCCAGACCGAGCGCGGCCGCGCGTGGTTCGGCGCGACCGTCACCATCGCCGACGAGGACGACAACCACCGCGTGCTCGAACTGGTCGGCGATGACGAGGCGGATGCGGGCAAGGGGCGGATCGGCTGGAACTCGCCGATGGCGCGGGCCTTGCGGGGCAGCGCGGTGGGCGACGTGCGGACGGTGACGCTGCCGGCGGGCGCAAAGGAATATGAGGTGATGGCGATCACCTATCCGTGAAGCGTTGCGGCGAGCCGCGCGACGGATGCGGCGGCTAGGACCGATCGACCTTCAGGCCGTACCCCCGCGCAGGCGGGGGTCCAGAGTAACGGCAGGACGACATTCGTGGCTCTGGACCCCCGCCTGCGCGGGGGTACGTGAACCAGAAAGGCTCCTGATCCTGCTGGATGGCGCTCCAATTCGCTGAATGTCGATCGGTCCCAGGTCGGCAGCGGTGCTGAACCAGGTCGGCGCCAGTTTCGGTGTCCTGAAACTGGCGTCCGATCCACCGCACTGGTCGGCGAACGGCCGGTAGGGTACGGCAAGGCTTTCTGGCAATTCAGGCGGTTAGAGCGGTTTCCGATCAGGTTGGATCACCGGCACGGCGGTGATTTCGGTTCGGGGCAAGGCGCGAGGAGGGAGCGATGCTGCAGCATCGTGACCGACGAGCAACGCCGCCCCGGATGGAAAGCGCCCCGCTGCGCAGCAGGCGCCCGAAGGGCGATGACGGCGGTTCAACCTGGTCGGAAACCGCTCTAAGCGAACCTCGGCGCCGGTCCGGTCGTTGGCGCAGGAGAACTTCCCCCTTACAGGAGCGCCGATGCCGCATTACACCCCTTTGGTCGGAACCATCGTCACCGCGCTGGTCGCGGCGTTCGTGCTCGGCGCGGCGGCGCACCGGCTGCGCATGTCGCCGATCGCGGGCTATCTGCTCGCCGGCGTGCTGATCGGACCGTTCACGCCGGGGTTCGTCGCCCATTCGGGAATCGCCACCGAACTGGCGGAGATCGGCGTCATCCTGCTGATGTTCGGCGTCGGCCTGCATTTTTCGCTTAAAGACCTGTTGTCGGTGTGGCGCATCGCCGTGCCCGGCGCGATCGTGCAGATCGCGGTGGCGACGCTGATGGGCTGGGGACTGGCGCAGTTCCTCGGCTGGTCGCTGATGGCCGGCATCGTCCTGGGCCTTGCGCTGTCGGTCGCCAGTACCGTCGTGCTGCTGCGCGCGCTGGAGGCACGCGCGCTGGTCCAGACCGAACGCGGGCGGATCGCGGTCGGCTGGCTGATCGTCGAGGATCTGGCGATGGTGCTGGCGCTGGTCCTGCTGCCGGTGATCGCCGCGGCGGTCGATCCGGCGAAGGCCGCCGCGCCCGGTGCGATCCTGACCGCGATTCTCATGACGCTGCTGAAGGTCACCGGCTTCGTCACGCTGATGCTGGTCGTCGGGCGGCGCGTGATCCCGTGGGCGCTGCACTGGGTGGTGCATACCGGATCGCGCGAGCTGTTCCGCCTCGCCGTGCTGGCGATCGCGCTGGGAGTCGCGTTTTTCGCGGCGCTGGCGTTCGACGTGTCGTTCGCGCTGGGTGCGTTCTTCGCGGGCATGATCCTGGGCGAAACGCCGCTCAGCCGGCGCGCGGCGCAGGAGACGCTGCCGCTTCGCGATGCGTTCGCCGTCCTGTTCTTCGTGTCGGTCGGCATGTTGTTCGATCCGAAAGTGCTGACGCAGCAGCCCGGCCCGCTGCTGGCGACGATCGCGATCATCGTGATCGGCAAGTCGGCCGCCGCCTTCGCCATCGTCCGCCTGTTCGGCCATCCCAACCGGACGGCGGCGACCATCGCGGCCAGCCTCGCGCAGATCGGCGAATTCTCGTTCATCCTCGCCGGGCTGGGCACCAGTCTGGGCGTCCTGCCCGATGCGGGGCGCGACCTGATCCTCGCCGGCGCGATCCTGTCGATCATGGTCAATCCGTTCCTGTTCGGGGCGGTCGCCGGTCGCGGCGACGATCCCGGCCCGGCACAGGCGCGCGAGGCTGCGCGCGAGGAAGCCCGCGAGGACCATGTCGTGCTGATCGGCGCTGGTCGCGTCGGGCGACTGATCGCCGAGGGCCTGCGCGATGCCGGCCGCGCCTTCGTCGTGATCGAGGACCAGGCCGATACCGCGCGCGCGGCGCAGGCGCATGGCTGGAGCGTGGTGCTGGGCAATGCGCTCGACCCCAATGTCCTGCGCGATGCCGGGGTGGCGGAGGCGACCAAGCTGCTGATCGCCATCCCCGGCGGGTTCGAGGCCGGGGCGATCGTCCAGCATGCCCGCGGCATGAACGCCGGCCTCTACATCCTGTCGCGTGCCCATTCGGCGGAGGAGGTCAGCTATCTGGAACGGCACGGCGTCGATCAGGTGGTGCTCGGCGAACAGGAACTGGCGCGCGCCATGCTGCGCCGCGCGGAGGTGGAACGCGACCGCGCCGGATGAGGCAACGGATCGTTTCGATCATTGCGCTTGGGGTATGGCCGCATCGCTGCGACACCGGGTGCAGTCCAGTCCGGAGACGTCCGCCATGCCCCTGCCCGCCGCCCTCGCCCCCCGCCTGCTCGCCGCGATGCGGATCGTCTTCGGCCTCGTATTCCTCAGCCACGGCGTATCGAAGCTGTTCGGCCTGCCGCCGTTTCCGATGCCGCTGAACGGACTGCTCTACGGCGCGGCGATACTGGAGCTGGTCGGCGGCGGGTTGCTGATCGTCGGGCTGTTCGTGCGGCCGGTGGCCTTCGTGCTGTCGGGGATGATGGCGGTCGCCTATTTCATGGCCCATGCGCCGCAGGGACCGTTCCCGATCGCCAATGGCGGCGAGGCGGCGGTGCTCTACTGCTTCGCTTTCCTCTATATGGCGGCGGCCGGCGGCGGGGCGTGGAGCATCGACGCGGTTCGACAGCGCGGCTGACGGTTTCGGTCGCGCCCGTGCGGCGAGTGCGATAGACGGGGGCATGGTCACCCACTCCGCCCCCACCGGCAACGTCGCGTTGCTCATCGATGCCGACAATGCCGGCGCCGCCTATCTCGATTCCGTGCTGACGGTGCTGGCCGAATTCGGCACGGTCAACGTCCGCCGCGCCTATGGCAACTGGGAGAAGCCGGGCCTGAAGAGCTGGAAGGCGCTGTTGATGCGCCACGGCATCGAACCGTTCCAGCAGTTCGACATCACCAAGGGCAAGAACGCGACCGACATGCGCATGACCATCGACGCGATGGACCTGCTGCTGCGCGGTCGCATCACGGGTTTCGGCATCATGTCGTCGGACAGCGACTTCATGCCGCTGGCGCAGCGCATCCGGCAGGAAGGGGTGCCGGTCTACGGCTTCGGCACCGACCGCACGCCCGAGGGGTTCCGCGAGAGCTGCACCCGCTTCATCGACGTCGGGTCGCTGGATGTCGAGGATGTGGCGAACATGCCGCTGCCCCCCGCTATCGGCGGCGTCCCCGCCCCGGCGACCGCTGCCGCGAGGCCCGATCCCACCCCGCCGCGCAAGAGCCAGAAGGTCGATGCCGCGCTGGTGAAGCTGCTGTCCGATGCCTATGACGCGTCGAAGGTCGACAAGCGCGGCTTCGCCAGCCTGTCCGAAGTCGGCCAGCGCGCGGCCAACCGGTCGAGCTTCGACACCCGCAACTACGGGTTCAAGCGGCTGTCGGACCTGATCGAGAAGGTGAAGGCGTTCGAGGTCGAACGCCGCGATACCGGGGTGTTCGTGAAGCTGGTGTGAGGGCCCTGCCGGAAACGATCTACACCGCCGCCGGCAACGGCATCGCGAACGCCACCCGCGTCCCCGGCGCCGTGTTCTCGAACGCCAGCGTACCCCCCAGCTGCCGCGTCAGGCTGTTGACCATCCGCATCCCAAGACTGCTCGGCCGCACCACATTCGGATCGAGCCCCGCCGGCAGGCCGACGCCCCGATCGGCTACCACCAGCGACAGCGCGCCGTCGTCGCAGCGCGTTTCGATCCACACCGGGCCGCCGCCGTCGCCATAGGCATATTTGATCGCGTTGGTGACCAGTTCGGTCAGCAACAGCCCCAGCGGTATGGCGGTGTCGCCGCTCACCACCAGCGGCGCGATGTCGCAGTCGATGGCGTGGTCGGGCGCCTGCTCGCGTAAGCCGTCGACGATGCCGCACAGCAGCCGGTCGAGCGCGACGACGCCGACCTGATCCCCCTGCCACAGCTGGTCGTGTGCCTGCCCGATCGCCACGATCCGCGCCTGCGCATCGCCCAGCATCCGCTGCACGCGCGGGTCGTCGTCCTCGCGCATCTGCAGGTTCAACATCGCCGACACCATGGCGAGGCTGTTCTTCACCCGGTGCGACGCCTCGCGCGTCAGCAGTTCCTGATGTTCGATCGCGGCACGCAGCCCCGCCTCCGCATCCAGCCGCTCGATCGCGACGCCGATCAGGTTGGCGAACCCCTGCATGAAGGCGAGGTCGTCTTCCTCGAACCGCCCGTCCTGACGACTGTCGACCTCCAGCACGCCGAACCGCTTGCCATTCGCCTCTACCAGCACGTTGATCGCGCGCTTCACGCCGTGGTCGGCCATGAAATCAGGCGTGGTGAAGCGTTTTTCGTCGCGCAGATGATTAGAGATCACCGCTTCGCCGGTCTTGAACGCGAAACCGGCCGGCGATGCCAGGTCGTTGTCCATCTCCGCCTGTCCGACGACGCCGTCGTCCCAGCCGACGCCGGCGCGGACGATCAGCGCCCCGCCCTGATCGTCGCGGTGCAGGAACTTGGCCAGCCGGGTGCGCATCCCGCGCGCCGCCAGTTCGACCGCGGCCCGGACGATCTCGTCGATGTCGCGGCTGCGCAGCGCAATCCCGCCGAACTCGGCCAAGATGCGCTGCTGGTCGAGGCGATAGCGGATCGCATCGGCGGGATCGTCCGACCCCGCGCCATTGTCCTCGACCACCGCCACGGGATCAGCGCGTCAGCTTCTTGTACGCCAGCCGCGTCGGACGATCGGCGGCGTCGCCCATGCGGCGGCGCTTGTCCTCTTCATAGGCTTCGAAATTGCCCTCGAACCATTCGACGTGGCTGTCGCCCTCGAACGCGAGGATATGGGTGCACAGCCGATCGAGGAAGAAGCGGTCGTGGCTGATGACCACCGCGCAGCCCGCGAACGACTCCAGCGCTTCTTCCAGCGCACGCAGCGTTTCGACGTCGAGGTCGTTGGTCGGTTCGTCGAGCAGCAGGACGTTGCCGCCCTCCTTCAGCATCTTGGCGATGTGGACGCGGTTGCGCTCACCGCCCGACAGCTGGCCGACCTTCTTCTGCTGGTCCTGCCCCTTGAAGTTGAACGCGCCGACATAGGCGCGCGTGCCCAGTTCCTGCTTGCCGAAGCGGAAGATGTCGAGGCCGTCCGACACCTCTTCCCAGACGTTCTTGTTGGGGTCGAGGTCGTCGCGCGACTGGTCGACATAGCCGAGCTTCACCGTCTGCCCGACCTCGATCGAGCCGCCATCGGGCTGTTCCTGTCCGGTGATGAGCTTGAACAGCGTCGACTTGCCCGCACCGTTGGGACCGATCACGCCGACGATGCCGCCGGGCGGCAGGTTGAAGTCGAGATTCTCGAACAGCAGCTTGTCGCCATACGCTTTCGTCAGGCCCTGCGCCTCGATCACCTTGCCGCCGAGGCGTTCGGGGATCTGGATCAGGATCTGCGCCTTGCCGACGGCGCGATTCTCCTGGTTCTTGACCAGTTCGTCGAACGCGCGGATGCGGGCCTTGGACTTGGTCTGGCGCGCCTTGGGCGTCTGGCGCATCCATGCCAGCTCGTCCTGGATCGCCTTGGCCTTGCCGGCTTCCTCGCGCTCTTCCTGTTCGAGGCGCTTGGCCTTCTTTTCGAGATAGCCCGAATAATTGGCTTCGTAGGTGTAGTAGCGCCCGCGATCGAGCTCGAGCACCCAGTTGACGACGTTATCGAGGAAGTACCGGTCGTGGGTCACGAGGATGACGTTCCCGGTATATTCCTTGAGGTAGTTTTCCAGCCAGCCGACGCTTTCGGCGTCGAGGTGGTTGGTCGGTTCGTCGAGCAGCAGGATCTGCGGCTTTTCGAGCAGCAGCTTGCACAGCGCGACACGGCGCTTCTCCCCGCCCGAAAGATTTTCGACGGAGGCGTCGCCCGGCGGGCAGCGCAGCGCCTCCATCGCGATTTCGAGCTGGTTGTCGAGGCTCCAGCCGTCGACCGCATCGATCTTCGCCTGCAGCTCGCCCATTTCCTCCAGCAGCTTGTCGAAGTCGGTATCGTCCTGCGGATCGCCCATTTCGGCCGAGATGGCGTTGAAGCGATCGACGAGGTCGGCGACCGGACGGACGCCGTCCTTGACGTTTTCCATCACCGTCTTGCTGTTGTCGAGCTTCGGCTCCTGCGCCAGATAGCCGACCTTCACCCCGTCCGCGGCCCACGCCTCGCCGCTGAATTCGGTGTCCATCCCCGCCATGACCTTCATCAGCGTGGACTTGCCCGCGCCGTTCGGACCGATGATCGCGATCTTGGCGTCGGGCAGGAACTGGAGGTGGATGTTGTTGAGCACCGGCTTGTTCGCGCCGGGGAAGGTCTTGGTCAGACCCTTCATCACATAGCTGTACTGCACGGCCATTGCCGAAGGCTCCGTTCGAATATCGGGGGTGAAATGGTTCTGCCGCGATGTAGCGATGGGCCGGCGGATTGGCAACGCGCGGTCCGTCCGTGACCGGGCCGGCGCTGCGACATGCGATTCGCGGGGTCGATCGACATCGTCGGGAGCGATCCCCGACGGAAATCGACAGCGACCGCGCAAATCCTCACGATCACCGAACGCCGCTTCGCATATGCAACAAAACGTAGCGTTACGGTGGGATTTCGGTCATGAAACGGGGCATTCGAACGCTTCATCGCGGCCCTGCCACGGTCCACCATTGGTCGCAAAGCCGCATTCCTGCCACAATTCGCGATTGACGGCGCTGCGCAAGGCGTTATTGCGGCTATCTCGCGACGGCGGTGACGCCGGGATATTCGCGAAATGGAATTTTCTGGGAGTAACCCGAATGAAGAAGATCATGCTCGTCGCCGCCGCTGCCGGCCTCCTCTCGGTCGCCGCCTGCAAGAACACCCCGGCCGACAACGCTGCCGATGCCGCGTCGGACAACCTGGAAATGATCGCCGACAATCTCGAAGCGCAGGCTGAGAACACCTCGAACGAGGCAGTTGCCGCCGACCTGATGAACGCTTCGGAGAACGCCGAAGACGCGTCGGACGCGATCGAGAACGCCGGCGAACTGAACGGCATGTAATTCCTTATCCGTGCTGCCACGGCAGCATGGAGCCATGGAATACAGGAAAGGGCGCCCCGGCAACGGTGGCGCCCTTTTTCGCGTCGATCCTCCCCCTGCTCCGATCGTTACGCGGCCGACGCCACGATGGCGCGATTGGGGCATGATTGGGACAAGCCGGTAAGCCGGGGTTGCCTGTTGCGGTGCAGTATCTTTCACCGCCTCCCGTGCGGGCGGTGCGACCCTGGCGGATCGGTCACGGACAGCATGGGCCTGTCCCGAAGGATTGAGGGCGATTCGCCGACCTTCGGTGGCCGCCCTACCGAAGCCCCGACGCGGATACCGGTATCGCGCGTCGGCGCCGCAGGGCCGCTACTTCCCGTCGCCACCCATCCGTTCGCTGCACCGCGCCACCCAGTCGCGGATCGCCGGGTCCGCGGGCATCATGTCGGCGAACCAGAAGAACGGCGAACTGCACAGCATGTCGGCGGCGGAAAAGCGCTGGCCGAGCAGCCACGGCCCGCGACGCAGCGGCTCGGCCAGCCGCTCGATCATCGTATCAAAGTCGCGCAGGCCTGCGGTGATCGCGGGATGGCCCACGTCCGCCCACTTCAGGATCAGCAGCGGTTCGATGACGCCCTGATAGTAGAACAGCCATGACAGATAGGCACCGCGATCCGCCTCGCCCGGCAGCGGCCCCAGACCGGCGTCGGGATAGGCATCGGTAAGATAGAGCATGATCGCGCCGCGCTCGCGCACCGCGTCCGCGCCGTCGGTCAGATAGGGCACCTTGCCTTCCAGATGCGGGTTGGCCGGATCGCGGCTGCCCGATCCGTCCTGTCGCGCGATGGTCACCTCGCGCATCGCGATGTCGGCGGACAGCATGCGAACGAGCGCGACGACCGTGTCGGACCGGGAGTTGGGCGAGTAATAGAGGGTGCGCATCGGGTTGCTCCTTGCGTTGGATGACCTTGTCCGTCTACCAGCAGGCTCCTGACAATTTCGGGCAGCAGGGATGGCACGATCGGATCGCCTGATGCGGTTGCTCGACGCATTGCGGCGGCTTCCCAAACCCGTCACCGCGACCCGCCTCGCCACGGAGACGGAGGTCTCGACGCGGCAGCTCTATCGCGACATCGCGACGCTGCGCGCGGGCGGCGTGCTGATCGACGGGGCGGCGGGCTATGGCTACACGTTGACCGAAGATCCGACGCTGCCGCCGCAGAGCTTCTCGCGCCTCGAGATCGAGGCGCTGATGCTCGGGGTCGCGAGCCTCGGCGACTTCGGCGACGACGCGCTGGCGACGGCGGGGCGCACCGCGCTCGCGCGGATCGTCGCTACCCTGCCCGACCGGCAGGCACGCCAGGCGGCGCATGCCACCATGCGATCGTGGCGCCCGCCCGAGCCGCGCGCCGCCATCGCGGTCGACCTCGACCTCCTGCGCGAAGCCTGTTGGGACGAGTGCAGCGTCCGCATCGCCTATCGGGATGCCAGCGGGCGGCGGACCGAGCGCGAGATCCTGCCGCTCGGCATGTCCTATAGCCCACGGACCTTGATGCTGGTCGGCTGGTGCCTGCTGCGCGAGGCCCATCGGACGTTCGAAGTGCCCCGGATCGAAGCGCTGGAACGCGGCGGACGCAGTTTCCGTCCCCGCCGGGTGCAACTCCTTCGGGAGTATGTCTTGCTGCGGACGGCGGAGTGGAAGCGGCAGAAGGAAGAGGCCCGCCTGCGATCGGCATCGCCGCCGGCCTGTCCCTCGGCCCCGAATGCGATCCGTACTGAGCGGGAGCCGGAATGAACGCCAGAACCGGTCGCGCCGCACGCATGGAACCGCAACGCGTCGACCAGCCGCCGCATCGCGGGCGAGAGCTGGCCCGGACCGGGATAATCGAGGTGATAGCCCGTAAGAGGCGGACACCGATTCGCCAGCACGCGGACCAGCCGCCCGCCTTCGAGGTGATCCGGGTAGCCTACAGCCCGCACGGCAACGGCTTCCTGACCGGCGCGTTGTTGACCGGAGCGGCGAAGGCACGGCCCGGCAGGATGGCGGGGTGATCGTCGACACCGGCGGCTGGTCGCTGTAGCGGAAGAACGGACATGGCACGGGTCTTCATTACCGGCAGCACCGATGGCCTCAGCCTAGCGGCGGCGCGATCGTTGCTGGCCGACGGGCACGATGTCGTCCTGCACGCTCGATCCGGACAGCGCGCTGGCGAACTGGGCGCGATCCGCGAGCGGGCGAGCGGCGTCGTGATCGGCGACCTTGCCAGCGCACACGACGTCCGCCGGATCGCGGATCAGGTGAACGCGATCGGTCGCATGGACGCGGTGATCCACAACGCCGGTCTCTATTCGGTGCCCGAGCGCGGCTCGACACCGGAGGGGCACGCAACGCTGCTCGCGGTCAATACGCTCGCGCCCTATATACTGACCGCGCTGATCGAGCGACCCGATCGGTTAGTCTATCTTAGCAGCGGGCTGCACCGTGGCGGCGAGGGATCGCTCGACGACCTCGACTGGACGACGCGGCCATGGGATACGGCCCGCGCCTATGCCGAGAGCAAGCTGCATCTGCTCGCGCTGGCGCTCGCGATCGCCCAGGACTGGCCCGACGTGCGGAGCAACGCCGTCGATCCGGGGTGGGTGCAGACACGTATGGGTGGCGCGAGCGCGCCGGTCGACCTCGACACGGGCGCGCGGACGCAGAGCTGGCTGGCGGGCAGCGACGATCCGGCCGCGTTGACCAGCGGCGGTTACTGGCATCACCAGCGGCGTCAGGAGCCGGCGGCAGAGGCGACCGACGTCCGGTTCCAGGATGCGCTGCTGGCGCGGCTGGCGGCGCTTACGGGCGTTCGCCTGACGCAGACGGCCCCCGTCGGTTCGACCGGAGGGGGCGCGGGACCGGAGTGAACCGGATGATCGATCCACGCACCGCGACACTGGACCTTCTGGGGCGCCGCGCGGCGGGCGCGACGATCTGCCCGAGCGAGGTGGCGCGCGCGCTGTCACCGGCGGGCTGGCGCAGTGCGATGCCCGCCGTCCACATTGCGATCGACGGGCTAGTCCGCGACGGATCGGTGCGGCTGAGCTGAAAGGGGAAACCGTTGCCGGCGCGATCGGGACTATACAGGATCGGCCGGCCAAGCGACGACTGAGCCGACGCTCCCTCGCGCCCGTCGCCGTGCCTGTCGCGCATTGCTGGCACATCGTCGCGCATGTGCACGACGAAAGTTCCGGGGACACGCCATTTCCGCCCGCGAACCGGCGAACAGGAATGCGCCGATGCCGGCGTTCGCGATCGCCGGTCGCGTGGAGCGACAGGCGGCGCTAAAGCGGGACAACCCCTCGTCGCCTGCTCGCCGATGCTCCCTGAAGGATGCCGATCATCTTCCTCATATTCCTGATCCCCGCGATCTATGTCGCGTCCCGCACCCTCTGGCCGCTGGCGCTGCCGCTCTGGAGCAAGGTCGTCATCGCCGTACTCCTGCTGATCGTCTCGCAATATCACCTCTGGAGCAGACTATCCTCGGGTTCGGTCTTCGCACCCGAATTTCCGCGCCTGGTCGTGATCCTCTTCAACTGGTCATTCGGGGCGCTGGTGCTGCTCATGCTCGTTCAGATCGTGCTCGATCTCGGCCTGCTGACGACGGCAGTCCTTCGGTGGCAGCGCACGGGGCTGCCGGATGCAGTGCGATATGGCGCGATCGGCGTGGCGATGATCGCCAGCGTGATCGGGGTCGCCAACGCCGTGCGGGTCCCGCCGGTCAAGGATGTCGAGGTCGAGATCGCAGGTCTGCCGCCGCAGTTCGACGGGTATCGCATCCTTCAACTGACCGATCTTCACATCAGCAAACTGTTCCCCGCCGCTTGGGCAAAAGCCGTCGTGGCACGCGCCAACGCCGCGGGCAGCGACGTGATCGTCGTGACGGGCGATTTCATCGATGGCTCGGTCGACATGCGGCGCAAGGATGTAGAGCCGCTTCGCGCGCTCAAGGCTCCTGATGGCGTCTGGGCGATCCCGGGCAACCACGAGTATTTCTTCGACTATCGCGCATGGATGCGGCACCTGACCGCGCTTGGTTTCCGGATGCTGCCGAATGCCCATACCGTCATCCGGCGCGGCGGCGCGGAAATTGTCGTCGCCGGCGTGACCGATCTCTCCGCCCCGAGCGTCGGCGAGGCAGGGCCGGACGTAGGACTGGCGCTGCGCGGCGCGCCGGGCGATGCACCGATCGTTCTTCTCGATCATCAGCCGCAGCGGGCGCGGGACGCCGCCGCGCGGGGCGTGGCGCTGCAACTGTCCGGCCATACCCATGGCGGTATGATCCGGGGCCTGGATCGGATCGTCGCCCGCGCGAACGCCGGTTTCGTCGCGGGCCGCTATCGGGTCGGCGACATGACCCTGTACGTCAGCAACGGCACGGGGCTGTGGCCGGGCTTCGCACTTCGCCTCGGCGTGCCGTCGGAGATGACCCGCTTCACCTTGCGGGCGAAGACGTGACGGGTTGACGCTGCCACCGGGATTGACGGTGACGCCCGACCACCACCATCATCACGGCATGACCATTTCGC
This sequence comes from Bacillus sp. 2B10, assembly GCA_003946805.1. Classification (GTDB taxonomy): domain Bacteria; phylum Pseudomonadota; class Alphaproteobacteria; order Sphingomonadales; family Sphingomonadaceae; genus Sphingomonas. Next base: position 187,726 of record RPSH01000002.1, on the reverse strand, counting down.
TGGCCGATGCGCGACGCATCGCCCTCAAGGCCCAGGGCTTCGGACAGTCGCCGCCTGTGCGGCCCATGGCGGCGCATCTCCGCAAGGCTGTCGATCGCACCGGCTTGCTCCAGATCGACAGCGTCAACGTCCTCGCCCGCGCCCACTACTTACCGGTGTTCTCCCGGCTGGGCGGCTATGATCGCTCGCTGCTCGAACGGGCCGCCTGGGGTTCGAAGCGGCAGCGCCGATTCTTCGAATATTGGGCCACGAGGCGTCGTTGTTGCCGCTCGACCTTCATCCGCTGCTGCGGTGGCGGATGGCGCGCGCCGAGCGGGGCGAGATCGGCTATCGCGCCCTCCGCCGCTTCGCGACCGAGCGCCGCGACGAGGCCGGCACCGTGCTGGCCCGCATCGCCGCCGAGGGACCGCTGACCGCCGCCGATTTCGAGAACGGCGTCAGCCGCAGCGGCTGGTGGGAATGGAGCGACGTCAAGCACGCGCTGGAATGGCTGTTCTGGTCGGGCAGGATCACGACGGCGACACGGCGGGGCAGCTTCGCGCGGGTGTACGACCTGCCCGAGCGCGTCCTGCCGCCCGCGGTTCTCGCCATGCCGACGCCCTCCGCCGCCAAGGCGCAGCGCGCGCTGGTCGAGCGCAGCGCGCGGGCGCTGGGTATCGGGACCGCAGCCGACCTGCGCGATTACTATCGGCTGAAGCCCGACGAGGCGGATCACGCCATCGCCGATCTGGCGGAGGACGGTGTGCTGGTCCCCGTCCGTGTCGAGGGCTGGAGCCAGAAGGCGTGGCGGCATCGCGATGCCTCGCCGCCGCGGCGGGTGCGCGCGGCGGCCTTGCTGGCGCCGTTCGATCCGCTGATCTGGGAACGCGGCCGCACCGAACGGCTGTTCGGTTTCCGCTACCGGATCGAGATCTACGTGCCGCAGGACCGGCGCACCCACGGCTATTACGTGTTGCCCTTCCTGATGGACGAGGCGCTGGTCGCGCGGGTCGACCTCAAGGCCGATCGGCAAGCAGGCGTGCTGCTGGCGCATCGCATCACGCTCGAACCGGGTGCGCCCGACGACACGCTTGCTCGCCTGCACGCCGAGCTGGCGCGGATGGCGGCATGGCTGGACCTGTCGGACGTCCGTGTCGGCGAGGTCGTCGGGTCCGCTTGATCCGCGCGTCAGGCATCGACCATCTCGCCTGCGACGATCGAAAGGGCATGGTCGACGAACCGCTCCTTCTCGCCGACCGGCGCGACATAGTGCAGCGCCTCCCGGGCCAGGGCGATCGAGCCGCCGCGCGCGATCATCCACGCGGCGAGATATGGGGCCGCGAGGCAGCCGCCGGCGGTGGCGACGTTGCCGTGCGCGGCGAATGGTGCGTCGATGACATCGACACCTGCTTCCACGACCCATGGCTTGGTCGTGAGGTCGGTGCAGGCCGGCAGGTCGCCGATCAGCCCGAGCTTCGCCAGCAGCAGCGTCCCCGAACATTGCGCCGCGATCAGCTGTCGCACCGGGTCGAGGCGCAATTGCCCGAGCATCGTGGAATCCGCAGCGATCTCGCGCGTACGGAGGCCGCTGCCGATCAGGACCGCGTCCGCCTCCTCGACGAACGCCAGCGGCCGCTGACGCTGGACGACGACGCCGTTCATCGACGTCACCGTCCCGGTCGGCGCGGTGATATGCGCAGCCCAGCCGTGCGGGCGCAGCCGGTTGAGGATCGCGCCGGCGACGAACGAATCGAGTTCGTTGAAGCCGTCGAAGGTGAGGATCGCGACCTGCATCAGCCGTGCACCGAACCACTGAACAAGGTCCGCGTCGCGCCGGCGATCCAGACCTGTCCGGTGTCGTCCTGCGAGACGTGGATGCGCCCGGTGCGGCCCAGCCGGGTGCCTTGCGCGGCGACGTAGCTGCCCCTCGCCCGGCCGCTGGCGAACAGCCACTGCCCGACCGAGGCGTTGAGGCTGCCGGTGACCGGATCCTCGATCAGTCCGCCATGCGCGTCGCTGAAGATCGCGCGCAGCTCGAATGCGACCGCGCCGCCGGGAGCGTGCGGGCCGACGATGCCGATGTCGATGTGTTCGTGATGATGCCGCGCCGGATCGACCGCCAGCACCGCCTCTGCCGACTCCAGCAGGACCGCGATCCAGCCCGGACCGTTGTCGGCCCAGGCTGCGTCGACGATCGCCGTCCGGTCGATGCGCAGCAACGTCGCGACCTGCGCGATTTCCGCCTCGGTCGGCGCACCGCCGCGGAGCAACGGCGGCGCGGCGAAGGCGAGCCGATCGTCGTCGCGCCGGATATCCACCAGCCCGACGCCGCATTCCTGCACGATTACGCCATCCTGCTTCGGCTGCCCGCCCGCTTCCAGCCACGCATGTGCGCTGCCCAGCGTCGGGTGGCCTGCGAAGGGCAGTTCATGGGCCATGGCGAAGATCCGGACCCGATAGTCCGCCGCCGGGTCGGTCGGCGGCAACAGGAACGTCGTCTCCGAAAAGTTCAGCCAGCCGGCGATCGCCTGCATCTCCTGCGCCGACAGGCCCCCGGCGTCGGCGATGACCGCGAGCGGATTGCCGGTCAGCGGATCGGTGCCGAACACGTCGACGAGGCGGAAGGGACGGGTCACGGTCTCGATTCTCCTGCGGGTGGTGACGCGTGCTACCCCGCGGCGGCTGGTGCGAACAGGCACGGACCGATACAATCCTGTCGAACTGTATTGGTGAAAGCAGCAGCACGATGCGCATCCGATCCGACGAGACCCGCACCGCCATGGTCGCGCGCGCGATCCGCGACCGCATCGATGCGCGCGCGTTGACGCCGGGCGCGCGGCTGCCGTCGATCCGCGCGATGGCGGAAACGAGCAATGTCGCGCGCTCGACGGTGGTCGACGCTTATGACCGGCTCGCCGCCGAAGGGGTGATCCGGTCACGCCCCGGGTCGGGCTTCTATGTCGCCGCGCCGCTCGCGCCGCTGGCGCTGGACCGGCTCGGCACCACTGAGGAGCGCGAGGTCGATCCGTTGTGGATGCTGCGACAGTCGCTGGGCGAGCAACGCCATGACCTGATGCCGGGATGCGGCTGGTTGCCCGACGAGTGGCTGGCGGGGGACGCGCTCCGCAAGGCGCTGCGCGCCGCCGCACGTGCGAGCGGTGACGGTGCGCTGGCGGGCTATGCCTCGCCACGCGGCTCGCTGCCGCTCCGCGTGCTGCTGGCGCGGCGGATGGCGGATCAGGGGATCGATGCCGGTCCCGACCAGATCCTGCTGACCGACAGCGGCACCCATGCGCTCGACCTGGTCTGCCGGTTCCTGCTGCAGCCGGGCGACGCCGTGCTGGTCGACGATCCCTGCTACTTCAACTTTCTGGCGCTGCTGCGGGCTCACCGGGCCAAGGTTATCGGCGTGGCGATGACGCCGACGGGGCCCGATGTCGCCGCCTTCGCCAAAGCAGCCGCGGTGCATCGCCCGCGTTTCTATCTGACCAACTCCGGCATCCACAACCCGACCGGCACCTCGCTCGGCGCACCGACCGCGCACCGCCTGCTCAAGATCGCCGAGGCGCACGACATGGCCGTCGTCGAGGACGACATCTTCGCGGATTTCGAGCATGCGGCGTCGCCACGTCTGGCGGCGTTCGACGGCCTCGACCGGACGATCCGGATCGGCAGCTTCTCGAAATCGCTGTCGGCGGCGGTGCGATGCGGGCACATCGCCGCCCGACCCGACTGGATCGAGGCGCTCGCCGATCTGCGCATCGCCACCTCGATGGCGGGCAGCCCGCTGGCGGCCAACCTGCTTCACGCGGTGCTGACCGACGGCAGCTATCGCCGCCATGTCGAGGGCGTCCGCACCCGGCTCGCGCGTGCCACGGCGCGGGTGAGCAAGCGGCTGCGCGCGGTCGGCATCGAGTCGTGGAACGAGCCGGCGGCGGGGATATTCCTCTGGGCACGGCTGCCGGACGGCCTCGATGCCGTCGACCTCGCCCGCCGCGCCATCGCCGACGGCATCGTGCTGGCGCCCGGCCCGGTGTTCAGCACCAGCGGCGGGTGGCGCGACCATATGCGGTTCAACGTCGCGATGAGCGACGACGATCGCCTGTCGACATTTCTGGAACGCGCGCAGCAATAGCCGCTGCGGCGAGCATGGCCATCGGGGTGGCGTAAGGGGCGTCACGACGCTCTTAAACCGGCCGCGGTGTAAACCACCTGTAAACTGGCTCTACCGGGCGTCCGCCAAGTGATTAATCTTGTGGTCGGGGAGACAGGATTCGAACCTGCGACATCCTGCTCCCAAAGCAGGCGCGCTACCAGACTGCGCCACTCCCCGACGCGAGCAGCGGCCCTAGTCGCATTCGTGGCACGGCACAAGCGCCCCCCGCAGGACGGACGCGATCGTGCGTCGGCGGCAATGCCGCGCTTCACCCGTCATGCTGCACGGCGCGTCGGCGCGCCCAGGCAAACCCATGGATGCAACGTCGTTCTGGCACAGACTTTTCCTCCCGCTGCCACGCCGGTCGCGCGCGCGCTGTCGATCGCCAACGGGCGAGTCACCGGTCCCGCAACCTTTTCCGGCGAGGAACCACGAGGAAACGGACGACGGTTGGCAGATGCCTTACCCTCGTATTGGCCTCCGCGGTCGCGCCCGCCGTACCGGTCGTGGCGCAGGAAGGCGGCGACATCCTGTACGAACGCTATTACCATGATGATCCCGGAATATCGGTGCAGGTCGGCTACGAACGCGACGCCCGCACACGCTACGGTGTCGGCGGCGGCCGGGCCGGAGCGCGCCATGGCCCCTATGTCCTACTCCAGTCCGATCGCGATGTGCGGGGACGGGCAGTTGCCGCCCTGTTGATCCCGCTGCTGCGTGACCGGCCGTCGGGCGGACATCGCGTCCATCAGCCTTTCGGGTCGTCGCCACGGATGCAGCGCGCGTGGGCCCGGCAGGACTCGAACCCGCAACCTAGCCGTTATGAGCGGCCAGCTCTAACCATTGAGCTACAGGCCCCACGCGCCGTGGCCGAGCGATAGCGTCGGGCGCCACCGGGACGCAAGTGGGTTGATCGCTCCCCTGCCCCGTCCGTCAGGCGGAATCGCGTTCGATCAGCACCGGCGGCATCACCACCGATGGCGCGTCCTCGCCGGCGATGCGACGGAACAGCGCGGAGACCATCTCGTTGGCGCCGCGCGCGATATCCTGGCGCACGGTGGTGATGCGCGGCACCGCGCTGACCGCGAGCGGCAGGTCGTCATAGCCGACGACCGGCATATCGTGCGGCACACGGATGCCACGGTCGGCAAGGACGCGCAGCGTGGTCACCGCGATCACGTCGGATGCGGCGGCGATGCCATCGATCTCGTGACCGACGCGCGCCAGATGCGCCGCGATCTCCTGCTCCATCACGTCCGACGCAAGGTGCGTGTCGAGCTGGAGCGGCGGCCGGGCGATGCTGGCGGTCGCCAGCGCCTGCGCCACGCCTTCGCAGCGCTGGCGGATCTCGGGGGCGCGCAGTTCGCCGAGGAACGCGATGCGCCGCGCACCGCGGGCGACCAGCCGTTCGCCCGCCAGCCGCCCGCCGGCGATGTTGTCGGTGCCGATCGCGCAATGTACCTGCCCCGGCAGGTTGCTGCTGCCCCATGCCACCAGCGGCCGATAGCGCCGCGCGACGCGTTCGATGGTATGAAACTGGTCGGACTGACCGATCAGCAGCACGCCGTCCATCATCCCCGAATCGACGATCCGCTCCAGCCAGTCGGTCGCGTCGGGAATGACGCGCGACAACATCAGGTCGTAGCCGTCCTCGGTCAGGCGATCGGCGAGGAAGCCGAGCATGGTCATGAAGAACGGATCGGACAGATGCTGGCGCCGTTCGTGACCCAGCGGCACGACGACCCCGATCACTCCGGTGCGCTGGGTCCGCAGCCGGCTGGCCATCTGATTGGGGCGAAAGCTGTGTTCGCTGGCCAGCGCCTGGATCCGGTCGCGGGTTTCGGCATTGACCAGCGACTTGCCCGCCAGTGCCCGCGACACCGTCCCCGGCGACACGCCCGCCAACCGCGCGAGATCTGCTATCGTCCGCACCCGCGGCGATGAATTGGCCGGTTCTTCCATGCCGTTGCTTGTACGAACATATTCCTTCGTTCTGCCAGCGGAAAGATACCGCCGTAACGATTCGTTGCAATCGATTGCCGATGCAAGTACCTCTGCCGCGCAAAGGCCGGCCTTGCCGTGCGGCGGTACGCTGCGCCATGAGCAGGCCGGTAATGGCGAGAGGATGGGCGATGGGTTCGGAAGCGATGGTGGCCGGCGTCGAGCTGGGCGGAACCAAGTCGATCGCGGTCGTCGGGCGCGGGCACGAGATCATCGACCGGTTCCGGGTGCCGACCACGACCCCGGAGGAGACGCTGGGCGCGCTGTCGGCGAAGCTCGCCGCATGGCGCGACGCCTATCGTCCGGAAGCGATCGGGATCGCCAGCTTCGGGCCGATTTCGGTCTCGGAAGGCCGCATGCTGCCGACGCCGAAGCCGCACTGGGCAGGCGCGGATATCGTCGGCCCGCTGGGCGACGGGTTCGACCGGGTGGCGTTCCATACCGACGTGACCGGCGCGGCGCTGGGCGAAGGTCGCTACGGGGCGGCGGCAGGGCTGTCCGATTATCTCTACGTCACGGTCGGGACCGGCGTCGGCATGGGAATCATCGTCGGCGGGCAGCCGGTGACGGGCATGATGCATCCGGAGGCGGGGCATATCCGCGTTCGCCGCCGCACGGGAGACGATTTCGCCGGCGCCTGTCCGTTCCATGGCGATTGCCTCGAAGGGCTGGTCAGCGGGCCGGCGATCGCCGCGCGGACGGGCAAGCCGGCGCACCTGCTCACCGCCGACGATCCGGCATGGCGCGATGTCGCCGATGCGCTGGGCGAGGCGTTCGCGACGCTGTTCCTCACCCTCTCGCCCGCCCGGATCATCGTCGGCGGCGGAGTCGGGTTGGGCCAGCCGCAGCTGTTGCCGATGGTGCGCGAACGGGTGGTCGCGGCGCTCGGCGGCTATCTGGGGTTCGTCGATGCGCAGTCGATCGACGAGCGGATCGTGCCGGCCGGGCTGGGCGACGAAGCGGGGCCGCTCGGCACGATGGTGATGGCGCAGGCGTTGCTGGACGCCGCGTGACGCGGGCTAGCGCGGAGGCACGCCGCTGATACTATGTCGCGATGACCGAACCGATCGCAGACGCAGGCGGCGCCGCCCGCGGCACACAGACCCTGATGCGCGGGCTCGACCTGGTCGAGGCGCTGCGCGACGAGCCGCTGCGCGTCGCCGAGCTGGCGCGGCGGCTGGGGCTGGCACGCACCACCACGCACCGGCTGGCGGCGGCGCTGGTCGAACGCGGCTATGTGGCACCGGCGGAGCGCGGGCTGCTGACGCTGGGCCCGATGTTGTTGCAGCTGGGGTTCACCGCGCATCGCCGGATCGATCTGGTCCGCACCGCCCGGGCGCGGATGGAGGCGCTGTCCGCCGACACCGGACTGTGCGTGTTCCTCGGCCGGCGCGACGGCGACCATTCGCTGCACCTCGACCGCGCGGCGGGGCGGCGGCGGCTGGAGGTGTCGACCCGCCCCGGCGACCGGCGTCCGGTGGCGCAGACCGGCCTTGGCAAGGCATTGCTGTTCGACGAGGACGATAGCGGGCTGGCCCGCCTGCACCGCGCGACCGGCGGCAGCGATCCGGCGCCATGGGTTGCGGCGATGCGCGTCAATATCGCGCGCGGGCATGTCATCCACGACAGTGTCGGCCATGACGGCATCCGATCGATCGCGGCACCGATTCGCGACGTGTCGCGCGGGATCGTCGCGGCGGTCGGCATCGCCACCGCCGCGCAATATCTGACCGACGACACCGTCGACGCGATCGGCCCGCGGGTCGCGGCGACCGCGCAGGCGATCAGCCGCGACCTTGGTTATTCGGAGTCGGACCCGTCCGTACCGGCCGCCTGACTGTCCGGGCCGCCGGGGCCGCCATGATAGTCCCGTTCGCTCTGCCCGCCCTGAAAACGACCGGCATGGCTGTCGTCGTGCGGATTGGGGTAGGCCCCGCCGCCTGATTCCCCGCCGCCGTCGACATTGCTGACGCCATCGGGCCTGGCGGCGTCGGATGTGCCGCCCATCGCCTGGTTCGGCTGCTTTCCGTCATCAGTCATCGCATCTTCTCCTTCGTCGTAAAGGAGTTAACGCGCGACGACCGGTGCCGGGTGCGTCAGGCGCTGACCCTCTCCCCGGGGAGGGAGAGGGAGTTCGTCATCATTACGCCAGCACGAAGCTGCCGTTCACCCCTTCCGCCTCGGCCGACGGTGCCACCCAGATGCGGAAGCTGCCGGGCTCCACCACCGGGCGGTTCTGAATGCCGATGAAGCGCAGGTCGTCGGCGCGCAGCGTGAATTCGACCGTCTTCGATTCGCCGGGCGCCAGCGTCACGCGCTGGAACGCCTTCATCTCGCGTACCGGGCGGGTGATGCTGGCGGTGACGTCGTGGGTGTAGAGCTGCACCACCTCGGTCGCGGCGCGCGTGCCGCTGTTGGTGATGCGCGCGCGGACCTTCAGCGCGCCGTCGCTGTTCAGCCGCCCGCCGCCGAGATCTAGATCGCTATAGGCGATGCGACCATAGGTCAGCCCGTGCCCGAACGCGAAGCGCGCCGCGTTCGGCCCCTCGCGATAGCGCGCCTTGTAGTCGATCGGCGGCCCCGGCGGATTGGGGCGACCGGTGGTCTTGTGCGCATAATAATAGGGCTGCTGCCCGGTCGCGTAGGGAAAGCTGACCGGGAGACGCGCCGAGGGCGACACGTTGCCGAACAGGATGTCGGCGGTCGCCGGTCCGCTCTGCGATCCGAGGAACCAGGTGACGAGGATCGCGCGCGCGTCGAGCACCGGCTTGTCGAGCACCATCGCCCGGCCGTTGCGCAGCAGGATGACCGTCGGCTTGCCGGTGGCGAGGACCGCCTGCGCCAGATCGAGCTGCGCCTGCGGAATGCCGATATCGACGCGCGACTGCGCCTCGCCCGACATCTTCTGCGACTCCCCGATCGCCAGCAGCACGATGTCGGCCTGCGACGCGGCAATCACCGCCGCCTCGATCCCACCGGGAATCGCGTCGGTGATGCCCGATCCGTCGACCGCGGTGACCAGCGCGGGATCGGTGACCGCGGCGCGGACGCCAGTCAGCAGGTCGACCGCTTCGGCATCCGAACCATAGACGTTCCATGTGCCGATCAGTTCGCGCTGCCCCTGCACGAAAGGACCGATCAGCGCGATCTTCTTGCCCGATTTGGGCAGCGGCAGCAGGTCGCCATCGTTCTTGAGCATCACAATCGAGCGTGCGCCCGCCTCGCGCGACAGCTTCAGATGGGCGGCGGTGCGCACCCGCGCCTTTTCGCGGCGCGGATCGATGCGGCGGAACGGATCGTCGAACAGGCCTAGCTGCGCCTTGAGCGCCAGCACGCGGCGCACCGCCTGGTCGAGCCGCGCCATCGGCACCTCGCCTTTCGCGACCAGATCGGGCAGGTGCTTCAGGTAGAAGCCCGACTGCATCGACATGTCGACCCCGGCGAGGAAGGCGAGCTTCGTCGCTTCGCGCGCGTCCATGGCAAAGCCGTGCGCGATCAGTTCCTCGTCGCCGGTATAGTCGGACACCACCAGCCCGCCGAAGCCCCATTCCTTGCGCAGGATGGTGTCCAGCAACCACGGATTGGCGGTGGCCGGCACGCCCGACAGTTCGTTGAACGACGCCATCGTCGTCGGCGCACCGGCGGCGAACGCGGTCTGGAACGGCGGGAAATAGGTTTCGCGCAAGGTGCGTTCGGAAATGTCGACCGTATTGTAGTCGAGCCCGGCCTCGGCCGCGCCGTACGCCGCGAAATGCTTGGCACAGGCGGCGACGGCATCGTCGGCGGTCAGGCCGCGACGTCCCTGGAACCCGCGGACGCGGGCATCGGCCATGACCTTGCCGAGCAGCAGGTCCTCGCCCGCCCCCTCGATCCCGCGGCCCCAGCGCTGGTCGCGGGCGATGTCGACCATCGGCGCGAAGGTCCAGTCGATCCCGGCTGCCGATGCCTCGACCGCGGCCGCCCGCGCAGTGCGCTCGGCAAGGTCGGCGTCGAAGCTGCCCGCCTCCGCCAGCGGCATCGGGAACACGGTACGGAAGCCGTGGATGATGTCGGCGGCGAACAGGAGGGGGATCTTCAACCGCTGCTCGCGCATCGCGACCAGCTGCATCCGCCGCGCCATTTCGGCGCCATTGCCGTTGAACACGCCGGTCAGCTGGCCGGCACGCACCTGCGCCAGCTGTTCGTCGAAGGTCGCGGTCGCGCCGATCGGATTGAGCGCGTTGGCGGCACCCCCCGCCCACGCCGCGGCCATCAGCGTCAGCTGCCCCGCCTTTTCCTCGACCGTCATCTGCGCCAGCAGCGCCTCTGCCGCCGCGGGCAGCGCCGTGCCCGCCTGCGCCAGCAGCGCGCGCGCCGGCGACGCGTTCCATGCGACGATGGCCCCGGCGCCCATCATCAGCGCCCGGCGCGAAATGCGACTGTCTTCCATGCGATCCCCTCTGTGTCGGTTGCGCAACGATCGAGCTGCACATGTGTTTCGAATCTTTGGTTGAAGCGCGTTGTAGATTCTTGTAACCGGTTACATCAAGAGCGATCGGCATGGCAGCCGGCGGATTCGCCGCGATGGGCGCGGACGAAACAGGGAGTGGATGACGAGAGCATGGCGAACGCCACCATCCGCGACGTGGCTCGCGCGGCCGACGTATCGGTCGCCTCGGTCTCGCGCGTGCTCAATCGCCACGAAAACGTCCGCCCGGCGCTCCGCGAGAAGGTGCAGGCCGCCGCCGCCAGCCTCGGCTACGTCCCCCATGCCGGTGCGCGCTCGCTCAGCCTCGCGCGGTCGAACGCGATCGGCGTCGTCCTGCCCGAACTGCATGGCGAGTTCTTTTCGGAGCTGCTGCGCGGTATGGACCGCGAGGCGTCGGAGCGCGGGCTGCAACTGCTGCTGTCGAACATGCACGCCGATCCGGCGCGCGCCGTGGAGGCGCTGCACACCATGCGCGGCCGGGTCGACGGGCTGGTGGTGATGGCGCCGCATATCGATCCGGACCAGCTGCTCGGCCATCTGCCGGTCGGGGTGCCCGCGGTCATGGTCAACTGCGCGCCGCATCATCAGCCCCGGCCCGAACTGCGCATCGACAACGCCACCGGGGCGCGGATGATGGTCGACCATCTGGTCGCCACCGGACGCCGCCGGATCGTCCACGTCGCCGGGCCTGAGGGCAATGTCGATGCCGAGGAACGCATCGCCGGATACCGCGCGGCGATGGCCGATGCCCGGCTGGACGCGATGGTCGAACGCGGCACTTTCCTCGAGGATTCGGGCGTGGCCATCGCCCAACGGCTGATCGGGCGCGGCGTCGACGTCGACGCGGTGTTCGCCGCCAACGACATGATGGCGATCGGCGTCCTGACGGCGCTGCGTCGTGCCGGCATCGCCGTGCCCGACCGGATCGCCGTCGCCGGGTTCGACGACATCCCGCTCGCCCGCCTCATCTCGCCTGCCCTCACCACGCTGCGCATCAACATCGCGCAGCTGGGCGAACGCGCGGTCGCCCGCCTGATCGACCAGATCGACGGCGCCGACGACCACGGCATCGAACTGCGCGCACCGACCCTGGTCGTGCGCGACACCACTTCACCACGGGAAGACCCGGAAAACCGGGGCATAAGGGGAAACAACGCATGAGGAATAGCATGATCCGCGCGGCGTTCGCCGCCGCGACGACGCTGGCGACGGGCGCGATCGCCATCGCTCCGGTATCGGCGCAGACCACCACCGCCTCGGTGCGGGGCACGGTGCGCGACGCGGCGGGTACCGCCGTCGCCGGCGCGACCGTCGTCGCAACGTCGACCGGCACCAACCAGTCCTATCGCGCGACGACCGACACCGCCGGCCGCTACACGCTGAACGGTATCCGTGCGGGCGGTTATTCGATCACGGTCACCGGTCCGAACGGCGAAACCTCGACCAGCACGGTAACGGTCGGCATCGCGCAGTCGGCGAGCCTCGATGTGACGCTGGGCGCTGCCGCTGCACCGGATGCGACGGCTACCGCCGAAGCGCCTGCAACGGGTGACGAACAAACCATCGTCGTCACCGGCCGCCGGCTGATCGAAAGCCGCACCAGCGAAATCGCGACCAACGTGTCGCAGGAGCAGCTTCGCACGTTGCCGCAGACCGACCGGAACTTCCTGTCGTTCGCCGCCCTCGCCCCCGGCGTCCGCTACAACGACAGCGAAACCGACAAGGGGTTCCAGGCCGGTGCGTCGACCGCGGCGCAGGTCAATGTGTTCATCGATGGCGTTTCGCTGAAGAACAAGCTGCGCGAGGGCGGCGTCGCCGGCCAACAGAACAGCCGCGGCAACCCGTTCGGCCAGTTGGCGGTGCAGGAATTCCGCGTCCTGACCCAGAACTACAAGGCCGAATACGAACAGGCCGGTTCGGCGATCATCACCGCCGTTACCAAGTCGGGTACCAACGAATTCCATGGCGAAGCCTTTGGCCAGTACACGGACCGTGGCCTGACCGAACGCAGCTTCCTCGACCGCCGCAACGGTCGCGACAAGCCTGCGTTCGAACGCAAGCAGTACGGCGTTTCGCTGGGTGGTCCGATCATCAAGGACAAGCTGTTCTTCTTCGGCACCTATGAAGGCAACGATCAGGATCGTGCGTTCATCGTCGATTCGACCGGTACCGCCGAAAACGTCCGGGCGTTCGAGGCGGCGTCGGGTCGCCGGATCAGCGAGTTCGAAGGCAACTTCGTCAGCCCGTTCCGGGCCGATTTCTATTTCGGCAAGCTGACCTTCACCCCCGACGATGCCCAGACGTTCGACCTGTCGTACAGCCGCCGGGAAGAAACCGACATCCAGGGGTTTGGCGGCAACGTCGCGTATGAGTTCGCCGAGAACAAGCGGAACACCGTCGAGACGTACCTCCTGAAATGGACATATCGAGGCGACAACTTCATCAACGAAGTCAACCTGAACTATCTCAACTATAATTTCAGCCCGACGTCGCTCAACCCCGGACAGTCCAGCTTCAACTACGATACCGTCATTCAATTCGGTGGCCGCGAGGCATCGCGTCGGGAAATCCAGCAGGGCTACACGCTGCGCGACGACTTCACCTATACCGGTTTCGACAATCATGCGATCAAGGTCGGCGCGCGGGTCGAGGTAACCGACATCGAATTCTCGAACCTCGCCTTCCTGCAGCCGGGCTACACCTTCCGGATCGATACGGTCGAGAATCCGAACACGAATCTCGCGAACGACACCAACTTCACCTTCCCCGCCGAGGCGCGTCTCGGGCTGGGCAACGGAACGGTTCGCGGATCGAACACCCAGCTGGGCTTCTACATTCAGGACGACTGGGACGTCACCGACCGGTTGCAGCTGAACCTCGGCCTGCGCTGGGATTACGAAACCAACGGCAACAACAACGATTTCGTGACGTCGGCAAATGCCGCTGCCGCGCTGCGCGCCCTTCCCGCCACCAGCTATTTCGATCCGGAAAACTACATCAGCACGGGCAGCAACCGTGACCCGTTCGCCGGTGCCTTCGCCCCGCGCTTCGGCTTCTCGTACGACATCTTCGACAATGCGCGGACGGTGATCTTTGGTGGCTTCGGGCGCTATTACGATCGCAACAACTTCAACAACACGGTCGACGAACAGTCGCGGACGATCAACCCGATCGGCGTCTTCCGCTTTTCGCGCGACGGCCAGCCGCGCAACGGGCTGCAAACCGTCGTCTGGGATCCGCGCTATCTGACCCGCGAGGGTCTGCTCGAACTGCGCGCCACGTCGACCAGCGGCGCGCCGGAACTGTTCGCGGTCAAGAACAATACGAAGCCGCCCGTCAACGATCAGGTGAGCCTTGGCGTGCGCCAGCAGGTCGGCCCCTGGCAGCTTGCGTTGACCGGCTCGTACCAGCGTGGTCGCAACGGCTATACCAACCTGTTTGCCACCCGTCAGAACGGCGGGACTGGCCCGTGCTGCAACACGACGCCGCTGACCCCGTTCGGCTTCTCGAACGCGTTGATCGGTTTCGACGGCCTGGATACGCGGTACAAGGCGATCTACTTCACCGCCGACAAGCCCTATACCGAGGTTTCGGGCTGGGGCGTCAACGTTGCCTATACCCTGTCGAAGGGCGAACAGAATGGCGGCGATCTCTTCAGCCTCGATGCCGTCACGCCCGACGATTACGGATGGCGGCCCCGTAACGGCGACGAACGTCACCGCGTCGTCCTGTCCGGTATCGTCGACCTTCCCCTGGGCTTCCAGTTCTCGACGCTCAGCACGTTCGGCAGCGGCCAGGCGTTCCGGGTCACCGACGGCACCAACGGCGCGACGTCCGGGTTCAACGAATTCAGCGCGCGCTATCCCGACAAGAACTGCATCAAGGGCGTGTTCGCATTCTGCGAGGTCAACCTGACCCTTGCGAACAAGCTGAAGATCCTTGGCGGCGAAACCGAAATTGCGGTCGATCTGCTGAACGCGTTCAACAACAACAATTTCTCCGGCTTCGACGATTTCTTCAACAATCAGATCAATCCGGCAACCGGTCAGGTCGTCGACACGCTCGATCCTGCGCGGATCGGCCGCGATCTGCTCACGCTGCCCCGGCGCATCCAGTTCCGCGTCGGCTACCGCTTCTAACCCTTCCCTCCCCTGCCGGGACAGGCTCCCCCGCCTGCCCCGGCATTTTTGTATCCAGCAAAGGGGCCTGCCCGTGATCGATCGCCGTTTCTTCCTTGCCGCCAGCACCGCCGCACTTGTCGGGGCCTGCACTGGACGGACCGGGATCGCGCCCGCCACGGCGCCCGACCTGCTGTCGGATATCCAGGAGCGCGCGTTCCGGTTCTTCTGGGACACCGCCGATCCCGACACCGGGCTGGCGATGGATCGCTGGCCGACGCCCAGCTTCGCGTCGATCGCGGCGTGCGGCTTCGCGCTGACCGCCTATGCGGTGGGCGAGAAGCATGGCTGGATCACCCGCCAGCAACATGCCACCCGCACCCTCGCGCTGCTCGATTTCTTCGCAAAGGCGCCGCAGGGCGACGGCGAAACCGGGTTCAGCGGCTACAAGGGCTTCTTCTACCATTTCCTCGGCGTGACGAAGGGGCAGCGCTTCGCCCGGTGCGAGCTGTCGACGATCGATACCGCGCTGCTGCTGGGCGGCGTGCTGTTCACGCAGAGCTGGTTCGATCGCGCCGACCCGGTCGAGGCGCGCATCCGCGACCTTGCCGAACAGATCTATCGCGCGGTCGAATGGGACTGGATCGTGCCGCGTCCGCCGTTCGTGTCGATGGGCTGGCATCCGGAAAGCGGCTTCATCCGGTCCGACTGGAACATCTATAACGAGGGCGTGATCCTGTACGTGCTGGCGCTGGCCAGCCCGACCCATCCGCTGCCACCGGAAACATGGGGGGCGCTGACGCAGAAGTTCGAGGCGAGCTGGGGCAATCGCTGGGGCGAGCCGCATCTGCAGTTCGCGCCGATGTTCGGCCATCAGTACAGCCATGTCTGGATCGACTTCCGCGGCATCCGCGATCCGTACATCGCGTCGAAGGGCATCGATTATTTCGAGAACAGCCGCCGCGCGACCCATGCCCAGCGCGCCTATGCCAACGAAAATCCGGGCGGCAAGGTCGGCTACGGCAACGACTGCTGGGGCCTGACCGCATGCGACGGCCCCGGCGATTTCGCGGTGACGATCGACGGGCGGAAGCGCGAGTTCTTCAGCTATTCGGCGCGCGGACCGGGCGAGCGCGACGACGGTACGCTGGCCCCCACCGCGGCACTGGGATCGATCGCCTTCGCACCCGAGATCGTCGAGCCGATGATCGCCACGATGCACGCCCGCTATGGCGCCGGCATCTACGACAAATACGGCTTCCTCGATTCGTTCAACCCGACGCTGACGCGGACCGACGAACCGTTGAAGCATGGCAGGATCGTACCCGGCATCGGCTGGGTCGACGGCGATTATCTGGGCATCGATCAGGGACCGATCGTGCTGATGATCGAGAACCGCCGGTCGGGAATGGTGTGGGAGGTGATGCGCCGCAATCCGCATATCCGCCGTGGGCTGGAGCGCGCGGGGTTCAAGGGCGGCTGGCTGGCATAGGTGCTCCCGGCGCACAGCGGACCAACGACCAGGCCGGTGGAACACGCGCACCGATATTTCGTTTCGCTACCGTGTCGTATAATCCGGCACGGGGGCGAAGGGGGAACATGCGCCGCATCAGGGCCAGTCTGGGCGCCGCCGCGTTGCTGGCGCTGGGGGCGTGCAATCGTCACCAGTCGGCGCTGAGCGTCTTCGGCGAAGAGGCGGCGACCGTTCGTCACTTGACCGTCGTCATGCTGGTCGGCGCGGTGGTGATCGCCGCGGGCGTCGCCGCGCTGATGATCGCCGCCGTGCGTGCGCCCGAAGGGCGGCTGACGCTGTCGGGCGGGATGCGTCTGATCGGCTGGCTGGGCGGCGTGCTGCCGGTGGTCGTGCTGCTGGGACTGCTGCTCTACAGCCTGCCGGCGATGCGACCATTGCGCGTCGCGCGGGACGATCTGCGCATCGCGGTGCAGGGCGAGCAATTCTGGTGGCGCGTCCGCTACCAGCCACCGGGCGCGGCCCCGGTCGTCACCGCCAACGAGATCCGCATTCCCGTCGGCCGCACGGTCCAGTTCGATCTGACCGCCGGCGACGTGATCCACAGCTTCTGGATCCCGGGCCTTGCCGGCAAGATGGACATGATCCCCGGCCGCACCAACCGGCTGGTGGTGCGCGCGACGAAGCCCGGGAAGTTCCGCGGCGTGTGCACCGAATTCTGCGGCCTCAGCCACGCGCTGATGGCGTTCGACGTCGTGGCGATGGAGCCGGCAGCCTTCGATAGCTGGCTGGCGAACGAGCGCGGCCCCGCCACCCCGGCCACCGGGACTGCCGGCACCGCCGCAGGGGCGCGTGCGTTCGCTGCCAATGGGTGCACCGGTTGCCATTCGATCGCCGGTACCCCCGCCGCCGGTCTGATCGGCCCCGACCTGACCCATATCGGCAGCCGCACGTCGCTGGGCGCGGGGACGCAACCGATGACCCGTGCCGCGCTGGTCCGCTTCATCACCGACGCGCCCGCGGTGAAGCCCGGCGCGCGCATGCCCGCCTATCCGCAAATGCCGGTGCAGGATGCGCAGGCGATCGCCGCCTATCTGGAAAGCCTGAAATGAGCCTGCACGCGCAAGACGATCCCGCGCTCCGCGCCGCGCAGGAGGAACGGCTGCGCGCGGTATGGAAGGCGCCGCAGGGCATCTTCCTGCGCTGGACCGACTGCAACAACAACCGCGTCGGCGCGTGGTACACGCTGACCGCCTTCGGCTTCATGCTGTTCGCCGGTGTACTGGCGCTCATCATGCGCACGCAACTGGCGGTGCCCGAGAACGACGTGGTGTCGGCGAACACCTTCAACCAGCTGTTCACGCTGCACGGCTCGATGATGATGTTCCTGTTCGCCGTCCCGATGTTCGAGGCGGTGTCGATCATCCTGCTGCCGCAGCTGCTGGGTGCGCGCGACCTGCCCTTTCCGCGGCTGTCGGCGTTCGGTTACTGGTCGTTCCTGCTGGGCGGAGTATTCGTCGGCGGATCGATCTTCTTCAACGCCGCGCCGGATGGCGGGTGGTTCATGTATCCGCCGCTCACCACCCGCACCGACCTGTCGGGGCTCGGCGCCGACATCTGGATGCTGGGGCTGAGCTTCATCGAGGTGTCGTCGGTCGCGGCCGCGGTCGAGCTGATCGTCGGCGTGCTGAAATGCCGGCCGCCGGGGATGCGGCTGAACCTGATGCCGCTCTACGCATGGTACATCCTCGTCGTCGCGGTGATGATCCTGTTCGCCTTCCCGCCGCTGATCGCCGGCGACGTGCTGTTCGAGATGGAGCGGCTGCTCAACTGGCCGTTCTTCGATGCGACGCGCGGCGGCGACCCGTTGTTGTGGCAGCACCTGTTCTGGATCTTCGGCCACCCGGAAGTCTATATCGTCTTCCTGCCCTCGATCGCGCTGTTCGCGATGATGATCCCGACCTTCGCGCAGCGCCACCTGCTGGGCTATCCGTGGATCGTGCTGGCGGCGGTCGGCACCGCGTTCCTGTCGTTCGGGCTGTGGGTCCACCACATGTTCGCGACCGGCCTGCCCAAGATCAGCCTCGCCTTCTTCTCCGCCGCGTCCGAAGCGGTGGCGATCCCGACCGGTATCCAGATCTTCGCGTTCATCGCGACATTGTGGGCCGGCAAGGTCAAATGGTCGACGCCGCTGCTGTACGCCAGCGGGTCGCTCGCCATCTTCGTCATCGGTGGCCTGACCGGGGTGATGGTGGCGATCGCGCCGTTCGACTGGCAGGCGCACGACACCTATTTCGTCGTGGCGCACCTGCATTACGTGCTGATCGGCGGTACGCTGCTCCCCCTGTTCGGCGGGCTGTACTATTACTGGCCGCTGATTACCGGCAAGAAGCTGTCCGACCGCTTGGGCCGCACCGCGTTCTGGATGCTGTTCGTCGGTGCGAACCTCACCTTCTTTCCCATGCACTTCAGCGGGTTGTACGGGATGCCGCGGCGGGTGTTCACCTATCCCAGCGAACTCGGCATCGACTATCTCAACCTCGCCTCGACGATCGGCGCCTATCTGTTCGCGCTCGGTACGCTGGTGGTCTGCATCGATCTGGGGCGGTCGCCGTGGCGGCCCAAGGCGGTGCGCAACCCGTGGCATGCCGGCACGCTCGAATGGCTGGCGCATCCCGACGACGAGGACTGGGGCATCCGATCGGTCCCGTTGATCGAGAGCCGCTATCCGATCTGGGACCAGAAGGATTTCGTGAAGAAGGTCGACGAAGGTCGCTTCTTCCTGCCCGATGCGGAAGAAGGCCGGCGCGAGACGATCGTGACCACCGTGCTCGACGCGCGACCGCTCTATGTCGTGCGGCTGGGCACGCCCAGCTGGGTACCGATGCTGACCGCGATCGCGCTGGGCAGCGTGTTCATCCTCACCACCTATCACCTCTATTGGTGGTCGCTGGCGGGTGCGGTCGCGACGCTGGGGTTCGTCCTCTACTGGCTGTGGACCGGCACCGCCGAAATCCCCGAAAAACCGTCCAAGCCGATCGGGCACGGCATCGAACTGCCACTCTACGTTTCCGGATCGGCCGCGCCGGGGTGGTGGGCAATGTTCATCACGATGATGGCCGATGCCACCGCCTTTTCCGGCCTCGTCTTCGGCTATTATTTCTTCTGGACGGTGCATCCCGAATTTCCGCCGTCCGGGCCGGGCATGGACGGACCGGGCGTGTTCTGGCCGATGGTGGCGCTGGGCGTCGCGGCGGTCAGCTGGATCGCGACGGTTGCCGCGCGAGAGAGCAACCGGCGGGGCGGCGTCACGGCGGCGCGCGGGTTGCTGGCGCTTGGCATCGTCGCCAGCCTCGCCGGCATTTGGGCCGGGCTACAGGGGCCGCTGACCACCGGGCTCGACCCCGAACTGCACAGCTATCCCGCGATCGTGTGGGTACTGGTGATCTGGACCACCGTCCATGCCGGGGTGGGCGCGATCATGCAGGCCTATACGCTGGCGCGCAGCATCGCCGGGCGGATGACGCCGACCCATGATGCCGACCTGCGCAACATCACGGTCTACCAGCACTTCATGGCCCTGACCGCCATCGTCACCTATGCGACGATCGGCCTGTTCCCGGGGGTCGCATGAAGCGCGGGCTGCATGGCATGGTGGCCCGGCTGAAGGTCACGCTCTGGTCGCTGATCGTGCCGCCGACGGTGTGGGCGGGGCATTTCCTGTTCTCGTACCTGTGGGCGGCGATCCACTGCGCGAAGCTAGGGGGCTTCCCGCGCCTGCCGGTCCTGTATGCCGCAGGGACGATCGTCGCGCTGCTCCTCATCCTTGCCGCCGGGGTCGTCGCGCACCTGCAATCGCGCGTGCCGGGCGACACCCCGCCGCACGAGGAAGGCACCGACACCGACCGCATCCGCTTCCTCGCCTTTTCCACCGTGCTGCTCGCGGCGCTGAGCTTCGTCGGAGTGATCTTCACCGCCGCGCCGGTGCTGTTCCTGACGGATTGCCGATGAGGCGCGTCAGCCTGATCGCCGGACTGGTCCTGCTGCCCGCCGGGTGGCTGGCGGCGGCACACGCGGGGATGGTCGGGCATATGGCCGGGCACATGATCGCGGTGGCGGTCGCCGCGCCGCTGCTTGCCTTCGGACTGGCCGATACCCGCTTCCACCCCGCCCGCCGCTGGCCGCTGGTGGTCACCCCGCTGGCCATGTCGCTGGTCGAGCTGGCGACGGTATGGGGCTGGCACCTGCCCGCGCTGCGCATGCTGGCCGACGGCCATGGCTGGGCGATGGTCGTCGAACAGGCGATGTTCCTCGCCGCCGGATGGCTGCTGTGGGCGGCGGTACTCGGCACGGGGCCGGACCGGCGCGCGGCCGGGGTCGGCGCGCTGCTGCTCACCTCGATGCACATGACGCTGCTCGGCGCGCTGATCGGCCTCGCCCCGCGCCCGCTCTATCCGGCGATGGCGCACGGGATGCACGATGCGCTCGCCGACCAGCAACTGGGCGGGGTCGTCATGCTGATGGTCGGCGCGGCCAGTTATTTCCTCGGCGGGCTCGCGCTGCTCGCCACGCTTCTCAGGCAACCGGAGCCGACGCCATGACCATCCGCCTTACCTGGAAGCGCGTGGTCGTGACCCTGCTCGGCATCTTCGCGCTGGGCATGGCCTATGCGTGGTCCGGGCTGTTCAACGTCGCGGCATCGTCGGGGCACTGGGCGGTCACCGACTGGTTCCTGCACTGGGTGATGCGCAATTCGGTGCAGACCCGTGCCGCGTTCTCGACCCCGAAGGACGCGAAGGACGATAGCGGGCTGGTCAGCGCGGCGGGCTATTACGCATCGTCCTGCGCGTCGTGCCACGGCGCGCCAGGCGTCCGCCCCCTGCCGTTGATGCAGGCGGCGACGCCCCCTGCCCCCGACCTGTCGAAGAACGCCAGGGAATGGACCGACCGCCAGCTCTTCTGGATCCTCGAACACGGCGTCAAGTTCAGCGGGATGCCGGCATGGGCGGCAAAGGACCGCCCCGACGAGGTCAGGCGCATGGTCGCCTTCGTCCGCCAGCTGCCAACGATGACCCCGCAGGAATATCGCGTGCTGGCGGGCAGCAACGCGCAGGGCATCGGCGCGGCGAACGGCCGGTTCGACAGCTGCGCCGGCTGCCATGGCAGCGACGGCCTCGGCCGTGGACAGCGCGACATTCCGATCCTCGCCGGACAGGACCCCGCCTATCTCGCCGCCGCACTCGAAGCCTATGCCACCGGCAAGCGCCAGAGCGCGGTCATGGGCAACGCCGCCGCGCAGCTGACGCCGCAGGAGCGCGGGGCGCTGGCGCAGCGTTTCGCCGCCATGCCGGGGATCGCGCCGGGTCGCGGCGGCAATGGCGACGTCGCCGCACGCCGGATCGTCGAGCGCGGCCTGCCCGACAAGCAGCTGCCCGCCTGTCGCAGCTGCCACGATGCCGCCAGCGCCAAGCGCTTCCCGGTCATTGACGGGCAGCGCGCGGTCTATATCGCCGGGCGGCTGCGCCACTGGCGCGGCGAAAAGGAAGTGGTCGATGCGCGCAAGGACCAGGCGACGATGCCGGTCATCGCCCGGCGCATCCCCGAGGACATGATCGAACCGGTCGCGCGCTATCTGGCGGGGGAGTAAGCGGCGATTGGTCGGCCTGATCGGTATCTTGTGGTTCGGGGCCACGAGACAGGTTACCGGTCCGAGCACTTCAGTGAAGCCCCGGATCGGTGGCGCGGCAGGACGATGACGATGGTTCAGTCCGACCGGAAACCGCTCTAGGATGCGTCCGATGGCCCCCGATTTCGACCTGGATCCGCAGACGCTGTTGCAGGCCTATGCCAGCGGCATCTTTCCGATGGCCGACGATCGCGATGCGCCCGGCGTCTACTGGGTCGAACCCCGGATGCGCGGCGTGTTGCCGCTCGACGGGTTCCACCTCTCTCGCTCGCTGCGCAAGCTGGTGGCGTCCGATCGCTATCGCGTGACCGCCGACCGGGCGTTCGAGGACATCATCGCGCTGTGCGCCGAAAGCGCGTCGGACCGGCCGGAGACATGGATCAACGCGACGATCGAGCGCGCCTTCCTGCGGCTGCACGAAATGGGCCTCGCCCACTCGGTCGAAATCTGGGACGGCGACCGGCTGGCGGGGGGGCTGTACGGGCTGGCGCTGGGGCGGGCGTTCTTCGGCGAATCGATGGTCAGCCGCGCGCCGAGCGCGTCGAAGGTCGCATTGGCATGGCTGGTCGCGCGGTTGCGCGCCGGCGGGTTTCGCTTGCTCGACTGCCAGTTCCAGACCGACCATCTGGCGACGATGGGCGTGGTGGAAATCCCGCGCGCGACCTATTCCGCGCTGTTGTCCGCGGCGCTGGGGCTGGGTTCGGCCGGTGCCGGAGCGGCCTCGGCCGATTTCGGCGCGCTCGACCGCCGCGTGCCGCTGGCCGCGGGTGCGGCGCCCGCCCCGGCCGACACCGTTTCCGGGCCGGTGTCGGGAAAGGACATCGTGCAGCTCTTGGGCCAGACGTCGTAGATCGGGTGCAGCACGACGTTCAGCGCAGGGCGTTCCTTGAACAGCCAGCCCGAAAAGGCGCGGCGCCATTTCGCATCGGTGCCGCGCACGTCCAGCTGCACGAACGCGCCGGTATATTGCTCCTGCTCCCACGGCGCGGTGCGCTCGCACGCGCGCAGGCGGACGATGACGTCGCCGATGCGCGTCGCCTGTCCGGGCTTCAGCGTCAGGTTGCGGGTTTCGCCGTTGCGCTTGTTCAGCAGGCCGACCACCGCGACCCGCCCGGCCATCGGCGTGGCACCGGCGAGCAGGCGGCTGTCGAGCCCGGCGTCGACGCTGACGACTTCGGGCCCGCCGGGACGCGGACGGGCCGATTCAGGGACGGCGATCTCCGCACGCGGGCTGTCCGGCGTCGCCTGTCGCGACTGCCAGCTACGCCAGCCGAACCATCCGCCGACCGCCAGCAGGACCGCGATCGCCAGCCCGGCCAGCCAGCGGCGCGGATTCACGCGTCGGGGCTCCACGCCTCGTAATCACCGGTGGCGCGGACGCGGGCACCGCCCTTGTCGAGGACGCCGGGCGGACGATAGGCGAGCGCGGTGCCGGTCTGGTTCGCGATCGGCGGCTTCTGCCACTGGCGCACCGGCGGCAGCGACTCATCGGGCGTACCCTCGATCTGGTGGTGCAGCCAGCTGAACCATTCGGGGGGCACCCGGCTGGCGTCGTTCGACCCTGAATAGATCACCCAGCGGCGCGGATTGCCGTTGGTATCGCGTCCACCCTGATAATAGGCGTTGCCGAGGTCGTCGGTGCCGACCTGCGTCTTGCCGCGCAAGCCGAGCCAGGTGCCGAAGGTGGCACCGTTCCACCAGGTGAATGCGTTCGCGAGGATACCCATGGGCGTTCGCTTAGCGTCCCCCACGCCCCACGACAATGGGGCCGATCATTTCCACGTCACCTTGTCCCCCGCCGCGATGCCCAGTTCGGCGGTACGCCCCCCGCCCAGTTCCAGCACCGCCGCGATCGGTTCGCCCGAATCGACCTTCGCGTCGGAGAACGGCACGGCATTCTCGCCGATCGTGGCGATCGTGCCGTCCTGGCGGATGAAGATGATGTCCAGCGAACCGGGCGTGTTGCGCATCCAGAAGCTGGCCGCGCGCGGCGGCCCGCCATCGGGTGGATAGGGCGCGAACAGCATCCCCGCATCGGGCGCCAGCGGCGGGCGGTACATCAGCCCTTGCTGCTGCTGCGCCTCGGTCGCGGCGACTTCCGCCTTGAACATGTGCGATTTGCCGTCGGCGGTGGTGACCGTCACCGGCTTCACCACCATGCCGTGTTCGGAACGCGATTCGCCGCTTCCGGCCTCGCCCTTGCACGCCCCGGTCGCCACCAGCAGCGCAATCGCCGCCAGCCCGGAAATTCGCCGCTTGTTCACGCGTTCACTCGCCCGTTTCGACCACTACGGCCAACGGCCCCTTCTGCCCCTCGACGATGCGCGCGACAAGCCGCTGTTCGGGGTCGACCTCCTCGATCCCGCCGCGGCGCAGCGTCTCCATATGGACGAACACGTCGCCGGGCCGGGCATCGCGCACCAGGAATCCGTATCCCTTCAGGCGGTTGAACCATTTGACCGACACCGGTTCGAACGGTCCCGCCTGATCGGCCAGCGCCAGCCGGTCGGGCCGCTCGGCGACGCGACGGACCGGTTCGATCGCACTCGACAGGTCGATTTCGACGATCTCGATCGCCTGATGCCCGCGCGCGCGCCGCGCGACGTTGCAATGGATGATGGCCCCTTCGGGCAGGGTCCGGCGGCCATGCGCCTCCAGTACCGAAAAATGCACCAAAACATCACCGATGCCATCATCGTCAGCCACCGCGAAACCGAAGCCGCGCGTGACGTCGAACCATTTGATGACGCCGCGAACCGCAGGCAAAATATCTTCGCCGGACGAGGGCAGATTACCCCCCGTCACCGGTGCTGCCACGCAATCATCGGCAATTGTTCGCGCTTCCAGACGCATCGTTGCGTGCTCCCCCCGGGGCGTATCCTAACACGATGTTTCGCGAACGCGACGATTTCTTTGCGCGTCATTCCAGCAACAGCGCGTCGTCGGGATCGGCGGGGTCGAGCGACAGGATACGCCGGGCCAGCGACGGCGCGTGCCCCGCGCGCACCATCGCCGCGATCTGCTTTTCGCGCCGCTCGCGCTCGACCGGCGCGATGGCGAACGGCCCCATCCGCTTGCGCCGCGCAAAGGCCAGCGCCGCTGCCTGTGCGCCGTCGTCCAGCGTGTCGGCGACGGCGCCTGCATCCTCCTCCCCCACCCCCGCATGGCGCAGCGCGTCGCGTACCCGGCGCGCACCCAGCCCCCGGCGGGTCATCGAGGCCGCGCGCATCTCGGCAAAGGCGCGGTCATCGACGTAGCGCAGTTCGGCCATCCGGTCGGCAAGACCCGCGACATCGACCGGTCCATCGCTGCCGCGCTCGCGCAGCTTGCGGGTCAGGTACGCGGCCAGCTTCGCGCGGGTGGTCGCATAGCGTTCAACATAGCGTAAGGCGGCGCGTTCCAGGGCAGGCTGGTCGAGCGGCGGGAGCGGACGACGGGGGGTGCGGGACATGCGCCATGTTTGTGCCACACTACGTCGCGATTTTGAAATGAACTGTGCCGCGCGGTCCTTTGCCGCTATGGCGACACGCTTCGAACGCCGCGTATCGCGCGAACGGGCCTGAGAGTTGGACAAGAATGACGACGAATCCTGAAGGAAGTATTGCAGTTGCCCCCGAAGCGACCCCGACGGTCGACGCGTTGCCGCGTCGTTTCGCGGACTTCGCGACGCTGGGCGAGGCAATGGATTATGCCGCGCTCGGCACGCGCGGGCTGAACTTCCACGATGCGCGCGGCACGTTGAAACGCCCCTATCCGTTCCGCGAGATGCGCGAGGATGCGTTGCAGCAGGCCTGCCGCCTGATCGCGAAGGGCGTGCGCCCGGGCGACCGGATCGCGCTGATCGCCGAGACGGGGGCGGAGTTCGCCGCGCTGTTCTTCGGCGTGGTCTATGCCGGCGCATGGCCGGTGCCGCTGCCGCTGCCCACGTCGTTCGGCGGGCGCGAGGCGTATGTCGAGCAATTGCGCGTCCAGTTGGCGAGCTGCGACCCCAGGACGCTGTTCTACCCGGCCGAACTGGAAGCGATGGCGGGCGAGGCGGCACGCATCTCGGGCGTCGAAGGCATTGACTGGGAAAGCTTTTCCGCCGCCGACGCGCCGGTCGTCGACCTGCCGCAGGCGTCGAGCGACGACGTGTGCTACCTTCAATATTCGAGCGGCTCGACCCGCTTCCCGCACGGGACCGAGATCACCCACGCCGCGCTGCTCAACAACCTTGCCGCGCATAGCCACGGCATGGAAGTGGGCGAGGAGGATCGCTGCATCTCGTGGCTGCCGTGGTATCACGACATGGGGCTGGTCGGCTGCTTCCTGTCGGTAGTCGCCAACCAGGTTTCGACCGACTATCTGAAAACAGAGGATTTTGCCCGGCGTCCGCTGGCGTGGCTCGACCTCATCACCCGCAACACGGGCAATTCGATTTCCTACTCGCCGACGTTCGGATACGACATCTGCGCGCGGCGGATGTCGAGCCAGACCAAGGCGGCGGACCGGTTCGACCTGTCACGCTGGCGGCTGGCGGGCAACGGCGCCGACATGATCCGGCCGGACGTGATGCAGTCGTTCGTCGACGCCTTCGCCGATGCCGGGTTCAAGGCGTCGGCATTCCTGCCGTCCTATGGCCTTGCCGAGGCGACGCTGGCGGTGGCGATCATGCCGCCGGGGGAAGGGATCGTCGTCGAACTGGTTGAAGAGACGGAACTTTCCGGCCACGCCGGCCGCGCCGACCGGCCGCAGCGCTACCGTGCGATCGTGAACTGCGGGAAGCCGGTGCGCGACATGCTGGTCGAAATCCGCGAAGAAGACGGCACCCCCCTGCCCGAGCGGGCGATCGGCAAGCTGTGGTGCAAGGGGCCGTCGCTGATGAGCGGGTATTTCCGCGATCCGGAAGCGACCGAGGCGTGCATGGCCGATGGCTGGCTGGACACCGGGGACATGGGCTATCTATCTGACGGATATGTCTATATTGTCGGCCGGGCCAAGGACATGATTATCGTCAACGGCAAGAATCACTGGCCGCAGGACATCGAATGGGCGGTCGAGCAGCTGCCCGGGTTCAAGGCCGGCGACATCGCCGCCTTCGCGATCACGACGCCGGGCGGCGAGGAAACCCCGGCGGTGCTGGTGCAGTGCCGCGCGTCGGACGAGGCCGAGCGGCAGCGGCTGCGCGAGGAAATTCGCGAGCGGGTACGGTCGGTTACCGGCATGAACTGCGTCATCGAACTGGTCCCGCCGCGCACCCTGCCGCGGACGTCGTCGGGGAAGCTGAGCCGGGCGAAGGCGCGGAAACTGTACCTCGACGGGGACATCAAGCCGTACGCGATCGCCGCATAGGCGCCTGATGACGCAAGCGCCCTCCCCACGCCGGGGAGGATTTAGCGCTTTCCTACAAGGCCCCGGACGGCTAGGCCAGAATCGGCCTTGCCCTTCCGGTTCGACCGGGATAGAGGCCGCGTCCGCACACGAGTGTAGCTCAGCTGGTAGAGCATCGGTCTCCAAAACCGAGGGCCGGGGGTTCGAATCCCTCCACTCGTGCCAGCGCGCCCCGCGCCAACCGCCCCGCCGAACGGGGCATCCCGTCCCCGCCACGATCAAGCAGGACCGACGACGATGTTCCGCGCGCTGTACGACTGGACGCTCCGCCTCGCCAACCATCGCCATGCGGTGCGCAGCCTTGCCGTCGTGTCGTTCTGCGAAAGCTCGTTCTTCCCGATCCCGCCCGACGTCGTGCTGGTCCCGGTCATCCTGCAGCACCGCAGCCGCGCGTACCAGATCGCGGCGATCTGCACGATCGCGTCGGTGCTGGGCGGCATGGTCGGCTATGCCATCGGCTATTTCCTGTGGGACACGGTCGGCGCGTGGGTCATCAACCTGTACGGGTTGCAGGACAAGGCGGCGAAGTTCCAGGCCGGGTTCGCCGAATATGGCGCGGCGATCATCCTGCTGAAAGGGCTGACGCCGATCCCGTTCAAGCTGGTGACGATCGCGTCGGGCCTCGCCAAGTTCAATTTCGGACTGTTCGTGCTGACCGCGGCGATCACCCGCGCCTTCCGCTTCTTCCTGATCGCGTTCCTGCTCAAGAAATACGGCCAGCCGGTGCAGGACTTCATCGAGAAGCGGCTGACGCTGATCGGCACGCTGCTGGTCGTGGCGCTGGTCGGCGGGTTCGCGGCGGTTTCGCTACTGTAGGCGCTTGTCCGGAAACGTGCGAACGAGCGCGTTCCGGGCGGTGCCGGCCATTTCCAGACACACCATAATCCCCCGTCCCCGCTGCGCTTGCACGGCGGGCGGTTCGACGCTAGATACCATGCCCAATCCGACAGCGTGGATGGGCCGCGCCGGTTCGAACAGAACCGGACGGGGCCTTGTGTCCGGCAGTCGGTCAAACCGTTAGCGAAGGTCAGGCACACGTGGCGAAGGTTACCCCAGTCGAATTCATGCGGCAGGTCCGGGCCGAAACCGCCAAGGTGACGTGGCCGACGCGCAAGGAAACGGTGATGACGGCGGTGATGGTCGTCATCATGACGACGCTGCTCGCGGTCTTCTTCCTTGGCGTGGATTCGGCGTTCGACGCGATCGTCAAGGGCTTGCTGAAGCTCGCGCAGTAACCGCCGCCGCCCCCCAATAGCTTTAAGGACACCCATGTCGCGCTGGTACATCATTCACGCCTATTCCGGCTTCGAGGGCAAGGTCCGCGATTCGATCCTGACCGAGGCGACGCGCCTGGGCCTCGACCACGCCGTCGAGGCGATCGAGGTGCCGACCGAGAATGTGACCGAAGTCCGTCGCGGCAAGAAGGTGCAGTCCGAGCGCAAGTTCATGCCCGGTTACGTGCTGGCGAAGCTGGACCTGAGCGACCAGGTGTACCACCTCGTCAAGAACACGCCGAAGGTGACCGGATTCCTGGGATCGTCGGGCAAGCCGCAGGCGATCAGCGAGGCGGAAGCCACGCGGATGCTCAACAGCAAGGAAGAGGCCGCCGCCTCGCCCACCAAGCAGAAGATCAAGGTCGATTTCGAGATCGGCGATTCGGTCAAGGTGCTGGACGGCCCGTTCGCGAGCTTCAACGGCGTGGTCGAGGAACTGGACTTCGACAAGTCGAAGGTGAAGGTTTCGGTGTCGATCTTCGGGCGCGCGACCCCGGTGGAACTGGATTTCGAGCAAGTGGAACGAAGCAAGTAAGGCGAACGCCTGACTTGCTGTCCGCACACGAATAGCGAACGCTATTCGTGAGACGGCGGACACCGGCCGGCGGGTGCAACCCGACCGACGTTAGCGGCGTAGGGCGACAAGCCCTGCGCCGTTTTTGCTTCTTCGGCAACGAGGCGGCCATTCGGGCAAATCCGTTGACGGAGCGTCGTTGTGCGATTGGAACCCGACCTGCTTTTCGGTATTGTTTCGAGTGGCACGGCGAAACAGTACGTCGGGGAAACGGCATGACACCGCATCATATACACGCCTCGGTTGGTCTTGGCGGGCGCAATCGTCCCGCCGACGTCGGCATCGTCCAGACGCTTGTGAAACAGGCCGGGTTCGACCCCGGACCGATCGATCGCCGATGCGGACGCTTAGCCATCCATGCTATCGAACGGCTGCAACGGCGGTTGCTGCGCCACCCCGATGGCCGGGTAGACGTCAACGGACCGACATGGCGCCACCTGACGAAGGCAGCCGCGACGCCGGCTCCAGCCGCGCCCGGCCGAACCATCCGCCCTTCCCCGCCGGGCACGGCGCGACCCCAGCCGGCACCGCGTACGCCAGCAAGGCCGACCGCACCAGCCATTCCCAAAGCCTCGCCGGCAGCGCCTGCATCAGAACCGCCTGCCGAGCGCAAGGCGTTCTGGAAAGCGGCGACCAGACTACCGGCTCGCAACAGCGTCAACCGCGGACTGTCCTCGCCGAACCAAGACAGCCAGATCAGGCGCTTCGGCGGCCGTCCCAGCGCCATATCCTATAAAGACGATGGTCCGGTCACCAACCCGAAGCTGTTGAGGCTGCTGGTACTCGAGAATGTCGGGCCGTTCCGGGTGCATGGGATCCGGCCAGCCGTTGCCAGCCTGCGACAGGTTTTCGCGGCGGTTCGACAGCAACAGCCCGAACTATATCGACTGGTCAGCAACGCCGGTATGCTGGTCAACCGCCTGCAACGCGGATCCAGCACCAAGCTTTCGAACCACGCCTTCGGCACGGCGATCGATCTGAGGATTGCCGGCTATCTGCAGCAGCGCGGTTCGCACCATTCCAACCGCGGGCTCGACGCGCTGGCGCCGTTCTTCAACGACGCTGGATGGTATTGGGGTGCAACGTTCAGCGTCGATGACGCGATGCATTTCGAATGCAGTACGACGCTGCTCGATAGTTTCAACCTGTGATCGGACGTGCGATGATCCACCCCGTTCTATACCAGTCGCGGCTGTTCGTGGCGGCAGCAGCAGCAGCGATCGCCTGCGCCTGCACGGCCGACAGCGGCGCAACAGCAGCAGCCGACACCTCGGCGGCGTGCAAGGTCCTGCCCCCCGCCGACCTTGGCCGGCGGCCTTTGCGTTGGCTCGGCGCCTGTTCCAACGGGCTGGCACAGGGGTTGGGCGTGCTGCGGCTGGGCGAGCGGGCACCCTATCAGTTCTTCCTTGGTCGGGTCGCGGACGGGCGCCCGGTACAGGGCTTGTTGCGCGCCGAAGATACGCAGTTGATGACGGCCTATCGTTTCGACCGCGCGCTGAAGGTCGTGCAGCCTGACGGACTTCGTCCGAATGAGACGGCAGCAGTTTTCCGAACCGGCACCGCAGGCGCGAACGCCACGGCACAGCGCTTCGAGGCGGCGGGAAACCGAGGGTCGGCGGCATATTATGCACGGATGGCACGCGAGATCGCCGGAAGCGAACCCGGGGGATGACGTCCTTCAAAGGCGAGGTAACTGTGCTTGCGCCGATGGGAGCGACTTGCGACGGCGGTGTGTTACGAACAGCTTGCGCGGGAGATTGCAGAAGGAGAATGCGTGGTGCGGACTACTAGTCACGCAGCCGGCCGCCCTTCCCCCGTAACGCAATCTCCAACGCCACCTCCCAACCGCCCGGCTCCCACTGCGTCCGCCGCCCGCCCCGCCGCCATTCCAGCTGCGCGAACTCGAGCATCCGCATCTCCTCCTCATCCAGCATCTGCCCGGCGCGATAATCGCGCACCTTGCGCGCGATCCAGTCGGCGTTGCTCTCGCCGCGCTTGCGGGCAAGCTCCGGTTCGGCCAGCCCTTTCGCGCGCTTGTCGTTCCACGCGATCATCTGCATCGCCTGCGCGACCGTCATCGGCGGGATCGGCGGGGGATCGTTGTGGCGCCAATGGTCGTGGGTGCTGCTCTCGGGCAGGCTGCTTTCGAGCAGCGCTGCCTCCAGCCGTTCGGAGCCCATGGCAAGCGCCACGCGCATCTCGCGGGCGAAGCCGGGGTTGTGGCGGGCACGGGCGTAGAAGCTGGAATGGGCGAAGCCGGCGGCCTGCGCGGACAGGCGGACATTGGCGGTGGCGCTGAGCGCCGCGAGGAAGCGTTGTTCGGCGTCGCGGTCGATGGTGCGGGTCTTCGAGACGCGCAGTTGCAGGCGGCCGTTCGAGCGGACGACGCGCGCCGGGCCCTCGGTCTGGTCGGGCCTGGCAAGGCGCGCGGCGGCGAGGGTCAGCGCCGCCTCCCACCGCTGGGCGAAGTCGGGGTCGGCATTGCGGCGCTTGGTCAGCATCGAGCGGTTGAGGCCCAGGGTGCGCGCGGCGTCGCGGGCGTTGCCGGTGCGTTCGAGTTCGGCGAGGAACGCGGCGTTTTGCAGCGCCTGCTTGCGCGAATAGGGGCGTGGGCTGGACATTGGCATGGCCGCCACCGGATCAGGCGGAATCCAACATTGCAAGGGGGCGGCTTTTCCGCTACGCGCGCCGCTTCCCAAACGACAGTTTTGGAAACCATGGCGGGAGGCCGGTCCGAAAGGGCCGCGCCGCACGAACCGCTAAACTTGAGAGAGAGTGAACATGGCCAAGAAGATTACCGGCTATATCAAGCTGCAGGTGCCGGCGGGCGAAGCCAAGCCGTCGCCGCCGATCGGCCCGGCGCTGGGTCAGCGCGGCGTGAACATCATGGAATTCTGCAAGACGTTCAACGCGCAGACGTCGTCGGGCGATATCGCCAAGGGCACGCCGCTGCCGACGATCATCACCGTCTATGCCGACCGTTCGTTCAGCTTCGAGACGAAGACGCCGCCGGCGACGTACCTCATCAAGCAGGCGATCAACCTGAAGTCGGGTTCGAAGGAGCCGGGCAAGTCGGTCGCGGGCAAGATCAAGCGTTCGCAGCTGAGCGAGATCGCCACGATCAAGATGAAGGATCTGAACGCCAACGACATCGACGCGGCGACGAAGATCATCGAAGGTTCGGCCCGCGCGATGGGCCTCGAAGTGGTGGAGGGTTAAGACTGTGGCCAAGCTGACCAAGAAGGCGAAGACCCTCGCCACCGCGATCGATCGCGAAAAGCTGTACGGTGTGGATGAAGCGATCGCGCTTGCCCGCACCCATGCGACCGCCAAGTTCGACGAGACGATCGAAGTCGCGCTGAACCTGGGCGTCGATCCGCGTCACGCCGACCAGATGGTCCGCGGCGTGGTGACGCTGCCCAAGGGCACCGGCAAGACCGTGCGCGTCGGCGTGTTCGCCCGCGGCGCGAAGGCCGAGGAAGCCACCGCGGCGGGTGCCGATGTGGTGGGTGCCGAGGACCTGATGGACGCGATCCAGGGCGGCAAGATCGATTTCGATCGCTGCATCGCGACCCCGGACATGATGGGCCTCGTCGGTCGTCTGGGCAAGATCCTGGGCCCCAAGGGCCTGATGCCGAACCCGAAGCTGGGCACGGTCACGATGAACGTCGCGGCCGCGGTCGAGGCGGCCAAGGGCGGCCAGGTGGAATATCGCGTCGAAAAGGCCGGCATCATCCATTCGGGCATCGGCAAGGCGTCGTTCTCGGCCGCCGACCTGCGCGAGAATTTCGACGCACTGGTCGATGCGGTGGTGAAGGCCAAGCCGTCGGGCGCCAAGGGCAAGTATGTCCGCAAGGTTGCGGTCAGCTCGTCGATGGGCCCGGGGATCAAGGTCGACACGGCCGAGGTTGCAGGCGCGTAAGCGCCGACGCCGTGCCCCAGGGCACGGCCCGAGGCCGGCCGGCGGGGCTTGAGCCCCGACCGGCGACGCGGAATTTACTTCTGCGTCGTCCGCTACAGAAAAGGGGTCGGAGGCTTCGCGCTTCCGGCCCCTTTTTCTTGCGTGGCGTTCCTGTCGACAGCACCCGACACAATGGATCCCGGCCTTCGCCGGGATGACGGATGGTGGTGCGTCCGTCGCGCCGAACCGAACTTGACCGGGGGACCTTCTGCCTCGCTGCTGAGTAGAAGAAGAAGCGGGACCCCGGCTCAAGCCCGGGGTGACGGTGTGGATCAGATATTCCCCTGCTCGTCCTGCGGCACGTCGTCGTCCGGGCCGTAATACAGCGCGGCGCATTCGGCGCGCAGGCAGCCGCCCTCGATCACGATGTCATCGCGCCAGGCATCGGCGATGAAGCCCAGCGTATCGATATGGCGGTCCTCGAAATACATCGCATGGACGTCGGCGCGGCCGGCGCCGTAGACGACGCGGGCGACCTTCGACCAGATCGAGGCCATGGTACACATGCCGCAGGGTTGCAGCGTGGAATAGAGCGTGGCGCCGCGCAGTTCCATGTCGCGCTCGCGCTCGCAGGCGCGGCGGATTGCCATCATCTCGGCATGGGCGGTGGCGTCGGGCAGTATCTCGGTCTGGTTCGGTTCGGCGGAAAGCACGCGGCCATCGCGGACGATGATCGATCCCAGCGGCGAGCAGGACGGGTCGTCGCCCTTGGTCCGGGCGATGGCGATCGCGCGGCGCATCCACATTTCATCCTGCGTCGTCAGCATGTTGGGTCCCCTTTTCCGCCCAACGCGCAGGGACCGCGAAAGGATCAGGCGGCGGCGAGGAGTTCGTCGCTCGACGCCGGGCGGACGCCCAGCCGGTCGAGCAGCGCCAACACCGCATCCCACCACTGCCAGAAGGCGGCGAGATCGGCGGCGTCGCGGACATAGGGGGTGTGGCCGGGCACGAGGCTGGGCGAGTGATAGGCGAAGTTGAGGACGCGCACCCCCTCCCCCACCGCGACGCGCACCGCCTCCAGTGCGTCGGCCAGCGGCATGTCCTCGGGCGTCAGCGCGACGCGGTGGAGGAGCCCGAGGCGGGCGAGCAGGCCCCGTCCGCGCGGAATCCGGCCGGCGGCGCGATAGAGCGGCTGACCGCCGCGGCGCAGGCGGCCGGTGAAGACGGTGGTCAGCGGCAGTTCGAGGATCGCCCCGTCGGGGCCGGTGCGGAAGGCGTGGTTGCCGATCGCGCGATAGTCCGGTCCGCCCTGCGCGCCGTAATCGTAGCGCGCGCGCATCGAGCTATCGAGGGCGTAGCCGCGCGCCGCCAGCAGCCGCAGCGTGTTGGGGCCGAGGCCGTAGCGGCCGGCACGATAGACGACGGGCGCGGTGCCGGTGATCGCGGTCAGCGCGGCGGTCAGGCGGTCGAGCTTGGCGGCTTCGAGCGCGGGCGGCAGGTTGCCGGCAAAGCTGCTGCGCGGCGACAGCGCCTCGTCGAACGGCGGGTTGACCCATGGGTGGAGCTGCGCGCCGATGGTGGCGCGGCCGTGCGCGGCGACGTGGCGCAACGCGTCGATCGCGGCGGGATCGGTCGCGACCGGATAGTCGACCAGATAGCAGCTCTCCACCCCCATCGCCGCCATGCGGGCGTGCGCGGCGGGCAGCGCGGCGACGGTGTCGACGCTCCAGCCGTCATGGCGGAAGGGCGCGCGCCAGTCGAACTCCTCCTCGGTATCGACGAACACGGTGAAGCGGGTGCCGAAGCCGTCGCGCCAGACGACCGGCCGGCCGTCGGCGGGCCGGAACGGACTCACCGGCTGAGCGCCTGCCCGACTTCGGCCTCCGCCGCGGGCAGGCGCAGCGTCAGCGTGGCGGAACCGAAGACGAGCGTGCCGCCCAGTTCGCTGGCGAGGTTGCGTGCGAGGCGCAGCGCGAAGCCGGTGCCGAGCAGCGACTGGTCCTGTTCGTCGTCGTCGACGTCGAACACGCTGTCGCCGGGCCATGCGTCGAGCGCCTGCGGCCGGTCGAGCACGATCGCGACATGGCCGTCGCCCTCCAGCCCCATGCGGACATAGATCGACTCCTCGGCCTCGCCCGCCGACACCAGCGTCGCGAGCAGGCGGGCGAGCAGCCGTTCGACCGCGCGGCGATCGCCGGTGACCGACAGGTCGGTCGGCTCGATCTCCAGCAACGTGCCGCGCAGCGCGCAGAGCGAGGCGAGGTCGCCGGCGATGACGTCGAACACCGGGCGCAACGCCACGCTGTCGGCGCGCAGGTCGAGCGCGTCGCCGTCGATCCGCGCGGCGAGGTCGAGATCGTCGATCACCGCCACCAGTTCGCGCGAATGGTCGAGGATCGCGCCGGCGCGGTCGCGATAGACCGGCGGCACGGGGCCGAGCAGCTGCGCCTCGATCATCTCGGCGAAACCGGCGATGGCACCGGCGGGCGTGCGCAGTTCGTGGACCAGCTGGCGCAGCTGGGCGACGCCGGCGTCGCGATGGGGCGCAGGCTCGGCGCGTTCGTCACGGCGCGGGCGGCGGCCGGTGCCGCGATAGCCGGTGAAGCGGCCGGTGGCGTGGTCGAAGGCGGGGACGCCCGACACGCACCATTCGCCGGCCGCATCGCTGTCGCCGCCGATGACCAGTCGCGCGTCGCGGAACGGGCTGCGCTGGCGCAGCGCACCGGCGGCGATCCCGTCGAACCGGGCATGGCCGGGCGCGGCACCGAAATCGAGCGACAGCCCGATCAGCGGCGCGCGGCTGACCCCGTCGACCCAGCGCAGGATGCCGGTCGCGTCGGTTTCGAAGCGGAAGCTGTCATGGCGCGCGAGCGGGGGCGGCGGGGCAACGTCCTGCGTCCGTTCGAACGCCTCGATCCGGGCCATGACATCGGTGATGCTGAACGGGCCGGCGGGGTCGGCGGGTTCGGGTTCGTCGTTCGCCGCGGGAGCGTCCGCCAAAGGGGTATCGGCAACAGGCGTCACCCCGGCGAAGGCTGGGGTCTCTGTGGGGCTGGCGTCGTTCGCCTGCTGCGAGAGACCCCAGCCTTCGCTGGGGTGACGGTCCTGGTCGGGTTCGGTCGTTGCGAGCGTCGTGTCGGGATCGATGAACGTGGACGCGGGCTCGGCCGTCTCTTCAACGTCGCCCGACCCACCATCCACTTGCGTCACCCCGGCGAAGGCCGGGGTCTCGACCGGGCCGGCGTTGTCGGCGGGCGCGGCGTCCACGCTCTCGCGATCGTCGCCGAGCACGAGGTCGGTGCTGCCGAAGCTGTCGAGCGCGCGCTGGACGGCGGGGTCGATGTCGCGCCGGTTGCGCACGACGCCGCGCGCGGCGGGGGTGAGGCGCGGGAGCAGCGCCAGCCATTCGCCGGCCGACAGCGTGGCGCTGCGCAGGACGGGCAACGCCGCCTCGATCACGTCGGTCGCGATCAGGTCGACCAGCACGGCGGGCGGGCGGGCATATTCGAGGTCGCGGGCGCTGGCGACGCGCACGGTGCGCGGCACACCGTCGCGCAGGTCGTGGAGCAGGGCGATGGCGCGCGGATCGGGGAGCGCACGGCCGCGACCGATCAGGTCGACCAGCTGGCGCCACGCCGACGCGCGTGCCCCCTCCCCCGTCAAATCGGAGGCGAGAACCGTTTCGAGGGTATCGTCGAAGCGCACTGCTCACCCGCCTGGTCGCCACGCACATCCGTGGTCCGCCCGATCCTTAACGTGCCGCACCGCAATACGGAACTGCCCATTTTCGGCACGTCGCAATGTGGGACAATTGCGCTTCCGCGTAATTTTATAATGCTGTAGGCAACGGTTTCATTCGTACCCAATCACGGACCCCGACCCATGGCTTTCGATCGTATCGACCGGCAAATCCTTGCGCTGTTGCAGGAGGACGGGCGAATGACGAACGTCGAACTGGCCGAACGCGTCGGGCTGACCGCGCCGCCGTGCCTGCGCCGGGTGCGCGCGCTGGAGGAAGCGGGGGCGATCCGCGGCTATCATGCGACGCTGGACCCGCGGCTGCTGGGCTTCACCATCACGGTGTTCGCGCTGGTCAGCCTGAAGAGCCAGGCGGGCAGCGACCTGGCGGCGTTCGAGGCGCATGTCGCGACGATCCCCGAAGTGCGCGAATGTCATATGCTGAACGGCGAGATCGATTTCATCCTGAAGATCGTCGCGGCGGACCTGGAGACGTTCCAGTCGATGCTGACGACGCAGCTTATCACCGCGCCGAACGTCGCGAGCGTCAAGACGTCGCCGACGGTACGGACGTCGAAGGCGCTGCCGGGGATACCGGTGGTTACGGGCGAGTGAGGTTTGCTTTCCGGAGTGCCGTTCGGGTCGGGGTGGTCGAGAGCGGGGGCCCGAACGGCGGGTTCTCGACGGGCGCTTCTCGACAGGCTCGAAGCTGCTCGAACCGAACGGGATTAGAAGCGGAGTTCTACTGAGCCAAACCGTTCGTGCTGAGTAGGGGCTGAGCGTAGTCGAAGACCCGTATCGAAGCACTTGGCGCCACGGTCCTTCGATACGCCGCTTCGACAAGCTCAGCGGCTACTCAGGACGAACGGTAAAGTTCCTACCATTCCCGTCCCCTATCTCCTCCCCGTTCGGTTCGAGCAGCTTCGAGCTTGTCGAGAAGCGTCCGTCGAGAACGCCTGCCCAGCGGAACCCCGTTCTCGATACGATGAAGCAGGCCGGATTGTCCCCCGGACAATCCTGAACATGCCGGGGACATGTTCACCTGCTTCATCTCGACTTCGCTCGATCGCTACTCGAACCGAACGGATCTGGGTATATTCAGTCGCTCTGGCGTTTGACGCATCCGTTTGGAAACGTCATCCCAGCGAAGGCTGTGGTCTCCATCGGCGCCTGCTGCGCGCTACCACCGGGAGATCCCAGCCTTCGCTGGGATGACGCCCGTTTCAACAGGGATGGATCAAACTCTAAACCAGAACGGCCCGGACAGTCGCCTGTCCGGGCCGCTTCATTTCACACCGACCGCGATCAGTTGTTGCCGACCGCCGGGGTCGAGGCGGTGACGCGGGGGTTGTCGACGTAGAAGGTCCAGAAGCTGGCGATCTCTGCGCGCGGGCCGGTGGTGACCTTGGCGAAGGCCGCCTTGGCTTCGGCCGACTGGCCGGCACGGGCATGGGCGATGCCGATGCGGGTGTTGGCTTCGTCGGCGTCGATGCCGCCCTTCTGCAGCGCGAGGTTGAACAGCTCGACCGCCTTGGCATTGTTGCCGGTCGCCAGATAGACGTTGCCCGCGGCCAGCGCGGCACGGCCGTTTGCGCCGGCCTTGGCGCGCGTTTCGAGCGCGGCGACCGAACCGTCGTTCTTGATCTGGGTCTGGGCGGTGGTCTTCAGCTGGTTGAAGACGCTGGCCGAGGCCGGAATCTTGCCGGCGGCGCGGCCTTCGTCGATCACCGCGACCGTCTCATAGGGCAGGCCGATGTCCTGCGTCGTCTGGACATAGTCGCGATAGTCGTTCTGGTCAGCGAGCGACTTGGTGTCGCGCATCAGGCGCAGCACGTCGACGCGGGCCTGGTTGCCCAGCGTCGCGCCCTTGTTGTCGGCGCGGTCGCGGAACAGCGCCAGCACGGTGCGCCAGTTCGCCTGCGTCGGATATTCG
This sequence comes from Bacillus sp. 2B10, assembly GCA_003946805.1. GTDB lineage: Bacteria > Pseudomonadota > Alphaproteobacteria > Sphingomonadales > Sphingomonadaceae > Sphingomonas. Next base: position 149,057 of record RPSH01000002.1, on the reverse strand, counting down.
GCCAGCTTGCGGCGCGCCCACTGACCCGCCTCGACCGGACGGTTCGACCGGTAGAGCTGCGAGATGGCGACGTCGTACCAGTTGGCCGGAACCGGCTGGCCCGATGCCTTGCGCGCGGCCATGACCTTGTCGAGGCTGGCGAGGCCCTGATCGACCTGACCCTTCTGGATCGCGATGCTGGCGAGGCGCAGTTCGAGGTCCGGCTCGGCATAGCCCGCCTGCTTGGCACGTTCGAAATTCTGCACCGCGACGTCGGTCTGCTTGGTGTCGAGCGCGAGGACGCCGCGGTTATAGTACAGGCCGCCGCGCTCCTCGGGCTTCAGCTTGGGGCTGGCGAGCAGCTCGTCGATCGCGGCGGCGAGCGCCGGACGGTCGTTCTTCGCCTGCGCGGCCGAGACCTTCAGCTGGGCGAGGAAATAGGCTTCATCCTGATTGCCGGCGGTGGCCGCAGCCTGCATCGCGGCGATCTGCTGATCGGCGGTGGCGAAGTCCTTCGCCTTGATCGCGGCGTCGGCGGCGAGCGCGGCGGTGCGGAACGCCTCGCCGACCTGAATCTGCGGGGCGGCGGGGGCCGCCTCCTCCTTCTTCTTGCGCTGGGCATCGGCCGGCGGGGTGACGACCAGGGTTGCACCCAGGCCGAGCATGGCGGCGAGGGCAGCCTTGGAAACGAACGTCATGCCGTGATCTCTCCCGAAAACTGGTGCTGGACTGAGCGCCCGGCAGGCGCGGCCCATCTAGGTCGAACGTCGCGGCCACACAAGCGCACGCGCGTAACGTTGCGTTGCCCGACGGCGGGTGAACGCGCGTTGAACGCATCGGCTCCCTCCCTTTGACGGGTTCCGCGCGGGGCGATAGGCGGGCGCGATGATCGCGATCCTGTCCCCCGCCAAGACGCTCGACTATGACAGCGCCCTGCCCGACCTGCGCGCCAGCACACCCCGGTTTCCCGACGAGACCGGGCAAATCGCGCGCGGGGCCGCGCGGCTGGGGGCGGCGAAGCTCGGCAGCCTGATGCGGATCTCGCCCAAGCTGGCGCAGCTTAATGCGCAGCGGTATCGCGATTTCGCCGACGCGCCCGAGCGGCCGGCGCTGTGGGCGTTCGCGGGCGACGTCTATGCCGGGTTCGAGGTGAAGTCGCTGGAGGCTCCCGCGTTCGACTTTGCGCAGGCGCATGTCCGCATCCTGTCCGGGCTGTACGGGCTGCTCAGGCCGCTGGATGCGATCCGGCCCTACCGGCTGGAGATGGGCACGCGCTGGGCACCGGGGCGGGCGAAGGACCTCTACGCCTTCTGGAACGGGCGGATCGCCGCACTGTTGGCGGCGGACGTGGCGGCGAGCGGGTCGGACGTGGTGCTGAACCTTGCCAGCCAGGAATACTGGCACGCGGTGGCAGGCAGGCTGCCGGACGGCGTGCGGGTGATCGAGGTAGATTTCCGCGAGGACGGGCCGGAAGGGCCGCGCTTCGTCGGCTTCCATGCGAAGCGGGCGCGCGGCATGATGGCGCGGTGGATGTGCGAACACCGCGTGACCGAAGTGGACGCGATGCGGGGGTTCGACAGCGACGGCTATCGGTTCGTCGGGGCGGACGGGGATCGGTGGACGTTCGTTCGGTAGAGGAAGATTTGGTTCACGCGGAGGCGCGGAGGCGCGGAGGAGTTGCGTCCGCGCTCACCCTCCTGCCGCGCCAGCGGCCTTGTCGCTCGCTGCAACCGAGGAAGCCGTCTCCCGTTCGCGGACCGTCAGCGCCGGACGAAACTCCTCCGCGTCTCCGCGCCTCCGCGTGAACCCCTGTTTCTTCTTCCTGCCGACGTTCACGAAAACAGCGCGGCCAGCGCGGCGATCACCGACGATCCGGCGAGCGGGCCGATGAACATCACCAGCAGGAACAGGCCGATGCTGCCGAGCATCACGCGTTCCTGCGGCCGGGTCAGGCGCGCGGGCGGGCGCGGCGGTTCGTAGCCGTCGGGGGGCGGCGGCCACGCGCCGGAATCAAGGAACATCGCGGCCCCTGCGGTCCCGCGGCGTGCGGGCGGCGACGGCGATCGCGGCGCTCGACAACAGGATCGCCGATACCAGCGCGCCGATCGAGAGCAGGCCGGCGGGCGTAACGCCGACTTCTGCCTTCACGCGCAGCCTGCGACCGGCGCGCAGCGTCAGCGCGGCTTGCTGCACGGCGGGCGGATGGGCAGGATCGCGGGGCATGACGCGGAAACGCCGGAGCGGCGGAGAAGGCTCCGGCGGAAACGGCGCCCCCGCTTGCGTGGCGGGGGCGCTCCTCTCCTACCCTCAAGCCAGTTCGCGCGTCCTAGGCGCGGCGGCGCGGACGCCGGCGTCGACCGCATCGGCGAACTGCGCGAAATTGGCGTTGAACAGGTCGACCAGCTTTGCGGCGGTGCGGTCATAGGCGGCACCGTCGGCCCAGGTGCTGCGCGGGTCGAGGATCGCGGCATCGACGCCCGGCACCGACACCGGCACCTCGAACCCGAAATTGGGATCGGTGCGGAATTCTCCGTCGGACAGCGACCCGTCCAACGCGGCGGCGAGCAGCGCGCGCGTCGCCTTGATCGGCATGCGGCGCCCCTCGCCATACTGGCCGCCGGTCCAGCCGGTGTTGACCAGCCAGCAATCGACATTACCCTTCGCGATCCGCTCTTTCAGCAGGTTGCCGTAGACCGAGGGGTGGCGCGGCATGAACGGCGCGCCGAAACAGGTCGAGAAGACCGGCTCGGGCTCGGTCACGCCGATCTCGGTCCCCGCGACCTTCGACGTGTAGCCCGACAGGAAATGATACATCGCCTGATCGGGGGTCAGCCGCGCGATCGGCGGCAGGATGCCGAACGCGTCGGCGGTCAGCATCACCACGTTGCTGGGGGTCGGCCCCATATTGTCGGCCGACGCATTGGGAATGAACTCGATCGGATAGGCGGCGCGCGAATTCTCGGCGATGCTCGGATCGTCGAGATCGAGCGCACGGGTGTCGGCGTCCATCACCACGTTTTCGAGAACGGTGCCGAAGCGCCTGGTCGTCGCGAAGATTTCCGGTTCGGCCTCGGCCGACAGGCGGATCATCTTGGCATAGCAGCCGCCTTCGAAATTGAAGACCGCGGTGTCGGACCAGCCATGTTCGTCGTCGCCGATCAGCGTGCGGCTGGCATCGGCCGACAGCGTCGTCTTGCCGGTGCCCGACAGCCCGAAGAACACGGCGGTATCGCCGTTCGGCCCGATATTGGCCGAACAGTGCATCGGCATCGTGCCGGTTTCGGGCAGCAGGAAGTTCAGCAGTCCGAACACTGACTTCTTCATCTCGCCGGCATATTGCGTGCCGCCGATCAGGATCAGCTTCTCGGTCAGGCTGACGGCGATCACGGTTTCGCTGCGGCAGCCGTGGCGTGTCGGATCGGCGTGGAAATTGGGCAGGTCGATGATCGTGAAGTCGGGAACGAAGCCCGCCAGATCGCCATCCCCCGGCCGGACCAGCATCGTGCGGATGAACAGGTTGTGCCATGCCAGCGTGTTGATGACGCGCACCTTCACCCGGTGTTCGGGCTGCGACCCGCCGAACAAGTCCTGCACGAACAGCGTCGGTTCGTTGACCAGCTCGGCGAGGAAATCCGCCTTGAGCGTCGCGAAATGCTCCGGGGTCATCGCCCGGTTGGTCTTCCCCCACCACACCGTATCCTCGGTCACGGCATCGCGGACCATGAACTTGTCCTGCGGGCTGCGGCCGGTGTGGCGACCGGTGGTGACGACCAGCGGGCCGTCCTTCGCCAGACGCCCCTCGCCGCGCGCGACCGCCGCCTCGACCAGCTGCGGCGTGCGCAGGTTCCAGTGGACGTCGGCATGGGTTTCGATCCCCATTGCCGACAGGCCATGTTCGGGCGTCACGATCGCCATGCTGTGTTCTCCCTCGGGTCTCGACTCGCGAACGGTAGTCCCGTCCCGCGATTTCCCGTTGCTGTAAGCGCGACGAGGCAGTCCGTCAAACACGTTAAACAACAATATCATCGGCACGTTTTGCGGGCGCGCCCAATGGGTTAGCGAACGAATTATATGATATATATGAGACGAGGGATGCGCTCGTTACCCTTCCCGTCGCCCCGGTCCTGATCCGGAATGACCGTCGGGCGGAGGTTCAGCCCAAAGAATGAATGTCCCCCACGCCCGGGCGCAGGGCATTGAGCGGGACGCCCCTTTCCCGTAACCGTCGGACGTGATGCACACGGATTTCCGCCCATGACCGCCACGATCGCGCTGGTCGACGACGACCGCAACATCCTGACCTCCGTCTCGATCGCGTTGCAGACCGAGGGGTTCGTGACGCGGGTCTATTCGGACGGCGAGGTCGCGTTGAAGGCCTTTGCCGAGAACCCGCCCGACCTGGCCGTGCTCGACATCAAGATGCCGCGCATGGACGGGCTCGAACTGCTGCGCCGCCTGCGCGAGCGGAGCCGGTTGCCGGTGATCTTCCTGACCAGCAAGGACGACGAGCTGGACGAGGCGCTGGGGCTGGCGATGGGCGCCGACGACTATATCGCCAAGCCGTTCTCGCAACGGCTGCTGATCGCGCGCATCCGCGCCATCCTGCGCCGGGCCGAACCGGCGCAGGCGGGCGAGCCCGGTGGCAGCGAAGCCGCGGCCCAGGCGGTGCTGGAGCGCGGGCGGCTGGCGATGGACCCGGCGCGGCACAAGGTGACGTGGAACGGCGAGAACGTCGTGCTGACCGTCACCGAGTTCCTGATCCTCGAGACGCTGGCCAGCCGCCCGGGCATCGTCAAGACGCGCAACCAGTTGATGGACGCCGCCTATCAGGACGACATCTATGTCGACGACCGGACGATCGACAGCCATATCAAGCGGTTGCGGCGGAAATTCCGGCAGGTCGACCGCGAATTCGACGCGATCGAGACGCTGTATGGCGCAGGGTATCGGTTCGCGGACGAATAGGTCTATGTTTCCAGAATCCAACCGTTCGTGCTGAGTAGGGGCTGAGCTTGTCGAAGACCCGTATCGAAGCACTTGCCGCCGGACAGTCCTTCGATACGCCCTTTCGACAAGCTCAATGGCTACTCAGGACGAACGGATGTTGCGCGCCGGAAGGGCCCAGCGCTGATGCCTGCCCCTGAACTCCCCGACGACGCGCCGCCCGCGGACGAAGGCGCGCTGTCGCTGCGCTGGTCCGGCCGCGTGTCGCTGACGCCGCGCATCCTGTTCGTGAACATCTTCGCGCTGGCGCTGCTGGCGGGCGGGTTCTTCTATCTCGACAGCTATCGCGCGCGGATCGTCGACGGGCGGGTGGCGCAGGCGGAGCGCGAGGTGCGGCTGATCGCCGAGGCGCTGTCGCTGATGCCGCCCGACGACCGCACCGACGAAATGGTCAATTTCGCGCGCAAGTCGGGGCTGCGGTTGCGCATCTACGACCGGCGCGGGCGGCTGGTCGCCGACAGCCGGGCGCTGGGGGTACGCAATTTCCAGCTGGTCGATCCCGACAAGGACGGATGGCAACAGGATGCCGCCCGCGCGCTGGACGCCGGGATCGACACGGTGGTCGGCAACGAACGCGACCCGCTGTACCGCGAACGCGCGCCGGGGCGCGGCCTGCGCTGGCCCGACGTGGTGACGGTGCGCACCACCGGCGGCACCGCGGCCAGCGTGTGGCGCGCGCCCGACCGGACGCCGGTGGTCACCGCCGCCGCGCCGCTGCCCGAGGACCGGGTGCTGATGGCGACGGTCAACGCCCGCGACATCACGCAGACGGTGCGGACCGAGCGCGCGCGCCTCAGCCTCGTCCTCGGCGTCGCGGTGCTGCTGTCGGTGCTGCTGTCGCTGTTCCTTGCGCGCACCATCGTGCGGCCGATGCGGATGCTGGCGCGCGCCGCGATCCGGGTGCGGCTGGGCCGCGACCGCGAAGTCGTGGTGCCGCGCCTGCCCAGCCGCCGCGACGAGATCGGGATGCTGGCGCGCGCGCTGTCGGACATGACCGGCGCGCTGCGCAGCCGGATCGACGCGACCGAGGCATTCGCCGCCGACGTCACGCACGAACTGAAGAACCCGCTGGCGTCGCTGCGATCGGCGGTCGACGGCCTCGGCGCGGTGCAGGACCCGGACCTGCGCGCGCAGTTGCTGGCGATCGTGCAGGACGATGTCCACCGGCTCGACCGGCTTATCACCGACATTTCCGACGCGTCGCGGCTCGATGCGCAGCTGGCGCGGGCGAAGTTCGAGGCCGTCGACCTGGGCGCGCTGATCGCCGCGCTGGTCGACTATCGCACCGATCGCGGGATCGCCCGGGACGTCACGCTGACGTTCGACCATGACGAGGTGCTGGTGGTCCATGGCGAGGGGGCGCGGCTGGAACGGGTGTTCGCCAACCTGATCGACAACGCCGTCTCGTTCTCGCCACCCGGCGGCACGGTGCGGATCGCCGGGACCAACGACGGCGACCTGGTCGAGGTCGAGGTGGTCGACGACGGCCCCGGCGTGCCCCCCGAACAGCGCGAGGCGGTGTTCCGTCGCTTCCATTCGGTGCGGCCGGGCGACGAGGCGTTCGGACGGCATTCGGGCCTTGGCCTTGCCATCGCCCGGACCATCGTCGAAGGGCATGGCGGTATGATCGCCGCCGAATCACGCAGGGACCACCGCGAAGGCGCGCGCTTCGTCGTGCAGCTGCCGGTGGCCGGCGCGTGAGCGCGATCCATGCGTGCTGCGTCGCGATCGACGGGCGCGGCGTGCTGATCGCCGGGCCGTCCGGATCGGGCAAGTCGGACCTGACGCTGCGGCTGATCGACGACGGGGCGATGCTGGTCAGCGACGACTATACGATCGTCGCGGCCCGTGACGGCACGCTCCACGCGACGCCGCCCGACAACATCGCCGGGCGGATCGAGGTGCGCGGGATCGGCATCGTCGAGCGTCCGTTCAGCCGCGACGTTCCCGTGGCGCTGTGGGTCGAGGCGGGAACACCCGGGCGGATGCCCGAGCCGGCCACGCACTCGATCGCGGGCATCGCCCTGCCCGCCTATACGCTGTCGCTGCTCGAGGCATCGGCGCCGGCGCGAATCCGCCTCATGCTCGACGGGATCGCACGATAATGCAGCACGCCCATATCCTGCTCGTCACCGGCATGTCCGGCGCGGGCAAGTCGACGGTGCTCAAGACGCTGGAGGACAGCGGCTGGGACATCGTCGACAACCTGCCGCTGCGCCTGCTCGGCCAGTTGATCGCCGCGACCCCCGCCGATGCCGAACGGCCGCTCGCGGTGGGCATCGGCACGCGCACCCGCGACTTCGACGCCGAACAGATCGTCGCGGCGATCCGCGCCCGGCCCGATTTCGGGGTCAGCGTGCTGTTCCTCGACAGCAGCCAGGCCGAGCTGGAGCGCCGCTACAACGAGACGCGGCGGCGCCATCCGCTGGCGCTCGACCGGACCGCCGCCGACGGGATCGAGAGCGAGCGCGAGGTGCTGGAGCCGCTGCGCGCCTTCGCCAACCGGCTGCTAGACACCACCAATTTCTCGCGCGCCGACCTGGCGCAATGGACGCGCGACACCTTCGCCGAACCGGGCAGCAGCGAGCCGGTGCTGTCGGTGCTGTCGTTCGGGTTCGCGCGCGGCGTGCCGCGCAACGCCGATATCGTGCTCGACATGCGGTTCCTGCGCAATCCGCACTGGGACCCGGTGCTGCGCCCGGGCACCGGCCTCGACGCCGACGTCGCCGCCTATGTCCGGGCGGATCCCGCCTACGACGCGGCGATCGCATCGTTCGAGACGATGCTGCTGACGCTGCTGCCCCGCTATCAGGCGGAGGGCAAATCCTATGTCACCATCGCGTTCGGCTGTACCGGCGGGCGCCACCGCTCGGTCCATGTCGCGGAGCGGATGGGGGCATGGTTGCGCGGGAACGGATTTTCGCCCACGATACACCATCGCGACCTCGGCTCCGCGCCGCAGGATTCGCTCGAAGGCGCACGGCAGGCGCCATGACGGATGTGGGAACGACGACGAACATGATCGGCTTGGTATTGGTGACGCACGGCCGTCTTGCCGAGGAGTTCGTCGTGGCGATGGAGCATGTCGTGGGTCCGCAGGAGCGGATCGAGACGGTGTGCATCGGCCCCGAGGACGATATGGAGGAACGCCGCGCCGACATCGCCAAGGCGATCGCCGCGGTCGATACCGGACAGGGCGTGATCGTGCTGACCGACCTGTTCGGCGGCACGCCCAGCAACCTCGCCATCTCGCTGATGGAGACCGGCCGGGTGGAGGTCATCGCGGGCATCAACCTGCCGATGCTGATCCGGCTGGGCGGCGCGCGCAAGGCGATGAAGGTCGCCGAGGCGGTGGCCGCCGCGCGCGAGGCGGGGCGCAAATATATCTCGGTCGCGTCCGAAGTGCTGGGCGAGGCGGCGGCATGACCGTCACGCGCACCGTCCAGATCACCAACCGCCGCGGGCTGCATGCGCGCGCCTCGGCCAAGTTCGTGACGATGGCCGCCGGGCAGCCGATCGAGGTGAACGTCGAAAAGGACGGATCGCGCGTCACCGGCACGTCGATCATGGGACTGATGATGCTGGGCGCCGCGAAGGGCGACCATATCACGATCAGCGCGTCGGGCGATGGCGCGGAAGCGGTGGTGGGGCAGCTGTGCCAGCTGGTCGAGGATCGGTTCGGCGAGGATTGAAGGGGGGAGGCGACCGTGGGCTTTCTGGACACGGCCTTTCCCGTCACAAATTTTTAGGGGTGGCCGCACTCCCCGCCCGGCCATAGGCCCGAAGCCATGACCCTGCCGAGCAAAGCGGCCCTCGACGCCCTGACCGAAAAGGAAAAGCAGACGCTGCGGCTGATCGTGCGCGGGCATGATGCGAAGTCGGTGGCGGTGACGCTGGGGCTGTCGGTACACACGATCAACGAACGGTTGCGCGATGCGCGGCGCAAGCTGGCGGTGTCGAGCAGTCGCGAGGCGGCGCGACTGCTGCTGGATGCAGAGGCCCCCGAAAATTCGGGGGACACAAGGTTCGGGGACGACGCGGGCCGCGCGGCGAACGATCAGGAACGGGCGCCGGTGACCGGCGCGGCACCGGCACGTCGCCGTTTGCCCGTTCTGATCGGAGTGATGCTCATGACCTTCGCCCTCGGCCTGCTCGCGCTGACCCTGCTGCCCGCTACGGTACAGGCCCCGCCCCCGCCGACGACCGCCCCGGCTACCCCCGCTGCGGAAGCGGCGCGCCGGTTTCTGGAACTGGTCGATGCCGGGCGCTGGACCGACAGCTATGCCCGGTTCGGCACGGCGTTCCGCAAGCTGAACAGCGAACAGGTCTGGACCGAGGTGTCGCAGCGCGTGCGTCCGCCGCTGGGCGCGGTCGTGTCGCGCACCTTGCTGGGGCAGGAGAACATCCCCGTCCCGCCCGCCGGCGTCGAAATGCTAAAGTTCCGCACCCGCTTCGCGACCGGCGGCGAGAAGGTGGAGACGGTGACGCTGGATCAGGAAGGCGGCGACTGGAAGGTCGTCGGGGTGACGATCGAGTAGCATCCGGTCCGGACGTCGCCCGCCATACCCCCCGCGAAGGCGGCGGTATGGCGGGGCGGCTGGGGGCGCCGATCGCCGGTCACCCCCGCAGCCGGCGTTCCTCCTCCACCATGTAATCGCGGGTCAGCGGCAGGGTCAGGCGGTTGCGGCTGAGCTGGACTTGGTAGTTGACCATGCCGCCATGGCGGAACGCCGCGGCGGCGCCCGCGAGGTAGAAGGTCCACATGCGGTAGAAGGGTTCGTCGTACAGCGCGACGATCTGGTCCTTCGCCGCCACCGTCCGCTCATACCACCGGTCGATGGTCAGCGCGTAATGGACGCGCAGCACCTCGATATCGGTCGCGATCAGCTTGGTGCCTTCATAGCCGCGCACGATCTCCGACAGCGCCGGGTTGTAGCCGCCGGGGAAGATGTATTTCGTCGTGAAGGTGTCGGTGACGCCGGGCACGCCCATCCGGCCGATGGTGTGCAGCAGCATCACACCGTCGTCGCTCAACAATTCCCGGCATTTGCGGAAGAACGCGCCGTAATGCGCCGGCCCGACATGTTCGAACATGCCGACCGACACGATCCGGTCGAACCGGCCGGTGACGTGGCGATAGTCGATCAGTTCGAACTTCACCTTGTCGGACACGCCGGCTTCCTCCGCGCGGCGGCGGGCGACCTTGATCTGTTCCTCGGACAGGGTGACGCCCAGCACCTCGGCACCGGTCTTTTCGTGCAGGTACAGCGCCATGCCGCCCCAGCCGCAGCCGATGTCGAGCACCCGCATGCCGGGCTTCAGCGCGAGCTTGGCGGCGATATGCGCCTTCTTGTCCGCCTGAGCCTGTTCGAGGGCGCCCGCGGGATCGGTGAAATAGGCGCAGCTATATTGCAGGTCGGTGTCGAGGAAGAGCGCGTAGAGCCGGTCGGACAGGTCGTAGTGATGCGCGACGTTGCGCTTCGACCGGCGGGCCATGTTGACGCGGTCGATGCGGTGGCGGATCGCGTCGAACAGGCGGATCGGCAGCGAAGGCCGGAGCGAACTGCCCCGCCCCCATGGCGTATTGCCGGTCAGCAGCTCGACGAGGTCGCGGATGTCGCCCCGGTCGATCACGAGCTCGCCGTCCATGAACGCCTCCGCCGCGCCCAGCGCCGGATGGCGGACGATGCGACCCGCGACGCCGGCCTTGGTGAAGCGGATCGCGACGTCGCGAAAGGCGGGGTCGGGGGTGCCGAAAGTGACGGTCCGGCCATCGGCATGGGTCAGGGTTAGCGTACCGCGGCGGACGGTACGCGCGAGAAACGTGTCGATCAGAGCCATGGCCCGGTCCGATACGGACGGATTGTGGCAAGTGATGGGCGGGTGGCACGCAATCCTGTCCTTGCCGGGGAGGATTGCACGGACGCGATGATCCGCTACACCCCCGGCCCATGCTCTCCCGCCTGCGCGATCGCCCGTGGACCACCGCCCTGCTGATCGCGTGCGTGGCGCAGTTGCTCTTTACCTGGGGGCTCGGCCGGCCGGGGAAGCTGTCGTTCGACGAGGTGCATTACGTGCCCGCCGCGCGGACGCTGCTGGCGCTGGCCTATCCGGTCAATACCGAACATCCGCTGGTGGCGAAGGCGTTCATCGCGGCGGGCATCGCGCTGTTCGGCGACAATCCGTGGGGCTGGCGGATCATGGGGACGCTGGCCGGGACCGCGACGGTGCTGGGGGTGTTCGCGTGCCTGCAATTGCTGTTCCGGCGGACGCATGTGTCGGCGTTCGGCGCGGCGCTGGCGGTGCTCAACCAGACGTTGCTGGTCGAGGCGCGCACCGCGATGCTGGAAGTGTATCTGGGCGCGTTCGTCACATTGGGCATCGCCGCGCTGTTGTGGTCGATGCGCGGTCGCCCGGCGCTGCGCCTGACGCTGTCGGCGGTGCTGTTCGGGCTGGCGGTCGGGGTGAAATGGGCGGCGGTGCCCTATGTCGCGGGCGCGGGGCTGCTGCTGGTGTGGGGCAAGAGCGACGGACGCGACTACTGGCCGGGGCTGGCGCTGTTCCCGGCGCTGGCGCTGTTCGGGTGCGTCAGCATCGCGACCTATTTCGCGACCTTCGCCCCCGCCTTCTTCTATGCGCAGGACCCGCTGACGCTGGCGCGGCTGGTCCCGTTCCAGCGCGAGATGTACGAGCGGCAGACGCAGATCCTTGCAGCCCACCCCTATCAGTCGAGCTGGTGGAGCTGGCCGCTGCTGGTGCGGCCGATCTGGTATTTCTACGAACCCGACCATGGTGTGCAGCGCGGGGTGCTGCTGCTGGGCAATCCGGCGATCATGTGGGGCGGGCTGGTCGCGGTATGGGCGTGCCTGTGGGCGGGGCTGCGGCGACGGGTGCCGGCACTGACCGGCATCGCGTTGCTGTGGATCGGATCGCTGGCGGTGTGGGCGGTGATCCCCAAGTCGCTGGGATTCTATTATTACTATCATCTGTCGAGCCTGTGGCTGTGCATGGCGCTGGCCGGGGCGTTCCACGCATGGGGCCGCGGGCGGCTGGCGCGGGCGGACGAGGGGTTCGCGTTGGTCGCGCTGCTGCTGTTCGTATATTTCTACCCGATCATCTCCGCCGCGCCGCTGGACGGGCCGCAGGCGTTCAATCGGTGGATGTGGTTCGATAGCTGGCGGTAGAAGGATTCGGGTTCACGCGAAGGCGCGAAGACGCGGAGAAGAGCAGGATTTTCGCGCAGAGGCGCAGAGGACGCAGAGGGGTTGCGACTGCCGCGACAGCGTCTCTTGACCGCTATGGGCAGAAAGGTGACGTCTCCCGATCGCAACCGCTCCGCGCCGTCCGCGCCTCCGCGTGAAGCTAAGCCGCCCGCTTCCGCCCGTACCGCCCCCACGTAAACCGCGACGACAGCGCGAAATTCCACACCGCGCCGACCGCAATGCCGGCGAGCGCGGGGAGCGCCCATGCCCCGCCGCGCACGTCGTACAGGAACGCCGCGACGCCGACATTGGCGACCGCCCCGACCGAGCACACCGCGCAGAACGACACCCAGCCGTCCACCAGCGCCCGCGCGCCCCGCAGCCGCCGGTCGCGATAGGTCAGCAGGTTGTTGAGGAAGAAGTTGAACGTCATCGCCGCCACCGTCGCGACGATCGTCGCCGCGATGAAGCCGGCGCCGAGTTCGAGGCAGGCACCCAGCGCCAGCAGATGCACGATCGCCCCCGCCGCGCCGATCGCGGAGAACATGACGAAGCGCACCGGCACCACCCGCCCGAACATCCGGTCGTACAGCGCGATGAGATATTCGAGCGCCACGACATGGTCGAGCTTGCTCTCCCCCACCGCGCGGGTACGGAAGACATAGGGGAGCTCGACGAACTTCAGCGGCTGCGGCGCGGCGGTGAGGATGTCGAGCAGGATCTTGAACCCGATCCCCGACAGTCGCGGCACGACGCCGCGCACCGCTTCGCCCCGGATCATGAAGAACCCGCTCATCGGGTCGGACAGATCGGCCTTCAGCACGCGGCGCGACAGGCGGGTGGCGAGTGCCGACTTGGCGACGCGATCGGCATCCCATGCGCCGGTCCCGCCGCCCGCGACGAAGCGCGATCCGATCACGAGGTCGAGGCTCGGGTCGGCGACCAGCGCCGCCGCCATCTGCGGCAACAGCGCCTCGTCATGCTGCAAATCGCCGTCGATCACCGCGACGAGCGGTGCGGCGGTGGCGCACATCCCCTCGATACAGGCGGTCGACAGCCCGCGCCGGCCGATGCGGTGGAGCACGCGGATGCGCGGGTCGTGGCGGGCGACCGCCCGCACCACGTCGGCGGTGCCGTCGGGGCTGTCGTCGTCGACGAAGATCGCCTCCCACGCAATGCCCGCCAACGCCGCATCGAGCGCGGCGACGAGGAGCGGCACGTTGCCGCGCTCGTTAAAGACGGGGACGACGATGGCGAGCTCGAGGGGAGTCATGTCCGCGCTACCGTACCCCCGCGCAGGCCGGGGTCCAGTGCCGCAGGCGATGTCGTTCGTGGCCCTGGATCCCCGCCTGCGCGGGGATACGGTAGCGCATGCGGATCACAATGCCGCCAGCACCGCGTTCGTCATGTCCTGCGTCGTCGCTGTGCCGCCCAGATCAGGGGTGCGATGGCCGGCGACCAGCGCCGCCGTCACCGCCGCCTCGATCCGGTCGGCGGCGTCGGCCTGTCCCAGCGAGTGGCGCAGCATCATCGCCGCCGACAGGATCGTCGCCAGCGGGTTCGCCTTGCCCTGCCCCGCGATATCGGGGGCCGAACCATGGATCGGTTCGTACAGGCCCTTCCTGTCCTGATTGATCGCGGCGGAAGGCAACATGCCGATCGATCCGGCGCACATGCTCGCCTGATCCGACAATATGTCGCCGAACAGGTTGCCGGTGACGATCACGTCGAACTGGCCGGGGTTGCGCACCAGCTGCATCGCGGCATTGTCGACATACATGTGGGTCAGCGCGACGTCGGGATAGTCGGCCGACACCTCGATCACCACGTCGCGCCACAGCTGCGACGTTTCGAGCACGTTCGCCTTGTCGACCGAACACAGCTTGTGGTTGCGGGTCCGGGCGGTCTCGAACGCGACGCGGGCGATGCGCGCGACCTCGGCCTCGTCATAGCGCATCAGGTCGTGGCCCTCGCGCAGGCCGTCGGCGGTCGTGCCGCGGCCCTTGTCGCCGAAATACACGTCGCCGGTCAGTTCGCGCACGATCACCATGTCGATCGCGGCGGCGACTTCGGGGCGCAGCGCCGAGGCGTCCTCCAGCCCGGCGAACAGCTTGGCCGGGCGCAGATTGGCGAACAGGCCCAATGCCTTGCGCAGGCCGAGAATCGCCTGTTCGGGGCGATGCCCGCGCGCGACATTGTCGAATTCGGGATCGCCGACCGCACCGAACAGCACTGCATCGGCACGCTGCGCCAGATCGAGCGTCGCGGGCGGCAGCGGATGGCCGTGCGCGCGATAGGCGGCACCGCCGACCGGCGCTTCCTCGAACGTCAGGCCGAGGTCCAGCGCATCCAGCACCTGCCGCGCCGCCGCCACCACTTCCGGTCCGATCCCGTCGCCGGGCAATATCGCGATCAAAGCCATCATATCATCCATGGTTCGCGCACGAAGATTGCGCGGTTGCGCTCCTGCCCCATGGCGGGCGGGTCACGCAACCGTCCTTTTCAATCGCTCGACCAGCCGGGTGCGCGCGGCCAGCACGTCCTGCCCGCGCAACCCCAGCAGGTCGCGCGACAGGAAATGCCCCGACAGCGCCAGCCCGTCGAACGCCGCGTCCCAGCTTGCCGGTCCGCCCGTGGTCAGGAAGGCGGGCAGCGGCAACAGCCGGTGTTCGAGCCCGGTCGCCGCCGCGCGCGACACCGCGCCGCCGCTCTTGGGGCTGACATGGGTCAGGTCTTCGCCCACACCGGTCGCGACACATTCGTCGAGCGACAGGCCGAAACCCAGTTCGGACAGGATCAGCAATTCGGTGCGCACCAGCCCGCCGACCCAGTCGCGCGCGCCCGGCGCCGCCGCGATCGCCGCCAGCAGTCCGTCGAGCGCGGCATGGATGCGGGGATAGGGCTGCGCCTCGGGCAGCGCATAGGCTGTGAGCGCGCACATCCAGTCGATCGCGGCGGCGGCCAGCGGCTCGGCGAACAGCGGCGCACGGCTGTCGATCAGCTCGACGGTCAGCGCCGCCAACTGCGTATCGGTCCGCGCCCGCCAGTCGCCGCGGATCAGGTTGCCGGGTTGCAGGATCGGCCGGATCGCCCGACTCCGCCCGCCGCGGACATAACCGGGCTGGACGCCGGCGTGTTCGGTCAGCGCCCGCACGATCGCGCCATGCTCGCCGTGCGGACGCGCGGAGAGCAGGATCGCGGTAGTGGTCAGGTGCATGGGGTGGGTTTAGCAGGGGATCGCAAACGGAGGTAACCGCAATCGATCATGTACGTTTGCTTGCGCGAAACACCCGTTCCGACCGCCTTGCATTCCCCAATGCCGCCATCCGCCGCCATTCGAATGCCAGCGTCGCACAAACGCTCAGTACGACCCCCGTCAGTATCAACAGTCCAGCCCCGTCATAGTCGATCGACTCGATCGCTAGCGCCGACAGACCGAGCAGGATCAGCGGAATGCAGGCGAGCAACCGATGGCGCGCGGTTTGCGAGCCGACCCATCCGACCCTTATCCATTCCCGATCGGCCATGCGCACCACGCGTCGGATCATCAACGTAATCCTTTCCGATCAATACCTTTCGCGTAGAGGTTCGCCTCGCCCAAGGGCAACGCCTTCCTGCTGGACAATTCTATCGTCATTCCCGCGCAGGCGGGAATCCATATGCGCCAACGTTCGCGATCGATCCTCGACCGCTGCGTGTATGGATCCCCGCCGGCGCGAGGATGACGATCATTCAGGGTTGTGGCTTTCCTACACTAGCCCGGCCATGCCATCTTCCGTTCGGCTGTTTGAATCAGTGGATTACTCGGTCGAACGCACGCAACGTCCGGCCAGTTCGCACAATGCGCACGAGTGTGACTTTCGTGACCTTTGGACCGCGCTACCCCCGCCGCACCCGCGCCACCAGCCGCCCGACCACCGGCCACTCCCGCGCCCGCTTCACTCGTGCCACGCCGCCATCGAACGCGCGCAACCCCGCCACCGTCGCCCGATTGGCGATCGTCCCGCGCAGCAGCAGCAGGTCGGCGCAGGGGGTGCCGCCGGTCGAGAACTGGCGCTTGTGCTGCCCCTCGCCCTCGGTGAAGTCGAAGCGCTGTGCCACGGGGTCGGCGAACAGGGTACGGAACGCTTCCATGTGCAGCACGCTGCCCGGCGACCAGTCGCTCCATGCCGGATCGTGGCCGACATAGTCGTAGCGGACGTCGCCCTGCGCCATCGGGCAGTAGAGATAGGCGATCGGAGTGCCCCCCACGAACAGCAGCCAGCCGAACGCCTCGCCCGCAGCACCCTTGCCCTGCATGCCCGCGCGGAACGCCGTTGTGTCGGGCAGGCCGGCGCCCAAGAGCTTTTCCTGATAGGTCCGCGCCGCGACCCGGCGGGCAAGGCCGTGGAACTCGGCCAGTTCGGCCGGGGTGCGATAGGTGCGGACGTCGAGGCTGCCGTCGTTCGCCTCGGCCAGCTTTTTCGCCTTGCGCTTCAGGCCGGAGCGGGCGTTGCCCGACAGGCCGGCGAACCAAGCGTCGAAGCCGGTGGTCAGGTCGGTGTGATAGCGGGTGTAGTGTTGCCGGACGAAGGCGATGCCGCGCTCGGGGCGGAGCGCATCCAGCAACGGTTCGGGCAACGAGGTGACCGACCAGCCGTCCGCCCTGCGCGGCAGCGGCGGCAGCGCGGGCGCTTCGCCCGACAGCACGTCGCGCAGTTCGAGCGGTACGCGGACCAGCCGGCGGCGGACCGAAAACAGCGTGCGCGCGCCGATCTGGAACTTCAGCGGCCAGCGCTCGGCGACGCTCACGCCGCGCGTTCCTCGACGATGTTCGACCAGAGCTGTTCCACCTGTCGCCACCGGGTGCGCACGGCACTGGCGGGCAGCGGGCGGTCGTCCTGCCCCAGCCGCAGCACCGGGCGGTCGCGGAAATGGGTGGTAGGCAGCGCGTCGGCGCGCCCGGCCAGCGTCGCGCACAGCGCCTCGAACCGGCGGACATGGACGCGATTGGCGCGCGTCCCCTGCCGGTTGGCGAGTTCGAAGCCGTGGCTGACGATCGTCACCGCCGCATGATCGTTCGCGGCGGCATGGGCGAGCGCGGCGCGCATCTCCGCCGCCGACAGCGCGCAGATCTGGAAATGCCGCCGTCCGCCGCCCGGCATGGCGATGGTGGTGACCGGCAGCTCGATCATCCCGCGATGCGCGACCGGCGCGATCAGCCCGGGCGGCAGGGAGATCGCGCTGGGCCATGGATGGTGCGCGCCATTGTGACTGCTGTCATAGGCGAAGCCGAGCGCCGCCAGCGCATCGATCGTGGCGTCGTCGGCGCTGTAGCTGCCGGCGCGGAACGCCACCGGATCGGACGCGCCCGCCGCACGCAGCAGGTCGCGCGCCTCGCCCAGCAGGTCCTGCTGCTCCTGCCGCGACAGGTCGACCAGTTCGAACCGGCCATGCGCCTGCCCCCGGTCGCCGACCGCCGCGCCTACCCAGTTGGGGTGCAGGTGCAGCTGTACCTCCTGCCCGGCCGTCAGGATCGCCTCGACCGTCGGGGCGATGGCACCCATGCCATAGAGCCGCGCGGGCAGCGGATCGACGAAGAAACATGCCTTCAGCCCATGCGCGCGCAACCGTTCGAGCTGCCACGTCACCCCGACCCCGGCGGGTTCGAGCGATCGGGCGATAACGGTATCGGCCGGCAGGGCGGCGGCGTGGTGCCGCCACATCAATTCGGTGTCGATGGTGAGGAAGACCGGCGTCGCCATAGGCAATGTCCTGCACGATTCCGCGTAAAAATCCCATGAAGCGCAACCGGTCGCGCCCGAATAATTCGTACGCCATGCACCAACGCGCCGTTAACCACGCTATCTCGCACGTGCGGCATATTGTTTCTGTATCGTAACATATTTGCCCCCGCAAAATGCGTGAAATCGGGCTTTTCCAACTGGAACAGGAATGGCAGACGCCACGTTGGCGAGCGTAACTTTATTACCGGAGGGCTGGATGATCGACGACATCGACCGCACCGACGCCATCTTTCTCGTCGCGCGGCACGGTCGCGAGGCGCCCAAGGTGGCGGGATCGCACAGCGCCTGCGCCACGAGCCGCGGCGACACGGGCGAGGCGCGCCGCTGGCGCGCGATCCGCAGTTTCATCCAGCGGGGGATCGGACAGGCCTGACGGCGTTGCGTCCGATCGGTTCGATCTGAACGAACGTCATCCGGGCACAGGCTGGGATCTCCCCGTAGTGCACGCAGCAGGATCCGCTGGAGACCCCAGCCTGCGCCGGGGTGACGTTCGTGGCGCGGGGCTATCCGTCCGGTTGCGGGGGCGTGCCTACCCAGTCGTTCCACTCGACGATCGCCGCCGCCGTCTCCTGACGCAACCCGGCCCGCGCCGTCTCGTCGATCGCATGACGCAGCGCACCGTGGCAGGTCGCCGCGACGTCGATCCCCGCTGCCTGTGCCTGCGCGACCAGCGCGACGTCGAGCGCGACGTCAGCGGGCGTGGAAGAAGTCATAGACCCCCTGCGCCATCGCCCGGCTGACTCCAGGCGCCTTTTGCAGATCCTCGAGACTGGCGTTGCGCACCGCGCGGGCGGTGCCGAAGTGCATCAGCAGCGCCTTTTTCCGTGCCGGCCCGATGCCGGGCACGTCGTCGAGCGGACTCGCGCCGATCGCCTTCGACCGCTTGTCGCGGTGCGCGCCGATGACGAAGCGGTGGACCTCGTCGCGCAGTCGCTGAAGATAGAACAGCACCGGCGAGTTGACCGGCAGCGTCAGTTCGCGCCCGTCCATCAGGTGGAACACCTCGCGCCCGTCGCGGCCGTGATGCGGGCCCTTCGCCACCCCCACCATGCAGACGTCCTCGATGCCGAGGTCCTCCAGCACCGCCTTCGCCGCGCTCAACTGTCCCTTGCCCCCGTCGATCAGGACGAGGTCGGGCCAGCCATTGCCGTCGCGGTCGATCTCGCGGTCGGGATTTTCCTCCTGCGCGCGGGCGAAGCGGCGGGTCAGCACCTCCTTCATCATCGCGAAGTCGTCGTTGGTCTGCGCCTGCTTGATGTTGAACTTGCGATACTGGCCCTTGCGGAAGCCCTCCGGCCCGGCGACGACCATCGCGCCCAGCGCGTTCGTCCCCTGGATATGGCTGTTGTCGTACACCTCGATCCGGTTCGGCGGCCCCTCCAGCTCGAACAGGTCGGCGACCTCGCGCAGCAGCCTGGCCTGCGTCGTCGATTCGGCGTTGCGCCGTTCCAGCGCCTCCTCGGCATTGCGCTTCGCCTGATCGAGCAGGCGGCGGCGCACCCCGCGCTGCGGGACCGACAGCGCGACCTTGAACCCGGCGCGCTCGGCCATCGCCTCGGCCAGCACCTCGCCTTCCGCCAGATCGCGGTCGACGAAGACGTTGCGCGGCGGCGGGACCTCTTCGTAGAACTGCATCAGGAATGCCGACATCACCTCGTCCTCGGGCACGTCGTTGGTGTGCGCCGGGAAGAAGCTGCGATGGCCCCAGTTCTGGCCACCGCGGATGAAGAACGCCTGGATGCCGATCGTCCCCTCGCGCGCGGCCATGGCGAAGATGTCGGCGTCGCCGACGCCATCGGCGTTGATCGCCTGACTGCCTTGGATGAATGTCAGCGCCTTCAGCCGGTCGCGCAGCACGGCGGCGAGTTCGAAGTCCTGTCGCTCCGCCGCCGCCTGCATCTGCACGCCCAGCTTCGCCTGCACCCTGGTCGACTTGCCGCCGAGAAAATCCTTCGCGTCGGCAATCAGCTCGGCATAGGCGTCCTGATCGATGCGCCCCACGCACGGGGCCGAACAGCGCTTGATCTGGTACAGCAGGCACGGCCGGTCGCGCGTCTTGAAGAAGCCGTCGGTGCACGAGCGCAGCAGGAACAGCTTCTGCAGCGCGTTCAGCGTCTGCGTCACCGACCCGGCACTGGCGAAGGGGCCATAATAATTGCCCTTCGCCCGGCGGGCGCCGCGATGCTTCTGGATGCGCGGAAAGTCGTGATCGGCGCGCAGCAGGATGAACGGGAACGACTTATCGTCGCGCAGCAACACGTTGTAGGGCGGACGATAGCGTTTGATGAGCTGCGCTTCGAGCAGCAGCGCCTCCGCCTCGTTGTTGGTGGTGACGATCGTCATCGACCGGGTCTGCGACACCATCCGCTGCAACCGCCTGGTCAGGCGGGTGACCTGCGTATAGTTCGCCACGCGGTTCTTGAGCGCGCGCGCCTTGCCGACATACAGCACCTCGCCGCGCGCATCCTGCATCCGGTAGACGCCCGGGCGCACGGGCAGCGTCGCCAGCACGTTGCGGATCGCGGCGACCCCGGCGTCGATGTCCGGCGCATCCGACCCGCGCACGGTGAAGCTGGCCTTGTCCTCGTGGAAGCGATTGGGGGCGTTGGGGGTTTCCGACATTGCCGCCGATTTAGGACGTGCCGGGCGGTTGCGCCAGTCGGTGCAAAGCGATCGCACCCCGCCGCAGACGTCGCCCCAGCGCAGGCTGGGGCATTCCCGTTGCAAGGACGCGGAAAGAACCGGGGAATATCCCAGCCTGCGCTGGGATGACGTCTGCGGCCAAACGGAAAAGAGCTACCCCGCCCGCGCCGCCGCGATGATCCGCAAGCCCCGCACCGCATCGGCCGGATCGACCGGCACCTCGCCCCCGCCGCGGATGGCGTCGCGCATCGCGCGGTAATAGCCGCGCCAGTTGCCGGCCTCCGACCGGACCGGACGGGCATTGCCCTCTGCGTCGGTCAGCAGCCCCCACGCGCTGTCGAGTTCGATGCCATAGCCGTTGTCAGTCGGCATGCCGCCGGCGCGCAGCACCGCTTCCTGCGGGTCGATGCCGTATTTGACGAAGCTGCCCTTCGTCCCGTGTAGCGCGAAGCGGGGGCGCGGCGCGGCGACCAGCGAGGCCGAGCCGATCGTCACGCGGCGATCGCCATAGCGCAGCACGATCTCGAAATAGTCGTCGACGCCCGCAGCCGGACGCTGCGTCAGCACATCGCCCGCGACCGCGTCGGGCATGCCGAACAGGCGGATCGCCTGATCGATCATATGCGGGCCGAGGTCGTTAAGCAGCCCGCTACCCGGGCCGCCCTCCTCGCGCCAGCCGGGCTTGATCGCCGGGCGGAACCGGTCCCAACGGAACTCGGCCAGCAGCACCTCACCCAGCGCCTCCTCGCGCAGCAGGCGCTCGACGGTCAGGAAGTCGCTGTCCCAGCGACGGTTGTGGAACACGCTGAGCAGCCGTCCGGTGCCGCGTGCCAGCTGCACCAGCGCGACCGCATCGGCATCGTCGATGGCGAGCGGCTTGTCGACGACGACATGCCGTCCGGCGGCCAGCGCCGCCTGCGCCAGCGGGGCGTGGCTGTTATTGGGAGTGGCAATGACGATCAGGTCGAGACCGTCGTCGGCGATCAGCGCCGCCGGATCGGCATGGCGCACCGCCTGAGGAAAGCGATCGGTCGGGCGCGACGTGGCGATCGCCGCCAGTTCCATCCCCTCGACGCCCGCGATCAGCGGCGCGTGGAACGACGCGCCGGCCAGGCCGAACCCGATCAGGCCGACGCGCACCATGTCAGTTCAGCTTGGCCAGTTCGGCCGCAACCTTCGCGACCTGTTCGTCGGTGATGCGGCCATTGGCATAGGGCTGCACCTGCTTCAGGCTCATGCCCTTGAACATCGCATAGGATTCGTGCGCGACCATGCCGGGGAAGTTGGCATCGAGGATCGCCTTGCCCTTCGGATTCGCGGCGATCGTCTCGATGCTGCTGTCGATGGTCAGCCTGGCGGCGGCCGGCGCCGGAGCGGGGGCGGAGGTCGGTGCGGTCTGGGCGACAACGGCGACCGGGGTCGCGATCAGCATGGCAGTCATCAGGAATTTCACAGGGAACTCTCCATGGGCATGGTGCCCATGCAGGACTTAGCGCCCCGTCCCGCCCTCGCCAAGCGGCGCGCGTCCGTCGGCCGGTGGCGCGTGCCGCCGCCACGGCGCTTCGCCGTCATCTGCCCGCATCGTGGCGGCGGCGGCGCGATCACGCCTGCGCAAACAGCTTCGTGCCGACGACGCCGACCACGATCAGCACCATGAACCCGGCCTGCAGCGGCGCGATCCGTTCGCCGAACAGCACCGCGCCGCCGATGATGACGCCGACCGCACCCAGCCCGGTCCACACCGCATAGGCGGTACCGGCGGGAATGCCGCGCATCGCCAGCGCCAGCAGTCCCATGTTCACGAACGACAGGGTGATCGGCACGGTGGAGGCGAGCAGCGTCCCCTGCCCCGCCGCCCATTTCAGGCTGAGCGCCCAGATGATTTCACACACGACCGCAACCGCGAGAATGGCCCATGCCATATCGCTTTCTCCATTTGCGGGCTCGGAACGGGAAGGGCACGGCCGGAAACCCGAAAGAGGCCGTGCGAAACGTCAGTCCAGCGGCGGACCGAACCGGTTGGGTCCGGGGTCGCTCGGCCGGCACAGCTGCACGACTAGGAGGGCGAGCGCCGCAAGGTACAGGATGTTGTTCAGGAACAGCACGACGAACGGTACGACATCCGGCTCGGCCGGCGAGAAGCCGACGCGGCCGAACACGACGATCATCGCGATCAAACCGGTGGCGAGAAATGGCAGCGGCAGCAGCCCCCACCAGCCTCGACGCCCCGAATCGTGCAATCGCCGCACGACCGCCGCCGCGAGCAGCAGGACCGACAGCAGCGCGACGATCGCGACGACGGGCATGAACCCGCGCATCGGCTCCAGCATCAGTTCGGGCGGAACCGGCCCGTCGATCTGCACGGAATACTGGCCCGGTCCAGAGGTGACCGTGGCCCGATCGGGGTGGGCGGCAGCGAACGCCGCCATGTTGCGTACGATGCCGAAGACCATCGGCACGCCCGCAGCCATCCCCGCGATCATGTTCAAGACCATGACACAGGCAACCCACGGCCAGAACAGCCGCCGCGGTTCGCGACCGGACCATTGGGTCAGCCGCGTCAGCTGAAACCGCGGGGTCCGGTGCGACGCCATCAGTTCAGCCGGTTGCCACCCAGCCCGGCGATGGTGCGGTCGACCAGCGCGCGATCGGCATCGCCGGTCAGGTGCGTGGAGATCAGCGCGCCGGCGGCCTTGGCGGCGGCATCGGCGGCGGTCGCGCGGACCTCGGCGATAGCGGCGCGTTCGGCGGCGGCGATCTTGTCGGTCGCCATCTTCGCGCGGCGCTGGGTCAGGTCGGCGGCGTCGGCCTCGGCCTTGGCCAGCAGGCCCTGCGCCTCGGCTTCGGCATGGGCGACCATCTCGGCGGCCTGCGCCTCGATCCCGGCGATCTTTGCGGTATATTCGTCGCGCAGCGCCTCGGCCTCGGCACGCAGCGTGCGCGCTTCGTCGAGGCGGGTACGGATCGCGGCGATCTGTCCGTCGAGCAGGCGACCGATCACGGCGGGAACGCCCTTCACGACCAGCACGATCAGGAAGATCAGCATCGCCGCGCTGACCCATGCGGTGCCGTCGAGGCCCAGCGCGGTCGGATCGGGATGGTTGGCGCCGGTCACGCTGCCATGCTCGCTGCCGACGGCATCGCCACCGGTGCGGGGCAGGCCCTCTTCGTGAATCGCTTCGTTCAACGTGGGGCTACCATGCTGGGCGACGTTGGGATTAGCCATGGAGCACCGCCTTCACCGCGCCCTGCGCGTCCTGTTCGCTGACCTGCACGCCCGACACGCGGGCGACGATCGCCTGCGCGGCTTCGGCGGCGACCTGTTCGATCTGACCGAGCGCGGCGCTGCGCTGCTCGGCGATGTCGGCTCCGGCTTGCGCGACGCGCGCCTGCACCTCGGCATTGGCGGCGGCCAGCCGTTCGGCGGTCGCCGCCGCACCCTTGGCACGGGCTTCGGCAAGCAGCTTCTGCGCGGCTTCGCGGCTGGCGTTTTCGCGGGTGCGCCATGCCGCTTCGGTCGCGTCGGCCTCTGCGCGCGCGCGATCGGCGGCGGCGAGGTCGGCGGCGATGCCCTGGTCGCGCTTGTCGACCGTGCCCTGCACCCTGGGCACCATGCCGAGGCCCACGACGAGGAACACGATGCCGAAGGTCAGCACCAGCCAGAAGACCTGCGACCCCCAGGTCGCGGCGAGCTGCTCGATTTGCGGCATGAAACGTCCCGTATTGGTCTGGTCGACCGGGCGCCATCGCCCGGCCGAAACCGGCCCGCAAGGGGCCGGAGATCCGGCGCGGGCAAACCCCGCGCCGGGCGTCACGCTGTTACGCGACGAAGATCAGCAGCACGGCGACGACGAACGCCAGCAGGCCGAGAAGTTCGGCGGCGGCGAAGCCGATGAACATGTTGCCCTGCTGGCCGGCAGCGGCCGACGGGTTGCGCAGCGCGCCCTGCAGGAAAGCGGCGAAGACGTTGCCCACGCCGAGTGCGGCGAGGCCGGCACCGATGGCTGCGAGACCGGCGCCGAGGAACTTGATGGCGTCTGCTTCCATGTCGAAAACTCCCTTGGAAAAATCTGTATGTTGGTTGGGATCAGTGATGGTCGTGCAGGTGCACGGCATCGTTGATGTAGAGCGAGGTCAGCAGCGCGAAGACATATGCCTGCACGCCGGCGACCAGCATTTCGAGGGCCGACACGCCGACCATCAGCGCGAAGCTGGGCACGCTGACCAGCACGCCGATGCCGGCACCGGTCGCGGTCGAATTGATGATGAAGCCCGCCAGCACCTTCAACAGGATGTGGCCCGCGGTCATCGCCACGAACAGTCGCAGCGCGAGACTGAACGGGCGGACCATGAACGACACGAACTCGATCGGTGCGACCAGCAGCAGCACCGGGATCGGCGTGCCCTTCGGCGCGAACAGGCTGAAGAACCGCAGGCCGTGCTTGAACAGGCCGACGACCAGCACGATCGAGAAGCTGGCGATGGCGAGGACGCCGGTCACCGTGAAGTGGCTGGTGACGGTGAACGGGTGCAGCCCGACCAGGCCGAAGGGCAGCAGGCCGACGACGTTGGCGAACAGGATGAACATGAACAGCGAGAAGACATAGGGCAGGTACTTGCGCCCTTCATGCCCGATGTTCGCGGCGAGCAGCTTGTCGATGAAGCCGGTAAAGCCCTCGACCGCCATCTGCCAGCGACCGGGCACCTGCTGCTGCTTCATGCCGCCGATCATGAACACGAACAGCGCGGCCGCCGCGACGATCATCCACAGCGCCGAATTGGTGAACGGCAGGACGTGATCGCCCAGGGGAATGTTGAAGATCGTCTGCACCTCGAACTGGTGCATCGGATCGATCTTGCCTGCCTGCGCCACGTCGCTTCGCCCCGATATGCCAAGGCGCCCGAGGACTGATCAGTCCGGACGCCGGTTCGAAATCCTGATGATATTCCTGAACGCACTGACGATCCCGAGGAACAGCAGCACGAGCAGGAGCCATGGCGAGGTGCCGAGCAGATAGTCGAGGGTTCCCCCGATCACCGCCCCCCCGACCATCCCGCCGATCAGTTCAGCCAGCACGCGATTGCCGAGGCGGTAGTTTTTCTCCCCCGCTTCGTCGCGCGCCTGGCCGGTCCGGATCGCCTCGTCCGTCTTCGCCCGTCGCAATCGCTCATCGAGCGAGGTGATCCGGGCATCTTCGGGCAAGGGGTCTAGTCCGGGCTCGTTCTCCGCCATCATCCCCTCCACGACCTATCGGTCGGGCCGGATATGCGCCGGATGGCGAGCCCGCCAAGGCAGGCGCGCTTTAGGAAGGTGACGGTTTCGAGTCAACCGCAGCGTTCGCGCGGAAAGCTTTCCGGAGGATGAACGAAGGGCGTGGCAATGGTAGAGACGAACTCTACCATTGCCGCCGACTTTCACCGACCGGGATTCGCGCGACATCGGTCCCGCGGTCGACACATCGGCCGCGAAGGAGGTGATTGAACTGGATAACGATACCGCAACCGTCATCATCGGCGTAACTATGCTGATGGTGGCTTTCGCGACCTTGGTGCTGAAAATCATCGAGGTCGCCCGCTCGAAGTAGCGGCGGGACGGGGTCGGCCTGGCAGCCGGCCCCGTAAAGTAGAAGGCCCCGGTCGCTGGCACGACCGGGGCCTGGAGATGTATCCCTGAAATCAGATACCGCATTATCGAGATAGCGCATGATGCGCCTTTTTTCAATCCCTCACACGCAGCGCGGATCACGTTCCGGCGCACCGCCACCGCGGGTTTCCCAGCTGCCGCCCGGCGTCTTGTACTTCTCCCCCGGCCTGGTCTGCGCGATCAGGTTGCAGCCGCTCACGAACGCAAACTGTTCGACGGTCGCGCCGGCCTGTGCGCCGCGGGTATAGGCGGCCTTGCGCTTGATGTTCAGGTCGGCGACCATCGCGCGCAAATCGGCGCTGCCACTGCCGACGACGCCGAGATAGCCGTCGGGCTGCTCGCCGATCTGCCCCGCGGCGCGCGCCGCCTGATAGGCGGGATCGCGCTGCGCCCATGCGGTGCCGGCAATCCCGGCCACCGCGACGAAGGCGGCAACGGCAAGGCCGTATTTGACGAAAGCATGCATGGTCAGAATATCCCTGGATTGTCCTGGATGAGGGTCTTCGCCTCGCCGTCGAGACGATACACCACTTCCTGCGTGATGTTGATGTTCAGATTGATGACGATCGGCTTGTCGGGCGCCGCCACGTTGACGCACCCGGCCGCGAGACATGCGGTGCCGCCGATCATAAAGGCTCTGAACATCGTCACGGTGTCGGTCATGGCACGGTCTCGCTTTCGGAGGGCTGAATGGTGGTGTCGAGCGGTGCGGGTGGCAAGCCCTGTTCGCGGCGGCGCTGTTCGGCCTGCAACGCGGGCAGGTTGCGTTCGATCAGCCGCTTCGGATCGTAGTAATTCTGCACCGAGTCGATCAGCTGGCGGAAGGGCGCCCTGATCCGGACGTTGAACACCAGCGGCAGCTTCGCGAGGCGACGGATCAGGAAGTTGCTGTACGTCCCCTTCCCCTGGCTGACCCCGGCGAAGCGGATCGCGGTCAGCATCTCGCCCGCCAGCGGGCCGTCCATCTCGATCGACAGGCGGCGATAGTCCATCGACTTGAGCGCCTGGAACGCCAGATTGCCCCAGAAGCCGACATCCTCCTTCGACACCTCGCCGACATAGGACAGGTTGCCCGGGCCGCGCGACTGCAGCTTGCCCCCTTCGATCCGGCCGCCATTGGCGTCGAAGATCATCGGCAGCACGCCGTCGAACACGCCCGAGGCGTTGAGGTTGTCGAACTGGAACTGTTGCAGGAACAGCCCGCCGTCGACGCCGGTCACGCGGAAGGTCATGCGGCGTTCGCGATCCTCCGCGAAGTCGAGGATCGTCGGTTCCAGCACCATCTCACCCCCGCCCAGCGGCCAGCGGCCACCGTCGATCTGCACCCGCATCCGTTCGATCAGGCGATAGCGGACGACGCCGTCGGTAACGGCGATGCCCGGATTGACCTCGGCGATGGTCGCGACCTGTCCCGGTGCGGTGACGAGGCCGAGCAGGTCGGTGAAGCGGATCTCGCCCGCCAGCCCGCTCACCGGGCCGAAGGCGGCGGCGAGGTCGGTGCCGGCAGTGCGGAAGGTGCCGGTGCTGGTGACGCCGTCGGGGCTCCACGCGATGTCGCCGCGACCCGATACGGTGCCCTTCACATCGGCCACCACGCCCAGTGTCAGGCGGGTCAGTTCGTTGGGCTGAAGCCCGTCGCCGAAGGTGATGCCCGGCACCGCCAGCACCGCATTGCCGCGGCCAGTGGCGAGGTCGTGGACGATGGTCACGTCGCTGACCTTCACGCCCTTTGCCGGATGCCGCAGCGTACCGCCGGCGCGGATGTCGTTGCCGCTGAGCGTCAGCCTGAAATCGTCGCTGCGCAGCGGTTCGAACCGGGGTTCGGCATCGGCGTCGCGCACGCCGACGTCGCCGTCGAGCGACAGCACCCCGCCGGCCAGCCGCCAGTCGCCCGCCGCCTCGCGGATCAGCAGGGGCACGTTGCCGATCTGCCCCTGCCCCTGCGCAAAGGCGCCGGCGACCGCGCTGCCCGCGATGCGACCGGTCAGCGTGCCGAGGTCGAGGACGCTGACCCGCTCCGGACTGCCGAGCCGGGTCTTCACCTCGCAGAGCGTGAAGCCGAGATCGTTCAGCGCGAAACGGCCGTTCGCCGCCGCAAGCGTGACCGGGGTGCCGCCGAGCGTCCCCTGCAACCGCGTCGCGCCGATCGCGACCCCGCCGCCGATCCGCCCGTTCGCCAGCCGGACCATTGCCCCGTCGACCGCGCACAGCCGCAGCCGCGCGGGATCGAGCGTCAGCGCCGACACGCGCAGGCGGTCGAAGGCGACAGGCACGCAACCCGTATTCACCAGCAGCCGCCCGCCGCCGTCCCAGCGCGCGTCGATCGGCAGCGCGAGGCGGTCGACCCGCCCGCCGCTGAACGGTCCCGACAGTTCGGCGCGGGTCTGGATCGCGGTCGTGCCGTCGGCGGCGGTGCGGAAGCGGACCGGGGCGAGCGCGAGGCGGGCGTCCCCGGCCGCATAGGGCTGTATCGTCGCGGTGCCGGTGACCGGCGCGCCGGGCGCCGCCTGTGCCAGCCGCACGCTGGCCGCCGGCAACCCGCCGCCGCCCGTCGCCAGCGTGCCGTTCAGCGTCACGCCCTTGCCCGACACCCAGCGGACCGGACCGTCGCGCAGCGTCGCGCGCGCGCCGCTGGCAGCGACGAAGGCCAGCCGGTCGATGCGCGCGGCCAGCGGGCGCGCGGCGATGTCGGCGGTCACGTCGAACCGCCGCGCGGCACGGGCCGCCGCGGCGGTCGCGGCGGCGGCGAGCGGCGCGACGGGAGTGCCGGCCGCGCCGTCCCCGATCCGCGCGATCCGGGCGATGGTGGCGGGGTCGAGGCGGCTGCCGCGCGCGCCAACGCGGCCTTCGAACGCGGGCACGCCGCCGACGGCATAGCGTCCGGCGATCGACAGCCCTTCGCCGGTCAGTTGCGGCAGGACGAACGCCTGCGAGGCGAGGTCGAGCGTGCCGGTCGTCCCGCGGGCGCTGCCGTCGAACCCGATCGTGCCGGCGACCCCCGCGACCTGTGCCTGCGGCGCGGCGATCCGTTCAGCATCGATCCGCGCCTTCCCCTGCCAGCGATCGAAGCCGGGGGTGAGACGGACGTCGGCATCGATCACCGGTGCCGCGACCCGCACCTCGCCGCACGCCGCCGCCCGCGCACGGACCGGGCCGGTAAGCGACGGACCGGCGGTCGCGGTGCGCAGCGACAGGTTGGCGGCCAGCCGGTCGATCGCGCAGCCGTTCAGCGCCAGCCGTTCGGACACCGCCGCCAGTTGTCCGGTGAAGCCGTCCGCCAGATTGCCCTGCCCGGCCAGCTTCGCGCCGATCATCCCGTAGGGGGTGGCGAGGCGGATGCGACCGTCCTCCACCGCCACGGTGAAGTCGGGCAGTGCGAACGGCTTGCCCGAAGGCGGCGGCAACAGGCGGTCGATCTGCCCGAACGACACGGTGCCGTCGGGGCGCAGCGTCGCGCGCAGCCGCGCCTGTCCGACGCGGGCGCCGGTGACCCTCGCCCCGTTCAGCGAGACGCTGGTATCGACCTCGATCCAGTCGGCGACAAGATCGGGCGTGCGCGGATCGCCGAGCACGACATCGACCAGCCGCTGCCGCCCCAGCCCGATCTCCGCGACCCGGTAGCGCGCGGCGACGCCGCGCTTTTCCAGTTCGCGGCGGACGACGTTGTCGGCGATCGGCCGGCGCTGCGTCCATAGCAGCGCGGCGACCAGCAGCACGATGCCGCAGACGACCAGCAGCACCTGCGCAAAGCGCCGTCGCTTGCGGCCACGGCGACGCGGCGACGCCACGGCCTCCACCGCCTGCTCGTCGTCACCGCCCAGACCCTTCACTCCGCTGTTCCGTCCCGTTCGTCGCGGCTCCGGCCGCCGGGGTCAAGCGCCAGACGCGCGAAACGGTTCCGGCAGCGCAACGGAAGTTTGCGGCGGATCAGGGTTCGGCGGGCCAAAGGTCACGAAAGTCACACTCGTGCGCATTGTGCGCGGAGCGTGTGCCGCGCTTGTGCCCAAGGCGGCGGATCGACGGCGGGAAAGAGCGATGGACGGCATGGCATGGTCGGGACGTGTAGGACAGCGGCGTTCGTTCGAGGGTAGAGTTCGCCCGGTTGCCGATATTCCTGCCCGGCGTACCGCTTTCTGATTGCGAACGCCCCCTCGCCCTCCGCGTCCCGATCCGCTACGTCACGGCCATGACGACCCCCGAGACCGACGGTACCGGCCATCGTGCGCGCCTGCGCGGGCGGTTGCTGGCGCATGGCGGGGAGGCGCTGCTGGATCACGAGCTGGTCGAGTATCTGCTGGGGCTGGCGATCCTGCGGCGCGACACCAAGCCGCTGGCCAAGACGCTGCTGCACGAGTTCGGCGGGATCGGCGGGTTGCTGACCGCGCAGCCGCTGGCGCTGGGCAAGGTGGCGGGCATGGGCGACGGCGCGGTCGCGGCGATCCGCATCGCGCAGGAAGCCGCGACGCGGATGTTGCAGGCGCAGGTGATCGCCCGGCCGGTGCTGTCGAACTGGCAGGCGCTGCTCGACTATCTCCATGCCGACATGGCGCATCAGGCGGTCGAGCGCATCCGCGTGCTGCACCTGAACAGCCGCAACCTGCTGATCCGCGACGAGCTGGTGGCGGAGGGGACGATCGACGAGGCGCCGATCTATACCCGCGAGGTGATCCGCCGCGCGCTGGACCTGGGGTCGGCGGCGCTGATCCTCGTCCACAACCATCCGAGCGGCGACCACAGCCCCAGCCGGGCGGATATCGACCTGACCCGCACCATCGCCGCGGCGGGCAAGCCGCTGGGCATCACCGTCCACGACCACCTCATCATCGGCGCGAAGGGGCATACGAGCCTGCGCGCCCAGGGAATGATCTGATGCGCACCGAAAAAGAAAAGATGATCGCGGGCGAGCTGTACCATGCCGGCGATGCGGAGCTGGTCGCCGACGTGGCGCGGGCGGCGGCGTGGATGGACCGCTACAATGCGTCGATCGCGATGGCCGCCGATGCGCGCGCGGCGCTGCTGCGCGAGGGGCTGGGGACGGTCGGCGCCAACGTGACGATCCGCCCGCCGTTCCACATCGACTATGGCTACAACATCACCGTCGGCGACGACGTGTTCCTGAACTATGGCTGCGTCATCCTCGACGTGTGCGCCGTGACGATCGGGGACAAGACGCAGATCGGGCCGGGCGTGCAGATCCTGTCCGCCGACCATCCGCGCGACCCGGCGGTGCGGGCGCAGATGCTGGAATTCGGGCGGGCGGTGACGATCGGCCGGAACGTCTGGATCGGCGGCGGGGCGATCCTGTTGCCCGGCGTTACCGTGGGCGACGACGCGCTGATCGGCGCGGGCGCGGTCGTGACGCGCGACGTGCCGGCGGGGGCGACCGTTGTGGGCAATCCGGCGCGGCTGCTGGCGGGGAAGTAGAAGGTCGGTTCACGCGGAGGCGCGGAGACGGGGAGGAGGTGCGCACCGGGCGAGCGGTTCGCGATCGGGAGACGTTTTGCCAGCTTGCCAGCAGAACGGACGACCGCTGCGCGGGGGACGGCGCCACGGACGAACTTCCTCCGCGTCTCCGCGCCTTCGCGTGAACCAACCTTCTTCCTGAGCCCGCGGCGAACGGATCGAAAGAGCCGTGGGAGACCCCAGCCTCCGCCGGGGTGACGTGTGCGGGGTGGTGGTTGCTGTGCCGTAGATCAGCCCGCCCGCACGAAAACGACCGCCGGGATCGCTCCCGGCGGTCGCATCGATATCAGCTCAGGGCGCGGTTCAGGCGCTGGCGGTCAGGAAGCTGGTAAGCTCCGCCTTCGTCACCGCCCTCGACTTGTCCTTGTCCGCCTGGGCGAAGGCCTGCTTGATCCAGCTCTTCACCTCGGGCTTGTCGGCGGTCACGCCGGGTTCGCTCGCCGAGCGCAGCGCGACCATCCATTCGCCGAACTGCTTCTCGTTCAGCTGGCCCTTCCCGTCCTTGTCGTATTTCGGGAATTCGGCCTCGACGATCTGCGCAATCTGCGTGCCGCTGGCCGGCTGGCCGGCCTCGGCGGTGGTCTGCGCGGTCTGCGTCGCGGGGTCGGGCTGCGTCGCGGGTGCCGCCTGAGTCGCGGCGATCGAGGGATCAGCCGGTGCGGCCTGCGGAGTTGCCGGTGCGGCCTGCGCCGCCGGGGCAGTCGTCTGTGCCGGCGCTGCATCCTGGGCGAACGCCGGAGCAGAAACAACCATGGCACTGGCGAGAAGAATACGCTTCATCATCGAATTTCTCCTTACGGATTGGTTCGGTTCTTCATGCGGCCGTTTCGAAAGAACTCCGAAGCGGCGCTGCGATGACCCAACCAACTTAGGTCGTTTCGGTTTCGATTGAACCCCTGTTCGCTACTATTCTATCGCACGACAGGCTCGATTCATCCGCGACTTGTTGCTAGTGCGCGGCAAACCGTTCGTCCGTTTCCGAAAGGCATTCCATGATTCCGCGCTATTCCCGTCCCGAAATGTCCGCGCTGTGGCAGCCCCAGGCCCGATTCCGCATCTGGTTCGAGATCGAGGCGCATGCGACCGACGCGCTGGCCGAGCTGGGCGTGGTGCCCAGGGACGCCGCCGAGAAGATCTGGGCGATGAACGACGCCGACTTCGACGTCGACAGGATCGACGCGATCGAGGCGGAGACGAAGCACGACGTCATCGCGTTCCTGACGCATGTGTCGGAACGGACCGGGCCGGAAGCGCGCTTCCTGCATCAGGGGATGACCAGTTCCGACGTGCTCGACACCTGTCTGGCGGTACAGCTGGCGCGGGCATCGGACATCTTGCTCGCCGATCTCGACAAGCTGCTGGACGTCATCGAACGCCGCGCGCGCGAACACAAGCTGACCCCGACGATCGGGCGCAGCCACGGCATCCATGCCGAGCCGGTGACGTTCGGATTGAAGCTGGCGCAGGCCTATGCCGAGTTCGACCGCTGCCGCACGCGCCTGAAGAACGCGCGCGCCGAAGTGGCGACCTGCGCGATCTCGGGCGCGGTCGGGACCTTCGCCAATATCGACCCGCGCGTCGAGGAACATGTCGCGCGGAAGATGGGCCTCACCGTCGAGCCGGTATCGACGCAGGTCATCCCGCGCGACCGCCACGCGATGTATTTCGCGACGCTGGGCGTGATCGCCGGGTCGATCGAGCGGCTGGCGACCGAGATCCGCCACCTGCAACGCACCGAGGTGCTGGAGGCCGAGGAATATTTCTCGCCCGGGCAGAAGGGTTCGTCGGCGATGCCGCACAAGCGCAACCCGGTGCTGACCGAGAACCTGACCGGCCTTGCCCGCATGGTGCGCGGTTACGTCACCCCGGCGCTGGAGAATGTCGCGCTGTGGCACGAGCGCGACATCAGCCATTCCTCGGTCGAGCGCTATATCGGTCCGGACGCGACGATCACGCTCGACTTCGCGCTCGCCCGGCTGACCGGGGTGATCGACAAGCTGGTCGTCTATCCGGCGCGGATGGAGAAGAACCTCAACAAGATGGGCGGCCTCGTCCATTCGCAGCGCGTGCTGCTGGCGCTGACCCAGGCCGGGGCGAGCCGCGAGGATTCGTACCGCTGGGTCCAGCGCAACGCGATGAAGGTGTGGGAATCGGACGGCGCGCTGTCGCTGCTCGAACTGCTCAAGGCCGATCCGGACGTCGCCGCCGCACTGTCGGCCGAGGAAATCGAGAGCCGGTTCGACCTCGGCTATCACTACAAGCATGTCGACACGATCTTTGCCCGGGTGTTCGGACAGGCGTGACGTCCTTGCCCCGCCGGGTTCGATTCCGGCGGGGGCCCCTCTTCGGCACGGCTGCGGCCGATCGCGACAGTGAACAGGAAAGCTAGCCTATGGCCGCAACGGAGGCGCCCAAGCGGGGCCGGGTGCATCGCTGGTGGTCGATCTGGGCAGTGGGTGGCGTCGATCACGATGCGGTGCTGCGCCAGATCGCCGAGGATTCGGGGTGGAGCGGGCGGTATGCGTTCCTGATCGTCATCTCGGCGGCGATTTCCCTGCTCGGGCTGCTGATGCCGTCGGTCGCGGTGCTGATCGGCGCGATGCTGCTGTCGCCGCTGATGATGCCGATCATCGGACTGGGGTTCGGCATCGCGACCGTCGATACGCGCGAAATCCGCCGGGCGGCGACCGCGCTGCTGGTCGGGGCGCTGATCGCGGTGGCGCTGTCGGTCGTCTGCGTCGCGCTGTCGCCGATCCAGACGATCACCAGCGAGATCGCCGGCCGCACGCGCCCGACGCTGTTCGACCTGCTGGTCGCGCTGCTGTCGGCGGTCGCCGGCGCCTATGCGCTGATCCGCGGCCGGGGCGGCACGGTGGTCGGCGTCGCCATCGCCATCGCGCTGATGCCGCCGCTGGTGGTGGTGGGGTTCGGAATCGCGACGTTCAACTGGACGGTGTTCGCCGGATCGCTGCTGCTGTTCCTGACCAACGCCATCACCATCGCGCTGACCGCGGCGCTGGTCGCGCGCGTCTATGGTTTCGGCAGCCATCTGTCGCCGCAGCATACGGGGTGGCAGCTGGTGCTGTTCGTCGTCGCGCTGGGCCTGTTGTCGGTGCCGCTGGGCGCGGCGCTGCGCCAGATCGCGTTCGAAGCGGTGGCGCAGCGGCAGGTGCGCGAGACGATCTCGGCACGGTTCCCCGATGCATCGCGGCTGGGGCAGCTCGACATCGATTTCGCGGCGAAACCGATCCGCATCCGTGCGGTCATCCTGACGCCGGAGATGAAGCGCGATGCCGACCGCCTGCTGGCGGCGGACCTGCGACAACGGCTGTCGCGGCCGATCGACGTGCATGTCGACCAGTTGAACGTCCTGCCCGACGATGCCAGCGTGGAGGCGGCGCAGATCGCGCGTGCCAACAGCGCGTCGGGATCGGGCAATGCCGAACGCCGGCAACGCGCGATGGCCGACCTTGCGCTGATCGCGGGGATCGCCCCGGCGACGATCCGGTCCGATACGGGCACGCAGGCGCTGACCGCCACGGCGGCGGTGCTGCCCGGTCTGCCGATGGGCGGGTATCGCGCGATCGAGGCGCGGGCGGCACGCGCCCTGCCCGACTGGACGGTGGCGCTCGCCCCGCCGGCGGAAGCGGCGTTGCCCGCCATCCCGGTGGTGGCGGGGGTGGTCGACGACGCCGCGCTGACCGTCGCGGCATGGGCATCGCAGCGGCGCGAGGCGCCGGTGAGCGTCGACGGCGGGAGCGCGGCGCAACGCAGCGCCGTCGCCGCCGGGATCGCCGATCGCGGCGGCCGCGCGACGCCGGGCGCGGCCGGCGGGGTGCTGCGACTGGACTGGGCGGGGGAAGCGCCCGCCGCACGGGGCGCGGCGTCGCGATAGTCGGCCGGTCCGGGCGTCAGGCGGCGACCGGCCGCTCCATATAGACCGCGTCCTTGCCGAAGCCGAGCGCGCCGCCGGCCGCCGCGACGAAGCCCTGCCGCGCCCAATAGGCGTCGGCCCCGCCGACCGCGATCAGTGCGAGGGTGGCGATGCCGTGGGCGGCGGCGGTGTCGGCGAGGATCGGGAGGAGGCGTTCGACCGCCTTCGTCCCCCGCCCCGCCGGCGCGACGACGACGTCGTGGAGGTACCAGCAGTCGACGCCGGCGGGGATCGCACCGAGCCGCGCGTGCATCGCCGGGGGCGCGAGGCGGCGCCATGGGTGGCTGATGCAATGGCCGACGATCGCCACGCCATCGGCCAGCACGAAGCAGCCGTCGGGCGCCAGTGCGATGCGTTCGGCATAGAGATCGGCCGCTTCGCCATAGTCGCCCAGTTCGGCGCGGGCGAGGTCGGCGATGGCGGCGGCGTCGGCGGGGACGGCGGGGCGCCAGCAGGTGGTCATGGTCGGCTCCGTTCGCTTGCTACGGCGGCTCGCGTCCTCCCGGCGCAGACCGGGTTCCATTGTGTCGGGAGCCCCGCGATGGCGTCGCGACGGCGTGCCGTCCATGGAGCCCGGCCTTCGCTGGGAGACGAATGGTTCGAGGCCGCTCCTGTAGCTTGATCCGTCTGTATGGAAACGTCACCCCGGCGAAGGCTGGGGTCTCCTGCGGCTCCCGCAGCGTGCTGTAACCGGGAGATCCCAGCCTTCGCCGGGATGACGCCTGCTTCAATCCTTATCCCCCGAGCGCGGTCTTCAGACGGCTGAAGAAGCCCATCGATTCGGGGCATTCCTCACCGGTCTCGGTCTCGCGAAACGCTTCGAGCAGTTCCTTCTGCCGCGCCGACAGGCGGGTCGGGGTTTCGACCTCGATATGGATGACCATGTCGCCATGCCCGCGCCCTTGCAGCACCGGCATGCCGGCACCGCGCTGGCGCAGTTCCTTGCCCGACTGGATGCCGGCGGGCACGCGGATGCTGTGCTTCTGCCCGTCGAGGCCGGGAATCTCGATCACACCGCCGAGCGCCGCGGTCGTGAAACTGATCGGCGCGCGGGCGTGCAGCGCGGTCCCTTCGCGCTCGAACAGCGCGTGGCGCTTCACGTGGAGGAAGATGTAGAGGTCGCCCGCGGGTGCTCCCCGTGCGCCCGCCTCGCCCTCGCCGGTCAGGCGGATGCGCGTGCCTTCGTCGACGCCGGGGGGCACGTTGACCTGCAACGTCCTGGTCTGGTCGACGCGGCCTTCGCCGTTGCACACCGGGCACGGGTCGCTGATGACCTGTCCCGCGCCGTGACAGGTGGGGCAGGCGCGTTCGACGACGAAGAAGCCCTGCTGCGCGCGGACCTTGCCGTGACCGGCGCAGGTCTGACACGTCCGCGCCTTGGTGCCCGGCGACGCGCCGCTGCCGCCGCACGGACCGCAGCTGGTCGAAACGTCGACGGTGATTTCGGTCTGGTGGCCGTGATAGGCCTCCTCCAGCGACACTTCCATGTCGTAGCGCAGGTCGGCGCCGCGACGCGGACCGGCGCGGCCGCCCTGCCGGCCGCCGCCCATGAATTCGCCGAAGACGCTTTCGAAGATATCGGAAAAGCCGCCGAAATCCTGCGCGCCGGCACCCGCCCCACCCGCGCCCTGGCGGAAGGCGGCATGGCCGTAGCGGTCATAGGCGGCACGCTTCTGCGGGTCTTTCAGGCAGTCATAGGCTTCGTTGATCGCCTTGAACTTCGCCTCGGAATCCCTGCATCCGGCATTCTTGTCGGGGTGGTATCTGATCGCGAGCTTGCGATAGGCCGACTTGATCGTCCCCGCATCCGCGGTGCGCTCGCATTCGAGCAGTTCGTAGAAATCGACTTCGGTGGTCATTCGAGAACCCCAAAAGCCCTCTCCCCGCCGGCGGGGAGAGGGTTGGGAGAGGGGCAGTCACACGACGCCCCCTCTCCCCGGCCCTCTCCCCTGAAGGGGAGAGGGAGCAGTAGGTTA
This sequence comes from Bacillus sp. 2B10, assembly GCA_003946805.1. Classification (GTDB taxonomy): domain Bacteria; phylum Pseudomonadota; class Alphaproteobacteria; order Sphingomonadales; family Sphingomonadaceae; genus Sphingomonas. The sequence goes on along the minus strand of RPSH01000002.1, from coordinate 111,426 downwards.
CGCCTTGCGGCTGTCGTCGACTTCCGAGAATTCGGCGTCGACCACGTCGTCGTCGGCCTTCTTCGCTTCGCCGGTATCGGCAGCGGGCGAGGCTTCGGCCTGCTGCTGCTTTTCGTAGATCGCCTGGCCGAGCTTCATGGCGACCTGTGCCAGCGCGGTGCTCTTTTCGGTCATGCGATCGGCATCGCCGCTCTCGACCGCCGCCTTGGTCTCGGCGACCGCGGCCTCGATCTCCGCCTTGAGCGACGCGTCGACCTTGTCGCCGTTGTCGGCAAGCTGGCGCTCGGTCGTGTGGATCAGCGATTCGGCGTTGTTCTTCGCCTCGGCGCCGGCACGACGCTTCTTGTCCTCCTCGGCGAACTGCTCGGCGTCACGGACCATCTGGTCGATATCGCCGTCCGACAGGCCGCCCGACGCCTGGATACGGATCTGCTGTTCCTTGCCGGTGCCCTTGTCCTTGGCCGACACGTTGACGATGCCGTTGGCGTCGATGTCGAACGTGACCTCGATCTGCGGCACGCCGCGCGGCGCGGGGGGAATGCCGACGAGGTCGAACTGGCCCAGCATCTTGTTGTCCGACGCCATTTCGCGTTCGCCCTGGAACACGCGGATCGTCACCGCCCCCTGATTGTCGTCGGCGGTCGAATAGACCTGCGACTTCTTGGTCGGGATGGTGGTGTTGCGATCGATCATGCGGGTCATGATACCGCCCAGCGTCTCGATACCCAGCGACAGCGGGGTCACGTCGAGCAGCAGCACGTCCTTCACGTCACCCTGCAGCACGCCCGCCTGAATCGCGGCACCGATCGCCACGACCTCGTCGGGGTTCACGCCGGTGTGCGGTTCCTTGCCAAAGAACTGCTTCACGACTTCGCGGACGCGCGGCATGCGCGTCATGCCGCCGACCAGCACGACTTCGTCGATCGCGCTCGCCTGCACGCCGGCATCGGCCAGCGCCTTCTTGCACGGCTCCAGCGTCCGCTTCACCAGATCCTCGACCAGCCGCTCCAGATCGGCGCGGGTGATCGACTTGACCAAGTGCTTCGGGCCGGTCGCATCGGCGGTGATGAACGGCAGGTTGACGTCGGTCGTCTGGGTCGAGGACAGCTCGATCTTTGCCTTTTCGGCGGCTTCCTTCAGCCGCTGAAGCGCCAGCTTGTCCTTGGTCAGGTCGATGCCTTCAGCCTTCTTGAACTCGTCGGCAAGGAACTGCACGATCTTCGCATCGAAGTCCTCGCCGCCGAGGAAGGTGTCGCCGTTGGTCGACTTCACCTCGAACACGCCGTCGCCGATTTCAAGCACCGAGATGTCGAAGGTGCCGCCGCCAAGGTCATAGACCGCGATGGTCTTGTTGTTGTCCTTGTCGAGGCCGTAGGCGAGCGCCGCCGCCGTCGGTTCGTTGATGATGCGCAGCACTTCGAGACCGGCGATCTTGCCGGCGTCCTTAGTCGCCTGACGCTGGGCATCGTTGAAGTACGCCGGCACGGTGATGACCGCCTGCGTCACGGTTTCGCCGAGATACGACTCCGCCGTTTCTTTCATCTTCTGCAGGATGAACGCGCTGATCTGCGACGGCGAATATTCCTCGCCGCCCGCCTTCACCCACGCATCGCCGTTCGGGCCGCGTGCGATGGTGTAGGGAACCAGTTCGGTGTCCTTCTTGGTGACCGGATCGTCGAAGCGGCGGCCGATCAGGCGCTTCACCGCGAAGATCGTGTTGTCGCCGTTCGTCACTGCCTGACGCTTGGCCGGCTGGCCGATCAGACGCTCGCCATCCTTGGCGAAAGCGACGATCGACGGCGTGGTCCGCGCGCCTTCGGCGTTCTCGATGACCTTGGGGCTACCGCCCTCCATCACCGCGACGCAGCTGTTCGTCGTGCCCAGATCGATACCGATTACTTTAGCCATGGTCCCTCATTGGCCCCCGGGTTGAAATGAATGCCTCACCCGCCGGCCTGGGGAGGCACGGGCGGGTCGTTACGACGGCGGATATAGGCAGGGTTCGGCTTGCCGCAAGATTATGCGCGGCATAGGGAACCGTATCGGAATGGGAGCGTGGGCGTGAAGACACGGTGGATGACGCTGGCGGCGGCGGCGGTGGCGCTGACGGGATGCCGGAACCCGCCACAGGTCGACGATGCGTGGATCCGCCTGCCCGCCGTACCCGGACGCCCGGCCGCGGCCTATGCCACGGTATCGCGCGGTTCGACGGCGCCGGCGCTGACCGGCGTTGCGACCCCGGCGGCGGAGCGCAGCGAACTGCACGAGAGCATGGCCGGTCATGGCGGCATGGCGTCGATGCGCCCCCTGCCGCGCATGTCCTTCGACGGGACCGACCGGATCGCGCTGAAACCGGGTGGCGCGCACGTCATGCTGTTCGGCCTGAAAGGCGATCTGCGGCCCGGCGGCACCATCCCGCTGACCTTCCGCTTCGAAGGGGGAAAGGACGTCACCATCGATGCGAGGCTGGTCGGCGCGGGCGATCCGCCACCCTGATCGGCGGGCGGTCGTCAGCCGACCGCATGGAGGCAGGCGACCAGCGCGCCCTGCCGGTTGGTATCGGTCTTGTCGAACAGCGCCTTGATCTGGGTGCGGACCGTCAGCACGCTGCAATGGCGCGCCATGGCGATGGCGGCCGGGTGGTGCCCCTGCGCCACCAGAACCGCGACCTGTGCCTCCGCCGGGGTCAGGTCGAACATCGTGGCATAGAGCTCGGCAGACGCCACCGTCTTCGTCCGGCCGCTGACCATCACCCGCGCCCGGCCGAGCGGCCCCGACGGACTGCGCGGCACCGCGCTGACGGTCACGACCATGCGCGCGCCGTCGCGCAGATCGGTCGTCGGGGGCGACCGCAGCACGACCTTTCGCCCGGGATATAGCGACTGGTCCGGGTCGAGCACGGCGGCGATCGCCGTCGCGAACGCGGCTTCGCTGGCCGCGTCGCGGGCGCGGACCTGCCCCGTCCGTACGGTCAGCGGACCGTCACGTCCCAGCCAATGGTCGGCCGATTGCGACGTCAGCACGATGCGCCGCATCCCGTCGAGCAGCAGGACCGACCGTTCCAGCGATTCGGCCGTCGACTGCATCACATGGTCCTGCCGGTTTCCAAGCTGGATCGCCTGCGTCACGATTCCCGACAGCGCGGGCGCGATCGCGTCGAGCAGGCGCCGCTCCCGCCCGCCGCAATCGGCGAAGGATCGGGCGCGCATGACGGCGACCGTCGCATGAACCCCGGGAATGTCGAGCCGCGTCAGCGCGGAGCGGGACGCCCCGGCACGTTCGAACAGATTGTCGAAGATCGGCAGCGCCCTGCGTTCGCGCTCGGTCATCAATTCCTCGTCGACGACCGTGCGCAACATCGTTCCGCCGGTCGCGACCCGCGTCCGCGGATTGCGGGCTCCGTCGAACCCGCCTTCGGCTACGAAAACATCGAACATGTCGGGCGTCGCCCCGCGGATCATGTTGAACGCGACCGCCCCGTTCGGGTCGAGGCCGGACAGGTGGACCACCGACGCCTGCGTCGCGTCGGCAAGCGTGCCCAGCGCGCCGTGCCAGTCGTCCATGCCGAACGCCGCGCGCCTGAACCGGTCGACAATGTCGGTGTCGTCCATCGCGTCCCCCCGGAGACACCCGATGCGCAATGTCGCCGTGTCGGAGCCTAGCGGATCGCCGCACCGGGCGACATACCCCATTTGGACGATGCCCGACGCCCCCGGTCGGCGGCATTCCCCGCGTGCGGTGCCGCTGGTCAGCCAGCACGTGCCGCATGATCGAATTTTTCGGGGGGACATTATGCGTATCATCCTGGCCGGCGCCATCGCCGGTGCCTGCCTCTTCGCCCTGCCTGCCGCCGCGCAGACCGGTCCGGCCGATGCCGATCCGTCGTCGACGGTGTCGGTGGCGCTCAGCGCGGGATCGCTCGGCATCGGACCGGAGGTCGGCTTCCGCTTTTCGGACCATGTCGGCATCCGGGGCAGCGCCAACTTCCTGAATGTCAGCGGGTCGTTCGAATCCGACGATGCCGATTATGACGGCAGCATCAAGCTGAAGTCGTTCGGCGGCATGGTCGACGTCTATCCCTTCGGCGGAAATTTCCGCCTGTCGGGCGGCGCGCGGATCAATCGCAACGCCGTGGTGGTGTCGGCGACGCCCAATGGCGCGGCCACGCTCGGCAACAACGACTATACCGCCGCGCAGATCGGCACGCTGAACGGTCGTGCCGAGCCGAACAAGATCTCCCCCGCGCTGACGCTCGGCTGGTCGGGGAAGAACCAGCGCGGATTCATGTTCGGGTTCGAGGCGGGCGCGCTGTTCCAGGGCGCGATGAAGCTCGACACCTTCACCGCGACCGGCACGGCGCGCGCCAATGCGACGTTCCAGCAGGACCTGGAGATCGAGCGCCGTTCGCTGCAGTCGGATATCGACAAGGTGAAGGTCTATCCGATCCTGCAGTTCGCGATCGGTTACCGTTTCTGATCGCAGGCGGGGGCCACGTCCTTTACGGACGCGGCCCCCGCCACCATCTGTCGGCGATGCGCCGGCCGCTCACCCGTCCCGAAACCGACCTTGCCCGCACCATGTTCGGCGACACGATCGATTACGGACGGGCGCGGATCGCCAACGCGAAATGGGCGTTCTTCCAGCCGAAACAGGTCGCGATGGCGCCGACCGGGTGCATCCACTTCCACCCGAAGGGCACGCTGTACCGCGACGATTTCGCATCGGCCGGCCGCGATCTGGCGGCGCTGTTCCTGCACGAGATGATGCACATCCACCAGACGCAGCATCGCGGGCGATACTGGCTGCCGCTGATGCGGCATCCGCTGTGCACCTATCGCTACGCCATCGTGCCCGGCAAGCCGTTCGACGCCTATGGCATCGAGCAGCAGGCGGAGATCGTGCGCCATGCGTTCCTGCTGCGACAGGGGGTGGCGGTCAAGGACAAGCCGCCGCTGGACGTGTACGAGGCGCTGCTGCCGTTCGGGCGGTAGGGCCGCGTGGATCAGCGCGGCAGGCTCCAGGTGAAGGTCAGACTCTTGTAGGACTCGACCGGCTTGCCGTCGGCATCGAGGCCGGGGCGGAAGCGCGCGCGTTCGAACAGGATGGGGCAGGTCGCCTGATCGAGCGAGGCCGCACCGGACGATTGGAGTATCCGGCAGTCAGTCACCTTTCCGTCGGCGGCGACGGTCATGCCGACAAACACCTTCCCCGACTGCTTCGCCTTGCGGGCTGCCTCGGGATAGTCCCGGTCGGTGAGCCAACTTCCGGGATTGGAACCTGGCGGCGTGACGACCCGCGCGACCTTGGCAGGATCATAGCCGGATTTCGCCAGAAGATCGGTTTCGCAGCGCCGCAGCGCCGCGACGGCGGGCCTGCTCAGCGACAGCACGACCGTGACCGGCGGACCGTTCGACGTATCGATCGTGGCTGTCGGCGCGTCGACGAGCGATTCGAAAACGTCGCGCGACAGGATGTATTGCAGGACCGCGCGATCGCCGGTCGGCAGGTGGAACCGCGTGCCGGTCGTCCTGATCGGCTGATCGCGCCCGGGGATCGCCAGCGTGACGTTGGCCGCACCCTGTCCACCCAGTTGCCTGCGCGTGCCCATGGCGAACGCCTTCAGCCCCTGACCGAAGAAATCCGGCTGGAAGGCGAGCGTGATCGGCGTCGCGGCATCGCCATAGGTCCGGCTGAGCGTACACAGGCTGTCGGCATAGTCCACGCCCCATGGTGCCGCGGGTTGCAGCGGAGGCACATCCCCCGACTGCCCCGCCACCAATGCTGCCAACATCATCGTCCGCATCGCCTGCCCCTCGTTGCCCTGTACGGCAGGATGCCATCACGCCATGCCCGCCGCAATCGCCGGAACCGCGCGTCGCCCCGGGCTGTTGGGACCGCGAAACGACTTTGAAAGCCTTGCCCCCATGTCGACGCGCACCGGCGCTACCCTGCTCGCCCGTCTGGGATTCGCCGCCCGCGGCATCGTCTATTGCATCGTCGGGTGGTTCGCGATCGACGCGGCGTTGCGCGGCGGCAAGGCGGGCGACAACCAGGGGGCGATCGCCAGCCTCGCCGACGAGCCGTTCGGCGAATGGCTGCTGGCGGCGATGGCGGCTGGGCTGGCGGGCTATGCGCTGTGGCGGCTGACCGAGGCGCTGTTCGATCCCGAAGCACAGGGCCGCGATGCGAAGGGGGCGTTCCGCCGCGCCGGCCATGCGGTCAGCGGTATCGCCCATGTCGTGCTGGCGTGGACCGCCGCGCGGCTGACGATGCACAGCGCGCGGGCGACCGGCCGGGTCGGCGGCGAGGACAGCGCGCAGGACTGGACGGCGTGGATGCTCGACCAGCCGGGCGGGCAGTTGCTGGTGGCGCTGGTCGCCATCGCGCTGCTGGCGGCGGCGGCGCAGCAGGCGAAGAAGGCATGGACCGGCGAGTTCGCCCGCACCCTGTCCGGGGGTACGCCGGTGCCCGGCTATGTCTGCACCATGGGTCGCATCGGCTATGGCGCCCGTGCGGCGGTATTCGCGGCGATCGCGGTGCTGTTCGTCGGCGCGGCATGGGCGGCGGATGCGGACGCGGCCGGCGGCATGGCGAGCGGCATGGCGCTGTTGCAGCGACAGGCGGGCGGTCAGTTGTTGCTGACCGCGATCGGCATCGGCTTCATCGCGTTCGGCGCGTTCAGCTTCGTCGAGGCGCGCTGGCGGCGGTTGCAGGTGCGCTTGCCGGCATGAGCGCGCGGGACGCGCTCGCCGCACGCTGGCTGGGCCTGACGCGGCGCGAACTGCCGGACGTGGCGCGGGAGCGACGCTGGCCGGTCGTAGCCGATCATTGTTTCCAGCGCATCCTGCTCGACAATGCGTTTGGCGGGGTGTGGTACGACCATGTCGCGGGACGCCCGGCCTATGCCCATGCCGATCCGGCGGCGCTGGCTCGCGCCATCGCTTTGGGCGACGCGGCGATCGCGGGCGAGGCCGATATGGCCGACCTCAACCGCCGCTCGCTCGACTGGCGCGGGAAAGCCCCCTCGCAACGGCGGTCGGGCGACCCCATGTCAGCGTCTAGCCAATCCAGAAGAACGAAGATAGAACGGACCGCATGAGCCTGACCCATATCTCCGTCCGCGGTGCGCGGGAGCACAACCTCAAGGGCGTCGATATCGACATCCCGCGCGATACGCTGACGGTCATCACCGGCCTGTCGGGTTCGGGCAAGTCCAGCCTCGCCTTCGACACGATCTATGCCGAAGGGCAGCGGCGCTATGTCGAGTCGCTGTCGGCCTATGCGCGGCAGTTCCTCGAACTGATGCAGAAGCCGAACGTCGAGCATATCGAGGGGCTGAGCCCGGCGATCTCGATCGAGCAGAAGACGACGTCGCGCAACCCGCGCTCGACCGTCGCGACGGTTACCGAAATCTACGACTATATGCGGCTGCTATGGGCGCGGGTCGGCGTGCCCTTCTCTCCCGCCACCGGCCTGCCGATCAGCGCGCAGACCGTCAGCCAGATGGTCGACCGCGTGCTGACGCTGCCCGAAGGGACGCGGCTGCTGCTGCTGGCGCCGGTGGTGCGCGGGCGCAAGGGCGAGTATCGCAAGGAACTGGCCGAGTGGCAGAAGGCCGGGTTCCAGCGGGTGCGGGTGAATGGCGAGGTGCACCTGATTGAAGATGCGCCGGCGCTCGACAAGAAGTTCAAGCAGGATATCGAGGTCGTGGTCGATCGCCTGGTGGTGAACCCGGAGGTCGCCACCCGGCTGGCCGAGAGTTTCGAAACCGCGCTGAAGCTGGCTGACGGCCTCGCCTATGTCGACCTGCTCGACACGACGGTTGCCGAGGCGCAGTCGACCAACCCGCCGATCCCCAGCGAACAGGGCGACCGCGCGACCGAAGCCGCGCCGCAGACCGGCAAGCTGAAGGGCGCCGGCATTCCCGACAACCGCATCGTGTTTTCGGAGAAATTCGCCTGTCCCGTGAGCGGCTTCACGATCAGCGAGATCGAACCGCGCCTGTTCAGCTTCAACGCGCCGCAGGGCGCGTGTCCGGCGTGCGATGGGCTGGGCGAACGGCTGGAGTTCGACGAGGACTTGATCGTCCCCAACCACGAACTGTCGATCAAGAAGGGCGCGGTGGTGCCGTGGGCGAAGTCCAACCCGCCCTCACCCTATTACATGCAGGTGCTGGGCAGCCTGTCCAAAGCCTATGACTTCTCGCTCGACACGGCGTGGAAGGATCTGCCCGAGGATGCGCAGCGGGTGATCCTGCACGGCACCGGCGGCAAGCCGGTGACGCTGACTTTCATCGATGGCCGCAAGTCGTACGACGTCAAGAAGCCGTTCGAGGGTGTGCTCGGCAACCTCAACCGGCGGATGCTGTCGACCGAGAGCGCGTGGATGCGCGAGGAACTGGCGAAGTATCAGGCCTCGCAGCCGTGCGAGACCTGCCACGGCGCGCGGCTGAAGCCCGAGGCGCTGGCGGTGAAGGTGGCGATGCAGGACATCGCCTATGCCACGCATCTGTCGGTGGTCGACGCGCTGCGCTTCTTCCAGTCGCTGCCCGACCATTTCAACGACCAGCAAAAGGCGATCGCGCAGTCGATCCTGAAGGAGATCGTCGAACGTCTGGGGTTCCTGAACAATGTCGGGCTCGACTATCTGAACCTCGACCGGACGTCGGGCACGCTGTCGGGCGGGGAGTCGCAGCGCATCCGCCTCGCCTCGCAGATCGGCAGCGGGCTGTCGGGCGTGCTGTACGTGCTCGACGAACCGTCGATCGGGCTGCACCAGCGCGACAACGACATGCTGCTGGCGACGCTGCGCCGGTTGCGCGACCTCGGCAACACCGTGCTGGTGGTAGAACATGACGAGGATGCGATCCGCACCGCCGATTACGTCATCGACATGGGACCGGGCGCGGGCGTCCATGGCGGGGAGGTGGTCGCCAAGGGGACGCTGAAGCAGATATTGAAGGCCAAGGGGTCGGTCACCGCCGACTACCTGAACGGCACGCGGTCGGTGCCGCTGCCCGACAAGCGCCGCAAGGGCAACGGCAAGAAGCTGACGGTGCACAATGCCACCGCCAACAACCTGACCGGCGTCACCGCGTCGCTGCCGCTCGGCACCTTCACCTGCATCACCGGCGTGTCGGGATCGGGCAAGTCGAGCTTCACCATCGACACGCTCTATGCCGCCGCCGCCCGCACGCTGAACGGCGCGCGGATCGTGCAGGGCAAGCATGACAAGATCACCGGCCTCCAGCATCTCGACAAGGTCATCGACATCGACCAGTCGCCGATCGGCCGCACCCCGCGGTCGAACCCGGCGACCTATACCGGCGCCTTCACCCAGATCCGCGACTGGTTCGCCGGCCTGCCCGAAGCGCAGGCGCGCGGCTACAAGCCCGGCCGGTTCAGCTTCAACGTCAAGGGCGGCCGGTGCGAGGCGTGCCAGGGCGACGGCGTGCTCAAGATCGAGATGCACTTCCTGCCCGACGTCTATGTCGAGTGCGACGTGTGCCACGGCGCGCGCTATAATCGCGAAACGCTGGAGGTGAAGTTCAAGGGGATGAGCATTGCCGACGTGCTCGACATGACGGTTGAGGACGCGGTCGAGTTCTTCAAGGCGGTGCCGCCGATCCGCGACAAGATGGCGATGCTGGCCGAAGTGGGCCTCGGCTATGTCAAGGTCGGGCAGCAGGCGACGACGCTGTCGGGCGGCGAGGCGCAGCGCGTGAAGCTGGCCAAGGAACTGGCGCGGCGGGCGACCGGCAACACGCTCTACATCCTCGATGAACCGACGACGGGGCTGCATTTCGAGGACGTGCGCAAGCTGCTGGAGGTGCTCCACCAGCTGGTCGAACAGGGCAATACGGTGGTGGTGATCGAGCACAATCTCGACGTCATCAAGACCGCCGACTGGATATTGGACATGGGGCCGGAAGGCGGCGTGAAGGGCGGCCGCGTGGTTGCCGAGGGGACGCCGGAAAAGGTCGCGGCGGTCGAGGGCAGCTTTACCGGGCGGTATCTGAAGCCGCTGCTGACCCCGAGGGCGCAGGCGGCGGAGTGAGCGTCTGGCGCGCTTCGTTCGAGGCGGCGTTGCGGATGTTCGCCGCCATCAGCGAAGCATTGCGCGAAACCGGCCAGCCCCGACCGATTCTCGTCGGCGGGGCGGCGGTGGAATATTGGTCCGGCAGCGCGGTGGCGACGGGCGACTTCGACCTGTGTTCACCCGTGCAATCCGAACTGGAAGCGGTAATGCGCGACCACGGTTTCGTCCGCCCGAGCGGAGCGGGGGTCTCGACGCGCGGCTGGGTCCATCCGGAATTGAGCCTTGGCTTCGAGATCGTCGGCAGCACGCCGCTGGACGGAATGGTTCATCGCGACCGTATTCCCCTGATCGAAAACGTCGCTCCCGGTGCGACCTTCGCCATTCTCGGCGTCGAGGATCTGATCGCCGACCGTATGGGGCAGTACGCCTCGGGGACCGCGCCGGATCGCATCGAACAGGCGCGGTTGCTGTTTCATCTTCATCCCGACCTCGATCGGGCCTATCTTGACCGCAGGGTGCGGGAAGAAAGCGCGGGTGATTATGGTATCGAAGACGTACAGTTCAGGCCGTGACGACTGGTCCGGCCCGACGATCGATCACGCGACCTTCGCTGCGAACCTCGCGCGCCGCCGCGCCGCGCTCGGCAATCCCGAACTGCCGCGCAACGCCGGGGGTAACCGTACCGACAGCAAACGCGCGCTGCTGGCCGCGATCGAGGCGGCCGGCGGGCGCTGGTAGGTGCAGCGGCAAACCTGGTTCACCGTATAATTTCGGAACCTACGTCCGCCCCCCGCATTCCGACTTGATCGATATCAAGCGAAGGACATGTCGTCATGCGTGCGCTCACCCTCGGCTGCGTCGCCGCCGCCACCTTGCTCACCGGTTGCAACGATTACGGCATGGGCGGTCCGCGCTATGCCGATGCGGGCTACAGCCGCTACGACTGGGATCGTCCCGATCCGGCATATAACGGCTATGATGCCTCGCGCTATTATCGCGACGACCGCCGGTATCGAGAACGTCGTCTGGCGAACAACGATCGGGTCTATGTCGGGCAGGACGGCCGCTATTATTGCCGCCGCAACGACGGCACCACCGGCCTGATCGTCGGCGGCATCGCCGGTGGCGTGATCGGCACCGCGCTGCGCCCGGGCGGGTCGGGCCTGCTCGGCGCGATCCTCGGCGGCGCAGCGGGTGCCGCCGGCGGCCAGGCGATCGATCGCGGCAACCGCAACAACGTGCGCTGCCGCTGATCTTCGGACAGCGCCGGAACTAAATCGGTCCGCTCCTTGTCCGGGGGCGGACCGATACCCATATGGAGTTAGCTACAGTCGCAAATCGATGGTTTCCTGCTTTGCGGCAAGTTCCTTCTTTCCCTGCTGCCTAAGGCACGGGTGACGGGCCGTTCCGCCGCCCGCAACATCCGGAAGGAACGCATATGGCCACGCTTGGCACCGTAAAATTCTTCAACGTCGACAAGGGCTATGGCTTCATCGCGCCTGACAATGGCGGCGGCGACGCCTTCGTCCACATCTCGGCGGTCGAGCGCGCCGGCATGGTGACGCTGAACCAGAACCAGCGCGTCGGCTACGAGCTGGAAGAGGATCGGCGCGGTCGCGTCAGCGCCGTCAACCTGACGGCCGCAGACTGATACTATGGGGCGGGCGGAGCCATCTCCGCCCGCCCTTTCTCTACGGGAGGACACCCTTGGCCGATACCGCCGAAGCCTACCGCGCCCGCGCCGCCGTGGAACGGGCCAATGCCGAAGCCGCGACGCTCGACAATGTCCGCGATCGCTGCCGCCGGGCTGAACATGCCTGGACCGAAATGGCCGACCGCGCCGAACGGACGACCGAACAGCGGCTGATCCGCGAAGCCGCAACCGCGCGCCGGAGCGACACCGTCGATTGAACCTGTCCGCCTGCCGGTCGTTGGACCGGCGACAGGCGAAAAGGATCGATCATGGCCAAGCATAAGAAACACAAGCCGAAATCACGTACCGCCGGCGTATCGACGCTGCGGAGGGTAGTGCTGGCCGCGACCGGTGTCGCGGTCGGGCTGTTCGGCGTATTGCTCGCGCGCCGAAAGCCGGTCGAAGGCCATGCCGCACCCGACCTCGCGCTCGACAAGCCGCGCCCCGAGGCCGGCGACCGCGCACCACAAGCGTTCCGGCCCGATCCGACCGCTCCGGTATCCGCCGCCGAACGCGAGGCGTTGCGCCCCGCCACCGGGCCGGCGCCGTCGATCGTCGAACCGCGTGGCAGCATGGCGTCGCAGACCGGCGCCTGACGGAGCAGCGGCGCTCGCGAAGGCGGGCGCCGTTTCGATCATGCCTGAACCGGTTACCGGAAGAAGCGGGGCACGGGATCAAGTGAGACCTCTGCAAAAGCCTCCGATCCGTACCCCGGTGAAGGCCGGGGCCCAGTTGGCGGGCATTGGCAAGATACGGAAGAACCTTTCCAACTGGACCCCGGCCTTCGCCGGGGTACGGCAAGGAATTGGCTCTGTTCGAGACTTTCGCAGAGGTCTCGATTTGCTCCGGGCTAATGATGCAAAACGAGACATCAGCCGCCCAGCCTGACCGCCAGCCACAAGGTCCGTGGAGTCGCGCGTTCGACGACGCCTTCGCCGCCGATCGCCGCCTCGACCCGCGTATCGGTGACATTCTCCGCCCGCGCCTCGAACGCCAGCCAGCGGGTCGCGGGCAGCGTCGCGATCAGGTCGAGCGTCGTCGCAGCGGACAGCCGGCGCTGGTTGGCGTCATCCTCGAACTGGCCGGCGACATGTCGCATGGTCGCCGCCGCCTGCCAGCGGTCCTGCCGCCAGCCCAATGTCGCCGAGGCGCTGTGCGCCGGGGTCTGCGCCGGTTGCAGACCGTCGAGAATCCCGCCGTCGCGGACGCGGGCGTCGGTATAGGCATAGGAAAGCCGCGCCGCGAGCGCACCCCATTGCCCCGACGCATCGACCTCCCCGCCGCGCACGCGGACATGGTCGAGATTCGCGCGGCGACGAAATACCCCTGCGGCCGAGACGAAACCGACGCCCGAAAACGTCCCCGGCCCGCTGGCGACGGTCACGTTGGCGATCGCGTCGCGCAGGTCGTTGGCAAAGGCGGTCGCGGCGAGCCGGACCCCGTTCGTCGGACGCAACTCGATCCCGGCCTCCCCGCCCCACAGGGTTTCGGGCGCCAGCGCCGCATCGGCAGCCGTGGCGTCGGCGCCGACGCGGAACGGGCGATAGAGTTCGTTGAGCGTCGGCAACCGCCAGCCGCGATAGCCCGCCAGGCGCAGCGTGACCGCCGGGTCGGGCGTCCACGCCACTCCGGCCCGCCCGGTCGGCTGCCACCCCTGCCGATCGGCGAACCGCTGGTCGGTCAGCGTCGCACCGGCCAGCGCTGCCTCCTGCAACCGCCCATCTGCGATCGTCCAGCGATCGATCCGGCCACCGGCGGTGAACAGCAGGTCGCCCGCGGTCGCGCTTGCATCGGCGAATAGCCCGGCTGTCGTGTTGCGCCCGCCCGCGACGCGCCGCCGCGTCGGGCTGGCGGCGACATAGGTGTAGAGTTCCTGCGTCTCGCCGGTCACGATGCGCAGGTCGCCGCCCAGCCGGAGCGACACCGCGCCAAAGCGCGGCGCGATCTCGGCACGGCCGCCGATGCCGGTGGCGGGGACATTGTACTGGTCGAGCGTCAGCGTCGTCGATGCCCGCCCTGCCCCGACGCTGGCGAAGCGACTGGCAAAGGCGCGGGTCTGGAGATAGCCGAGCAGCGACCAGTCGAGTGGTCCGCGCCCGACCAGCCGGACGCTGGCATCGGCCCCTTCGCTGCGGTTGTCGGTGAAGTCGAGCCCGCGGTCGCGCCGGTCGGTGAAGGCCGCGACATTGGCCTGAAGCTCGGTTCCGGCGGCCAGTTGCACGACAGCGCGGGCGGCGGCGCTCGCCTGCTCGAACGGCGCGGCGCGGTCGGCCAGGCCACGATCGCCGGCGACGACGGGGATGAAGCCGTCGCCGCGGGCATAGGCACCCGATAGCGTCGCGAACCCGCCGCCGCGTACCAGCGCCGCCGATCCGCGTGCGTCGAGCGAACCACGACTGCCGCCCGCAATCGTGGCGGCAAAGGGCGACAGGTCGGCGGGCATCGCGCTGTCGAGTTCGATCGTGCCGGCCAGCGCGCCCGGCCCGGCGATGCCGCTGCCCCCGCCGCGCGTGACGCGCACCCGGCCCAGCCGGTCGGTGGCATAGGCGGGAAAGGCGACCCAGCCGCCGAACGGATCGGCCTGCGGCACGCCGTCGAGCAGCAGCAGCGCACGGCTGGATGCGTTGCCGCCGAGACCGCGCAGGGTAATGCCTTGGGACGTCGGGTTGGCGCTCCGCGAGTCCGATCGGCGGAACTGCTGCAGGCCGGCGACGTCGCGCAGCACATCTTCGACCCGGCCGCTGGCCGACGACAGGATGCGGTCGCGCCCGATCGTCACTATGTCGAAGGCGCGGTCGCCCGGCGTATCGGCGAGGCCGCGGCCGGTGACGACGATTTCGGGCGCGTCCTGTGCCGCCGCCACGCCCGGCCACATGGCCAGCAACAAGAACCGCTTCACACCCGCCCCCTACAGAGGACGATCAGACCGTGAAGCTCTCCCCGCACCCGCATGCGCCCTTGGCATTCGGGTTGGCGAAGACGAAGCCCGCGGTGAAATCGTCCTCGACCCAATCCATCGTCGAACCGATGAGGTAGAGGATCGATCCGCCATCGACGAAGAAGGTGCCGCCCGGCGTTTCGATCCGTTCGTCCATCGCATTGGCGGCGGTGACGTAATCGACCGAATAGGCGAGCCCCGAACAGCCGCGGCGCGGGGTCGACAGCTTGACGCCGATCGCATCCGCCGGCGCCTTCGCCATCAGGTCGGCGACGCGGCGCTCGGCATTGGCGGTCAAGTTGATCGCGGCGGGGCGGACGCGCGTGGCCATTACAGCATTCCCAGTTCAAGCTTGGCGTCGTCGGACATCTTCTGCGGGTCCCATGGCGGATCCCAGACGAGGTTGACGTCGGCGGTGGAAACGCCCGGCACCGCCGACACGCGCAGTTCGACCTCCGCCGGCATCGATTCCGCGACCGGGCAGTGCGGCGTGGTCAACGTCATCGTCACCGCGACATGGCCGTTGTCGGCCACGTCGACGCCGTAGATCAGCCCAAGGTCGTAGATGTTGACCGGGATTTCGGGATCGAAGATTTCCTTGAGCGACTGGACG
The DNA here is from genome assembly GCA_003946805.1 of Bacillus sp. 2B10. Taxonomy (GTDB): domain Bacteria; phylum Pseudomonadota; class Alphaproteobacteria; order Sphingomonadales; family Sphingomonadaceae; genus Sphingomonas. Next base: position 96,144 of record RPSH01000002.1, on the reverse strand, counting down.
ACCGCTTCATAGATATCGCCGCCCGGTTCACCGTCGGCGACCGGCACCGGCTTCTTGGCGAGGAAATCGCCCAGATAGTCGCGGCGGCGCGGCTCCTCCGCATCGGTCACGCGGGCGCGGGGCGGCGACGGGACCGCCGTCACTTCCTCGACCTCGATATGCTGCTCGTCGTTCATCCGAAAATCCTGCTTACCCGTTCCAGTCCGCGTACCAGCGCATCGACATCGGCCGGTCCGTTATACACGCCGAAGCTGGCCCGCGCGGTGGCGGGCACGCCCAGCACGTCCATCAGCGGCTGCGCGCAATGATGGCCGGCGCGGATCGCGACGCGTTCCTCGTCCAAGATGGTGCCGACATCGTGCGGATGCACCCCCTCCACCACGAAACTGACGATTCCGGCGGAATCGTCGGGGCCGAGCAGGCGCACCGAATTGATCCGCCCCAGCGCGTCGCGGGTCGCGGCCACCAGCGCGGTTTCGTGGGCGTGGATCGCATCGAGCCCGATGCCCTCGACATAGTCGATCCCGGCATGAAGCCCCAGCGCACCGACGATGTGCGGCGTCCCCGCCTCGAACCGGGCGGGCGGCGGGGCATAGGTGGTGCGTTCGAACGTCACCCGGTCGATCATCGCACCGCCACCCTGCACCGGGTGCATCGCGCCCAGCAGGTCGGGACGGCCCCACAGCACGCCGATGCCGGTCGGGCCGTAGAGCTTGTGCCCCGAAAAGACGTAGAAATCGCAGTCGAGCGCGGCGACGTCGACGGTGATGCGCGGCACCGCCTGACACCCGTCGAGCAGCAGCTTCGCCCCGACCGAATGGGCGATGTCGGCGGCGCGACGACCGTCGAGCACCGATCCCAGCACGTTCGAGACATGCGCCAGTGCGACCAGCCTGTGCTCGGGCCGGATCATCGCCGCCATCGCGTCGAGATCGATCCGGCCGTCCTGCGTCAGCGGCACGACGTCGATCGCGACGCCGATCCGCTCGGCGACCAGCTGCCACGGCACGATGTTCGAATGGTGTTCGAGCATCGACAGCAGGATGCGGTCGCCGGCCTTCAGGTGGCGTTCGGCCCAGCCCTGCGCGACGAGGTTGATCCCCTCCGTCGCGCCGCGGACGAACACGCATTCCTCTGGCGCGGCGGCACCGATGAAGCCGGCGACGCGGCGGCGCGCGGCTTCATAGGCCAGCGTCATGTCGGCCGAACGCTGGTACACGCCGCGATGCACCGTGGCATAGGTCGTGTCATAGGCGCGGGTGATCGCGTCGATCACTTGCCTTGGCTTCTGCGCGGTGGCGGCGGTGTCGAGATACGCCCAGCCATCGGGAATGGCGGGGAAGTCGCGCACACGGTCGAGGGGGGTGGTGCCGGTCAAAGCGCCGCATCCAGCCACGCATCGGCATCCGCCCGGAATGCCTCGCGCACCGTTTCGTCGCCGATCCGGTCGATCGCATCCGCCACGAATGCGGTGGTGAGCAGCGCCTTGGCCCGCGCCTCGCTGACGCCGCGGCTGCGCAGGTAGAACAGCGCGCGGGCATCGAGTTCGCCGACCGTCGCGCCGTGCGCGCACTTCACGTCGTCGGCAAAGATTTCGAGTTCCGGCTTGAGGTTCACGGTGGCCGTGCGTTGCAGCAGCAGCCCGCGCAGCGACTGTTCGCCATCGGTCTTCTGCGCGCCGCGCGCGACCTCGACCCGGGCGGCGAGGCTCGCCTGGCTGCGGTCGGCGGCAACGGCGCGCCACGTCTGGCGGCTCGACCCGTTCAGCGCGGCATGGCGGACGGCGACGGCGCATTCCTGCCGCTGGTCCTCGCGGGTCAGCAGCGCGCCGCCATAGTCGACGAACGCCGAGTCCCCGTCGAGCGTGAGCAGCGCGTCGATCCGGCTGCCCATGCCCCCGGCGCCGAGGAACTGGCTGACGAGGCTCGCGCCCTCGCCCACAACCGCTTCGTCGCGGATCGACACGAAACCGCCCGACTGGAGCAGGCGGACGCTGCGCATCAGGCGCGCACCGCGTTCGAGATCGATCTGCGTCAGGCGATTGGTCCAGCCGCTGCCGACATAGGTTTCGACGACCGACGCGACCGCATCCTCGTCGAGCGTCAGGCGGGCGGGAACATGGTTCTCGCCCCCGGTCGCGACATGGACGATCTGCACCGGCTCCACGACCTCGGCAGCCGACAGGTCGATCGACCAGCCGTCCGCGCCCGACGCCTGCACGCCCAGCGGATGCGCGGTGTCGAGCGTCAGTCGCGACACCGCGACATGACCGGGCGTGCTGAGGTGAGCGACATAGGCGCCATCGACGAACACGATCCGCGCGCCGGGCAGGCCGAGCCAATAGCCATCGGCACCCGGTGCTTCGGTCGGTTCACTGGCCGCAGCCGCGCTCAGCGCAGCCAGATCGGTCCAGCGCCACGCCTCCTGCCGGTTGGTGGGAAGCGTCGCCATCACGCCGCCACCGCTCCATAGCCTTCGCGTTCCAGTTCGTGCGCCAGTTCCTTGCCGCCCGACCGCACGATGCGGCCATCGGCGAGGACGTGGACGAAATCGGGCTGCACATAGTCAAGCAGGCGCTGGTAGTGGGTGATGAGGATCACGCCCTTGTCCGGGCGGCGCATGATGCGGTTGATGCCGTCGCCGACGATGCGCAGCGCGTCGATGTCGAGGCCGCTGTCGGTTTCGTCGAGGATCGCCAGCTTGGGGTCGAGGATGCCCATCTGCACCATCTCGTTGCGCTTCTTCTCGCCGCCCGAAAAGCCGACGTTCACCGGGCGCTTCATCATGTCCATTTCCATGCCGAGGCCATCGGCCTGCGCACGGGCGAGCTTCAGGAACTCGGCACCCGACAGCGGCTTTTCATCCCGCGCGCGGCGCTGGCTGTTCAGGCTCTCGCGCAGGAACTGGACGTTCGACACGCCGGGAATCTCGACCGGATACTGAAAGCCGAGGAACAGGCCGGCGGCGGCGCGGGCATCGGCCTCCATCTCCAGCAGGTCCTCGCCGCCGAACGTCACGCTGCCTTCGGTCACTTCATAGCCGGGACGACCGCCCAGAACATAGCCGAGCGTCGACTTGCCCGCGCCATTGGGTCCCATGATCGCGTGGACCTCGCCCGCGTTCACGGTGAGCGAAAGACCTTTCAGGATTTCCTTGCCGTCGATTTCGGCGTGGAGGTTTTCGATGTTCAGCATGTTCCGTCCTGTTCGTGCGGGCCGCGCCCGCAAATCTCTTGTTACGGCGTCTCGCCGGCCACCGGTTCGGTTCCGAACTCGGCCTCGGCCGCCTGCGGGTTGGTCAGCACCGCCTTCATCGACGCATCGATCCTGTCGAGCATCGGCGCGTGCGCCTTCGCCACCTTCGCCCGGACCGGCGCGCACGCTCTGGCCGCGTCGTCGAAGATCGCGACGCGCGCGGCGGCTTCGGCGGGCGGCTTTTCCATGCGCGGGTCGGCGTTGATCCGTTGCGACAGGCAGTCGGCATAGGGCGCGGTCGGTGCCGCCGCCTGCAAGGCAAGCGCCAGCACGATCATCCCACCGATCCTTCCAGGCTGATGCCGAGCAGCTTCTGCGCCTCGACCGCGAACTCCATCGGCAGCTGTTGCAGCACTTCGCGCGCGAAGCCGTTGACGATCAGCGCGACCGCCGCCTCCGAATCCAGTCCGCGCTGCATCGCGTAGAACATCTGGTCCTCGGAAATCTTGCTGGTCGTCGCCTCATGCTCGATCTGCGCCGAGGGGTTCTTGACCTCGATATAGGGCACGGTGTGCGCCCCGCACTGGTCGCCGAGCAGCAGGCTGTCGCACTGGGTGAAGTTGCGCACGCCCTCTGCCGAGGGGCCGACGCGCACCAGCCCGCGATAGGTATTGTCGCTGCGGCCCGCGCTGATCCCCTTCGACACGATGGTCGAGCGCGATCCCTTGCCCAGATGGATCATCTTGGTGCCGGTATCGGCCTGCTGGCGGTTGTTGGTGACGGCGACCGAGTAGAATTCGCCGACGCTGTTCTCGCCCGCCAGCACGCAGGACGGATATTTCCACGTGATCGCCGATCCGGTTTCGACCTGCGTCCACGACACCTTACTGTTCCTGCCTTGGCACAGCGCGCGCTTGGTCACGAAATTGTAGATGCCGCCCTTGCCGTTCTCGTCGCCCGGATACCAGTTCTGGACGGTCGAATATTTGATCTCGGCATCGTCGAGCGCGACCAGCTCCACCACCGCCGCGTGCAGCTGGTTCTCGTCGCGCATCGGCGCGGTGCAGCCTTCGAGATAGCTGACATAGCTGCCCTTGTCGGCGACGATCAGCGTGCGTTCGAACTGGCCGGTATTCTCGGCATTGATCCGGAAATAGGTCGACAGCTCCATCGGGCAGCGCACGCCCTCCGGAATGTAGACGAAGGTGCCGTCCGAAAAGACCGCGCAGTTGAGCGTCGCGAAGAAATTGTCGCGCTGCGGCACGACCTTGCCCAGCCATTTGCGGACCAGATCGGGATATTCGCGGATCGCTTCGGAGATCGAGCGGAAGATGACGCCGGCGGCTTCCAGCTCCTTGCGGAAGGTCGTCGCCACCGACACGCTGTCGAACACCGCGTCGACCGCGACCCTGCGGCTCCCCTCGACCCCGGCGAGCACCTTCTGCTCCTCGATCGGGATGCCGAGCTTTTCATAGACGCGCAGGATCTCGGGATCGACCTCGTCGAGCGAGCCGAGCTTCGGCTTCGCCTTGGGCTCGGCGTAGTAATAGGCGTCCTGATAGTCGATCGGGTCGATGTTCAGCTTCGACCAGTCGGGGGCCTCCATCGTCTGCCACAGGCGGAACGCCTTCAGCCGCCAGTCGAGCATCCATTCGGGCTCGTTCTTCTTGGCGCTGATATAGCGGACGGTGTCCTCGCTCAGCCCCTTGGGCGCGAAGTCCTGTTCGATGTCGGAGGAGAACCCCCACTCGTACTTCTTGTTCGCGGCGGCGAGCGCCTCGGCATTCTTCGTGGCCATCACACTACCTCTTGGGGCATCGCCCCGGTGTTCGCGAGTTGGGCGAGCGTCACGCCCGCAAGCGCCCCCCGGACCACGGCGTTGACCGTGCCGGCATGGGGGCGGATCATGCAGTTCGTCTCCACCGCGCAGTCATGCCGCGCGGCATCGACGCAGGTGGTGAGCGCGATCGGCCCCTCGATCGCCTCGATGATCTGCGCCAGGTCGATCGCATGGGGCGCGCGGGCGAGGCGAAAGCCGCCGCCGCTGCCGCGTCCGGTTTCGATCAGCGCGGCGGCGGACAGGCGGCTGACCAGCTTCTGCACGGTGGGCAACGGCAGTCCGGTCTCCTCCGCCAGCACGGTCGCCGTAACGCGCGCATCCCCGCCGCGTCGCGCGGTGGCGGCGAGCAGGACGACGGCATAGTCGGCAAGGCTGGAAAGGCGCATGGTTTCCTTAATCGGATCGATCCGGTCGGATTGGCATGTGGTGCGGTGCGGTCGATTGGTCAACCGGGTTTGTTTCGATCGGTGTGATCGATTGTCGGGCGGCGGGAAGGATTCGGTTTCACGCGAAGGCGCGATGCCGCGAAGAGAAGAAGGAAGTTGGTTCGCGCGGAGGCGCGGAGGCGCGGAGGGGTTGCGCTCGCTGCTCCATCTCGCGTCAGCGAGACTTTCATCCTTTGGGCAGCCAATAGCATGAAGGCCGCTGGCGCGGCTGACCCATCCGCGGGCACGACAGCCTCCGCGTCTCCGCGCCTCCGCGCGAACCACTCTCTTCTCCGGCCTCCACGCCTCCGCGTGAAACCGAACCTTCCTTCCCGCCGCCCTCCCCGATAAAGCGCCACCCATGGCCTGGTATCATCCCCTCCTCTTCGCCCTCGACGCCGAACGCGCGCATTCGCTCACGATCGCGATGCTGGAGGCATGGGGAAAGGCCGGTGCGCCGCTCGCACCCAAAAGCGATGACCGGCACGCGGTGACGGTCGCCGGCATCCGCTTTCCCAACCCGGTCGGACTCGCCGCCGGGGTCGACAAGGACGCACGGGCGGTCGCCAGCTTCCTCGGGCTGGGGTTCGGCTTCGTCGAGGTCGGTACGCTGACGCCGAAGCCGCAGCCGGGCAATCCGAAGCCCCGCATCTTCCGCCTGCCCGAGGACCGGGGCGTGGTGAACCGGCTGGGCTTCAACAATGGCGGGATCGACTCGGCGCTGGCGCGGGTCGCGGCGCTTGTCCCCCGCCCCGGCATCATCGGCATCAATGTCGGCGCGAACAAGGATTCGGCCGACCGCATCGCCGACTACGGCACCGCCGTCGCCAAGGCCGCGCCGCTGGCCGATTATGTCACGATCAACATCTCCAGCCCCAACACGCCGGGCCTGCGCGACCTGCAATCGCAGCCCGAACTGGGCCAGCTGATTGCCGCCAGCGACGCCGCGCGGCAGGTGAATGGCAAGCGCGTACCACTGTTCCTGAAGGTCGCGCCCGACCTGTCGCGTGACGGGATGGCGGTCGCGATCGGTGCCGCGATCGACGGCGGGGTCGATGCGCTGATCGTGTCGAACACCACCATCTCGCGCCCCGATACGCTGCGATCGGCGAATGCGAAGGAAACCGGCGGGCTGTCGGGCGCGCCGCTCGCGCCGCTGGCCCTCGCCAAGCTGGTCGAGGCGCGGGAGATCGCGGGCGATGCGCTGCCCCTCATCTCGGCGGGCGGAATCGGATCGGCGGACGAGGCGCGGCGGCGGCTCGATGCCGGGGCCAGCCTCGTGCAGCTCTACAGCGCGCTGGTCTATGAAGGGCCGGGCCTTGCGCAGCGGATCGTCGCCGGGCTGTGAGCGGCTGGTTCCGCCCGCTGCTCGCCAATGCCGGGTTCGGACGGCGGATCGTCGCGTGCGTCGGCGCGGGCATAGGCATCGCGCTGACCATCCTCGTCTGTGGGCAGTTCCCGTCCTATGGCAGCGACCTGCCGATCATCGTCGCGCCGCTGGGGGCGTCGGCCGTGCTGGTGTTCGCGGTGCCCGCCAGCCCGCTGGCGCAGCCCTGGCCGGTGGTCGGCGGCAACATCCTGTCGACGCTGATCGGCGTCGCGGTGTTCCAATGGGTGCCGGACGTGACGATCGCCGCCGGGCTGGCGGTCGGCTGCGCGATCCTCGCCATGTCGCTGGCGCGCTGCCTGCACCCGCCGGGCGGTGCCGCAGCGCTGACCGCGGTGATCGGCAGCGCGGGGATCCACGATGCCGGCTATGCCTTCGCCTTCGCGCCGGTCGGGATCAACTCGATCGCGCTGGTGGCGATCGGCATGTTCTATCACCGGATGACCGCGCTCAGCTATCCGCACCAGCCGGCGTCACCGGCGGCCGTCGCGGCGGCGGCCGAGCCGGGCGGGGTTCGGCTGGAGGATATCGACGCCGCGCTGGCCGAGACGCCCGATGCGTTCGATATTGCGCGGGAGGATCTGACGCTGCTGCTCGAACGGGCGGAGCATTTCGCGCAGGTTCGGCGGAAGAAATAGGGTTCACGCGGAGGCGCGGAGACGCGGAGGAGGTCGAGTCATCGGCAACCTTATCCGCGCCGGCGGCCTCATACATCGTGGCAACGTGCGATACGGTCTGCCGATCGCAAGCGGCTTGCCCGGTGCGCGCGCCCTCCGCGTCTCCGCGCCTTCGCGTGAACCAACCTTCTTCTACTCTACGATCACCTTGCCCTCGCGCCGGGGATCGACGCCGCCATCGACCTTGCCGTCGCGGATGATGACTCCGTGCAGCCCTGAATCCTCGCCCTGCCCCGGCTGCAACCGGATACCGCGCTGCGCCAGCCCGTTCAGGACTTCCGGCGAGAACTTCGTCACCTCGCCCTGAAAGCTGTTGCCGCGCGCGACGAGGTTGGGGAGCGCCAGCGCCTGCTGCATTGGCAGCTTCCATTCGACCGCACCGATCAGCGACTTGCCGACATAGGCGAGGATCGCGTTGCCGCCCGCCGATCCCAGCGCACCGGCGAACCTGCCCTGCCGGTCGATCATGACGAGCGGCGTCATCGACGACCGCGGCCGCTTGCCCGGCGCGACCGCATTGGCGGCCTCCCGGCCCTGCGCATCGCGCGGTGAGAAGGCGAAGTCGGTCATCTGGTTGTTGAGGAAGAAGCCGTCGACCATCCGCCCGGTACCGAAGAAGCTTTCGACCGTCGTCGTCATCGACACCACGTTGCCCGCCGCGTCGCCGACGATGAAGTGCGACGTCCCCATCGGTTCGCGCGTGGTGTCCGCCGCCGCCGTCACCACGCCGGCCGGCACCCCGGCCGCGGGCGCCGCCGCGGCGAACGGGCCGATCAGCTTCGCACGCCCAGCGATGTACGCCGGGGCCAGCAACCCGGCGACCGGCACGTTCACGAACTTCGGATCGCCGACATACAGGTCGCGGTCGGCGTACATCAGCCGGCTGGCCTCGGCGAACAGGTACCAGCTCTGTGGATCGTTCGGCCCCCGCCTGTCGATGTCGGTACGCCCGAGGATCGCGAGCAGTTCGAGCAGCCCGACGCCGCTCGACGGTGGCGGCGGGGTGCAGACGATGTACGCACGCCAGTTGCCGCACAGCGGATCGCGCTTGACCGCGCGATAGGCGGCGAGGTCGGCCAGCGTCATCGTGCCGGGCAGGTCGCCGCTGGTCGTCCGCGCGACGATGCGCTGCGCGGTCTTGCCGGTATAGAGCGCGTCCGGCCCCTGCTTCGCGAGACGGCGCAGGAAATCGGCATAGTCGCCGTTCCTGATCCGGTCGCCGGTGGTGGCGAGCGCCCCGCCCTTCCCCTTGAAATAGCGGCGGACATCCTCCGCCTGCAACTGCGGCGACCGGCCGCCGAGGAAGCGGCCCAGGCGCGGCGAGATCACGAAGCCCTTGCGCGCGGTCGCCTCGGCATCGTCGAACAGCTGGTTCCACGCGAGCGTGCCGTGATCGGCATGCGCCTGTCCCAGCATCCGCACCGCACCCGGCACGCCGGTCGCCCGTCCGCTCATCACCGCCTGCGCGAACGGCAGCGGCTGGCCGTCGGTGCCCAGCAGCATCGTCGGCGTGGCGCCGGCGGGGGCGACCTCGCGCCCGTCATAGATTTCGACCTTGCCGGTCTTCGCGTTGAAATAGGTCAGGAACGCGCCGCCGCCCAGACCCGAACTCTGCGGTTCGACCAGCGACAGCATCGCCTGCACCGCGATCGCCGCGTCGACCGCGCTGCCGCCGCGGCGCAGCACCGCCATGCCCGCCTCGCTGGCGAGCGGGTTGGCGGTGACGACGAACTTCTGCGCCTGTGCCGCCGGCGCGGTCGGCGACGACGGCGCAGGCACGGCCGCCGGGGTGGCGATGTCGCGCTTGCCGAACGACAGGACGTTGCAGCCACCGAGCGTAACGGTGGCAAGGGCGGCGATGGTGGTGGCGAACATCCTCATGGCCCCCTGTCTAGCCAAGCGCGTCGCGCCCGTCACCCGCTCTCGGGCGTTGCCGTGACGGTTATGCCTGGCCTACACCCGCCGGCAGGAGAAGGATGCGACATGGCCCGGCAACTGGAACGATTCCCCAATCTGGTCGCGATGTTCTTCGCGCGCGCCGCCGAGCGTGGCGACGCACCGTTCCTGTGGGCCAAGACCGGCGGGACCTGGGTCTCGACCAGCTGGGCGGAGGCGGCGCGACAGGTCGCCAGCCTCGCCACCGCGCTGCGGGCGATCGGGCTGAAGCGCGGCGACCGGGTAATGCTGGTCAGCGAGAACCGGCCCGAATGGTGCATCTCCGACCTCGCCATCATGGCGGCCGGCTGCGTGACGGTGCCGACCTATGTCACCAACACCGTGCGCGACCATGGTCACATCATCGAGAATTCGGGCGCCTGCGCGATCATCGTGTCGACCGAGAAGCTGGCGCGCACCGTCCTGCCCGCCGCGCTGCGGGCCGCGAACTCGTCGGAAAAGATCATCATGATCGAACCGATGCGTACCGCACAGCAGGGGAGCCTGGAGTTCCACGACTGGCACGACCTGATCGCGCGCCATCCCGCCGACCCGGCGGGCGTCGCGGCGCAGGCGGATTTCCGGCGCGAGGATCTGGCCTGCATCATCTACACCTCGGGCACCGGCGGTTCCCCGCGCGGCGTCATGCAGCATCACGGCGCGATCCTGCACAACGTCAACGGCTGCTGCACCGTGATTTCCGAGGATTTCGGCTGGGACGACGAAGTGTTCCTGTCGTTCCTGCCGCTCAGCCACGCCTATGAACATACCGGCGGGCAGCATTTCCCGATCGGGCTGGGCGGGCAGATCTATTACAGCGAGGGCCTCGACAAGCTGGCGAGCAATATCGAGGAGGTCCGGCCGACGATCATGGTCGTCGTGCCCCGCCTGTTCGAGGTGCTGCGCACGCGGATCACCAAGACGGTGCAGAAGCAGGGCCGCATGTCGTCGTGGCTGCTCGACCGCGCCATCGCGATCGGCGGCAAGGAGGACGGCCCGTCGCTGCTCGACCGGCCGACGAAACTGCTGGTGGATACGCTGCTGAAACCCAAGGTCGGCAAGCGCTTCGGCGGGCGGTTGAAGGCGATGGTGTCGGGCGGCGCGCCGCTCAACCCCGAAGTCGGCGGCTTCTTCCAGTCGCTCGGCCTCACCTTCCTGCAAGGCTATGGCCAGACCGAGGCGGCGCCGGTCATCTCGTGCAATCGCCCGGCGGCGGGGATCAAGATGGACACGGTCGGCCCGCCGCTGGCCGATACCGAGGTCCGCATCGCCGGGGATGGCGAGATCCTGGTACGCGGCGAACTGGTCATGCACGGATACTGGCGCAACGAGGCGGAAACCGCGCGCGTGCTCAAGGACGGCTGGCTGCACACCGGCGACATCGGCGAGATCGATGCGAAGGGCCGCATCCGCATCACCGACCGGAAAAAGGACATCATCGTCAACGACAAGGGCGACAATGTCGCCCCGCAGAAGGTCGAGGGCATGCTGACCCTGCAGGACGAGATCGCGCAGGCGATGATCGCGGGCGACCGGCGGCCGTACATGGTGGCGGTGATCGTGCCCGACGCCGAATGGACCCAGCAATTCTGCGCGAAGGGCGGCGCGCGCTGCGACTTCGCCCGGCTGCGCGAGGACAGCGACTATCGCTCCGCGCTGGGCGCCGCGGTCGAACGGGTGAACAGGGACCTGTCGGTCACCGAACGCATCCGCCGGTTCATCATCGCCGACGAACCCTTCACGATCGAGAACCAGCAGCTGACGCCAAGCCTGAAGATACGTCGGCATGTGTTGAAGGACGTGTATGGCGAGCGGCTGGACGCGCTGTACCGGGGGTGAGGAACTGGCTGTTCGTGTGCAGTCGCAACCGGCTGCGCAGCCCCACCGCCGAAGCGATGTTCGGCACTTTGCCGGGGACGGAAACCATGTCGGCGGGGACCAGTCCCGATGCCGACAATCCGTTGAGCGGCGAACTGATCGAGTGGGCCGACACGATCTTCGTGATGGAGCGCGTGCATCGGACGCGGGTCCAGCGGCGCTTTCGCCGGCATCTGAACGGCAAGCGGGTCATCTGCCTCGATATTCCTGACGATTATGCGGCGATGGACCCGGCGCTGATGGCGTTGCTGACGAAGCGGATGGCGCAGTTTCTGTAACAGCGGGCAGCCAAAGGTCACAAAAGTCACACTTGCACCGTATCGACGGCAAGCGCGGGACGGGTGGTCGGCGGACGGTTCGGTGAACGGATGAAAGAGCGGGGGCAACGGTATCGCATGGCGATGATCGTGTAGGAAAGTCGAATAGCGGCAAGGCATTCGTTAACCATCATGCTGTAGCATGGCCGCCGGAGAAAGACTGGGGTAGCGCGATGATCCGCTCGATCGGAAATGACCAGACGACCAGCGACCCGCGCCCGTACGGCACCTGTCCCGTCGCGACGCCCTTTTCCGAAGTGTTCGGATCGTTGGCGACCACCGCCGCCGCGATGTCGCCGTCCTCTTTCACGATCCGACACCGGTCCGCAGGCACGCGCGACCCTGCGCCGGATAACACGGAGATATCCCCTACCCTGAACGACGCCATCGCCGCGTTCAAAAAGGAACTGTCGTTGACCCCGGCGGAACGGATGCGCCGCGACGTGCTGAAAAGCATGAACCTGACCGAGGAGGCGATCGAAGCGCTGCCCGCAGAGGAGCGCGTCGAGACCGAGGAGAGGATCGCACGGGAGGTCGCGCGCCGGATGGAGATCATGACCGGCGGGCTGGACCGACCGGCATCGGTCGCGGCGGGAACGCTCATACCGTCATAATACGGCAGGAAGATACCGCACATGGCTCCGGGCGGTTGAACCGCCCCCGCCCGATCCCATATGGCCCGCTCGAAATGCTGCGTTGCAGCAAGGAGCGTGTCCGTGCCGAATACCCGTAGCCCTTCCCTCGTCCACCTCGCGCTCGCGCTCGGCGGGTTCGCGATCGGGACCACCGAGTTCGCGACGATGAGCCTCGTGCCGTTCTTCGCGCCCGGCCTCGGCATCGACGAACCGACCGCGGGGCATGTCATCAGCGCCTATGCGCTGGGCGTGGTGGTCGGCGCGCCGTTGCTGGCGGTGCTGACCGCGCGGATGGCGCGGCGGACGGTGCTGATCGCGCTGATGGCATGTTTCGGGGTCGCCAATGCCGCCAGCGCGCTGGCGCCGAACTATGACGCGATGCTGGTCGCGCGGTTCTTCAGCGGGTTGCCGCACGGCGCCTATTTCGGGATCGCGGCGCTGGTAGCCGCCTCGCTGGTGCCGGTGGAGAAGCGGGCGCAGGCGATCGGGCGCGTGATGCTGGGGCTGACGACGGCGACGATCGTCGGCGTGCCGCTGGCCAATGCGCTGGGGCAGGCGATCGGATGGCGCTGGGGCTTCGGGGTGGTCGCGGTACTCGCCGCCGCGACGATGGCGATGATCGCATGGGTCGCGCCGCGCGACCGGCCGGACCGTTCCGCCAGTCCGCTCGCCGAACTCGGCGTGCTGCGCTCGGGCCAGTTGTGGCTGACGCTCGGCATCGGCGCGATCGGCTTTGGCGGCATGTTCGCGGTCTATACCTATCTCGCCTCGACGCTGATCGAGGTAACCGGCGCGGGGCCGGCGATGGTGCCGGTCGTGCTGGCGGTGTTCGGCATCGGCATGACCATCGGCAACCTGATCGTGCCGCGCTTCGCCGACCGGGCGCTGATGCCGACCGCCGGCGCGCTGCTGCTGTGGAGCGCGGCGACGCTGGCGCTGTATCCGCTGGCGGCGGGGCAACTGTGGTCGATGCTGGTGATCGTGTTCCTGATCGGGATCGGCGGCGCGCTCGGCACCGTGCTCCAGACGCGGCTGATGGACATCGCGCAGCAGGGGCAGAGCCTCGCCGCGTCGCTCAACCATTCGGCGTTCAATACCGCCAATGCGATCGGGCCATGGGCCGGCGGGCTGGCGATCGCCGCCGGCTATGGCTGGACGTCGACCGGGGTCGTGGGTGCAGGACTGGCGCTGGGCGGGTTCGCGATCTGGGGGATCGCCGTGCTGGCGGGGGCACCGGTTCGGCAGCGGGTCGCGGCGTAGAAGCGAGAAGACAGGGGTTCACGCGAACCCGTTTCTTCTTTCAGGACAGCAAGGGCGTCCGCCACCCGTTCGTGTGCGGACGCCCCCCTCCACCATCCTGCGGATGGTCCCCCTCCCCATGCCGGGGAGGAGTTCAACGCTACTTCTTCTCCGGCAGGACCTGCATCGACCAGTCCTTTGACGGCACCAGATATTTCGCCGCAAGTGCCTGCAATTCGGCGGGCGTGGTACCGCGGATGTCGTTGATGAGGCCGGGGATCGCCGCCAGCCGCGCCGGATCGCGCGTGCCGCCGGCGGTCTGGTTCATCCAGAACATATTGCCGCTCGACATGCGGGCGACCATCTGGATCACCGGCAGCTTGGCGCGCTCCAGCTCGTCGTCGGGCACCGGCGTCCTGGCCAGGTCGGCGGCGAGTTCGCGCGCCAGCTGGAAGAAGAAACCGGTCTTGTCGGGCGGCACCATGCCGATCGCCATGATCCGTCCGCCGCCGGGCAGCCCGACCGGCCAGCCATTGTCGACGTTGGGCGAATAGCTGACCCCCGCCTGGCTGCGCAGTCGGTCGAGCAGGCGGTCGCGGAACACCGCGGCCAGCACCTCCAGCTTGCGGCTTTCGGCAAGGCCCGCGCTGCCGGCACCGGTCGGCCAGGCGATCGCCGCCGCCGCCTGGTTGGGCTGGCCGCTGTGCGTGCGCGTGACCGGGGTCGCGACATGGTCGGGGAAGCGGACCGGCGGCGGCGGGGTGGTGGCGGCGCTGCGCGGCGCCATCGCGCCGATCGTCGTGGTGACCGCATCGATCGCCGCCTGTTGCGTGACATCGCCGAACACCTGCACCTCGACCGGGCCGGAGGCGAGCAGCGGCGCCCACAGCGCCTTGAACGCCTGCGGGGTCAGCGCCTCGATCTCCTTGCGGTCGGGCGTGCCCCAGCGCGGATCGCCCGCGTGGAGCAACGCGTCGAGATCGCGCGCCATCACCCCGTCGGGCGAGGCGCCGAGCGCGTCGTAGCTGGCCAGCATCACCGCGCGGGCGCGGGCGACCGGTGCCGGGTCCCATGCCGGCGACTGGAGCTTGGCTGCGATCAGTTTCAGCTGGTCGGTCAGGTCGGCGGCGGTCGTGATGCCCGACAGGGTGAAGGCATCGTCGCCCATCCCGAACGACAAGCCGATCTGCCGCCCGCCGGTCAGCCGGTCGAGCTCCTCCTGCCCCAGCACGCCCTTGGGCGTCTGGATGCCCGAGGCGACCAGCGCGAGGTCGGCGGCGAAGGCCGGGGTGCGGCGATCGGTCGGCAGCGCGTTGACGCCACGGCCGAAGCGGACGCTGACATAGACCTTCCCCGTCTCCGATTCATTGGGGAAGAGCAGCAGCGACGACCCGTTGGCGAAGTCGACGCGTTCGACCGGCGGATCGGCCAGCGCCATGCTGCGCTGGGTGATCGTGCCGGGCTTGCCGAGCGGAGCCAGCCGGTCGAATCCGATCGCCCCCTGCCCGCCGCGCCGGGCCGCGCTGCCCGCGATCTTTTCCGACAGCGCGGCGGTCAGCCTGGCCTGCGCCGCCGGATCGGGGGTGCGGGTGTTGACGATGGCGCGGGTGGCGGTGCCGTCGAACACCTTCTTCGTCGCCGCCTGTACGCGCGCGGGGGTGAAGAACTTCTTCGTCACCGCGCCTTCGAAGATGCGCAGCGAGGTTTCGGGACCGGCCACCGTCTCGCGGATGTCGGTCGCGGAGATGAGGTTGTCGGCCAGTAGCGCCCCGGCGGTCACGGGCGCGGTGCGGACCTCGTTTTCCATGCCCGCGCGGATTTCGGCGACCTCGCGGTCGATCTCCGCCTGGGTCGGGGGGGTGCGCATCGCGTCGGCGATCGACTGGCGGACGTCGCGCAATGCCGCCGCCCAGTCGTCGCCCAGCGGGAGGATCGACAGCTGGGTGATGTTGGCGGATCGCGACACGTCGTCGAGGTTCGCACCCGCAGAGATATAGCTGCCCCCGGCGCGCGCGCGGCTTTCCAGCCGGCGGTTGAGGATGCGCAGCGCGATCTGGTCGATCATCCGTTCCTGGTTGAACAGGATCGTGTCGTCGCCGACGGTCCATGGCCGCAGGACCGCCATCTGGACCAGCGTCGGCATGGTCGGTTCGCTGACCGCCGCCGCGACCGGTTCGTTCGCCTTGGGCGCGCCGAATTTCGGGTCGGCGGGACCCGGGCCGGTGCCGGTCCAGGCGGAGAAATGCTTCTTCACCATCGCTTCGAGGATGGCGGGATCGGCGTCGCCGGCGATGACGATTATGGTGCGGTCGGGGCGGTACCAGCGGTCGTGGAACTTCTTTACGCTGTCGGCGGTCGCGGCCTGGAGCGTTTCGACGTTGCCGATCGGCGAGCGGTCGGACAGCGGCTGGCCCGCGAAGAACAGCTTGCGCACCGCATCGCCGAAGCGGACCTGCGGCCCGGGTTGCTCGCGCTGTTCAGAGAGGACGACCGGCCGTTCGGCGTCGAGCGCCGCCTGGCTGAGCGTCGGTTCGGCCATCATGCCCGACAGGATCTTCATGCTCTCGTCCAGCCCGGTGGGCGTCGCCGAGGGCAGGTCGAGCTTATATACGGTCTGCGTAAAGCTGGTCGAGGCGTTGCTGTCCGAACCGAACGTAACGCCCAGACGCTGCCACACCCGTTTCGATTCGCCGTCGGGCACGTGCACCGATCCGCGGAAGCTGAGATGTTCGATCAGGTGCGCGAAACCGCGCTCGCTGTCGGTTTCCATCAGCGAACCCGCGCCGATCGCGACACGGATCGCGACCTGCCCCGGCGGCACGCCGTTCCTGCGCACGGCATATTTCAGCCCGTTGGGCAGCACGCCGTACATCCACGACCGGTCGGGCGGAATATCGCTGCCCCTGAACAGCCACGGCGTGTCGGGCCCCTGCGCCACCGGTTCGAGCGGCGGCAATTGCCGGGCGGGAGCCGGCGACGCGGGCGCGGGCGATGCGGGCGGGGTCTGCGCGGCGAGCGGCGCGGCGATCAGGGCCAGGGTCGTGAAGCCACCCGTGGCCAGTCGATACAGGGATGCCATGGGCCAGGGTGTAGCGTCGTTGCAACGCCGCGACCAGTATCGACGGGATGACGGAAATATAAAGCTGCGAAGCGGCGTGCGTTCAGCCCCCGCTCAGCTTCGCGCTACCGTTCCTCGCGCCGCAGATAGAGATAGGAATCGTCGAATTCGGCCAGCGACCGCAAGCCGGCAAGGTCGTTGATCGACACCCGCCGTCCGCGGAATTCGACCAGCCCGCGTTCGCGCAGTTCGCGCAGCGTGCGGTTGACATGCACCGGGGTCAGCCCGGTGCAGTCCGACAGGCCGGCCTGCGTCAGCGGCAGCGCGAAGCCGGTGCCGTCGACCTCCCCGATCAGCCCCAGCCGGACCTGCAACTCGCAGATCAGGTGCGCGATACGCTGGATCGCGGTGCGCCGGCCCAGCGACAATTCCCATTCGCGGTGGATCGCGGCGTCGAGCGCGGTCAGGAACCAGTAGACCCGTGCCAGATGCGGATGCTTTTCGGTGATCTCGGTCAGCCTGGCATGCGGCACCAGCACCACGCGGCACGGCGTCAGCGTCATGACATTGTGGTCGAGCTGTTTCAGCGAAAAGCTGTGCAGGTCGAGAAAGTCGCCCGCGACGTGCAGTTCGGTGATCTGCCGTTCGCCGCCCGGCAGATCCTTGTACCGGTACATCAGCCCGTCGAGCAGCAGCGTGCTGGAATACAGCCGTTCGCCCGCGCGGATGCAGGTGTGGTTCGCAGGCAGGTCGCGGACCTCGCCCAGCGACGCCCGGATGACCGCTTCTTCCTCCGGCGAGATCGTGTCGCGTGCGCGCAGCTTCGCCAGATGCGTTTCGATCACCGGTCGTCATCCCCCTTGCCAGATCGTTACGGCTGGTAACGCAGCGCAGCGACGGAGGCAACGCGGCCATGCCGACGGGGCAACGCAGCGTTTCCGGCGGGCCGCCCTTGATCCCCCGTGCCCATGCCGCCACATGGGCGACATGTTGATCGAAACCGAATCCACGCCCAATCCGGCGACGCTGAAGTTCCTGCCGGGGCAGGTCGTCATGGATGCGGGCACCCGCGATTTCGCGAGCCCCGAGGAAGCGGAGGCATCGCCGCTCGCCACGCAGCTGTTCGCACTGGGTGACGTGGTCGGCGTGTTCTTTGGCCGCGACTTCGTGTCGGTGACCAAGGCGCCGGGCAGCGAATGGGCCGACCTGAAACCCGATGTGCTGGCGCTGCTGCTCGACCATTTCGGTGGGCGGATGCCGTTGTTCCACGCCACCGGCAGCGCCGGCTTCTCGGTCCCGGCGGAGGACAGCTTCACCGACGACCCGCAGGACGCCGACATCATCGAACAGATCAAGGAACTGATCGAGACGCGCGTGCGCCCCGCGGTCGCCAATGACGGCGGCGACATCGTCTATCGCGGGTTCGACCAGGGCAAGGTGTACCTGCAGTTGCAGGGTGCCTGTTCGGGCTGTCCGTCGTCCAGCGCGACGCTGAAGAACGGTATCGAGCAGCTGCTGAAATATTATGTCCCCGAAGTCACGGAGGTTCGTGCAGTCTGATGCCCAAGCTCGACGACCAGGCGCTCGACACGCTGTTCCGCACCGCCCGCACGTTCAACCATTATACCGGCCGGCCGGTGGACGACGCGACGCTGCACGCGATCTGGGACCTGATGAAATGGGGCCCGACCAGCGCCAACCAGCTGCCCGCACGGATCGTGTGGTGCACATCGCAGGACGCCAAGGACAAGCTGGCGGCCTGTGCCACGGGTGCCAATCCCGACAAGATTCGCGCCGCGCCGGTGACGGCGATCGTCGGCATGGACATCGAGTTTCACCAGCACCTGCCCGAACTGTTCCCGCATACTGATGCCAAGTCGTGGTTCGAGGGCAATGTCGAATTGCGACGGGCGTCGGCATTCCGCAATTCGTCGTTGCAGGGTGCGTATCTGATCCTTGCCGCGCGTGCGCTGGGGCTGGATACCGGGCCGATGACGGGGTTCGATGCCGGCGCGGTGGATGCGGCGTTCTTCGCCGACACGCCGTCGGTCCATGCCAATATGATCGCGACCGTGGGATATGGCGATCCCGCCAGCCTGCACCCGCGTTCGCCGCGTCCCGATTTCGCCAGGTTCAACCGGATCGCCTGACGCCGATCGTGCGCACGCTCGTCATCGAAACCGCCACTGCCGCCTGTTCGGTCGCGCTGATCGAGGACGGCGTGGTGATCGCGCGCGAGCATGTCGTGGTCGGGCGCGGCCATGCCGAACGGCTGGTGCCGATGATCGCCGCGCTGCCGGATAACGGCCGCGCCGACGCGATCCTCGTCGATTGCGGGCCGGGCAGCTTTACCGGCGTGCGCGTCGGGCTGGCGGCGGCGCGTGGCCTCGGCATCGGCTGGGGCGTGCCGGTCAGCGGCTATTCGTCGCTGGCGTCGATCGCGGCGGCGGCGCTGGCCGAGGCGCCGGGCGACGCGATCGTCGCGGTGCTGGACGGCGGCCATGGCGAGGTGTTCCAGCAGGCGTTCGATGCCGACCTGATCGCCGACGGGCCGGCGGTGTCGCGCAAGCCTGCCGATGCCGTCGCCGCGCTGCGCGGACGCCGCGTAGTCGGACAGGGACTGGCGCGGCTGCGCACGGTCGATGCCGCCCTGCCCGAGTCCAGCCGCCTGCCCGACGCCGCCTACGTGATGCTGCTGCCCGAAGCGCTGCGCACCCTGCCCCCCGCCCCGCTGTACGGCCGCGCACCCGATGCGGTGCCGAGCGTCCGCGCATGAGCGACACCCGCGACGCCATCGTGATCGGCAACGGCACCGCCGCCGATATCGCGGCGGTCGATGCGGTGATGCAGGCGGCGTTCGAGCCGCGCTTCGGCGAAGCGTGGACGCAGGCGCAGTGCCTGGGGATGCTGTCGCTGCCCGGCGTGTGGCTGACGCTGGCGCACGACGCCGAACTGCTGGTCGGCTTCGCGCTGACCCGCGCCATCGCCGACGACGCCGAATTGCTGCTGCTGGCGGTGCGGCCCGACCATCGCGGGCGCGGCATCGGCCGCGCGCTGCTGCGCCGGGCGATCGCCGACGCGCAGACGCGGGGCGCGGCGCGCCTCTGTCTTGAGATGCGCGCGGGCAACGATGCCACGCGACTATATGCCGGCGAGGGCTTCGTCCGGCACGGCGAGCGGCGCGATTATTATGCCGGGCGCGGCGGCGAGCGGTTCGATGCCCATACCTATGTGCGGCCGATCCCGCTGGTCTAGCGCGTGATGACGTCAAACGTAACCGTTCGTACCGAGTAGCCGCTGAGCTTGTCGAAGCGGCGTATCGAAGGACCGCCACGGGTGCGTCGATACGGGCCTTCGACAAGCTCAGTCCCTACTCAGCACGAACGATCCTACTTCAAGTCGTCAAACTCCGGCGCGGATCGACGGTTGCCGCAGCGGCCGGATCGCTCCCCTTCCCGACGGGCTGCCTTCGCACCCTCGCCTGCGCGGGGATACGGCAGATCGGGGCGGACGGTTCGACGTTCGCTGAGGCAGCCCGTCACGCGGGAAGAAGGCCTGCCGGATGGCGCCCGATCGCCCCGCCGGTTCCAAAAAAGCCGCATATAATGTTGCGCGACGTCCGGTCAGCGTCGATAGCGGGGGCGGCCAACGTACCGGCCGCGTATACGAGGAAGATTATGGATATGCCCGCCAGGCGCGAGGATACGCTCATCGCCCTGACCGCCGACATCGTCGCCGCCCATGTCGGCAACAACAACATCGACGTGGGCGAGATACCGACCCTGATCCGCGAGGTTCACGGTGCGCTCGCCACGCTGGGCACGCCCGCCGACGAACCCGCCGCCCGCCCCGAACCGGCGGTCGCGATCCGCGCGTCGATCAAGCCCGACTATATCGTCTGCCTCGAGGACGGGCGGAAGCTCAAGATGCTCAAGCGCCATCTGATGACGCACTTCAACATGACGCCCGAGCAATATCGCGCGAAGTGGAACCTGCCCGCCGACTATCCGATGGTCGCGCCCAACTATGCCGAGCAGCGCCGGACGCTGGCCAAGCAGATCGGGCTGGGGACGCAGCGCCGAAGCGCGTGATCCGGGTGCGGCGCGGTCAGGGTTTCGTCCATCCCGATTGAAACGGACGTCATCGCGGCGAAGACCGGGATCTCCCGGTGATAGCACGCAGCAGGAGCCGATGGAGACCCCGGCCTTCGCCGGGGTGACGGTTTCAGGCAGCCGGATCAGCCTTTGTCGTCACCCCGAGCCAGGCCCGGGGTGACGACAAGCCTGTGCATGTCGTGCCGGCCCGAGCGGTCGTTGGAAAACTTGCGAAAAAGCGCGTTTTGCCGCGACGCGTTTCCAAAGGGAATCTTAGCGGCTTTCGCTGGGCGGTCGGGCGCGCTAGAACGCGGTCACCGCCAGTCTGGACGTACAGGAATTCATGCCCCGCAAGATCGATCTCGAAGCGCTGTGTCACCAAAAGGGGCTGCGGATCACCGAGCAACGCCGGGTGATCGCCCGCGTGCTGTCCGAAGCCGACGACCATCCCGATGTCGAGAAGGTGTACGAGCGCGCATCGGCGATCGATCCGGGCATCTCGATCGCGACCGTGTATCGCACGGTGCGGCTGTTCGAGGAGGCCGGCATCCTCGACCGGCATGATTTCGGCGACGGGCGCGCGCGCTACGAACCCTCGCCCGAGGCGCATCACGACCACCTGATCGACGTGGAAACCGGCCGGGTGATCGAGTTCGTCGATCCCGAGCTGGAACTGTTGCAGAAGCAGATCGCCGAGCGGCTGGGCTTCCGCCTCGTCGACCATCGCATGGAACTCTACGGCGTCAGCCTCGACCGCAAGGACTGACGATGTCCCTGCCCGCGCGGCTACGGATGACAGCGCGGGCGGGCAGGATGCTGGCGGCGCTGCTCGGCTATCTGGTGCTGCACGGCAGCTGGCGGCTGGTCGGCGCGCGATCGCCGTGGCCGCCGCGCTTTCTGGGGGCGATCGCGCGGATCGTCGGGGTGCGGGTGACGGTCGTCGGCACGCCGGTGCCGCGCGACGTGCTGTACCTGTCTAACCATCGCAGCTGGATCGACATCCTCGCCATCGCCGGGGCCAGCGGCAGCGCGTTCGTCGCCAAGGGCGAGTTGCGCGACGCGCCGCTGGTCGGGTGGCTGTGCACGCTGAACCACACGCTGTTCGTCGATCGCGGCGACCGGCTGGGCGTCGCGCGGCAGATCGATACGCTGCGCCAGGCGCTGCTCGCCGACCATCCGGTCACCGTGTTTCCGGAAGGGACGACCGGCGCGCCGGGCGAGCTGCTGCCGTTCAAGGCGGCGCTGCTGGGCGCGATCGACCCGCCGCCGCCGGGGTTGCAGGTGCAGCCGGTCTATCTCGATTACGGCGACGCGCACGAGGTGACGTGGCTGGGCGACGAACCGGGCACGACCAATGCCGCGCGGGTGCTGGCGCGCGCCGGGCAGATCGGGCTGACGATCCATTTCCTCGCGCCGTTCGATCCGGCGGGCTTGGGGCGGAAGGCGGTGGCGACGCGGGCGCGGGCGGCGATCGCGGGGGCGATGGCCGGAACCGCCTAGCCGATCGTCACACCGGCGCAGGCCGGGGTGACGACCTGGCGTCTACTCGCTGAAATCCCCGACCGTCACCCGCCGCCCGAGCAGGAACGCGTCGTTGACGTGGACGAACGGCGACAGGTCGACGTCGCTCTTCCGGTCGCGAAGGCATTCGGCAAAGCGGCGGTAGAGCCGGGCATATTCCGCCTCGTCACCGACATCGACCGCGACGCCGTCGACCGCCATCCGCGACGCGCCCAGCGACAGGGTGAGGTGGCCGGCATCGGTCTCGACATCGATGTCCCACGTCTGCGGTCCGGTCTGGTCGAAGTCGAATTCGACGCGGACGGGCACCCCCGCGGTATCGGTGAAGTCGAGATCGGCGGCGATCGGCGCGTCGCGGTTGGCGGGGAAACGCAACTCGGCGGCGTCGAGCAGCAGGGCACGCGGCAGGATGTGGGTGATGACCGACAGCGCGTTGATGCCGGGGTCGAACACGCCGATGCCCGGTTCCCAGATCCATGCCTGCCCCGGATGCCAGACGCGCACGTCCTCCTTCCAGTTCACCGCGACGCGGCGGATGGTGCGCTGCGCCAGCCATTGCCGTGCAGGTTCGACCGCCGCCGCCTCGCGCGAATGCCAGGTCGCGAACAGCACCTTGCCCGCCTGCTCCGCCGCACGTGCGAACGCCTGCGCCTCCGAAAGCGTGGCGGCCGGCGGCTTTTCGATCATCACGTCGAGGCCGTGGTCGAGCGCCTGCTGGATCAGGTTCAGCCGGCCACGCGGCGGGGTGCAGATCGATATCGCCTGCACGTCGGGCATCGCCGCCATCATCGCGTCGATCGTCGGGAAACCGGGAACGCCGTCGGGCGCGGCATGGCCGGTGACGGCGGCGACCAGCTCGAAATCGGGGCTGGCGGCGATATGCGGGATATGCTGGTCGCGCGCGATCTTGCCGATACCGGCCAACGCGATGCGGGTCGGGTTAGCCAACGTCGCTCTCTCCTGAAATTATTTGTCCGACATAACGCGCGGACCCGCGGTCGGCAAGCGTCAGATACCGCCCGCCACCGGGTCGCGCCCCGCCGCCTGCAACTGCGCCGCCAGATCGGCGATACAGGCGTCAACGACCGCCGGATCGGTCGCGCGAACGACGAAGTTGGCGCCGGTACGCCCTTCGCGGAAGAACGGGTAGCTGCCGATCGCCACGCCGTCATGCGCGCGCTCGACGGCGCGCAGCAGTTCGGCGACCTCGCTCTCGCCCACCCAGCAGCCGAGCGTCGCCGAGACGACCGGGCGTCCGCCCTCCAGCGTGCCGGTCAGGCTGTCGAGCATCGCCGCGGCGATATGGGGCACGCCGGCCATGATGAAGATGTTCGCGACATGGATGCCCGGCGCCCCGGACATGCGGTTCTCGATCAGCGCGCCGCCCTGCGGCACCCGCGCCATGCGCAGCCGCGCGTCGGTCAGGCCGCCGCGGGTCTGGTAATAGGCGTCGAGGATCGCGCGCGCCTGCGGATGGATGACGACCGGCACGCCGAGCGCCGCCGCGATCGAATCGACGGTGATGTCGTCGTGCGTCGGGCCGATGCCGCCGGTGGTGAACAGATAGTCGTTGCGCGCACGCAGGGTGTTCACCGCCTCGACGATCGCATCCTCGCGGTCGGCGACGACGCGCACTTCGGCGAGGCGGATGCCCTGTACGTTCAGCCACGTCGCCAGCTGCGCGATATTGCGGTCCTGCGTCCGGCCGGACAGGATTTCGTCACCGATGACGATCAGGGCGGCGGTCCAGATGCGGTCAGTCATGGGTGGCGGCATAGCGCGGCGCCGCGCCCTCGCCTAGCGCCGCATCCTCGCCTATATGGCGGCGATGACCGAATATCAGACCGTCACCGCCGACATGCCGCTGGCCCGGACCGGCGCGATCAAGCTGCACGATGCCGCCGGCTTCGAAGGGATGCGCCGCGCCGGCCGCCTCGCCGCGCACATCCTCGACGAAATAACGCCGCACGTCGTGCCGGGCGTCACCACCGCCGAACTGGACGCGATCATCTATCGCCTGATGCGCGAGGGCGGCGCGGTGCCCGCCACGCTCGGCTATCGCGGCTATGCCTATTCGACCTGCATCTCGATC
Organism: Bacillus sp. 2B10; assembly: GCA_003946805.1. GTDB lineage: Bacteria > Pseudomonadota > Alphaproteobacteria > Sphingomonadales > Sphingomonadaceae > Sphingomonas. Next base: position 71,852 of record RPSH01000002.1, on the reverse strand, counting down.
AACCATGTCGTGTGCCACGGCATCCCGTCGGACCGGACGCTGAAGGACGGCGACATCGCCAATATCGACGTCACCCCGCTGCTCGACGGGTGGCATGGCGACAGCAGCCGCACCTATCTGGTCGGCGACGTGCCGATTAAGGCACGCAAGCTGGTCGACGTCACCTATGAATGCCTGATGCTGGGCATCGAACAGGCGAAGCCCGGCAACCGGATGGGTGACGTGGCCCACGCGATCCAGCGCCACGCCGAGGCGCATCGCTATGGCGTCGTCCGCGATTTTTGCGGCCATGGCCTCGGGCAGCTGTTCCACGACGCGCCGGAGGTGATCCATGCCGGCCGTCCCGGTACGGGGCCGGAGCTGCGGCCGGGCATGTTCTTCACCATCGAACCGATGATCAATGTCGGTCGGCCCGACGTGAAGATGCTCGACGACGGCTGGACCGCGGTGACGCGCGACCGGTCGCTGTCGGCGCAGTTCGAGCATTCGATCGGGATCACCGAGGATGGGTGCGAGATCTTCACGCTGAGCCCGAAGGGCTTCACCAAGCCGCCTTACTGAGCGCGGGGAACGGTCATTGCCCTATCGCAGATAGCCGACCAGCCCGGCGAAGCCGCCACACGCCTACAACCCGGCGTTGACGCCGGCGAATACCATCACGCCGGTGGCCGTCGCCATCGCCCGGTTGATGAGAAGCGAAGACACGACAGGCGACAGCGCCGCTGCGATCAGCAGCGGCGCGTTGATGCCGAAGATCATGCTGGTTCCGGCCCCGCCAACGCCCAGACCCAATCCACCTTCCACAAACACCACCGCGCCCTGAATGTCGCCGGGGGTCAGTTCGCGGCGTCCGATCGAGCGGGCCTTATACACGCGGCCCGTGCTGGGAAAAGCGGTGGCGGCCCCGGTTCCGGACACGCTGCTGCCGCGGAACGATGGTCGGGGAACCCTCGGCAAGCGGACGCCGAACCCGACACCGCCACCCAATCCGCCATAATAGAAATGCCGGGTCCGACCGGAAGGATCAGCGAGGCACAAGGTGCCGCGCGATGCCGCGACAAACCCGATACCCACGGCTCCGCCAGCACTGGTGGCATATTGCCATGCGCTTTGTTCGAGTTCGATCAGGCCATTCCCTTCCTGACCAGCAATCCTCCCACCAGAAAACCGGCGCCCAGTACCACGAACACGATGACACCTGCCCAGACGCTTCCTATCGTATCGATCGACGGACCGATCCGGGGGCTTCGGGGATCGTATCGTACCGATACGCTGTCGCCGACGGCATAGCCGCCGATCCATCCCTTGCCGGGGAAGGTCACCATGTTGCCCTTTGCCGTGGCGAAGCGGACGACCGGGTGGCTACCGCCATGCGGCGTCGCGACCACGGTTCCGGCGACAACCGATGTGTCCTGAAGATAGCGGTACACGCCGAACGCCTGCACCACCGCAACGACCAGCAGCACACCGCCGGCGAAAGCGAAGAAGATTGCTCTCAACTCCGGTCTCCGTCGTAGCCTGGACGGAAAATTGCGGCATGGGCAGCGCCTGTCAACCGACACACGCCCCTGCCCGAAAAACCGGCACCCTGCCCCTTCTGTGGGCAATATCGACAGTCCCGGCCAAATCCCCGATGATCGTATCCGAGGCGAATCGCCGGTTGGCACGGTAATTGTTTAACAGGATGCAAACGGCCCGTCCGGGCCGGCACGTCCGAGGGGATCGGCAAGGCGCATGAAGAAGATCGAGGCCATCATCAAGCCGTTCAAGCTGGATGAGGTGAAGGAAGCGCTGCACGAAGTCGGCGTGAGCGGCATCACCGTGACCGAGGCCAAGGGCTTCGGCCGGCAGAAGGGCCATACCGAACTGTATCGCGGCGCCGAATATGTCGTCGACTTCCTGCCCAAGGTGAAGCTGGAGGTCGTGGTCGAGGACGGTCTGGCCGAGCGCGTCGTGGAGGCGATCGCCGCCGCCGCGCAGACCGGCCGGATCGGCGACGGAAAGATTTTCGTCATTCCGGTCGAGACCGCCTTGCGCATCCGCACCGGTGAGCGCAACGACGACGCGATCTGACGCAGCGCAGCAATATTTCGAATCGAGGGGCGTTCCGGGGCGTTTGATTGCGCCGGATCGCGGGGTTTAATCCAGAAAGGGCAGTTTCCGATGGCTATTACCGCCAGCACCATCCTGAAGCGGATCAAGGAAGAAGAGATCGAGTGGATCGACCTGCGCTTCACCGATCCCAAGGGCAAGTGGCAGCACCTGACCATGGTCGCGTCGATCCTGGGTGAGGACGAACTGACCGACGGCCTGATGTTCGACGGGTCGTCGATCGAGGGCTGGAAGGCGATCAACGAGTCCGACATGGTGCTCAAGCCCGATCTGGACGCGGTCTATACCGATCCGTTCTCGGCGACGCCGATGCTGGTCATCTTCTGCGACGTGGTCGAGCCGTCGACCGGCGAACTCTATGCCCGCGATCCGCGGTCGACCGCGAAGCGCGCCGAGGCGTATCTGAAGACCACCGGCATCGGCGACACCGTCTATGTCGGGCCGGAAGCCGAATTCTTCATGTTCGACGACGTTCGGTTCGAGAACAGCTATTCGACCAGCTATTACAAGATCGACGACATCGAGCTGCCGGGCAATTCGGGCCGCGAATACGAAGCCGGCAACATGGGCCACCGCCCGCGCGCCAAGGGCGGGTATTTCCCGGTCGCCCCGGTCGACAGCGCCGTCGACATCCGTGGCGAGATGGTGTCGACCATGCTCGAAATGGGCCTGCCGTGCGACAAGCACCACCACGAGGTCGCCGCCGCGCAGCACGAGCTGGGCCTGACCTTCGGCACGCTGACGACGACCGCCGATCGCATGCAGATCTACAAGTATGTCGTGCATCAGGTCGCGCACGCGTATGGCAAGACCGCGACGTTCATGCCCAAGCCGATCAAGGAAGACAACGGATCGGGGATGCACACCCACTTCTCGATCTGGAACGGCGGCAACCCGCTGTTCGCCGGGGACGGCTATGCCGGCCTGTCGGACATGTGCCTGTATTTCATCGGCGGCATCATCAAGCATGCCAAGTCGGTGAACGCGTTCACCAACCCGACGACCAACAGCTACAAGCGGCTGGTCCCGGGGTACGAAGCGCCGGTGCTGCTCGCCTATTCGGCGCGCAACCGGTCGGCATCGTGCCGCATCCCGTACGGCACGGGTCCGAAGTCGAAGCGCGTCGAAGTCCGCTTCCCCGACGCGATGGCCAACCCCTATCTCGCCTATGCGGCGCTGATGATGGCGGGCCTCGACGGCATCCAGAACAAGATCCATCCGGGCGAGGCGATGGACAAGAACCTGTACGACCTGCCGCCGGCAGAGCTGGCGCAGGTGCCGACGGTGTGCGGTTCGCTGCGCGAGGCGCTCGACAGCCTCGAGGCGGATCACGACTATCTGCTGAAGGGCGACGTGTTCTCGAAGGACCAGATCGAGGCCTATGTCGAGATCAAGCGCGGCGAAGTGGCGCGGTGGGAAATGACCCCGAGCCCGGTCGAGTATGATATGTACTACAGCGCCTGAGGTTGCCGTGCCGGCAACCGGTGGCACGCAGGCGTGCCACAGGCGCTGTCGGCCGGCTTCGCCGACCCGGCGAGGACCGACGACGTGGCTCTGCCACGTCGCGCGAGATGGAGGGGCGTCGGGCGTTGGTCCCGGCGCCTTTTCTTTTGGGTTGTTCGGAAAATTGCCGCCACGGTCCGGCTGCACTGCGCGGTACAGGCCGACACCATCGCCGTCACGCCGCACTTCGGGTCGAAACCTCTGCGAAAGCCTTCGATCCGTACCCCGGCGAAGGCCGGGGCGAGGTTGGGGGGCATTGGCACGATGCGGAAAAGCCTTTCCAACCGGACCCCGGCCTGCGCCGGGGCGACGTCCCGATTATGAAGGCGGGTGAAGTGTCCTGCCCTCGCGATGCCCCACCGACACACAACCGTCACATCGCCATGCTCAAGCCGCAGCACCCGCCCCCGATCAGGAACATCGCGCCCATGACCATCATCCTCGACCGCCGTACGTTGCTCGGCGGGTTCGCCATCGGTGCGGCGGGGCTGGGCGTGGCGCCGGCCGCGGCGCGGGCGCGCGATGCGAAGGGGTGCAGCTTCGCGGTGCTGGGCGACTGGGGGCGGGACACGCCCGAGCAGCATCATGTCGCGGCGGCGATGGGGCGGGCGGCGGCGGAGGCGGGCAGCGACTTCGTGCTGGCGATCGGCGACAATTTCTACAGCGACGGGGTGGCGTCGGTCGACGACCCGCTGTGGCAGTCGGTGTTCGAAGGGGTCTATACCCATCCGGCGTTGCAGGTGCCGTGGTACGCGCTGCTGGGCAATCACGACTATCGCGGCAATCCGCAGGCGCAGATCGACTATGCCGCGCGCAGTAAGCGGTGGCGGATGCCGGCGCGCTATTACCGGGTTGCAGACCCGGCGCTGGCGCGGGCTGATACCGAGCTGTTCGCGATCGATACGTCCCCGCTCGTCGAACGCTATCGCGCCGATGCGACCAAGGCGATCGGGCGCAACACGCTGTCGCAGGACACGGCGCAGCAGCTGGCATGGCTCGACGAGGCGCTGGCGCAGTCGCGCGCCAGGTGGAAGCTGGTGACCGGGCATCACCCGATCCGGTCGGGCGGCAGCGGCCATGGCGACCAGCCGGAGATCGTCGCGCGGGTGCTGCCGATCCTGAACCGGCACGGGGTGCAGGCCTATATCGCCGGGCACGACCACGACCTGCAGCATATCCGCCGCGACGGGATCGACATGATCCAGTGCGGCGGCGGCATGGAGGCGCGGCCGGTGGTGCCGGTCGAAGGGACCCGTTTCTGCCGCGCCGCCGCCGGATTCGGCATGGTGCGGATCGCGGGCGACCTGTTGTCGTTCGACCTGCGCGACGAACGCGGGGCAAGCCTCTACAACGCGTCGGTGCCGGTGCGCGCGCTGGCCTGAACGGGGCCAAAGGTCACGAAAGTCACACTCGCGCACGTTTGTTCGGGCATTTAGATACCCGATGCCGGTTGCGTTCGCACGGTCGGACGCGGCGATCCGAGCGGTTGGTTCGACGGGTCAAGGAGCGAGCGGCAGGGTGGCCGTTCGCGGCCGTGTAGGAAAGCGGATAGAGTTTGAACCATCTCCACTGAAACGGACGTCATCCCAGCGAAGGCTGGGATCTCCCGGTGGTAGCGCGCAGCAGGAGCCGATGGAGCCCCCAGCCTTCGCTGGGGTGACGGTTCCATATGGATGGATCAAACTTTCGCGCCGTGTCCGTTCGACAGGCAATGGAACGGACGCCCCGACCGGCGCGACGCTGCCCGAACCCGGCGGGTCTCGCCTGCCCGGTCAGTAATCCCGTGAAATGCGGACGTTGGTGCTCTGGCGGCCGATGGTCGAGATCGACGCGAGCAGCGACAGCCAGCGGGTGACCTGGAACTCGATACGGGTCGCGCTGTAGCCCTGCCCGTCGGTCACGATCTCGGCATAGAAGCGCCGCGTGAGATATTTGCCGGCGGCGACCGAGGTGCCCTGCCCCGTCTGCGGATCGGCGGGCAGGATGCGCAGGCGGTCGAGGCCGGCGGCGCGGCGGACGGCGTTGATCGGGTTCAGCCCGCCCTCGCCATTCTGGAGCGCCGCCACCGCCGCGGCGAGCTGCAACGCTTCGGGCGCCGACAGGTTGGTGATCGAGGTACCGAACAGCAGCCGCGAGAGCAGTTCGTCCTCGGGCAGCGCGGGCACGCTCTGGAAGCTGATCTCCGGCCGGGTCGCGGTGCCGGCGACGCGGATGGTGGCGTTCAGCCCCTGCGTATCGGCATTGGCGACGATGTCGAGCGCGGGGTCGGCCGGGCTTTCGCCGTTGAAGCGCAGCGCGCCGCGATCGAGCTGAAACTCGCGGCCGGCGAATTCATAGTCGCCGCGCACCAGATCGGCGCGGCCGTTGATGATCGGGTTCGTCGGTTCGCCGGTGATGGCGAGGTCGGCGGACCATTCGCTCGACAGGCCGAGGCCGGTGACGATCAAGCCGCCGGGGGCGCGGGCCTTCAGGTCGAGCTTCCACGGCACGACCGCCGCGCCCGCCTCTTCATCGCCATCAGGGCGGTTGATCTCGCGGATGTTGAGGCGCGGCAGCGGGGCGGTGGCGGTGGCGCGGCCGAGGCGGTAGCGGCTGCCGTCCATCCGCACCTCGCCCGAGATGATACCACCCGCGCCGTCGCTGCGCACGCGGATCGGGCCGGTGACGGTCGCGCCGATCGAATCGGTGTTGATGAGGCGGGCGCGATCGGCGTTGAGCGACAGGTCGATGCCGAAGCCGCGCACCGCGGCGAATTCGAACGCGCCGGTGCCGCTGACCCGGCCCTGTCGCCCGTCCTGCGCGTTGAAGCGGTCGATCACGAGGCGCGATCCGTCGAAGCGGCCCTGCGCCTCCACGCCGGTCAGCACGGTGCCGGTGATCGCGCTCTCGATCCGCGCACCGCTGGAGCGGACCACGCCGCGGATGCGGGGGTCGGCAAGGCGGCCGGTCACGTCGGCGCCGACCGATACCGGCCCGGACAGGTCGAACAGTTCGATGCCGGTCAGCCGCCACAGCGTGTCGGCGGGACCGCCATAGCGCAGCTGCGCGAACAGCGGCGCGTTGGTCAGGCGCGTGGCGAGGTCGCCCTGCCCCAGCGGCGCCAGCCGCGCCTGCGCCCGACCGATCGTCCGGCCGCCGCTGGCCATCACCGCGCGCACCCCGGCGCGGTTCGCGTCGAGCACCGCCGCGACGCCGACGTCGATCGGGGTCGACGACACGACCAGCCCCGACCGGCTGAGGCCACGCACCGTCATGTCGACCCGGCCGCCGGGCGTGTCGCCGCGCGTGGCATAGGCGATCCTGCCCGACGCGGTGCCGCTCAACCCCAGTCCCGGATAGCCGATGTCGAGCACGGCCAGCGGCATGCGCGCGACGTCGAGGGTCAGTTCGGTGGTGTCGGTGCCGAGCGCGCCGGCGACGGTCGCGGTGCCGCCGGAAAAACTGAACCGGGTGGGGTCGAGCCGCCAGCCCTCCCCTTCGCGGCGGAGCACGGCGGGGGTTTCGAGCTTGAGCGGACGGCGGTCCAGCGTTCCTTCCGCGCTGATGCGGTATGTGTCGGCCGAAACCTGGATCACGCTGCGGATCGAGAAGGCGCGGCCGCGCGATCCGGCGATCGCCGCGCGAACCTCGCCCACGCCGTCGACCAGCTTCGCGCTGCCCGCAAGCCGCGCGATCGACAGCTGGCCGCGACGGAACCCCTGCGCGGTGGCGGTCGCGTCGAGCGTCGTGCCGCCATCGGCCAGCACGATCGCCGCCTCCACCCGGGCGCGCCGCACCGATCCCGCCACGCCCAGCCGGGCGCGGGTGGCGTCGAGCGCGATGTCGATGCGCTGGTCGTCACCCTGCGGGCGGAAATCGATCGTGCCGGCGATACCGCCGCCATCGACGTTCAGCCGGCCGAGAAAGCCGTCGGGGACGATGTCGATCGCGCCGGTCGCGCGCGTGCCGCTGACCTCCAGCGCGTCGACCGCGATGCGCGCGGTGCCGCCGCTGGGCAACAGGATGCGGCCGTTCGCGGTGAACGGCCCGAGCCGCGATCCGCCCTGCGCGCGCCAGGCGAAGCCTTCGGCCGTCGGGTCGAGATGGGCGACGACATCGGACAGCCCCAGCGTCGCATTGGGTGCGGCGAAGCGCAGGTCGAGCGTCGGCTTCGAGATATTGCCGTCGAGGACGAGCTGGACCGGGCCATAGGTCGCCTGTCGCCCGCCCCCTTCGAAATGGAAAGTGCCGTCGCGGCGGCGATAACCGTTGCCGGTGAGCGTCAGCCCCGGCGAGGTCAGCCGCAGGCCGCGCAGGTAAAGGATGCCGTCGCGGCCAAGCTCCAGCCCGGTTTCGATCCGCGGCAGCCCCTGCGTCAGCGACCGGAAGAAGCCGTTGTCGAGCCGGCGGACCTGCGCCAGCCCGCGCCCGACGATGCGGGTGCCGCCGCCGGGGATCGGCACCGCGGTCAGCCGGGTCTGGACATCGACCAGCCCGAGGCCGGGGATCAGATAGCGTTGCAGCGCGCCGCTGATGCCGACCTCGTACCGGCCGGTCGCGAGGTCGAGCGTCAGCATGATGCGGCCGTTGAGCCTGTCCGACCGCACGATCAGGTCGTTGCCGACCAGCGTGCGCGCATCGACCGCGAGCCTGCCGGTCACCGACAGGTTGCGCAGGATGCCGCCCGCCACGTCGCCGACGCCGGTCACGCGCGCGGCGGCAAGGCGGATCGGCACGATCACCGGCGCCTTCGACAGGCGGCCCTGGCCCGCGGCGACCACCCCTTCGAACCCGGTCTGGTCGAACGCCAGCCGCGCGGCGCGCAGGCGGTAGTCGAAGCGCGCGGTGTCGAAGGCGCCGTCGAGGATCGCACGCAATTCGATATCGCGCCCGGACATGTTGGGGAACATCGCGGCGGGCCGCAGCAGCCGGGCGCGCAGCCGCAGGTCGCGGAACGCACCGGTGCCGAGATCGACGATCCCGTCCGCTTCGACCGCCAGCGCGGCGCTGCGCAGCGCCAGCACGCCGTCGATACGGCGATCGGCCAGCGTCGCGCTGCCGGTGACGCGGACGGTCGGCGCGGTCAGCCGCTGGAGCTTGCCCTGCAACAGCGACGAGGGCCGCAGCGTGCCGCCCAGCGTATAGCGCCCGGCACGCGCGCCGAGCGCGAGGTCGGCGATCCGCACGGTCCCGGCATCGGCGACCGCGCGCCCGTCCCATGCGGACCAGCGGCCGTCGCCCGTCACCTCGAGCGACAGGGCACGGCGGATGCCGCTGGCGGTGGCGAGCAGGCCGTCGGCGGCGCCCCGCGCGCGCAGGTCGACATCGAACCGGTCGCGATCGGGCTCGGCATCGAGGCGCAGGCGCACCCGGTCGCTGTTCGCGACATTGAGCGCGAGGTCGACCAGCGCGCGGCCCGAGCGGATATCCGCCTGCCCCGCCAGCCGGCCGGTGCGCGCGGTGCCGGTCACCCCCTTCGCGAGTTCGAGCCGGTCGACGCTCAGCCGGCCGATGCGGATGTCGAAGCCCGGCAGGATCGGCCCCTTGCGCCCGGTCGGGGTCGGCTGCGGCAGTTTGGCGAGGATCGCGCGCGGGATCGTCAGGCTGTCGATCGACAGGCGGTTCGAGAAGAACTCCCACGGACGCCAGTCGAGTTCGGCGAGCGGCGCGCGCAGCACCAGCCCCCGGGCATCGTAGATGCGGACGTCGATCAGCCGCGCGCGGCGGTAGATCGAGCCGTCGATCCGGCCGATGCGATAGCGCATGCCGTTGGCGGGCTTCATCGTCGCGATGCGATTGGCGATCAGCCGGTGGCCGGGGCCGGTGTCGATGACGACCAGCAGCCCGGCGATCAGGACGACGACCGCCAGCAGCAGCTGCCCAAGGCGTCGCGCCCAGCCGATCCGACGCCTGCGCTGCGCGGGCGCTGCGGGCGTTTCCGGCGCGGGATCGGTCAAAATGCCTGCCCCAGCGAGACATAGACCGCGATGCGCGGGTCACCGCGCTGCGGGTTGATCGGCGTGCCGACATCGACGCGGATCGGGCCGAAATTGCTGTAATAGCGCACGCCGACGCCCGCACCGTAGCGCATCCCCGAGAAGCGCGGCAGCGTCGAGGTATAGATGTTGCCGGCGTCGAGAAATGGCACGACGCCGAAATTGCCGAACGCCTTTACCCGCGCCTCCAGCGAAAATTCGGCGAGGCTGCGGCCGCCGATCGGATCGTTGTTGGGATCGCGCGGGCCGATATCCTGGAAACCATAGCCGCGCACCGACGCGCCGCCGCCGGCATAGAAGCGCCGCGACGGCGCCACCGCATCGCGCGGCGCGCCGAGGATCGAACCGATCCGCGTACGCGCGGCCAGCACGACGCGCGCGGTGACGGGGCGATAGACGCTCGCGTCGATCTGCGCCCGGGTATAGCCGAACACGTCACCCTGCAGCGAGACTTCGGGGCTGATCCGCCCGCCCAGCCGGAAGCCCTTCGTCGGGTTGAGCAGGTCGTCGGAGCCGTCATAGTTCAGGCTGGTGGGCAGCGCGCCGATGAAATAGGTGCGGCGGCGCGGTTCGCCGGTGGCGACGATCACGTCGCGTTCGTCGGTCGCGACCAGTTCCCCGCCCAGCGACCATGTCCACGTCTTTTGAAAGAAGATGTTGGTCTGTCGTTCCAGACCGGCCGACAGCGACACGGTGTTCGCCTCGAACGCGTTGCGCACGAGATGGGTGGCGGCGATCTGCGCGGTCAGCACCCGGTCACGCCCGTGGAAGTTGTTGCGGCGATAGGTGACGGCGGCGACCTGTTCCAGCGTGCCGAGCACGCCGCGCAGCGTCAGCGCACCTTCGGGCGGGAACAGGTTGCGGTGGGTCCAGCTGGCCTCGACCCGCGCGCCTTCGCCGGTGCCGTAGCCGATTTCGCCGGCGATGGTGCGCGGCGGGGCGGGCTCCATCGCGAGGTCGAGCTCGACGGTGCCCGGCGCCTGCCCCTCGACCGGGGTCAGCCGGACCTGCGACACGAGGCTGGTCTGGACGATCGCGCGGCGCAGATCGTCGACCAGCGCGGAATCATAGGTCTCGCCGGGTTTGAAGCGGGCGATGTCCTGCGCATGGTCGCCGTCGAAGACCCGGTTGGGCCGGGCGACGATCCGGCCGAAGCGCCGTTCGCCGCCCGGGGCCACGTCGACGTCGATTGTCGCGGTGCGGGTGGCGTGGTCGACGGTGATCTGGGGTTCGCCGACCCGGGCGAAGGGGAAGCCTTCGCGGCCGATGGTCGATGCCAGCCTGTCCTGCGCGGCGACGACGCTGTCGCCCTGGACCGGGGCCTCGGGCTTCAGGGCGAAGGCGTCGCGCAGTTCGTCGGCCTTCGCGCCCGCCGCGGCGATGCCGGGGGTGCGGACCTGTGCGAAGCGGTAGAGCTGGCCCGGCTCGACCTCCAGAAAGACGATCAGCCTGTCGCCTTCGGGACGGACGCTGGTGGCGATGCGCGCGTCGAAATAGCCTTCGTTGCGCAGCAGTTCGTCGAGCGTCCGCGCATCCTCGCGCGCGCGACGATCGATCTGCGCGGCGTTGGCCGGTTCGCCTTCATTGGCACGAAGGGTCGACAACTCGTTGAACCGCTGGCGGAAAAGATCGGTGTTGATCGCGTCGATGCCGGTGATGCGGTAATTGTAGCGGAACTCGCCACCGCTGCGCTGCGGGCCGGCGGTGGTCGCCGGATCGGCGGGGGCGACCGACAGATCGGGCCATGCCACGCCGATATCGGGCAGGTCGGTCATCGGCGCGTTCGGGTCGAGCGGCGTTTCCTGCGGCGCGGGCGTCGTTTGCGCGAACGCCGACGGACCCGCGAAAGCGAGCCATCCGGCGCTCAACAGCACGGCAAGCCGGCAGCTCGACATTCGATTGTCCTAGGGTCCAAACCCGATCATAACAAGGTCGTGACGGAGCGTATTTTGGTGCCGGGCCAGGAGTAAGGAGCGGAGCGGTGCTTTTGCATCGTGACCGACGCACGACGCCGCCCGGCATCAAAATACGCCCGCCGCTGCGCGGTCGGTCCTTGTTATGATCGGGTTTGGACCCTGGCGCGCCGGGACCACCCCCGCCAAGGGCAAACCCGCCCGGAGCGTCAGTGAATCGTACCGCAGGCGCCGGGATGTTCCAGCAGCGTGACGAGGCGGGCGACCTGTCGCCAGCGGCAGAACTGCACGACGTTGTCGCGGTCGCGCGCCTGACGGGCGCGGGCGGTGGCCTCGTCGGCCGCCGCCGGTCCGAACCCGCGCATCAGTTCGTTCGCCATCGTCAGGGCGGAACGGTCGGCGATATAGGGTACGGGGGTGTCGTGCATGGGACCTTTCGCTTCACGGACCGTGCCGGAACCGGCGCGACCGCGTGTCCCGCGCCTCTCGATCGTTAACGGCCGCGGCGCAATCCCGGATCGGGACGTTCCCCGTCCCGATCCGGCACGCGCGGGACGCGGTGGCGCGGCGCGGGGGAGTGTGGCAGAGCGATCGGCGATGAACAAACCTCCCCATAGTCCGAAAGCCGGCGGGATGCCGATCGCACTGGGCGTGATGGCCGGCGCGATCGGCGGCGCGGTGTTCGGCGAGGCGACCGCAGGGCTGCTGATCGGCCTGACCATCGGCATCGTCATCGCGCTGGTCATCTGGCAGCGGGACCGCGGCTGAACTGTCGCCGCTCGCTGGCGTAGAGACCGGGCAGCGTCTCGAACCCCGTCTTTACGCAGTCCTCGACCCGCGCGACCGACGTCGCACCTTCGGTACAGCGCAGACCGAGATCGCATATGGCCGTGTCGAGCGCCGGATCGCCGCTGGTGCGCCGGACGATGCAGCGATAGGCGCGGCGCCGGCGGTCGTATTTCACTGCGAACCGCATGTCGCGCATGCGCCGGCCGATTACGGTGATCTCGTCCTCGGGCGCGGCAGGTGGTGGTGCCGCCTGTTGCAGCATCAGCGCGAGCGCAGCCACAAGCATGTCAGAACCGCACCGGCACGCCGAGCGTCAGCGCGCGCGACACGCCGCCGACTTCGCGATAGTCGAGCCGCACCCCGACCCGGCGCGATAACCGATATTCCACGCCGCCGCCATAGCTGACGCCGCTCGACCAGCGATCGGCGCCGTCGACGCCCAACCCGTCGCGAAAGTCGTTCCGTTCGGCACCGAAGCCGGCGGCGGCATAGACCAGCGCGCGGTTGCCGACGACATAGCCGAGCCGCCCGCCGACGCGGTAGCCCCATTGCGGTTCCTCGCGGTAGCTGCGACTGCCGACCCGCGCGACCGGCGACCCCCCGCCCGCCACCAGCGCGACCTCCGCCCCCAGCCGCAGGCGCGACGCCAGCGCGAGGTCGTAGCCCGCGAACGCGCCGCCCCCGAAGCCGGTCGCGTCATAGGTGCGCGTTTCGGTGGTGCCGAAGCGCGGCTCGGTCAGTTCGAGCTGGAAGCGATGCTGACGGGCGCCAGCCTCGATCCCGACATAGCCGCCGGTGAACGCCGCGCCATCGGCCCGGGCCGAACGATCCCGGGCATGACCCGGAACCGCCGACACGACCATCGCCGCACCGGTCGCAACCAGCAATTTCACAAACATGGCTTGTACCTTTCCCCATGACGGACGGCGACTCTCGCCCCGTGCCGAATCATCGTGTAAGATAGAAATTTATTTCTGTAAAACAGAAAGAGTTTGATGCCAGACAGCTATTCCCTTACCCGCAGCCAGGCGCGGGCATGCCGGATCGTCGGCAGCCTGTTCATCGTCACGGCGGCGCTGCTGGCGCTGACGGGGCTGGTGCTGTCCTTTTCCGACGCCGCGTCGGATGCGATCTGCACCAAACCGGATTGCGGCTATTACGACAACGTCCTCGACATGCTGCCCAGCGAAGCGCGGGAGAAGGTCGACGTATCGCCCGCCGTCGCCGCCCGGCTGTCCGCCCATATCGAGGACTGGCGGGTCTATACCCCGCTCGACATCATGGCGACGATCGAGACGCTGCCAATGCTGGCGTTGCTGTGCTTCGTCGGGATCGCCCAGTTGCGGCTGGGCGCGCGGCAGGGCGACGTGCTCGCGCGGGCGCTGCCGTGGCTGCGCCATGCGGCATGGGCGGCGATGGCGATGGCGCTGCTGTCGCCGATCCTTACGAGCTTGCGCGTCATGCTGCTGATCCCGGCGGTCGATGGCTATCGCAGCTGGTATTTCTCGCTCGATCTGGGCGAGGTCGGCGCGAACCTGATGCTGGCCTTCGCCGCGCTGTCGGTCAGTTGGGCGTTGTCGGCGGGCAGCCGGGCGCAGGCCGATATCGCGGAGATCGTCTGATGCCGGTGACGGTGAACCTCGACGTCATGCTGGCCAAGCGCAAGGTGCGGTCGAACGAGCTGGCGCGCGCGATCGGGATCACCGAATCCAACCTGTCGCTGCTGAAATCGGGCAAGGTGAAGGGCGTACGCTTTTCGACAATCGCCGCGATCTGCCACTATCTGGAATGCGAGCCGGGCGACCTGTTCGGCTATGAACGATCCGATGACGACCGGATCGTCGAGGGCGAGCTATAGCGCGCGGGCGAGCCAGACGACCCGGCCGACGATATCGGGGCTGCCATCGACGGCGAGCGGCGGATAGGCGGGATTGTCGCTGAACAGCTCGACGCCGCCCGCCCCGCGCACCAGCCGCTTGACCAGCAGCAGCCCGTCATGGCGCACGACATGGATCGCGCCCGATACGCCGCGCCGGTCGCCGCGATCGACGAGGATCGCGTCGCCATCGGCCAGCGTCGGCAGCATCGAATCGCCCGCCACCGCGATCATCGACGCATCGGCGGGCCGGACGCGCAGCTCGCGCAGCAGCGCCGGATCGACCCGCAAGGCGCCGTCGCGCAAGTCGTGTTCGACCAGCCCGCCGGGACCGGCCGACGCCGCGACGTCGATCCGCGGCACCGCGATCCACGCGGTTTCGGACGGCCCGCCCAGGAACGATTCGGCAACGCCCAGATAGCGCGCCAGCGTCGCGCGGTCGGGTTCCGACAGGCGGCGCGGCGAACCGCGTTCGATATATTGCTGCACATAGGCGGGATTGCGCCCCAGCACCCGCGACAGCTCGGCAAAGCTGACGCCGCGTTCCCCGGCGATCCGCGCAAGCGCGGCACGGATGTCGACCGATTCCATCCCCGCATCCTAGCCATAGGATTTTTCCTAGACAAGTTGGATTTTACGGAACATTTCAGGAACAGAATCGAGTCGAGGGAGCGCGTGGGAGGTGATGGATGCACACGATATTGCAGCGGATCAGCCGGCATCTGGAGCAGACCGGCATGCCCGAAACGCTGTTCGGGCGACGGGCGGCGGGCGACCCGCGGCTGGTGGGCGACCTGCGCAACGGACGCCAGCCCCGCCCGCCGCTGGTCGCGCGGATCGAGGCCTATATCGACCGGCTGGAGCGCGGGGAATGAGCCGGGGACCGGACGCGACGACGCTGCTGGAACGGCGGCTGCGCATCGCGGCGGAGGCGGCCGGGGCGACGATCGCGATCGTCGCGGCGGACGCGACGCCATGGGCCAGCGCGACGTTCAACGGGGCGCGGCATCGGCTGACGCTGGCGGGCGGCGGTGCGGCGTTCGAGCGGTGGATCGCGGCGCTGCCCGAGGCCGACCTGCCGCTGCGCGGGCATCTGGTGGCGGACGTGCAGGTCGTGGGGCGGGCGGTGGCCGGTGCCGTCGGGCTGGAGGTGCTGACGGTCGAGGAGCGGTAGGTCGGTGACCCGGTCGTCCTTCCCCCCGGAGCGCGATGTTTGCGAAGGCCCCTCCCGCGTTGATCCATCCTCTGCCGTACCCCGTATCTTGCAGAGGTCCGGCCGGTCCAGGGATGACGCGGAGGCGCGTTACTCGCCTCCGGCCATGCGCCGCAGCGCGCCAAGGGCGGAGGCGAGGCCGGGCGATGGTTCGGACGCGGGCGGTGCCCGGTCGAGCCGTCGCCTTTGCAATCCCCGGTCGAGCCGGTCGAGCAGCGTCGCGATGCTGGGCGCAGGCGTAGTGGACGCCGCGGCCGGCGGCGCGACGGGTTCGACCGGCTCCGGAGCGGGGACGGACTGCACCCCGGCGAAAGGTTCCGGTTCGATCGCGGGTGCGTCGACGGGACCGGGATCGGCGATCGGGGCGAACTCCGCCAGCTCCGGCTCGGGATCGAGGGGGCGGAACAGCGGCCTTACCGTGGGCGGCGGCGCGGCGGGGACCTGGGGCAGCGCCTGCGGATCGAACATCGCCATCGGCGTGTCGAGGTCGCGCGGCAGGGCGATCTCCGCTTCGACGGGTTCGACGGAGTCGAGAAACGGCGCGCCGAGATCGCGCCCGGCGCGTACCGGCGGGCGCGGCGGGGCGTCGGGATGGGCATCGGCGCGGCGGACGCTGGGCGGCAATTCGTCCTCGGCCGCCTCGCTATAGGTCAGCGCGGTCGGGCGGGTGGCGCCGAGCAGCGTCAGCGCGACCCATAGCGGCAGCGCGACCAGCAGCGCGGCCAGCAGCATCAGCGCGGCGCGTGCGGTCCAGCCGAGCGGCGGCGCGGCGATCGGCAGGAATGCGGGCAGGCCGCTTTCCGACACGACCGTCTCGATCCGCCACGCCGGCACGAAGGCGATGGCGATCGCGACTGCCAGCCCGGCGACGGCGGCGAGGACGCGTGGCAGCGCGCGGTTCATGCGTCCACCATCGCGCGCCCGGATGTGGGCACGCCCGCCGCGCCGCGCCCGATCAGCCGCTGATAGAGCGGTTGATAGCGCGCGACGTTCGATGCCCAGTTGCGCTCCGCCTCGACAAAGGCGCGGCCGCGGTCGCGCATCGCGTCCCAGCCCGAACGGTCGGCGAGCAGCGCGGCGACGCGGCCGGCGAGCGCGGCGGGATCGTCGGGCGGGAACAGCGTGCCGGTATCGCCGTCGCGGATCAGTTCGCGGTGGCCGCCGACGTCGGAGGCGGCGACCAGCCGGCGCTGCGCCATCGCCTCCAGCGGCTTGAGCGGCGTGACCAGATCGGTCAGCCGCATCGCCTTGCGCGGATAAACCAGCAGGTCGACGAGGCCGTAATAGCGCTCGACCTCCTGATGCGGGACGCGGCCGATGAAGTGGATCGCATGGGCGACACTGGACGCGGCGGCCTGTGCGCGCAGGGCCGCCTCCATCGGGCCGCCGCCGACCATCAGCAGCCGCACGTCGGGGCGCGCGGCGACCAGCGCGGGCATCGCCGCGATCAGCGTGTCGAGCCCTTCGTAATCGTAGAAGCTGCCGAGATAGCCCAGCACCTCCTTGCCCGTAAGGCCCAGCCGTTCGGCGAGCGCCGCGTCGGGCGGGGGCGGATCGCCGAACAGCGTCAGGTCGACGCCGTTGGGCGACACCATGATCTTGTCCGCCGCGATCCCGCGCGCCACCAGATCGCGGCGCAACCCTTCGCAGATCACCGCGACCCCGTCCGCACGGCGCACCGCCCAGCTTTCGAGCGCGCGAGTCGCCCGGTAGCGCAGCGACCCTTCGGTCCCCGTGCCATTGCCGACCGCCGCGTCTTCCCAGAAGGCGCGGATCTCGTAGACCAGCGGCAGCTTGCGCCGCCGGGCGACGCGCAACGCCGCCAGCGCGTCGAGCACCGGCGAATGGGCGTGGAGGATGTCGGGCCGGAACGTGTCGACCACCCGGTCGATCGACGCGGCGAAGGCGCGGATTTCCGCCAGTTCGCCGAGCGGCGCCGGCAGCGCGCGCGGCGGCACGGTACGGTGGAAGTCGATGCCGTCGACCGTCTCGCGCGGGCACGTCGTCGCGCCCTGCCGCGCGCCGGTGACGGCCGCGACCTGCCACCCGCGCGCCATCTGCGCGGTCAGGATCGCCCGCGTGCGGAACGTGTACCCGCTATGCAGCGGCAGGCCATGGTCGAGGATATGGAGGACTCGCATGTCCGCGTTGTGCCACGACAGGGTTAAGGGAGACGTAACGCCAGCATAGCGCGGCGCTCAGTCCCCGGCAAAGGCGAACGGCGTCAGCCCGCCCTCGCGGTCGTCGAGCCGCATCGCGCGCGCCAGCGGCGGGGCGGAGCGTTGCGGGCAGTCGCCGCGGGTGCAGGCGCGGCATCCCGGCCCGACGGGCACGCCGCGCGCCGACAGATCGAGCCCGCGCGCCATGGCGAGGCCGGCGGCCTGGTCGGCGGCGATGCCGAGCATCACGACGAAGCGCGCCCGCACCTCCCCCGCCAGCGCGCCGGGCGGGGTGACGGTGCGGGCGATGGTCAGCCACCGGCCGCCCGCCTCGGGCTCGACCAGCTGGACGATCGCCTCGCCGCCGCGGGCGAAGGCATCGAACGCGCCGAGCAGCGGGCATGGCGCGCCCTCGACCAGCGGCGACTGGCTGGCGCCGGCGAAGCGCTTCGACACCTGTCCCGCGCGGTCGAGCCGGAGCAGGCAGAAGGACGCGCCGCGCGCACCGACGCGGTGGAGCGTGGTCAGGCGGTGCGCGACATGTTCGAACCCCGCCCCGAAGCGGCGGCCGAGCAGCGCGATGTCGTAGCCGGTCGCCTCGCACGCGCGCAGGAAGCGGGCATAGGGCATCATGACCGCGGCGGCGAAATAGCCGTGGAGGTGGCGACGCAGCCATTGTTCGGCGGTCCGGTCGGACAGGCCGGCGCCGCGCACCACCGCGTCCACCTCGCCCCGCGCCTCGGCATGGCCCAGCGCGCGGGCCAGCGCGAAACTGCGCGAGGCGGGGTCGAGCCGTTCGGACAGCTGCAACTGGCGGGCATGGAGGTCGGTGCGGTGCAGGCGGTCGGGCATCGCCTCCACCGGCAGCAGCCGGACCGACAGATGGTGGCGCACGCGCAGCCGGTCGGCCATCGCCGCCGCCGGATCGCCGCCGCTCTGGCGCAGGTCGTCGGCCAGCGCCTCCGCCTGCGCATCGAGGTCGGGGAAGTGGTTGCGCCAGCGTTCGATCGCGCCGCGCGCCTCGGCCGCGGGGTCGGCCGCGACCGGCTCCCCCGCCCCGCCCAGCCGGTCGAAGGCGCGGGCGAACGCCTCCGCCCCGCCCGGCGCGCTCGCCAGCCATTCGGCGATGTCGCCGCGATCGAGCGCGAGGTCGGCGAACATCGGATCGGCCAGCCGCCGCCGCAGCGCGTCGGCACCGCCGCCCGGCTCGCTCGCCGCCAGCGTCCGCGGGTCGAAGCCGAAGCGCTCGGCGAGGCCGACCAGCAGCGTGGCGGTGAGCGGGCGCTGGTTGCGCTCGATCAGGTTGAGATAGCTGGGCGAGACGCCGAGCAGTTCGGCCATCGCCGCCTGGGTCAGCGCCTGTCCGCGGCGCAGGCGGCGGACGGCATGGCCGGCGAACAATTTTGCTTCCATGGCCCCCGCCCGCGATTGTGAAGAAGCCACATGCTGACAGAAACGGGCGGCGGTTTGAAGCGGCGTTAGGGAGCCTCGCATCCTACCCGGCGGCAGCGGAGGTACGGCAGGATTACGGGTGCCTGCGGTACATTCGCCAAGTCCCGGCCATATCCGGGATGACGGCGCTTCGAAGCGGCCGGCGGACATTGGCGGCACGGCCTTTTCAGACGTTCCGGTATCGGTTATTCATTCTATAACAACGCCGGTTCGAAGATCGGGTTTGCAGGAGACGATGCGATGGATACCGACAGCCTGTTCCGCCTCGACGGACGCGTCGCGCTGGTCACCGGGGGATCGCGCGGCATCGGGCGGATGATCGCCGCGGGGTTCGTGGCGCAGGGGGCGACCGTGTTCATCTCGGCGCGCAAGGCCGACCAGTGCCTTGCGACCGCAGAGGCGATCGGCGCGACCGCGCTGCCGCAGGACGTGGCGAGCGTCGACGGATGCCGGGCGCTGGCCGACCGGCTGGCGAGCCATACCGACCGGCTCGACATCCTCGTCAACAATGCCGGCGCGGCGTGGGGCGAGGCGTTCGAGACGTTTCCGGAAGCCGGGTGGGACAAGGTCATGGACCTGAACGTCAAGTCGCCGTTCTTCCTGACGCAGGCGCTGCACCCGATGCTGATGGCGGCGGCATCGCGCGCGCGCCCGGCCAAG
The DNA here is from genome assembly GCA_003946805.1 of Bacillus sp. 2B10. Lineage (GTDB taxonomy): Bacteria > Pseudomonadota > Alphaproteobacteria > Sphingomonadales > Sphingomonadaceae > Sphingomonas. The sequence goes on along the minus strand of RPSH01000002.1, from coordinate 52,200 downwards.
GTCATCAACATCACCTCGATCGACGGCCAGCGGGTCAATCCGTGGGAAACCTACAGCTATCAGGCGTCGAAGGCGGCGCTGATCCACCTGACCCGGCGGATGGCGGCGCGGCTGGTACGCGACGCGATCCACGTCACCTCGATCGCGCCCGGCGCCTTTGCCAGCGAGATGAACAAGGCGGCACGCGACCATGGCGACGGCGTGGCGAAGCGCATTCCCGCCGGGCGGATCGGGGGGGACGAGGATATGGCGGCGGCGGCGATCTACCTCGCATCGCGGGCCGGGGATTATGTGGTGGGCGAGACGATCACGGTCGATGGCGGGCTGGTCAATGCGTCGCTGGACGGGTCGATCGACGGATAACCGCCAAAGGTCACGAAAGTCACACTCGTGCGCAATGCGCACGCGGCGTGTCGCATCACCGATACCGGACGGCGATCGCGGGGGTGGCGAACGATGCGAAAGAACGAGCCCACCCTGACAGGCAGCATCCGTGTAGGAAAGTCAGGGGGCGATTTCCACTCCGTCCCACGCGAAGATGCGGCCGCTCTGTGCCGGGGTCAGCGTGTCGAGGACGGCGAGCAGGCGTTCGGCGCTATAGGCCGGAGTGAACAGCTTTTCCGCGGGGACGCCGCGCTGGAACGGCTTGCTCAGGCCCGTATCGACGGTGCCGGGATGGAGTGCGACGCACACCGCCTGCGGCCGGCTGCGTGCCAGTTCGATCGCGGCGGTGCGGACGATCTGGTTCAGTGCCGCCTTCGACGCGCGATAGCCGTACCAGCCGCCCAGCCGGTTGTCGGAAATGCTGCCGACACGGGCGGAGATACAGGCGATGGTCGACGGCTGGTCCTTTGCCAGTAGCGGCGCGAAATGTTTCAGCACCAGCGCCGGGCCGATGGTGTTGATCGCGAACAGGCGCGCCAGCCGGTCGGCGTCGAGGTCGCGCAGGCTGCGTTCGGGACCGGCCGCCTCGTCGTGCAGCGTGCCGGTGGCGACGATGACGCGGGTCAGCGGGGCGTCGATCCGTGCGGCGGCGGCCGCGATCGAGGCGGGGTCGGCGATATCGATCGGACGGTAGTCGACGTTCGCGGGGAGCGTCGCGGGTTCGCTCCGGGCGGCGGCGATGATGCGGTCGTAGCGGCCCGACGCCGCGAGGCCCGCGACCAGTGCCGACCCGATCCCGCCATTCGCGCCGATCACCAACGCCGTCTCTAACGCCATGTTTGTTGCTCCATTGCGAACGACAACGCTCGAAGTGCTGCTGCTTTCCCGACACGGCGCCTGCGGTTTGACCCGCCGGTCGGGGTTCTTACAACGCCCTCTCCTCCGGAAAGGTCTGTTGCATCGATGTCCATTGCCCGTTTCGCCGCCCTGACGCTGACCATCGTCGGTGCCGTTCCCGCCGCCGCACGGGACGCCGCCGACTATCCGCACATCCCCGAACCGATGGTGTTCGACATGGTTCGTCCGATGGGCGCGCGGCGCGGCGAACTGGAGACGAACGTCCTCGCGCTGTCGCCATTGTCGGGGCAGGAACGCGCGCTCGAATGGGCGCCGGAGATCGAATATGCCGTCGCCGACGGCTTCGCGCTGGAGTTCGAACTGCCGTTCGAGGGCACGCGGCTGGCCGAGTTGAAGATGGGTGCGCAGGCGACGTTCGGCACGTTCGACCAGGGTCGGATTGTGCATGGCGTCCAGTTCCTGGGCATCTACGAACGGGAGAGCGGGCGGACGTCGCAGGCGCTGCTCTACATGCTCGGGCGGCGGCACAACGAACGGTTGAGCACGATGTCGATGGTCGGGGTGGGCGATGTGCGGCTGGGCCAGTCGGAGAGCGATGCCGGGCTGCTGGTCAACCATTCGACCTTCTACGACCTGGGGCGGGACCGGGTCGCCGGGCTGGAGATCAACTACAAGTCGCACCGCGACGGCGGCCTTGCGCTGATCCCGCAATTCCATGCGCCGCTGGCGGACAAGGTGAACGTGCAGTTCGGCGCCGGCGTGGATCGCCAGCGCGGCGAACGTGCGCGACCGGTGGGCGGGGTGCGGTTGATCAAGGAGTTCTGAGGGGCGGCGTCGCCCCTGACGTTATCCGGCGATATTGCGCAATTCGCAGACCGCACCCCCGCGCAGGCGGGGGTCCAGAGCCAAGCAAAACAACGGTTTGCGTTCGTCACCCAGCCCCCCCCCCCGACTGCGCGGGGGTACGGCTGGAGCTTGATCCACTCATATCGAAACGGGCGTCATCCCGGCGAAGGCTGGGATCTCCCGGTGGTAGCGCGCGGCAGGAGCCGACGGAGACCCCAGCCTTCGCTGGGGTGACGTTTCCAGTCAGATGGATCAAACTCCAGGCCGTCAATGGCCTCGGGTATCCCGCCTTGCCGGTGGCAAATAAAAGAAGCGGGACCCGATCAAGTCCGGGGTGACGTTTCAGGCGGAAGGAGCGCTCGACCTACGAGCGCCCCCGCCCTCACCCCACCATGCCGCCTGCCGCCAGCACTGCCAGCGTCACCAGTTCGTTCGCCGTGCTGGTCATCGGGGCGATCTGCACCGGCTTTTCCATGCCGATCAACATCGGGCCGATCACGTCGTCCCCGCCCAGTTCGCGCAGCAGTTTCGCCGAGATGTTGGCCGATTGCAGTCCCGGCATGATGAGGACGTTGGCCGGACCCGACAGGCGGGCGAAGGGGAAGTTCGCCATCTGCCGCGGGTTGAGCGCGACGTCGGGGGCCATTTCGCCTTCATATTCGAAGCCGACCTGCCGCTTGTCGAGCGCGGCGACGCCGTCGCGGACATTGTCGATCCACTGCCCCTCGGGATTGCCGAAGGTCGAATAGCTGAGGAACGCGACGCGCGGTTCGTGGCCCATGCGACGGGCGACGGCGGCGGTGCGTTCGGCGATGTCGGCCAGTTCCTCGCCCGACGGGCGTTCGTTGATCGTCGTGTCCGACATGAACACGGTATGGCTCTGCCCGACCAGCAGGTGGATGCCGAACGGCACCTTGCCATCGATCGGGTCGATCACCCGGCGCACGTCGCGGAAGGTCTGGGCATAGGTGCGGGTGATGCCGGTAATCATCGCATCGGCGACGCCGAGTTGCAGCAGTACCGCGCCGAAGCTGTTGCGATCCTGATTGATGAGGCGTTCGGCGTCACGCTTCAGGTAGCCGCGGCGCTGAAGGCGTTCGTAGAGGAAGTCGACCATCTGCGGCACCATCTCGCTGGTGCGGCTGTTGTGGACTTCATATTCGTCCGGATTGGCGACGCCGAGCGCGCGCAGGCGGTCGTGGACATCCTCGCGGCCGACCAGGACGGGCACGCCGTAGCCACCTTCCTTGAACGCGATCGCCGCGCGCAGCACGACTTCCTCCTCGCCCTCCGCGAAAAGCACGCGCTTGGGATGCGCGCGGGCACCTTCATAGGCCATGGTCAGGACCGAGGTGGTCGGGTTGAGACGCGCGCGCAGCTGCTGGCGATACGCTTCCATGTCGAGGATCGGGCGGGTGGCGACACCCGAATCCATCGCCGCCTTCGCCACGGCCGACGGCACCAGTTCCATCAGCCGCGGGTCGAACGGCGCGGGGATGATGTATTCGGGGCCGAAGCTGTGCTGCGTGCCATAGGCCAGCGCCACTTCCTCCGGCACGCGCTGGCGCGCCAGTTCGGCGATGGCGTTCGCGGCGGCGATCTTCATCTCGTCGTTGATGCCGGTCGCGCGCACGTCGAGCGCACCGCGGAAGATGAAGGGGAAGCCGATGACGTTGTTGACCTGGTTCGGATAGTCCGAACGGCCGGTGGCGACGATCGCGTCGGGGCGCGCGGCCTTCGCCAGTTCGGGGCGGATTTCGGGTTCGGGATTGGCCATCGCGAAGATGATCGGCGAAGGCGCCATGTCCTTGACCATTTCGGGCTTGAGCGCGCCGGCGGCCGAGAGGCCGAGGAACACGTCGGCGCCGTGCAGCGCTTCGGTGAGCGTGCGGCGGTCGGTGGCGGCGGCGTGGGCCGACTGCCACTGGTTCACGTCGTCGCGACCCTGATAGATCACGCCGGTACGGTCGCACATGATGACGTTGTCGTGGGCGACGCCCATCGCCTTCATCAATTCGGTGCAGGCGATGGCGGCGGCCCCCGCCCCGTTCACCACGACCTTGACCTCGCTCAGCTTGCGATTGGTCAGCAGGCAGGCGTTGATGAGGCCGGCGGCGCAGATGATCGCGGTGCCGTGCTGGTCGTCGTGGAAGACGGGGATGTTCATGCGTTCGCGCAGCGTCTGCTCGATGATGAAGCATTCGGGCGACTTGATGTCTTCGAGGTTGATGCCGCCGAAGCTCGGCTCCATCAGCTCGACCGCGTCGATGAAGCGGTCGACATCCTCGGTCTTGAGCTCGATATCGATCGAATCGACGTCGGCGAAGCGCTTGAAGAGGACCGCCTTGCCCTCCATCACCGGCTTGGATGCCAGCGCGCCGAGATTGCCGAGGCCGAGAATGGCGGTGCCGTTGGAGATCACCGCGACCAGATTGCCCTTGGCGGTATAGTCGTAGGCGCAGGCGGGATCGTCGTAGATCGCCTTCACCGGCACCGCGACGCCGGGCGAATAGGCGAGTGCCAGGTCGCGCTGCGTCGCCATTGGTTTCGACGCGATGATCTCGATCTTGCCCGGCCGTCCCTCCGAATGGAACAGCAGCGCCTCGCGCTCGGAAAACTGGTCGGTGGTCTCGGACACTGGCGATCTCCCGTTTGGAGGCGCTTTACGCAGGGCAAGGCGGGTCGGGCAAGGGTGTAGCACGCGGCGGACACGCTTCGACACGCTTGCATGGGGGCGGCGCCGGGCGGTATCGGCAGACGATGGCGACCAAGGCTCGGGCGGACGATTCCCCCGCCCCCACCCCGATGATGCAGCAGTATCTGGCGTTGAAGGCGGAGGCCGACGACTGCCTGCTGTTTTACCGCATGGGCGACTTTTTCGAACTGTTCCATGACGATGCGAAGATCGCCGCTGCGTGCCTCGACATCGCGCTGACCGCGCGCGGCGAGCATGAGGGATCGAAAATCCCGATGTGCGGGGTGCCGGTGCATTCGGCAGAGGGGTATCTGGCGCGGCTCATCAAGGCCGGGCACCGCGTCGCGATCGCCGAACAGGTCGAAAGCCCGGAAGAGGCGAAACGCGCAAGGGGTTCCAAGGCGCTGGTCGCCCGCGCGATCGTTCGTGTCGTCACCGCCGGCACCCTGACCGAGGAAGCGTTGCTCGATGCGCGCGCGGCGAACTGGTGCGCGTGCATCGGCGAGGCGGCGGGCGGGGTCGCGATCGCCGCGGCCGATGTGTCGACGGGCCGGTTCGAGGTGATCGAGACCGATGCGATGGGGCTGACCGCGGCGCTCGCGCGGCTGCAGGCGGTCGAGGTGGTCGCGGCCGAGACGAGCGCCTTTGCCGAGGTCGCGACCTTGCTGCGCGGCAAGGCCGATTTCGACAGCGCGGCGGGCGAGGCGCGGCTGAAGACGCTGCACGGCGTCGCGACGCTCGACGGGTTCGGGCAGTTTTCGCGCGCGGCGCTGGCGGCGGCGGGCGGGCTGATCGCCTATCTCGACCATAATGCGCGCGGGCAGTTGCCGTTCCTGCGGCCGCCGGTGTGCGCGGCGGATGGCCAGTGCATGGCGATCGATGCGGCGACGCGCGAGAGCCTGGAGCTGACGCGGACCGCGGCGGGTGCGCGGGCGGGCAGTCTGCTGGCGGAGGTCGACCGGACGGTGACCGGCGCGGGCGCGCGGCTGCTGTCGAGCGATATCGCCGCGCCGCTGATGGACCGCTCCGCGATCGAGGGGCGGCTGGCGGCGGTCGGATGGGCGCATGACGATCCCGGTTTGCGCGATGAACTGCGCACCGCGTTGCGCGCGTTGCCCGATATCGGGCGGGCGCTGGGGCGGATCGCGGCGGGCCGCGGTTCGCCGCGCGATCTGGGGCAGTTGCGCGACGGGTTGAGCGCGGCGTGGACGCTGGGGCAGCGGCTGGAGCGGTTGCCGGCGGTGCCGCCGCTGGTTGCCGAGCTTGCGCCACGGCTGCGCGGGCATGGCGAGCTGATCGACCTGCTGACGCGCGGGCTGGTGCCGATGCCACCGATCGACGCCAATGCCGGCGGGTTCGTGGCCGAGGGGTTCGACGCCGCGCTCGACGCGCTGCGCGACACCGGTGCCGGCGGGCGGCGGGCGATCGCCGCGCTGGAGGCGCAGTATCGCGAACGCACCGGCATCTCGGCGCTCAAGATCCGGCATAACGGCGTGCTCGGCTATCATGTCGAGGTGCCGGCGCGCGCCGCCGACAAGCTGATGGCGGCCGACAGCGGCTTCACCCATCGCCAGACGCTGGCCGGCGTGGTGCGCTTCAACGCCCCCGACCTGCACGAGGCGGCGCTGAAGGTCACGCAGGCCGGTGCGCACGCGCTGGCGGCGGAGGCGGCGCATCTGGAGGCATTCACCGAGGCCGCGCTGGCGAGCCGGGAGAGCGTGGCGGCGACGGCGGACGCGCTGGCACGGATCGACGTCACCGCGGCGCTGGCCGAGCGCGCGGCGGAGGGCGGCTGGGCCCGGCCGCAGCTGGTCGATCACAGCTGCCTCGACATCGTCGGCGGGCGGCATCCGGTGGTCGAGAGCGCGGTGGCGCGGAGCGGCGGGCGGTTCGTCGCCAACGATTGCCGCCTGTCGGAACAGTCGCGGCTGTGGCTGGTGACCGGGCCGAACATGGGCGGCAAGTCGACCTTCCTGCGGCAGAACGCGCTGATAGTCGTGCTGGCACAGGCCGGGAGCTTCGTGCCGGCAATATCGGCGACGCTGGGGCTGGTCGACCGGCTGTTCAGCCGGGTCGGCGCGTCGGACAATTTGGCGCGGGGCCGATCGACCTTCATGGTCGAGATGGTCGAAACCGCCGCCATCCTCGCGCAGGCGACGCCGCGGTCGTTCGTCATCCTCGACGAGGTCGGGCGCGGTACATCGACCTATGACGGGCTGGCGATCGCATGGGCGGTGGTCGAGGCGATCCATGAGGACAATCGCTGCCGCTGCCTGTTCGCGACGCATTACCACGAACTAACGCGGCTGGCCGAACGGTGCGAGGCGCTGTCGCTGCACCATGTCCGCGCGCGCGAGTGGAAGGGTGACTTGGTGCTGCTGCACGAACTGGCCGAGGGGCCGGCGGATCGCAGCTACGGCATCGCGGTGGCGCGCCTCGCCGGCCTGCCCCCCGCGACGCTGCAACGGGCCAAGGCGGTGCTGGCGAAGCTGGAGGCGGGCAAGGCGAAGACCGGCGGGATCGCGGCGGGCCTCGACGACCTGCCGCTGTTCGCGGCGATGGCGGTGGTGGAGGAAGCGCCGGTCGACGGGCTGCGTGCGGCGCTGGCGGGGCTGGATGTGGACGCCATGTCGCCGCGCGAGGCGATGGAGGCGCTCTACCGGTTGAAGGGGCTGGCTTGAGGCGAACCGGCCGGCGGCCGGACGGTTGCCCGACCGCCGGCCGACGAATCAGCTCTGGCGGTTCGCCGCCTGGAACTCGGTCCGGGTGACGCGGCCGTCGCCGTTGCGGTCGAGCGCCGCAAAGGCGGCATGCATGGTGGCGATCAGCTGGCCCTTCCCGGCCGGCGTCCGCAGCGCCAGCCGGCGATCGGCGTTGGCGGCGATCACGTCCAGTTCGCGGCGGTCGACGACGTCGTTGCGGTTGCTGTCGTAGTTATGGAAGAAGTTGACCTCGTTCTCGTACGCGACCGTCTCGACTCCCTGATATGGATAGGACTGCGCGTGATGCGTGCCACCGGCGGGCACGGACTGGAGCAACAGGGCAAGCAGGGCGGCAGCGGACATCGTCATTCTCCATGGCAACCGGGTGAGTGTGCCGGACCCGGCGGCGTCCGGCAAGCGCCGGTTCGGCGAAACGAGCGTTCTTTCCTACCGGATCCAACCACTTAGCCACGGACCAGTTCCCGTTTCGCGATCCTCGACGGATTCCGCGGCGTCGCGGCTCTGATGGTCGTGCTGCTCCACCTGTGCGAGCCGCTCGCGCAGGGCGATCCGCAAGTGCAGGTCATCAACAACGGGTATCTGGCGGTCGATTTCTTCTTCCTGCTGTAGGGCTTCGTCGTTGCCTATGCCTATGACGATCGCTGGGGCCGGATGACGGCCCGGAAGTTCTGGAAGCAGCGGCTGATCCGGCTGCAGGCGATGGTGATGCTGGGCGGGGCGATCGGCGCGGGCGACAAGGGTGCCGACGGTCCGGCGGTGCGCATCGCGCGCGGCTTCGGCGGGCTGTCCTTTCCGCTCTACATCACCCGTTTTCCGCTGATCTAATGCTACACCGCATGGGTGGCCGATGCGAAGCCGGCGCCGGTCGCGGGTGCGCTGGTCGGGGCAGGCGTGCTGGCGGCGGCGCTGCTGATCGCCCGTGCCGGTCTGAAGCTGTACGACGAGCCGGTGCGGCGGCGGCTGGCGGCGCGGCTTCTGCGCAAGGAGTGAACGGACGCTTCCGCCGTCGGGCGCCGTCGCCTACACCCCACCCCCATGGACCTCTCCACCATCGTTGCCGATATCGCCGCCGAAATGGCCGATGCCCCCGACCGGGGCACGCCGGCCGACTATATCCCGCCGCTTGCCCGCGTGGACCCGAAGCGGTTCGGCATGGCGGTGATCGAGGCGGACGGGACGTGTCACCTTGCAGGCGATGCCGAGGAGGCGTTCTCGATCCAGTCGGTGTCGAAGGTGTTCGCGTTGACGCTGGCGCTGGGCGCGGTCGGGGACCAGCTGTGGCGGCGGGTCGGGCGCGAGCCGTCGGGGAGTGCGTTCAATTCGATCGTGCAGCTGGAAAGCGAGCACGGCATCCCGCGCAACCCGTTCATCAACGCCGGCGCGATCGTGGTCGCCGACATCCTGCTCGGCCGCTACGAACCGCGCGAGGCGCTGGGCGAGTTGCTGCGCTTCGTCCGCGCGGCGGCGGGCGAGGACGGCATCTTCATCGACGAGGGCGTGGCGAAGGCCGAGCAGGACACGGGGTTCCGCAATCTGGCGCTGGCCAGCTACATGCGCGCGTTCGGCAACCTGCACCATGATCCGCAGGTGACATTGGGGGTATATTTCCACCAGTGCGCGCTGGCGATGAGCTGTCGGCAACTGGCGCTGGCCGGACGGTATCTGATGGCGGGCGGGGTCAATCCGACGACCGGGCACCATGTCGTGTCGGCGCAGCGCGCGCGGCGGATCAACGCGCTGATGCTGACCTGCGGCCATTATGACGGATCGGGCGAATTTGCGTTCCGGGTCGGGCTGCCGGGCAAGAGCGGCGTCGGCGGCGGCATCCTTGCGATCGTGCCGGGGATCGCGTCGGTCGCGGTATGGTCTCCGGGGCTGAACGAACGCGGCAATTCGCAGCTGGGGACGGTAGCGCTGGAGCGGCTGGTGCAGCGGACCGGGTGGTCGGTGTTCGAGCCGCGATAGAATCCGGTCCGCATGCATCACTCCCACACAAGCTGGAGTCTCACGGTAACGAAGCGCGCTCCTCGCCGCGGGAGACCCCAGCCTGCGCCGGGGTGACGATTGGCGTGTGTTACCGCTGGGCCGGCGGCTGGGGCGTGAAGCTGGTGACGTTCGCCATGCCGTTCGCGCCGAAGGTGATGATGTGGCGCGATCCTTCCTGACAGGTGGCGACCCAGCTGCCGGGCTTCTCGCCCTTTTCCGACTTCGTCACGCCCTGGCACGGCAGGCCGGCGTCGCGGATCGCGCGGATAAACACGCCGTCGCGCTGGCCGGGCGTCAGGGCGTCGACCCGGGTCGCGGTCTCCTGCGCCTCCTGCGCATTGGCGATCGCCACGGCGTTCGCCTGCGCCTGCTGTTCGGCACTCGGCCCGCAGGCGGCCAGCATCAGCGATCCGCCCAGCATCACCAGCACTGTCCGCATGTCATATCCTTTCCGTAGCTGCGCCCGAGGCGCCGTCGTTGCGGACAAACAACGACGGCGCCCGCGGGTTCCTCATCCTTAGCGCTGATACGCCTTGGGCAGCCCCTGCTCCGTCGGCACGAGGTAGCGGTCACGCAGGCGGGTCTGGCGGTTGGTGAGCGGCTGTTCGATGCCGTCGATGAACAGTTGCGTCGGGACCGAGCCGATCTCCAGCGGATCGCCGTCCCAGATCACCACGTCGCCGCGGCGGCCCGGGGTGAGCGAGCCGATCTCCCCCTCCATCCCGATCGTGCGCGCGGGCAGCGAGCTGATCGTCGCGAAGGCGGCGCCCCAGTCGAGCCCGGCCGCGCCCGGGATCTTCGACAGCGCGACGAGGTTGCCGGCATATTGCCGCACCAGCCGCGCCTGCCGCGCTTCGTCGTCGCCGATCGTGCCGATGCCGACGACGACCCCGGCGGCCTTCATCCGGCCGATGTTCGACTGGGTGGCGGCGAGTTGTTCGAAGCTGGCGGGCAGGTCGGACAGCGCGCTGGCCAGCACCGGCACGTTCGCCGCCGCGATCTGCCGCGCCACGGTCCAGCCCTCGCTCGCGCCGACCAGCACGGGCTTCAGGCCGGCGAATTCGCGCTTCAACGCCAGCACGCCGAGGATGTCGGAGGCGCGCTCGACATGGATCAGCAGCGGCACCTGTCCCGACAGCACGCGCTGCAACGCTTCGGCATCGGTGCGGGTGAGCAGCGCTTCCTTGCCGCGATCGGCGAAGCTGGCGGGGTTGCGGGCATAGGCCTGCGCCTCGAACAGCGCGTTGCGGAACATCGCCATCGCCGCCGGCCGGCTGCCGCCAGCCGCGCGCGCGCCGGCCTCGCCCCATTCCATGAACTGGAAGGCGCGGGGCTTCGTCACGGCGTCCATGTCGTTGCCGAGGTCGATGACCGCCCCCTGCCCGGCAAAGATCGATCCGCCATTGTCGGGGGCGACCACGGCGCGGGTCACCCCGTCGGCGCGGTTGATCGCGATCGGCGTCGCGCGCGGATTCAGGCCGGCGGTTACGTCCAGCCCGGCGTTGAACACGCTGTTGCCCGCCGACGCGTCGTTCGTGGCCGACACGCCGTCGACCTCGATGATGCCCAGCCGCGTGAAGCCGGCGACGATGCCCGGCGTGACATAGCGTCCGCCGGCGTCGATCGTCGTGCCGCCACCGGCCGCGCCGCCGCGCCCGGCCGAGACGACGCGGCCGCCGCGGATGACGACGGTGCCGCCCTCGATCGGGGCCGATCCGTCGCCGAGCACCAGCTTCGCATTGGTGATGGTCACGTCCTGCGCGGCGGCAGGAACGGCAGTGGCGCCGGCGAACAGCGCGGCGAGGAACAGGCGCTTCACTTCACATCCCCTTCGCCGGGCTGGCCGAGTTCGAAATCGGACACCGGGCGTATCCGCGGATCGTTGGCATCGAACAGCAGCGCGCCGTCGACCCACACCTTTTCGGGGCGGGTGTAGACGCTGAACGGATCGCCGTTCCACAGCACGACATCGGCCATCTTGCCGGGTTTGAGCGAACCGGTGACGTTGTCGACGCCCAGCGCGCGCGCCGGGTTGATCGCCAGCCACGTCCACGCATGTTCGGGCGTGACCGCCATGCCGGCGCGCCTTGCCGAGGCGATGACCTTCGCCACTTCCTGATTCAGCCGCTGGATGCCGTTGGCGTCGTCCGAATGGATCATCGCGCAGGCGCCCTGCCGGTCGAGGATCGCGAGATTTTCGCCGATCGCGTCGTAGCTTTCCATCTTGAAGCCGTACCAATCGGCCCAGACGGCGGAACAGACGCCGCGCGCCTTCAGCAGGTCGGCGATCTTGTAGCTTTCGACGGCGTGGTGGAAGGCGGTGACCTTGTACCCCATCTCCTGCGCCATATCCATGACGATGGCCATTTCGTCGGCACGGTAGCAATGGTTGTGGACGAGGATCTCGCCGTCCAGCACGCCGCGCAGCGTGTCCATGGCGATATCGCGGCTGGGCGCCTCGCCGCCATCGACCTCGTACTTGTCCCATTTGCGGTCGTATTCGCGCGCCTTGAGCCACGTTGCGCGGTCGACCGCGACATTGCCCATGCGGGTCGAGGGCATACGGCCCTTAGACCCGTAGACGCGCTTCGGGTTTTCGCCGCAGGCCATCTTGAGGCCATAGGGCGCGCCGGGGAACTTCATCGCCTGCATCGTGCGGCCATAGACGTTCTTGAGCGTGACCGAGCGGCCGCCCATCAGGTTGGCGGAACCGGGCAGGACCTGCAGCGTGGTCACGCCGCCGTTGGTCAGCGCGCGGGCGAAGCCGGGGTCCTGCGGCCAGACGCTGTGTTCGGCCCAGACCTCCGCCGTCACCGGGCCGGTCATCTCGTTGCCGTCGCTGTGCGCTTCCACGCCGGGGCTGGGATAGTCGCCCAGATGGCTGTGGACGTCGATGATGCCGGGCGTCACCCATTTGCCCTGCCCGTCGATCACGGTCACGCCATCGGCGGCGGCGATCGACTGGCCGACCTCGACGATCCTGCCGTCGCGGAACAGCACCGACCCGCCATTGATCCGCCCGCCCTCGCCGTCGAGGATCGTGACGTTGGTCACCAGCGTCGGCCGCCCCGGATAGGCGCGATAGGTCGAGGGGAAGGGATCGTGGTCGTACCCCTTGCCCGCGCCCGGCCCCTTGCCCTTCGGCGCGTCGGCCGACGCGGAGCGGACGTCCTTGCCATCGCCGGTACAGGCGACCAGCCCGGCGGCCAGCGCCACCATCGTCAATGTTCGGATCACGCGGAAATTCCCCTTTTCAACTTGTTGTCTCAGGCGAAGACGTCGGACAGGTCGTGGCTGCCCGCCCCTTCCTTCGCGGTGCGCACTTCGTGATAGACGGCGGCGGCACCGGCGGCCTGCACCATGCCGCTGAGCGTTCCGGTGATCGCGCTGCCGATCGCCTGCGGCCAGACACCGTTCACGCCACCGATGGCGAAGGCCACCCCCTGTCCCAGCGCGGCCAGCAGCAGCCACAGGACCAGCACGATCAGCAGCAACAGCAACAGGCGCCAGCGCATGCCGCGCATCAGTTCGCCGCTGCGCGCGAAACAGTCGAACACGCCGCGCCCCTCGGCCGTCAGCACCGGCACGACGACGAACCAGGTCAGCAACAGGATGATCCCGGGCACCACGAAGAGCAGCGTGCCCACTATGATGCCCATCGCGGTGAGAATGGCCAACCCCAGCGCCGGCAACAGCCGCCGCCCGGCCAGTGCGAACGCCGCCCCCGGATCGGCGGCATGGCCGCCGAGCGTATCGAGCGCCAGCCGGGTCAACGCGACCTGCACGAACGGCCAGAACAGCAGCCCGGCGATGCCGATGCCCGCCATCGCCGGCCATTGCCCGCTGAAATCGGTCCCGACCAGCGGCGGCAGCAGCGCGGATGCCGCGTTGAGAAGGAAGCTGGCACCGAGGAAGATCAGCGGCGCGCCGCCGATCGCGGTGAAACTGTTCGAGATGACGCGTCCGATGCCGAACGTGTCGGGCGATCGACGCCCCTCCCGCCACGCCCCGACCAGAATGATCGCGAGGGCGATGACGGGGATAAGCAGGACGAACAGCCCGAGTGCCATGATGGCCGTCATTCCATTCCCCCCGGCCGCCGCCCCTTGCGTCCCACGCCGGGAAACTAGGGTGGAAAAGCGTTGCATGTAAATCGCCGATTTGCTCCAAGCGTGCCGACGACAGCTGGGCGCATGCGGGGGAACGGCATTTGGCGGGGGATCAGGGCGCGGGGAGCATGGGCCATGCCGCCGCGTCGGCGCCGCCGATCGATTCCGGACAGGTCGACGCCGCGTGGAAGGCGATCCGCGCCGACGGATCGATCCAGTTCGACCTGCCCGAAAAGGTCGTCGAGCCGCGCGACCCGCCGCCCGAATGGCTGGAACCGGTGCTGCGCGCGATCGGCAACTTCGTCCAGTGGGTCGGCGGCGGCTGGCGGGTGATCCTGTGGATCGTCGGCATCGTCATCGTCGTCGCGCTGCTGTTCGCGTGTCTGCCGGGGTTGCGCGAATGGCTGGCCGAAAGGCTGGGACGGCGACAGGTGGTCGAGGAGGCGCCGGTATGGGTCCCGACCGAAACGCGTGCGCGCGCGCTGCTGGAGGATGCCGACGCGCTGGCGGCGGCGGGCAAGTTCGACGCGGCGGTCCATCTGCTGCTGTTCCGCAGCATCGACGATATCGTCGCGTGGCGCGGCGACGTGGTGCGCCCGGCCGATACCAGCCGCGACATCGCCCGCGCCGATGCCCTGCCGCCACACGCCCGCGGCGTGTTCGCCGGCATCGTCGCGGCGGTCGAGCGCAGCCTGTTCGGCGGACGCGCGCTGGACGCGGGTGACTGGCAGCGCGCGCGGTCCGACTATGCCGGCTTCGCACTGAAGGGCGCGCGATGAGCCAGCCGTCGCCCTTCGCCGTCCGCACGGTCGTGATCCTGGTGATCGGCGGCGCGCTGCTGCTGCTCGCGTCGATCCTGATGTCGGGGTTCGGCGACGAGATCGCGCGGGTGGCGGGCGACGCCCCCGCCGCCGACCGCAAGGATGGGGCGGGCTATCATGCGTTCAAGCGGCTGGTCGATGCGGTGCAGCCGCCACGCAGCGCGCCCGAGGAACCGGAAGTGGCTTCGGCGATCCTGATCCTGACCCCGACCGAGGCGACCCGCCCGGCGGACGTGAAGGCGATCGTCGACAAGCGCATCGCGCTGGCGGCGGCAATGACCGGCGGCGAGGATTTCGTGCGCAAGGAAGGGCGTCCGCTGATGCGCTATCCGACGCTCATCATCCTGCCGAAATGGCAGGTCGAGAAGCTGCCGTTGCAGGACCGGGTGCAGCGCAGCGGCGAACTGAACAGCTACAAGCTGCAGCAGCTGATCCCGGCCGAGGCGCGGTGGCATGTCGAGGACCGCGACGACGTTGCCGTCGCCGCCGCGGACTATCCCGGCCTGCGATCGTTCGCGCTGCCCGACCGGCCGGTGAACGCTGTGCTGGGCAAGACGATCTATCCGCTGATAGGCGCGCGCGACGGGGCGGCGGTGCTGGGACAGATCGGCAGCAGCGACACGTTCGTGCTGGTCGATCCCGACCTGGTCAACAACCGCGCGCTGGCCGACGCGCGCAACGCGAAGGCGGCGCTGGCGATGCTGCGCGCGATCGATCCCGAGAATGACGGGCGCGCGGTGTTCGACCGGTCGCTGCACTATGCGCGCGGCGACCGCAATCTGGTCAAGCTGCTGTTCCTGCCGCCGTTCCTGGGGGTCACGCTGGCGCTGATCGCGGCCGCCGTGCTGGCCGGGATCGCGGCGGCCGGGCGGTTCGGGCCACCGATCGCCGAAAAGCGCGCGGTGGCGGCGGGCAAACGCGCGCTGATCGACAATATCGTGGCGCTGACCCGGCTGGCGGGACGCACGCCGCAGGTGGGGCCGCGCTATGCCGACACGATGCTGGAGGTCGTGTCGCGCCGGCTGCTGATGGGCGAGACCCCGTCGGCCGAGCGGCTCGACCGGATCCATCCCGGCTATTCGGATATCGACCGTCGCCTGCGCGATGCCCGCACCGAGGGTGAGGCACTGGCAGCGGCGCAGGACCTGCACGCATGGAAGAAGGAAACAGGCGCATGACGCTCGACGAGGTACGGTCGCTGGGATCGGCGATCGACCGGGAGATCGCGAAGGCGGTGGTGGGACAGGCCAGCGCCGTCCGGCTGCTGACCATTGCGCTGTTCTCGGCCGGTCACGTCCTGCTGGAAGGGCCGCCGGGCACCGCCAAGACGCTGCTGGCGCAAAGTTTCGCGCGGACGCTGGGCCTCGATTTCGGGCGCATCCAGTTCACGCCCGACCTGATGCCGGGCGACATCATCGGGTCGAACCTGTTCAATTTCCAGACGTCGCAATTCGCGCTGACCCGTGGCCCGGTGTTCTGCGAACTGCTGCTGGCCGACGAGATCAACCGCACCCCGCCCAAGACGCAGGCGGCGCTGCTGGAGGCGATGCAGGAACGCCGCATCACCATCGACGGGCGGACCGAGCATCTGTCCGACCGCTTCACCGTGGTCGCGACGCAGAACCCGATCGAACAGCAGGGCGTGTACCCGCTGCCCGAGGCGCAGCTCGACCGGTTCCTGTTCAAGATCGCGATCGGCTGGCCCGAGCTCGACGCCGAGCGCGCGATCGTCGCGCAATATGGCACGCGCACCGGCACCCCCGCCCCGCAGGATTCGGGGGTCGAACAGGTCGCCGATGCCGGCGCGATCGCCGCGGCGATCGATGCGGTGGGTCAGGTGCGGCTGGTCGACGAGGTCGTCGACTATATCGTCCGGCTGATCCGGGCGACGCGCGAACATGGCGACCTGTCGTCGGGTGCGTCGCCGCGGGCCGCGACCGCGCTGGCGGCGGCGGCGCGGGCGTGCGCCGCCCTCGACGGGCGCGACTATGTGCTGCCCGACGACGTCAAGACGCTGGCGCCCCCGCTGCTGCGCCACCGCCTGATCCTGTCGCCCAGCGCCGAGATCGACGGGCGGCGGGTCGAGGACGTCGTCGCCAGCCTGATCGCGTCGGTCGAAGCGCCGCGATGATCGTGCCGACGCCCCGCGCGATCCAGCTGACCGCGCTCGCCGCGCCGGTCGGGCTGGCGCTGGGCGTCATGGCACCGGCGGCGTGGATCGCCGCGCCGATCTGGATCGTCGGCGTGGCGGCGCTGATCGTCGCCGATGCGGCACTGGCGAGCAAGCCGGTGGTGGAGATGCCGGGCGGGTTGCCGGCGACGCTCAACATCGGCGAGGGGTTTGGACTGGGCAGCGACGACGTCGCCGCCGATTTCGACGGACCGGTCGAACGGACCGCGCCAGGCAGCTTCCGCGCGGCGCGGCGCGGCAAGGCGCAGCTGCGGCGGCTATGGGCACGGCGGGCCGGACCGATGGGGCTGGCGTGGCGGCAGGCGAGCGCGAAGGCCGACCGCGCCATCGTCGTGCTGCCCGACATCCGCCCGGTCCGCGACCAGGGGATGCGCCAGTTCCTCAACAGCGTGTCGCAGGGCAACCGGCTGCGCCGCGACCATGGCGACGGGCAGGATTTCCAGGTCCTGACCGAGTTCCAGCCGGGCATGGAGCGCCGCGCGATCGACTGGAAGGCGTCGGCGCGCCACGCGTCGCTGCTGGCGCGCGAGTTCCATATCGAACGCGACAACATGATCGTGTTCGCGGTCGATGCCGGCCGGGCGATGACCGATCCGGTCGGCGACGTGCCGCGGATCGACCGGGCGGTATCCTCCGCGCTGCTGGCCGCGTTCGTGGCGCTGAAGTCGGGCGACCGGGTGCGGCTGTATTCGTTCGCGGCACGCCCGCAGTTCGACAGCGGCAGCATCAGCGGCGGTACGCGCGGCTTCGCGCGGCTGCACCATGCCGCCGCCGACATCGATTACGGCGTGGAGGAGAGCAACTATACGCTCGGCCTCGTCACGCTCGACCAGAAGCTCGACCGGCGCGCGCTGATCGTGCTGTTCACCGAGTTCACCGATACCACCAGCGCCGAGCTGATGCTGGCGGCGGCGCAGCGGATGCTGAAGCGCCACCGGGTGCTGTTCGTGCTGTTCCGCGATACCGAACTGGAAGCGTTGCGCGACGGCGAACCGCACGGCGCCGACGACCTGGTCCGCGCGAACGTCGCCCAGCTGCTGCTGCGCGACCGGGCGATCGTCATCGAACGGCTGCGGCGAATGGGCATCGACGTGATCGAGGCTACGGCGGACGCGATGCCGCTGGCGCTGGTCGAACGCTATGTGAACCACCGGGAGCGCGGCCGATGACCGTCACCTTTGCCACGCGCCATTTCCGTGCCGAGCGCGAGGCCGACTGGGCGCGGCTGGAGGAACTGCTGGGCAAGCTGGAGGCGAAGTCGCCGCGCCGGCTGTCCGACGAGGATCTGGTCGACCTGCCCCGCCTGTACCGCGCCACGCTGTCGTCGCTGTCGATCGCGCGTGCGACCTCGCTCGACGCATCGCTGGTCGGCTATCTGGAAGCGCTGTCGACCCGCGCCTATTTCGCGCTCTATTCGGCGCGCGAGCCGTGGTTGCGGCAGGTGAAGGCGTTCTTCACGACGCTGTGGCCGCGATCGGTGCGGGCGATCGGCCCCGAACTGCTGCTGGCGGTCGCGTTGCTGGTGCTGAGCGCGGTCGCCGCCTATCACCTCGTCCGCACCGAACCGGCATGGTTCTCGGCGATGATCTCCCCCGAAATGGCCAGTGGCCGCGACATGAACGCCAGTGCGGCGTCGCTGCGCGAATCGATCTATGGCGCACCGACCGAGGGGGGGCTGGAGATCTTCGCGACGTTCCTGTTCACCCACAATTCGCAGGTGTCGATCATGGCGTTCGCGCTCGGCTTCCTGTTCGGTATCCCCACGATCATCCTCGCGGTGCAGAACGGCGCGCTGGCCGGGGCGATGTTCGCCGCGTTCGTGCCGCATGGCCTGGGCTGGGGGTTCTTCGCGTGGCTGATGATCCACGGCACGACCGAGATCGGGGCGATCGCCCTCGCCACCGCCGCGGGCATGCATATCGGGCGCGCGGTCGCGTTTCCGGGCGAACGGACGCGCATGGCGGCGGCGGCCGATGCCGGCACGCGCGGCGCGATCGTGATGATCGGCGTCATCCTGATGTTGCTGGTCGCCGGCCTGCTCGAAGGGTTCGCGCGCCAGCTGGTGACCGACGACAGCGCGCGCCTGGCGATCGGGGCCATGATGCTGGCGCTGTGGACGGTGTACTTCACCTTCGGGGGCCGGCGTGGCGCGGCGTGAGCGCAAGGCGCGCCCGCCGCGCCCGCCCCGCACGCTCGAGAGGCAGCTGGTTACGCCCGAAGGCGTGCCGCTGAACCTGCGGCTGGGGTCGGCGGGGTCGCGGGCCGGCGCGTTCCTGATCGATGCGATCATCATGCTGGCGGTGCTGATCGGGGCGTCGCTGCTGATCCTGGCGCTGGTCAACGGCAGCCCGGGCAGCGCGTCGTCGCTGTACGGCGTCGTATGGCTGCTGGGCTTCTTCCTGCTGCGCAACTTCTATTTCGTGCTGTTCGAGGCGGGGCGGCGCGCGGCGACGCCGGGCAAGCGGCTGATGAAGCTGCGCGTCGTGTCGCGCAGCGGCGCACGCCTCACCGGATCGGCGGTGATGGCGCGCAACCTGATGCGCGAGATCGAGGTGTTCCTGCCGCTGTTCTTCCTCGTCTTCGCCTTTGCCGAGGGGATGGCGACCGCGTGGACGGCGACGCTGGCACTGGGATGGGCGCTGATCCTGTTGTTCCTGCCCGTCTTCAACCGCGACCGGCTTCGCGCGGGCGACCTGATCGCCGGCACCTGGGTCGTGGAACGCGAGGTACGCAAGCTGGGCGAGGACCTGCTGATCCAGACCGCGCACGAAAAGGACATGGCGCGGATCGCGCCGTTCACCGCCGCCGAGCTCGACGCGTATGGTGCGTTCGAGTTGCAGCGGCTGGAGGACGTGTTGCGCAGGAACGACCGCGCGGACCTGTTCGCGGTGGCAAGTGCGATCCGTCGCAAGCTGGACCGGAGCGACGAGGGCGCCGACCTGGCGTTCCTCGAAGCCTATTACGCCGCGCTTCGCCACCATCTTGAACGAAAATTGCTGTTCGGGCAGCGCAAGCGCGACAAATACCACCAAATTGGCGCCAATTCGTAACAGGTTACACTTGGCATTAACGCCCGCGGTCGCATGAAGCCGCCATGGCGACCTGGCTCAACAGACAACGGATCGGGCTCTTTACCGCCGTGGTCTATTTTCTGCTTGCCGGGTTCGCGATGGCGATGAACCGGCATGGCGGGCTGTCGGCGATGTCGCCCGCCACGCCGTTCCTGCTGGCGATGCTGATCGGGCGGGCCCGGCGGCAATGGGGTCCGATCCTGATCGGCGCGGCGATCGGCAGCGTGGCGGCATCCAGCATCTTCGGCTTCGGTGCGTTCCTGGCGCTGCCGATGGCGGCGGCGCGGGTCGGCGAGGTCGGGGTGGCGGCATGGCTGTTCAACCGGCTGCGCGTCCGGCGCGGGTTCCTCGGCTCGCTGGAGCGGGTCGGACGGTTCGTCGCCGCGGTCGGCATCGCCGGACCGGCACTGGGCGGGACGATCGCCGCGGCGACGGTCGCCATCGCCTATGACCTGCCGTTCGACCGGCAGTGGCGGCTGTGGTTCGTCGGCCATAGCCTTAGCATGATCTCGCTGACCCCGGTCATCTCGCTGGTCCTGTCGGGCGCGGTGCGGCGGTGGTGGCGCGATGCGCCGCACCCGCTGCGGCTGGAGGGCGCGTTGCTGGTCGGGGCGACGACCGTCGTCGCCGTCGGCGTGTTCGGGCAGGACCGGGTGCCGCTGCTGTTCCTGCCGATCCTGCCGCTCATGCTGACGACGTTCCGGCTGGGCCTTATCGGTGCGGGCGCGTCGTCGATCGTGCTGGCGCTGGTCGGTGGCTATGCGACGCTGCACGAGATGGGCCCGGCCAATTTCCTGGGCGGCGACATGCAGTCGCGGATGGAGTTCCTGCAACTCTATCTGGCCTGCACCGTCCTGACCGCCTTTCCGGTCGCCGCCGACCTCAGCCGGCGGCAGGCGCTGTACCGCCGGCTGGGCGAGAGCGAGGCGCGCTATCGCCTGCTGGCCGATCATTCGACCGACATCATGATGGGCATCGATGCCGAGGGGCGGATCAAGTATCTGTCGCCGTCGTTCGAACAGATTACCGGACGCGACCCGGCGGATTTCACCGGGCGGCAGGCGTTCGAACTGGTCCATCCGCTCGACCGGACGGCGGTGACGGCCGCGCATCGCGACGCGATCGCCGATCCCGGGGGCATGCAGATCGTCGAATATCGCGCGCAGATGAACGACGGCGCGCAACGCTGGTTCGAATCGCACATCCGCGCGGTGCTGGACGGCGACGGCATGGTCAGCGGCACGGTGTCGATGATCCGCGACGTGTCGCACCGCAAGTCGCGCGAGGCCGAGTTGTCGCGCGCGGCGTCGACTGATCCCCTGACCGGCCTCGCCAACCGCCGGGCATTCGACGCGGCGCTGGCGGATCGCATCGCCGCCCCCGGGCCGGGCACGCTCGCCGGCTGTGTCGCGGTGTTCGACATCGACCATTTCAAGACGGTCAACGACCGGTTCGGCCACGATGCCGGCGACAAGGTGTTGCAGGCGTTCGCGCGGATGGCGCGCGGGGTGATGCGCGAGGGCGATGTGGTCGCGCGGCTGGGCGGGGAGGAGTTCGGCATCCTGTTCCCCGACACCGGCATCGACCATGCGCACGCGCTGTGCGAACGGCTGCGCACCACGCTGGCCGCGACCAGGCTGCGCCAGGGGCCGTCGATCGTCGAGCTGACGGTCAGCGCCGGGATCGCGGCGATCGACGGCAGCGACAGTGCGACGGCGGTGCTGCGCGCGGCCGACCGCGCGCTCTATGCCGCCAAGGCCGAAGGGCGCGACCGGTTGCGGCGCGCCGCCTGAATACCGCCCCGATCCGGTACGCCGTCGGGCAACAGGCGGGTCGACGGCCCGGCGATCGCTGCTAGGATGGTCGGTCAGGCGGACACAGGGGAGAGACCGGTTGCGCGACACATGGTATCGCGATCCACGACTGGGACTGGCGGCGGGCGCGGTCGCCGCGCTGGCGGTCGGGATCGCCGCGGCATCGGGCGGGCAACCGGGGTGGCGGACGCTGCTGCTGGCGCTCGCGGGCTTCGCCCTGGTCGCATGGGGCTGGTTCGCGATCCAGGGGACCGGCTGGCTGTGGCAACGGCCCGACCGGGGCGAGGTGCTGCGCGCGCTGACGCTGCAACGCAGCCAGCACGGCTTCAACCATGCCGCATGGGCGCGGTTCGACCGCGACGCGGCGATGCTGCGGATGCTGCTGGCCGAACGCGCGCTGCTGCCGATCGAGGCGGAGCTGGTGCGCCACGCCATGGCGGTCGAGCGGTTCGATGCGGTCGCGGCGACGCTGCCCGATTTCTCGCAGGCGGCGGCGCACTGGTACGACATCGCGTCGCAGGGCCATGCCGGCCTGCCCCCCGCGACCCCGGTGCCGAGCAGCGCCGCGCTGGACGAGGCTGCGCAGCAACTGCCGGCGGCGGCGCTGTCGGAGGAAGACCGGCGGGCGGCGCTGCATTACCTCGCGGTGCGCAAGCGGCTGGCGGCGGACCGCGCGGCGGTGGAGCGCGAGCGGACCGCGGCGCTGCGCAAGCTGGCGGCCCCACCGCCTGCGCCGCCGGTGGCGTAGGGCGAACTCCTCCCCGGCACGGGGAGGATATCAGTCTTTTGCCAGCGCCAGGATGCGTTTCGCCTGTTTCAGGTGCGGGGCGTCGACCATGCGGCAGTCGACCTGTAGCGCGCCGGCACCCGGGTTCGCGGCGAAGGCGTCGACGATCGCCTGTGCCCGCGCGACGGCGGCGGCATCGGGGGTGAAGGCGGCGTTGATCGTCGCGACCTGTGCCGGGTGCAGCGCCATCATGCCGGTGAAGCCGTCGCGGGCGGCACGTCCGGCATAGGCGGCGAGGCCGGCATCGTCGCGGATCGCGGGATAGACGGTATCGATCGCCGCCACTCCCGCGGCGTGTGCGCCGAACAGGGTGAGCGACCGGGCCAGCTCATAGGGCGCGGTGTAGCGGCCGTCGGCCTCGCGCGAGGTCGCGGCGCCGATCGCGGCGGGCAAATCCTCCGCGCCCCACGTCAGCCCGGCGAGGCGGTGGGCGACCGCGCCGTAGCTGCCGAGCTGGAAGATCGCCGCCGGGGTTTCGGTAGCGATCGGCAGCAGCGGCGCGTCGGCCAGCCCGTGCGCCGCCAGCAGCGCGTCGAGCGCGGTGATCGTCGCCGCGCCTTCGGCCTTGGGCACCATGATCGCGTCCGGACGCGTGCCGGCGAGCGCAGTCAGGTCGGCGGCGACGAGCGGGCCATCGACCGGGTTGATCCGGACGATGCGCGGCAGCGACGCCCCCTGCCCCAGCCAGTCGCGTACGGCGGCGCGGGCGGTGTCCTTCGCCGGGGCGGCAACGGCATCCTCGAGGTCGAGGATCAGCGCATCGGCGCCGCTCGCCGCCGCCCTGGCGAAGCGATCGGGGCGGTCGCCGGGGACGAACAGGAGCGAGCGGAGCTTCACGGCCGGCGCTTCAGCAGGGCGGTGCGCAGGCAGCGGCAGACGATCTCGCCCCGCTGGTTGTGCAGTTCGTGGGTGAAGGTGACGATGCCGGCATCGGGACGCGAGCGGCTGTCCTTGAGCGCCGTCACCTCGGTCGTGGCGCGCAGCGTATCGCCGAGGAACACGGGCTTGGGCATCACCAGCTGGTCGTAGCCGAGATTCGCGACCAGCGTGCCGAGCGTCGTTTCGCCCACCGACAGCCCGACCATCAGCGCGAAGGTGAAGGTGCCGTTGACGAGGATCTGGCCGAACTCCGACGCCCGTGCCGCCTCCGCATCGATATGCAGCGGCTGCGGGTTGTGGGTCATCGCCGAGAACAGGAGATTGTCGGTCTCGGTCACGGTGCGGCGGATCGGGTGATCGATGCGGTCGCCGACCTGCCAGTCGTCATAATAGCGTCCGGTCATGCGGCGTCCTTTTCGATGCGGGCGAGCAGCACCCCTTCGGCGACCTGCGCGCCCTGCGTCGCGGACAGGTCGGCGACGATGCCGTCGAACGGGCTGAGCAGCGCCTGTTCCATCTTCATCGCCTCCAGCACCACCAGCCGCTGTCCGGCGGTGACGCGGTCGCCCGCCGCCACCTCGACCGCGACGATGCGGCCGGGCATCGGCGACAGGATCGCGCCGTCGCCGGCCGCGGCTCCGCCGCCCTGCCCCGCGACGGGCGCGGCGAAGGGGAAGGCTTCCCCGTCGGCGAACAGCACGCGCTCGCCGCCGACCCGTGCGATCGTGCCGCCGGGTGCAGGGGTGGCGATGCGGGTGCCACCGGCGATCGTCACCGCGACGCGGGCGTCGGGTGCCGCGTTCAGGCGGAAGCCGGCGAGTGCGCGCCACGGGTCGCCCGGATCGGTCGCGACCAGTGCGGCGGCGGCGGCGCTGGCGACCCGATCCGACGCGCTGCCGTCTGGCACCAGCCGGTCGGCGTGGCGTTCGATGAAGCCGGTGTCGATGCGTTCGGCGACGAAGTCGGGATCGGCGGCGCAGCGGGCAAGGAAGGCGGCGTTGGTGCGTACCGGCCAGACCTGTACCGACGCGGCGGCGCGGGCGAGCTTTCCGGCGGCGGCGGCTCGATTAGGGGCGTGGACGATCAGCTTCGCGATCATCGGGTCGTAATGCGGGGTGACCGCATCGCCCGGCTCCACCCCGGCATCGACGCGGATGTCGGCAGGGAGCTTCAGATGGGTCAGCGGCCCGGTGGAGGGCAGGAAGCCGGTCGCCGGATTCTCGGCATAGAGGCGTGCCTCCATCGCCCAGCCGGTGATCGACAGTTCGTCCTGCCGTTTCGGCAACGGCTCGCCCGATGCCACGCGCAGTTGCCATTCGACGAGGTCGGTGCCGGTGATCGCTTCGGTCACCGGGTGTTCGACCTGTAGCCGGGTGTTCATTTCCATGAACCAGATGCGGTCGGCGCGTAGGCCGGCGGAAGCGTCGGCGATGAATTCGATCGTGCCCGCGCCGACATAGTCGACCGCGCGGGCGGCGCGGACGGCGGCGTCGCAGACCGAGGCGCGCGTCTCCGCATCCATGCCGGGGGCCGGGGCTTCCTCGATCACCTTCTGGTGGCGGCGTTGCAGCGAGCAGTCGCGTTCGAACAGGTGGACGGCCTGTCCATGGGTGTCGCCGAAGACCTGCACCTCGATATGGCGGGGCGACAGGATGTATTTCTCGATAAGGACGCGGTCGTCGCCGAACGAGGCGGCGGCTTCGCGGCGGCAGCTGTCGAGCGCGTCGGCAAAGGCGGTCGCGTCGTCGACACGGCGCATCCCCTTGCCCCCGCCACCGGCCACCGCCTTGATGAGCACCGGAAAGCCGATCGCTTCGGCCTCTGCCCGCAGGCGTTCGGGCGACTGGTCCTCGCCCAGATAGCCCGGCGTCACGGGCACGCCGGCGGCGATCATGCGCGCCTTGGCGGCGTCCTTGAGCCCCATCGCGCGGATCGCGGCGGCGGGCGCACCGACCCAGACGAGGCCGGCGGCGACGACGGCTTCGGCGAACCCGGCGTTTTCGGAGAGGAAGCCATAGCCGGGGTGGATCGCCGCGGCGTTGGTGGCGCGGGCGGCGGCGAGGATCTTCGCCTGATCGAGATAGCTGTCGCGCGCCGGGGCGGGGCCGATGCAGACCGCCTCGTCGGCTTCCCGGACGAACGGCAGGCCGGCGTCGACGTCGCTGTGGACGGCGATGGTGCGCACGCCCAGCCGGCGCGCGGTGCGGATGATGCGGCGCGCGATCTCGCCGCGGTTGGCGATCAGCAGCGATTCGATCATCGCGCCGCTCCAAAGGTCACGAAAGTCACACTAGTGCGCAATTCGGCACATGCGTGACACTGGCGTGCGGCGGAACGTCCCGCGCGATGGTCTGACACGGACCGGGGGCTGTAGGAAAGGGTCATGGATGCGCCTCCGGAAAGCCGTGACGGATGTGGAGCGCATGCAGCAAGCGCTTCAGATCGCTGACGAAATGGGTGCCGTCGTGCCGCCCGTCGGCCAGCGCCGGATCGGCATTGGGGGCGAGGACGAGTAGCGGCAGGTTCTGATGCGCCTCCCCCGCCACCGCGACCACCGCGTCGCGGGGGCGGGGATAGGGGATGCGGATGACGTCCAGCATCGTCGCCTTGTCCGGGAAGCGGGCGAGCAGCCCGTCGAGGGTGATGCAGTCGCGGCAATAGAAGCTGCGGCCGGGATGGGCCGGATCGTCGAACTGCGGGTCGAGCAGGTAGAGGCGGTCGCGCATGGGCTGTTCCGTGGAGGCGGGGTCGCGGTCCGGATCGGTCGCGAGCGGGGTGGACGTCGGGGTCGGGCGGTCGGGATCGACGCGGCCGCCGAGCATCGCCGCGGCGGCGAGTGCCAGGTCGCGGGCGCTGACCTCCGCCGGGGTGGCCGGCGGCGGTTGCAGCGGATCGGCGATGGCGGCGCGGGCGGCGACGGGGTCGGCGGCGAGCGTGGCGGCGAGGCGCCGGGCGATCGCTTCGGACAGGGTGGCGGTCGGCGCGGGCGTGCCGGCGGTGGTGCCGTCCGGTGCGCCGTCCGATACCGACGTCGCGGGCCGGGCGGCAAGCTGCGCCTCCACCTCCGCCGTCACGCGGGCGACGGTGGCGATGAAGCTGGACAGCGCCATGCCGGGCGGCAGGCTGGCGATGGCGCGGGTGACCATCGCCACGATCGCGTCATAGGCGACGGTGTCGATGCCGGGCGGGGTCGTGGGGGTGGAAGCCGGCGTTGTCGTCGGCGGGGCCTTGCCGGGGACGATCGCGGGGCCCTGTGGACCGGGCGGGCGAATGGGTGGGAGGCCGGAGATGGCGGTCATGCCGATACCCCTCCCCCGCCGCCGACGTACCCCCGCGCAGGCGGGGGTCCATTTGCGGGCCGGGTGCGGTCATGCGGCGGCGTTGCCCGACTGGGCCCCGGCCTTCGCCGGGGTACGTCCAGTTTTGGGTGGCAAATGTCGCGCGACACGACCACGTACCCCCGCGCAGGCGGGGGGCCAGGGTTGTCGAGCGCTGGCGTCGCCGTTTGCGGCCCTGGATCCCCGCCTGCGCGGGGATACGTAAAGGAGAGGCAGGCAGCCGCCATCACATCCGGAAGATGCCGAACTGGGCGCGATCCGCGATCGGCGCGTTGAGCGTCGCCGACAGCGCCAATCCCAGCGCGTCGCGGGTCTGTTCGGGCAGGAGGATGCCGTCGTCCCACAACCGTGCGGTTGCGTAGTACGGGCTGCCCTCCGCCTCGTAGCGGTCGCGGACCGGGGCCTTGAACGCTTCGGCTTCCTCCGGCGTCCAGCTTTCGGCATCGCGGTGGACGGTCGCCAGCACGCTTGCCGCCTGTTCGCCGCCCATCACCGAGATGCGGCTGTTCGGCCAGGTGAACAGGAAGCGCGGGGAATAGGCGCGACCGCACATGCCGTAATTGCCCGCGCCGAAGCTGCCGCCGATCAGCACGGTGATCTTGGGCACCTGCGCCGTGGCGACGGCGGTGACCAGCTTCGCGCCATGTTTGGCAATGCCTTCCGCCTCGTACTTGCCACCGACCATGAAGCCGGAAATGTTCTGGAGGAACAGCAGCGGCGTGCGGCGCTGGCAGGCGAGTTCGATGAAATGCGCGCCCTTCTGCGCGCTTTCGGAAAACAGCACGCCGTTGTTGGCGAGGATTGCGACCGGCATTCCCCAGATGCGCGCGAAGCCGCAGACCAGCGTCGTGCCGTAGAGTGGCTTGAATTCGTGGAACTCCGAACCGTCGACGATTCGGCCGATCACCTCGCGCACGTCATAGGGCGCGCGGACGTCGGTCGGGACGATGCCGGCGAGGTCGGCGGGGTCGTGGAGCGGCGGGCGCGGATCGGCCAGCGCCATTTCGGCGCGGCGCGGCGGCGCAAGCGTCGCCACGATGTCGCGGACGATCAGCAGCGCCTGTTCGTCGTCGTCGGCGACATGATCGACCACGCCCGACCTGCGGCCATGGGTGTCGGCCCCGCCCAGTTCCTCGGCGCTGATGACCTCGCCGGTCGCCGCCTTTACCAGCGGCGGGCCGGCGAGGAAGATCGTCCCCTGCCCGCGCACGATCACCGTCTCGTCGGACATGGCGGGCACGTACGCGCCGCCGGCGGTGCAACTGCCGAGCACGCAGGCGATCTGCGGGATGCCCTTGGCCGACATCTGCGCCTGGTTGAAGAAGATGCGGCCGAAATGGTCGCGGTCGGGAAAGACCTCCGCCTGATGCGGCAGGTTCGCGCCGCCGCTGTCGACCAGATAGATGCACGGCAGGTGATTCTCGGTCGCGATCTCCTGCGCGCGCAGGTGCTTCTTGACCGTCATCGGGAAGTACGCGCCGCCCTTCACGGTGGGATCGTTGGCGACGACCATCACCTGCCGGCCATGCACCTGCCCGATGCCGGCGATGACGCCCGCCGCCGGGGCCTCGTCGCCATACATGCCGTTTGCCGCCAGCGCGCCGATTTCGAGGAACGGCGATCCGGCGTCGAGCACGCGGTGGATGCGGTCGCGCGGCAGCAGTTTCCCGCGCGACACATGGCGCTCGCGGCTGCGCTCCGGCCCGCCCAGCGACGTGGTGGCAACCCGCTCGCGCAGGTCTTCGGCCAGTGCCGCATTGTGCGCGGCATTGGTGGCGAAACCGTCCGAGCTTCGGTCGATCAGCGTCGGCAGCACCGTCATTGTGCGCGCGTCCCCTCGCCCAGCAATTCGCGACCGATCAGCATCCGGCGAACTTCGTTGGTCCCGGCACCGATGTCGAGCAGCTTCGCATCGCGATAATAGCGTTCGACCGGCCAGTCCTTCGTATAGCCCGCGCCGCCCAGCGCCTGGATCGCGTCGTTGGCGACCTTCACCGCATTTTCCGACGCCAGCAGGATCGCACCCGCAGCGTCGTGGCGGGTGGTGCGGCCGGCGTCGCACGCCTTCGCCACGGCATAGACGTACGCGCGGGCGGAGTTGAGCGCGACCGACATGTCGGCGATCTTGCCCTGCATCAGCTGGAACGCGCCGATCGGTTTGCCGAACTGCTTGCGCTCGGCGACGAAGGGCAGGACGGTGTCGAGGCACGCCTGCATCAGCCCAAGCTGGATGCCCGACAGCACGACGCGTTCGTAATCGAGGCCCGACATCAGCACGCCGACGCCGCCGTTGAGCGGCCCCATGACGTTCTCGGCAGGGACGAAACAGTCGTCGAACACCAGCTCGGCGGTCGGCGATCCGCGCATCCCCATCTTGTCGATCTTCTGACCGATCGAGAAGCCGGCGAAATCCTGTTCGATCAGGAAGGCGGTGATTCCCTTCGATCCGGCATCCGGCTGGGTCTTCGCATAGACGACCAAGGTCGCGGCATAGGGGGCGTTGGTGATCCAGAATTTCGTGCCGTTCAGCCGCCAGCCGCCCTCCACCTTGTCGGCGCGTAGCTTCATCGAGACGACGTCGGACCCGGCGCCGGCTTCGGACATGGCCAGCGATCCGACATGGTCGCCGCTGATGAGTTTGGGCAGATATTTGGCCTTCTGCTCCGCATTGCCCCAGCGCGCGATCTGGTTGACGCACAGATTGGAGTGCGCGCCGTAGGACAGGCCGACGGATGCCGAAGCCCGCGCCACTTCCTCGCACGCGACGACATGTTCGAGATAGCCGAGGCCGAGGCCGCCATCCTCTTCCTTCACGGTGATGCCGTGCAGGCCGAGCGCGCCCATTTCAGGCCACAGCTCGACCGGGAATCGATCGTCGGCATCGACCGCCGCCGCGATCGGCGCGATCCGGTCGGCGGCGAAGCGCTGCGTGGTCTCGCGGATGGCGTCCGCCATCTCGCCGAGCGCGAAATCGAGCATGTCTCTCTCCAGTTGTCCGGCCGTTGCCGGATCGTATATGTCGTTACCATTAGGCCGGGTGGGCCGGTCAACGCAAGGCGTTGCCCGCCGGCGTGTCGAGGCAGCGCAGGATCGCGGCGCGGTCGAAGGCGGGGGGCGGCGGTGCGGTGAAGGGGGCGATATCGATCGGGCGGCCGATCGCGACGGCGCCGAAGCGGCGGTCGCCCTGCCCGGCGCAACGCCTGGCGGCGGTCAGCAATTTCGGCGGGGTGGCCCAGCCTTCGTAGGACAGGCGGAACGTGCCCCAGTGGATCGCCATCCCCCGCGACGCACCCAGCCGCCGGAACACGTCGAGCGCGTCGACCGGGCCGATATGCGCGCCGCTGGCCATCTGGCCGGGCTGGAAGCGGAACGCGCCAATGGGGATCAGCGCGAGGCGGATCGGGCCGAGCGCCGCCGCCTCGCGCACCCATGCACCGTCGCCCATGCCGGTGTCGCCCGCGAAGAACAGGTTGCCGCCGGGCAGTTCGACGACGAACGCCGACCACAGCGCACGGTTGCGGTCGACGAACCAGCGGCTCGACCAATGGTGGTTGCGCACGACATGGACGGTCGCCCCGCCGATCCGCTCCGCCTGTCGCCAGTCGAGCGCGGTCGCAGTCATGCCGGCGCTGCGCAGGATCGCGTCGTTGCCGTGGGCTGTGACGATCGCGGGCCGGTCGCGATCCCAGAGGCGCCTGAGCGTCGACAGGTCGAGATGGTCGTAATGGTTATGGCTGATGAGGATCAGGTCGATCTTCGGCAGGTCGGCGAGCGCGATGCCGGGATCGGCCACGCGCTTCGGCCCGAAGCCGAACGGGCCGGCGCGGTCGCTCCAGACCGGATCGGTCAGGATGTTGAGGCCGGGCACCTGCACCAGCACGCTGGCATGGCCGACCCACGTGACGCGCATCGGCGTTCGTGCCGGATCGCGCGGCCGGAGGGTCGCGGGGGCGAGCAGTTCGGCGGGCTTCGCCGCCGCCACCGGCACCCGGGCAGGCCATGCCGGCCGCCCGTCGCTGCCGGTCGCCTGCCGCCAGAAGTAGCCGCGGCGGCTGCCCCCCGGGGGCACACTGGTATCGTCGCCATCGGGATTGAAGAAGCGCGCGCCGTCGAAATGGTCGCCGGCCACGCCGCGATAATAGATCCGGTCGAGGAAGCGCGGCGCGATCGTCACCGCGAGGCACAGCGCCGCCACGATCCAGACCAGCCCCCAGCCGACGATGTGTATGACGCGACCCATCGCTGCTGAACGCCGTATGATCGGAAACGCTGCACCATCGGTCACCGGTGGTCGCATGGCAAGCTGCCGCGCTTCATTTGTTGTGTTTACGCAATACAACAATGTCGATACACATCGATTCGAATGCACAACCGTATCGCCCTGTTCCGTGCCGACCATCGCCTGTCGCGCCGCGATCTGGCGGAAGCGGTCGGCGTCAATCCACAGACGATCGGCTATCTCGAACGGGGCGACTACAAGCCCAGCCTCGAACTGGCGCTGCGCATCGCGGAACGGTTCGCGGTGCCGGTCGAGTTGCTGTTTTCGCTTACCCCCTTCCCCCCGATGGCCGACGCGCTGCGTCGCGAAGGAGACAGCAGATGACCGAGCACGGCGTATCGGCGACCGGTGGCTATGATCCCCATGCGCCGACCATTCCCGGTCGGTCGGGACGGACGCGCTGGCTGTTGCTCGCGGCGGCGATCCTTGCAGTGGCGCTGCCGGTGATCGAACTGCGCGCCGATGGCGATCCGGCGGCGTGGCTGCCCGAAGTGACCCCCGCGATCTTCCCGTCGATTATGGCGATGGCGATGTCGCCGTTCGGCCGGAGCACGCGGGCGTTGCCGCTCGACGAGTTCGAACGCGATGCGCTGGCGCGAGCGAGCGTGCGGGCGAATCTCGTGATCGTGCTTGGCATCGCCGCGCTGTTCGTCTGGCTTGCACTGGCCTCGCGGCTCGGCTGGCCGATGCCGACGCAGCCGCGGCACTGGATGGCGCTGGGCATCGCGGCGACCGGCATCGCCGCGAGCCTGCCGGTACTGTTCGCGGAATGGATGATACCGTTGCCGCCCGCCGGGGAATAGGCGCAGCGATCCGCTCCGCCCTCCCCTTGTGTTGCCCATATATCACACCATATCGCCGGCAACAGCACAGGGGAGCATCCCATGAACCTAGAGAAATTCACCGACCGCGCGAAAGGCTTTCTGCAGGCCGCGCAGACGGTGGCGATCCGCAACAGTCACCAGCGGATCAGCCCCGAACATATCCTGAAGGCGCTGCTCGACGACGATCAGGGCATGGCGTCCGGCCTGATCGCCGCCGCCGGGGGCGATGCGCGCCGGGCCAATGCCGAAACCGACGCCGCGCTGACGAAGGTGCCGTCGGTGTCGGGGTCGGGCGCGCAGAGCTCGCCGGGCCTCGACAACGATACCGTGCGGCTGCTCGATCAGGCCGAACAGATCGCGACCAAGGCGGGCGACAGCTTCGTCACCGTCGAGCGGCTGCTGCTGGCGCTGACGCTGTCGCCGGGGGGGGCGGGCAAGGCGCTGGCCACGGCCGGTGTCACGCCGCAGGGGCTGAACACCGCGATCGACAAGTTGCGTGGCGGGCGCAGCGCCGACACCGCCGGGGCCGAGGATCGGTACGATGCGCTGAAGAAATTCGCGCGCGACCTGACGGCGGCGGCGCGCGACGGCAAGCTCGATCCTGTCATCGGCCGCGACGAGGAGATCCGCCGCACGATCCAGATCCTGGCGCGGCGGACCAAGAACAATCCGGTGCTGATCGGCGAACCCGGCGTCGGCAAGACCGCGATCGCCGAAGGCCTCGCGCTGCGCATCGCCAATGGCGACGTGCCCGAGGGGCTGAAGGACCGCGCGCTGATGTCGCTCGACATGGGATCGCTGATCGCCGGCGCCAAATATCGCGGGGAGTTCGAGGAACGGCTGAAGGGCGTGCTCGACGAGGTGAAGGGCGCCGACGGACAGATCATCCTGTTCATCGACGAGATGCACCAGCTGATCGGCGCCGGCAAATCCGAAGGGGCGATGGACGCCGGCAACCTGCTGAAACCCGCGCTCGCGCGCGGCGAGCTGCATTGCATCGGCGCGACGACGCTCGACGAATATCGCAAGCATGTCGAAAAGGACCCCGCGCTCCAGCGGCGGTTCCAGCCGGTGTTCGTCGGCGAGCCGACCGTCGAAGACACGATC
This sequence comes from Bacillus sp. 2B10, assembly GCA_003946805.1. Classification (GTDB taxonomy): domain Bacteria; phylum Pseudomonadota; class Alphaproteobacteria; order Sphingomonadales; family Sphingomonadaceae; genus Sphingomonas. The sequence goes on along the minus strand of RPSH01000002.1, from coordinate 19,488 downwards.
AGCATCCTGCGCGGGCTGAAGGAAAAATACGAGCTGCACCATGGCGTGCGGATCACCGACGGTGCATTGGTGTCGGCGGCGACGCTTTCGAACCGCTACATCACCGACCGCTTCCTGCCCGACAAGGCGATCGACCTGATGGACGAGGCCGCCAGCCGCATCCGGATGGAGGTGGAGAGCAAGCCCGAGGAGATCGAGAGCCTCGACCGTCGCATCCTGCGCATGAAGATCGAGCGCGAGGCGCTGAAGCGCGAAAGCGACGCGGCGAGTGTCGACCGGCTCGACACGCTGGAGGAGGAACTGGCCAATGCCGAGCAGGTGCTGGCCGGGCTGACGACGCGCTGGCAGGCCGAGCGCGACAAGATCGCATCGGAGGCGAAGCTCAAGGAACAGCTCGACGCCGCGCGCATGGCGCTGGAACAGGCGCAGCGCTCGGGCGACCTCGCGAAGATGTCCGAGCTGACCTATGGCACCATCCCGACGCTGGAAAAGCAGCTGGCCGAGGCGGCGGGCGCATCGGCGGGCGCGATGCTGCGCGAGGAGGTGACCGCCGACGACATCGCCGGCGTCGTCAGCCGCTGGACCGGGATTCCGGTCGACCGGATGCTGGAGGGCGAGCGCGAGAAGCTGCTCCAGATGGAAAAGATGCTGGGCAAGCGGGTGATCGGACAGGCCGAGGCGGTGCGCGCCGTCGCCACCGCCGTGCGTCGTTCGCGCGCGGGGCTACAGGACCCGAACCGGCCGCTGGGGTCGTTCCTGTTCCTGGGACCGACCGGCGTCGGCAAGACCGAGCTGACCAAGAGCCTCGCCGAGTTCCTGTTCGACGATCCGAACGCGATGGTCCGCATCGACATGAGCGAGTTCATGGAAAAGCACGCGGTCGCGCGGCTGATCGGCGCCCCGCCGGGCTATGTCGGCTATGAGGAAGGCGGCGTGCTGACCGAGGCGGTGCGCAGGCGGCCCTATCAGGTCGTGCTGTTCGACGAGGTGGAGAAGGCGCATGGCGACGTCTTCAACATCCTGTTGCAGGTGCTGGACGACGGCCGGCTGACCGATGGCCAGGGGCGCACGGTCGATTTCTCGAACACGATCATCATCCTGACGTCGAACCTGGGTTCGCAGTACCTGACCAACCTGGCCGACGGGCAGCCGGTCGAGGAGGTCGAGCCGCAGGTGATGGACGTGGTCCGCGCGCATTTCCGGCCGGAATTCCTCAACCGGCTGGACGAGATCATCCTGTTCCACCGGTTGGCCGCCGATCACATGGCGCCGATCGTCGATATCGAGGTCGGTCGCGTCGGCCGGCTGCTGGCCGAGCGCAAGGTGAAGGTGGAACTGAGCGACGCGGCGCGGGCGTGGCTGGGCCGGGTCGGTTACGATCCGGTCTATGGCGCGCGGCCATTGAAGCGCGCGGTGCAACGCTACCTGCAGGACCCGCTGGCCGACCTGATCCTGCGCGGCGAGGTCCGCGACGGGGCGACGGTGCGGGTGGACGAGGGCGATGGGCGGCTGGAGTTGCGGGTGGGGTGACGAAGAAAGGCGGCGGGGATCGCTCCCCGCCGCCTCCAGTTTTGCAGTTTAACTGGTTTGCATCAGAAACGCAGGCCCGCCGAGACGAATGCGCGACGACCAATGACGTCGTACAACGACGGATCGGTGCCCGACTGCACGTTGGGCTGGTAGGCCGGCGGCTTGCGATCGAAGGCGTTGTTGACGCCCAGACGCAGCGTCATGTTCTCGATCTCGGCCGCAATGCTGAAATCGAAATACCACACCGCTTCGGCGCCGGTGAACGAACGCTCGCCGAGATAGATACGCGATGCCCGGTTCTCCATCTTGTCAATGTAACGGATACGGCTGACGAACGAGAGTTCCTTGCTGAACGCCAGCGAGGTGTTCAGCGTACCACGCCACTTCGGCGACGACGCACCCAAGCCCGCACCGAAGAACGCGACGGTCCCGTTGTAATCGATCGCGGGAAGGTCGGTGAACTCCTTCTGCTTGTAGTCGATCACGCGGGTCGCGAGCAGATCGGTGGTGAGGGCCGCGCCATCACCCAGGAACGGCAGGTCGAAGCCATAGCCGAGCTGGAAGTCGATACCGGACGTCTTGACGAAACCGCCATTGATGCCCGGGAACGGATCGCCACCATTGGCGCCGACGCCCAGGACTTCGCCGCCCGCGCGGACCAGGAAGGTGCAGCTGTTCTGCGTCGCGCTGTAGTTCGAGTTGCGACCGAAGTAGTTATAGCAATCGGCGACCAGCAGATTCGGATCCGGCGAGAGGATCACGTCCTTGATCTTGATGTTGTAGTAATCGACCGATGCGCGCAGACGACGGAGACCACCCGAGAAGCCGCTGAACACGACGCCGCCGGTGAAGGTGTCGGCCGTTTCCGGCTTAAGATTGGTGTTGCCTGCGACTTCCAGCGAAATCTGCGTACCCGGCGTCTGGACGAACGAACCGGGCGATCCGACGCCGGTATTGGCGCACAGGGTGGCCAGCTGGGCCGCAGCCGCACCGGTGCGTGCCGTGCTGGTGACCGAGCAGGGGTCGAAATATTGCGGGTTGTTTCCGCCGCCGTCGAACAGTTCAGCGAAGTTCGGCGCACGAACCGCACGCTGGTAGCTGCCGCGCAGACGGACTTCGTCGATCGGCGCATAGGTCAGTTCGGCCTTGTACGACCAGTCGGTGCCGCTGCGGCCGTCAATGCCCTTGACCGTGTCACGCACCGAGTTGCGCGAGGCGCGCACGCCCAGCGACAGTTCGAGCGTCTTTGCCCATGCCGCATCTTTGACGAACGGCAGCAGGACTTCGCCGAAATAGTCGGTGAAGTTGTTGGTTCCGCCGGCCGGGTTCTGCGCGTTGAAGCCCGAGATCGGGCCGCTCAGCGCACCCGGATCGAAGTCGTAACGGAACTTGCGGCTTTCGATACCGGCGACCGCAGTGACGGTGCCGCCGGGCAGTTCGGCGAGGTCGGCAGTCAGGTACCCTTGCGCAATACGCTGGGTGAACGAGGTTTGCAGCGTGGCATTCACCGACAGATAGGTGATGCACGCCTCGCTCAGCGGCTGGCGACCGAACGGATTGAAACCGCCGGCGCACAGGCTGTTACCGCCGTCCGCGGCTTCCAGCATGTTCTGCAGCCGCTGGGTATCGATGTTCCCGCTCTGCGTCTGCGTGATGACCGTCTTGCCGTAGCTGTACGATGCTTCGTAGCGCAGCCAGTCGGTCAGGTCGCCGCGCAGGCCACCGACGATCTGGTAGACTTCGTTGTCGTACCGCGATTCACGCAGACCCGCCGCCAGCGTGCGCTGCCGCATCAGGAACGGCTCGGTCGCGCCGCTGCCGACCAGATTCGCGTTATCGCCGGTCCGTGTCGCCAGCAGCGCGCGGAAGGCAGCCGGGATGAACGGGTTGCTGACCGGAATGATCAGCTGGTTGCTGGTGACCGATCCGCCGGTCGGAATCAGCGCGGTCTTCACGCGGATCGGGTTGGTGCCGGACAGCGACTGCGCAGCTACGGTCGGGATCGGCGTCGGCGCGAGCGCGGTCGTAGCGTTGTAGCTGGCGTAATTGCCCTGCACGAACGCTTCGATGTGGTCGGTAATCTCGAAGCGTGTCTTGGCAAACGCCGACTTGCGCTCGAGTGGCAGCGTCAGGATGTTCACCGCGTCGAAATTGTACGAATAGACGTCGGGGAACAGGTTGGCATTGACCGCGGTGTCGATCGGATAGCGGAAATTGACGACGTTCGCCGGGCTGTTGAACACGCCGCGCGAGAACAGCGAGCCGTCATTGTTGAAGCCGATCAGCGAACTGCCGCGCGCGACCGAACCGGCCGCCGCACCGAACTGCGCGAAATAAGAGTCGATCGCCGCCTGGGTCGGGGCGTTGCCCGACGGGGCATACAGGCCTTCGGGCAGGAACGACGTGGTTGCGGTCGCATTCGCGGCGAAGGCGCGCTGGCTCTTGATAAGCCCCTGACGCTGCGAATAATCGCCGCCGATGGTGATATTGCCGCGATCGTCGGCGAAGTTGTATCCGGCGACTGCCGAGAACTGATACTCGCGCGCATCGGTGTACGGCACCGAGTTGGCGTAGGACACGCGGGCGTCGAGGCCCTTGAAGTCGCGCTTTGTAATGATGTTCACAACGCCTGCGACGGCGTCGGCGCCGTAGGTCGCGCCGGCACCACCGGTGATGACGTCGATGCGATCGATCAGCGCCTGCGGGATCGTGTTGATATCGACCGTCTGGTTCGACGCCGACACCATTGCGCGGCGACCGTCGATCAGCACCAGATTGCGGTTCGCGCCGAGGCCGCGAAGATCGATATTCGCCTGGCCGCCGTTGCCGGGATTGTTCGACGTCGTCGTACCCGCCGGGTTCACGCCGGGTAGCGTGTTCAGGTAGGTGTCGAGCGTGATGTCGGCGTTAGCGACGGTCTGGTCGCCGGTCACGACCTTGATCGGGCTGTTCGATACCAGGTTCGGACGCGCGATGCGCGATCCGGTGACGACGATCGCATCGTCGCCCGCATCGGCACCGGCGGTAGCCGGCACGTCCTGCGCCATCGCCGGCGCTGCGAACCCGATTATCAACGTCGATGCCAACAAGGTGGCACGCACGGTTTGCTTCATTTTTTTCCCTGTTCCCTCACCACACCGCAATGACGGTGCCACATTGCAAGACTAGTGAGCAAAAAACTTAGTTAGCAATCGGTAGCACGCTGCAATGAAACGAAATCATAATGACGTGGTTTTTTAGTAACAGTGGATATTTCATCCGTTAAATACAACTGTATTGCTTTTATCTATCTGCTCTTACTCAAGAAGCTATAGATCACATTGATATTTATATGCCCTGGTTTTGCATATCTTTTTTTGATTAACGATATGCAAAATACATTGAGTATCGGCTTCGTAGAGCAATTCACCACTCCGCTGAGCGGCCCGATATGATACTGACTGCGAAAACTGCCCCGGCCTTGCACGAATCGATGGTCACCTTGCCGCACCGATCCACGACACAGATACCGAACGATCGGATTTGATGGGGCCACCCCGCCGGACACAAAAAGGGCCGCTTCCCGGTTGGGAAGCGGCCCGCAAAGGCTGCGATGGTGGTGCGCCTAGAAGCCGAACTTCGCACCGGCGCGGAAGCTGCGGCCGAAGATGCCGTTGCCGCCCTGGACCGGGTTGTAGAGGTGCGCGCCGTAGGTGACCACGTCGAGCGGCGGGAGCCGGTCGAAGATGTTCAACGCGTTGACGTAGAAGGTGACCTTGTCGTTGACGTTGAAGCTGACGTTCATGTCGGCCGTGATGTAGCTCTTCACGCGGCAGTCGACATATTCCGGCGCCAGCGAGCAGTCGCGATAGTCGCCACCCTGGTCTTCCGCCGAAAGGTCGTAGCCCGAGACGTAGTTCACGGTGCCGGTCACGTCGACGCGGTCGAACGAGAAGGTGTTCGACCAGTTGCCGCGCCACTTGAACGTGCCGTTGCCCGCCGTCAGGTTGAAGTTGCCGAGCGTGTCGACATAGGTTTCCTTCGAACCGTCCGGGAAGGTCGTGCTGAGTTCGAGCAGCAGGCTGGCATTCGCCGCGGTCCGCCACTGGAAGCCACCGAAGTCGACGCGGCCGGTCAGACCGAAGTCGAGACCTTCCGAAGTGATCGTGTCGGAGTTGATCAGCTGCGATTCGACGAAGCCGATACGCGGGCGGCCGTTGGGCAGGTTGACGTCCGGGGCGTCCGGAATGACGTTGAACCCGGCCGGGATTGGCTGACCTGCATAATAGGCGGCGATCGCGGCAGCGTTCGACGGCGAGGTGATCGCGCCGGTCTTCTTGATGTTGAAGTAGTCGACCGTGAACGTGAAGTTCGGGATCGGGGTGAACTGCACGCCGGCGGTGAAGCTGCGCGACTTTTCCGGCTGCAGGTTCGGCGAGGCGAGCGTGGTCGACCCGATCGAATAGGCGGTCAGATAGGTCGGGCACGCGGTCGATGCCGTCGCATCGTTGGCACAGGCCGCGCCGTACTGCGCACGGAAGCTGGCCGGCACGTTGGCGATCGACTGGCTGACATAGCCCGTCGTCGGCAGCGCGTTGGCTTCCGCGAAGCTCGGGATACGGAAACCGCGCGACCACGTGCCGCGGATCGTCAGCTGGCGGAACGGCTTGAACCGGGCCCCTGCCTTCGGCGAGAAGTTGCTCTGACCGCTCGAATAGTGATCGTAGCGCCCCGACAGGTTGACATCGAGCATGTCGAAGATCGGCGCCTGGATTTCACCGAAGGCCGAACTGACGGTACGATTGCCTTCGGTACCGAACGCGTTGATCGTGAAGTAGCGCTGCGCCGGGCCATTGGTGTCCGGGTTGGCGCTGGGCGCGTCGACCGCTTCGTAGAAGATCGACCCGCCGACGCCGAGCTGCAGCGGACCGCCGGGCAGTTCGAACAGCGACTTCGTGAAGGTCACCTGCGCCTGGTACAGATCCGACGACGCGTCGGTGATGTTCACCGGGGTGACATAGTCCTTCACCGCCTGGCTGTTCTGGCCCGGGTTGACGAAGTTGTACGACCCGTCGGCGATGACGTTCAGCAGGTTCTGGATGAAGACGTAGCCGTCCTGCGTACGACGCAGGTCGGTGTGCATTGCGGTCGCGTTGAAGTTGTAGTCGATGTCGCTGAAGATCGTGCCCGACAGGCCGAAGGCGGCACGATACACGCGGCTGCGCGTCTCGTTATACTGCAGTTCCTGGTTGCGGCCGAGGATCTGCGCGGTCTGGCCGGCGGCGGCGAACGGGTTGTTCGGGTTCAGGCGACCATTGGCCGCGGTGCAGTTCACCCGCGCGGCGCAGACGAATACCGGCAGCGTCAGGATGGCCGAGCCGGGTGCGAAGGTCGCTGCGCCCGACGAGGTCGAGAATTGCGGGAACAGGATGCCGGTCGGCGCATTGCCGCGGATCGTGCCGGTCGAACCGTAATAGCTCGAACGGGTCTGCTGGAAGTTGACCGACAGGAACGCTTCCGACGAATCGCCTACCTTGGCGGTGACGCGTGCCGAACCGCCGAAGCGTTCGATGTCCGGCGTCACGTTGCCGTAGTTGTAGGTGAAGTCTTCCTGGCAGACGTTCGAAACCGGCAGTGCCGCGTTGACCGGCTGGCCCGCTGCGTTGACACGGACCAGGTCGGCAGCGGTCGGCGTGACCGAAGGTCCGGCAAAGCAACCAGCGCCCGGGTTGAGGATCTGGTAGCGGCCCGACGTGCCCGGACGGACGTAGAAGGTGCTGCCGACGTTGAAGCCGTTGATTTCGCCGGCGGCGTTCTGGCCGTTGAACACGCCGTTCGGACCGCCGATGCTGCGCTGGTCGTCGGTGGCGAACAGGCCCGGCAGGTCGCGGTTCTTCACGCCTTCGCTGCGGAAATAGAAGCCGCTGATATAGGCGTTGTAGCCCTTTTCATCGAGATCGCCGGTGCCGGCGGTCAGCGTGATGCGCTGGTTCGCGGCGACGCCGTCTTCCGAGATGCCGGCTTCGACGCGGCCCGAAACGCCGTTGAACGCGCGCTTCGTGATGATGTTGACCACGCCCGCGATCGCGTCGGCGCCGTAGCTCGACGACGCGCCGTCGCGCAGCACTTCGACGCGGTCGACGATGTCGTCGGGGATGGTGTTCAGGTCGACGAAGTTACGCGAACCGTCGTCGGCGAGCGGGTAGTAGGCGGCGCGCAGGCCGTCGAACAGCACCAGCGTCGAGCTGGTCGACAGGCCGCGCAGCGAGACCGCCGATGCACCGCCGGCGAACGCGCCGTTGGCGGTGAACGAGTTGGTCAGCGCCGGGCCGTTGTTCGACGACAGCAGCTGGATCGCGTCCTGCACCGTGTTGATGCCGCGCGCGTCGAGGTTTTCCGCGGTCAGCGTGGTGACCGGCGAGATGCCGCTGTCGGCGCCGCGCAGGATCGAACCGGTGACGACGATATCCTGCGTCGTGTCGGCTTCCGGCGTCTGCGGCACGGGAACGGTGGTGCCCGCGGGAGCGACGTCCTGCGCAAAGGCCGGCGCGGCGAAGAGGCCGGCGGTGGCGATCACCGACAAGGCGGTGCCGCGACGCAGCGATGCGCGCATCATGGTAGCAATCATTCGTAGGAGCCCTTGTTTTTCCGCCTTTTCAGGCTTTTGGACAGTCCCCTCGCCTCCCTGAAAGGCTCGGTTCACGTCCCAAGGTATCGGGCTATCGTACGACGACTGTAAATACGTATAGCAGGATTGAATCACACTTTCGTATCGGGTGTAACGAATAAGCAACACCACGAAATGAATACGGGCGTATCGACATCACAGGAAACTGGCGCGCAGCCCGTCGATCACGAACTGTGCGGCCAGCGCCGCCAGCAGCACGCCGAGCAGCCGGGTGATGACCGCCTCGATCCGCGCGCCCAGCAACTGCATGATCGGACCCGCGGCAAGGAGCGCGAGCAGCGTCATCAGCAGGATGGTGCCGAGCGCCCCCAGCACGACCGCGCGCGCCGTCCAGTCGCCGACCTGGCTCATCAGCAGCATGACCGATGCGATCGACCCCGGCCCGGCGATCATCGGCATCGCCATGGGGAAGGTCGACACGTCCTCGACCTCCGGCGTCTCGATGATCTTCTGCGCGCGATCCTCGCGGCGCTGGGTCCGCTTTTCGAACACCATTTCCAGCGCGATCAGGAACAGCATGATGCCGCCGGCGATGCGGAAGCTGTCGAGGCTGATGCCCAGCGCCTTGAGCAGCGCCTGTCCGAACAGCGCGAAGACCAGCAGGATCGCGGTGGCGATGCCGACCGCGCGGATCGCCATCGCACGCCGCTGCACGTCGGACGCGCCGGTGGTGAGGCCGGCATAGATCGGCGCGCAGCCCGGCGGGTCGATCACCACGAAGAAGGTGATGAGCGACGAGACGAACAGCTCGATCATAGCGTCTTGTCGTCGAAAGCGATGCCTTCCCGGCGATGCGCGGCGACCAGCGTGTTGCGCAGCAGGCACGCGATGGTCATCGGGCCGACGCCGCCGGGCACCGGGGTGATCGCACCCGCCACCGCAACGGCCGGGGCGAAGTCGACATCGCCGACAAGGCCCCCGTCGGTGCGGTTGATGCCGACGTCGATGACGGTTGCACCGGGCTTCAGCCAGTCGCCGCGCACGAAGTTCGCGCGACCGACGGCGGCGACGACGATATCGGCACGGCGGACATGGTCGGCGAGGTCGCGGGTGCGCGAATGGGCGATGGTGACGGTGCAGCTCGCGGCGGTCAGCAGCGCCGCCATCGGCTTGCCGACGATGTTCGACCGCCCGACCACCACCGCGTCCAGCCCCGACAGGTCGCCCAGCACGTCGCGCAAAAGCAACAGGCAACCATAAGGGGTGCACGGCACCATGCCCGGCAGCCCGGTCGCCAGCCGCCCGGCATTGACCGGGTGGAAGCCGTCGACATCCTTTTCGGGATCGATCGTCAGCAGCACCGCGTCGCTGTCGAGATGTTTGGGCAGCGGCAGCTGGACGAGGATGCCGTCGACCGCGGGATCGGCGTTGAGCCGTTCGACCAGTGCGATCAGCTCGTCCTGCGCCACGTCGGCTGGCAGGCGGTGTTCGAAGCTGGCCATGCCCGCCTCGCGCGTCGCCTTGCCCTTCGAGCGGACATAGACCGACGAGGCCGCATCCTCGCCGACCAGCACGACCGCGAGGCCGGCGGGACGGCCGGCGGTGTCCGCGAAGGCGGCGGCATGGGTGGCGACCCGCGCGCGCAACGTGGCGGCGAAGGCTTTTCCGTCGATGATCCGGGCTGTCATGGGTGGTGTGCATAAAGCGTGCGGCGGGGGTTCGCCACCCCTTGGATGGGTAAGAGCCCCCTCCCCTCACCGTCATCCCGGACCTGACCCGGGCCTGAGTTCACAAACGAAGTGCAGCACCTGAGACAGGTGCTGCCATGTCGACTTACTGCCAGCTCACGCTTGAGGAACGCTGTTCGATCGCTCCGGCAGATCGCTGCAGCTCTGGATCGCGAGCCGTCGACCGTCTCGCGCGAGTTGAGGCGCAATGCCGGCGCAAAGATCGGCTACCGGCCCGCTTATGCCCGGACACCGCCTGCGGCACGCCGCTGGCGCGGCTGTCGCCTGGAGCGCGAGGACGCGTTGCGCGAGACCATCCTCGATCGTCTCGCCACTGGCTGGTCGCCCGAGCAGGTCTCGGGTCGCTTGCGCCGTGAGGCAGGGCACCCGGTCATCAGCCACGAGACGATCTACCGCTTCGTCCATGCCCAGCTCAGGCGCACCAACGACCAGCGCCGGGGCGACGGTGAGGTCAGCTCAGGCCGCGTTCGGCTCCGCCGTCAGCGCGTCGATGAACCGCTTGCGCCACCAGATCACATCTTCCTCGACGACATTGTCGATCATCGCCTGCCACCGGTCGATCCGTTCGGCGCGCGGCATCCGCAGCGCCTTGTCGATGCCGTCGGCGATATCCTCGGCGCTGTAGGGGTTAATGAGGATCGCGCCGACCGACAGCTGCTGCGCGGCGCCGGCGAAGCGCGACAGGATCAGCACGCCGGGATCGCGCGGGTCCTGTGCCGCGACATATTCCTTCGCGACCAGGTTCATGCCGTCGCGCAAGGGCGTGACCAGCCCGATGCGCGCCGCACGGTAGATGCCGGCCAGCACCTCGCGCGGATAGCCCTTGTTCACATAGCGGATCGGCACCCAGTCGGTATCGGCATAGGCGCCGTTGATCCGCCCCGACATCTGTTCCAGCGTGTTGCGGATGTCGCGGTACGTCTGCACCGCGGTGCGCGACGGCGGGGCGATCTGCAGCAGATACACCAGCGCGCGCCGGTCGGGATGGTTCTGCAGGAAGCGTTCGTAGCCGGCGAAGCGTTCGGGCAGCCCCTTCGAATAGTCCAGCCGGTCGACGCCGACGATCAGGCTGCGCCCGACCGCGCTCTCGAGCTGGTTGAGCTGCGCCGCCTTGGCGACGGGTCCGTTCGCGCCGGCCATGAAGTCCTTTGCCTCGATCCCGATCGGGCAGCTGATCGCACAGATCGTGCGGCCGCCGACCGTCACCGAATTGCCGTCGATCGACCCGCCCATCTCCTCGCGGACATAGTTGAAGAAGCTGTCGAGCCATTCCTCGTTCTGGAACCCCACCACGTCATAGGCGAACAGCGCCTCCACCATCCGGCGATGGTCGGGCAGCGCGGTCAGCAGCCGGCGCGGCGGCCACGGGATGTGGAGGAAGAAGCCCATGCGGTTGGTCACGCCCTGCTGGCGCAATACCCAGCCGAGCGGGATCATGTGATAGTCATGGACCCAGATCAGGTCGTCGGGTTCGATATGCGGGCCGATGCGTTCGCCGAACACGCGGTTGACGCGTTCGTAGCCGCCCTGGAAATCGCGTTCGAACTCGGTCAGGTCGAGCCGGTAGTGGAACAGCGGCCACAGCGTCCGGTTGGCATAGCCGTCGTAATATTCCTCGACGTCCTGTTCGGACAGATCCATCACCGCGCTGGTCACGCCGCCATAGGTCTGGAAGCGCAGCTCGCGATTGTCGCTGGTATCCCCCGACCAGCCGAACCAGATACCGTCCTCTTCGGCCAGCGCGGCGTTCAGCGCGACGGCGAGGCCGCCCTGCGCACCGCCGCCGGTGCCCGGCTGCGGGGCCTGCACCCGGTTCGAGATGACGATCAAGCGACTCATCTGACGACGTTCCATGACTTGCTCAGCAGGACGGCGGAATTGATCATGCCGACCAGCGAGTAGGTTTGCGGGTAGTTACCCCATAATTCCCCGGTTTCGGGGTCGATATCCTCCGACAGCAGCCCGGCGGGCGTGCAGCGCGACAGCATCTCCTCCAGCAGTTCGCGCGCGTCCTCGTCGCGGCCGGTCGCGTGCAGCGCCTCGATCAGCCAGAAGGTGCACACGTTGAAAGCGGTATGCGGCAGGCCGAAATCATCCTCGGTCGCATAGCGCAGCATGTGGCTGCCGCGCCGCAGCCCCCGCTCCACCGCCTCCAGCGTGCCGACGAAGCGCGGATCGTCGGGTTCGAGGAAGCGCAGGTCGAGCAGCTGGATGATGCTGGCGTCGAGATCGTCGCCGCCGAAGGTCGCCGACATGCGGTTCGTCTCGGGCCGCCATGCCTCGCGCTCGATCTTGGTGCGCATCGCGGTCGCGCGGTCGCGCCAGAACATCTCGCGCTCGGAAAGCCCCAGCGTGCCGGCGACATTGGCGAGGCGGTCGCACGCCGCCCAGCACATCGCCGCGCTGTAGGTATGAACGTGGCTCTTGGTGCGCAGCTCCCACAGGCCGGCATCGGGCTTGTCATACGCCGCCCATGCCCGCTCGCCGATCGGCTCCAGCGCCTCGAAATCGGCCTGCTTGCCGACGCGGAACAGCCGCTGGTCGAAAAATCCCTGCGCGTTCGACAGGATGATCTGGCCGTAGGCGTCGTGCTGGACCTGCTCGTACGCCTGGTTGCCGACGCGCACCGGCCCCATGCCGCGATAGCCGTCGAGCCCCTCGGCCTCGCGCTCGACCAGCGTCGCTTCTCCGCCCACGCCATAGAGCGGCTGGATCTGTCCGTCGGCGGCGTTGTCGACGATGTTGCGCAGATATTCGAGATACCCCTCCAGCACGTCCAGCGCACCAAGGCGGTTGAGCGCCTGTACGGTGTAATAGGCGTCGCGGATCCAGCAGTAGCGGTAGTCCCAGTTGCGCCCGCTATCGGCATGTTCGGGGATCGAGGTGGTCAGCGCCGCGACGATCGCGCCGGTTTCCTCATGCTGGCACAGTTTCAGCGTGATCGCGCTGCGGATCACCGCCTGCTGCCATTCGACCGGCGTGGCGAGGCCGCGCACCCAGTGGCGCCATTCCTCGATCGTGTTCTTCAGCATCCGCTCGACCGACGCGGGCAGTTCGTCGGAAAAGCTCTCGTCCGGCCCGAGGAAGAAATGCAGCGTGCGCTCGACGCGGAACAGCCGCTCGTCCTCGACCCAGCCGACCGGGGCGCTGGTCGACAGGCGGATCGCCTCCTGGTCGAGCAGGTAGCGGATATGGTTCGACCCGCGCGTGCGTGCCGCCTGTGCGCTGCCCCAGCCGACCGACGGGCGGAGCCGGACCCGGATTCGCGGAGACCCGGCAAGCGGCCGTACGATCCGGCAGAAGGCGACCGGGCGATACATCCGGTCGTGCCGCTTGAAGCGCGGACAGAAGTCGACGACCTCGATCGCATTGCCCGCCGCATCGGTGTGGCGCGTCACCAGCACCGGGGTGTTGCGGATATAGGTCTGCTGCGTGTCGACACAGCCGTCGAGGTCGATCTCCCAGAAACCGAACGCCCCGTCCGACCCGCGCCGCCGGTCGTCGAGCAGCGAGGAGAAGGCCGGGTCGCCATCGACCCGCGGCAGACAGCCCCAGACGAAGCGCCCGTTGCGGTCGACCAGCGCCGACACCTGGCAGTTTCCGATCGGCCAAAGATCCATCGTCGCGGTCATGCATTCAGCTCCAGCCAGTCGAGAAAGGCGGCGACGTCGTCCAGCCGGTACGCCGCCGCGGTATCGCGCATCGGCCCGATCAGGATGCCCACCCCGCCATGATGCGCGGCGACGACCATGCCGGGTTCGTCGGTCAGGTCGTCGCCGACGAACACCGGCGCATGGCCCGCAAAGGGCGGACCTTCGCACAGGGTCGCGATCGCGGTGCCCTTGTCATGGCCGTCCATGCGCAGTTCGATCATCATCTTGCCGCCTTGCGCGGTCAGCCCGTCGCGCTGGGCAAAGGCGTCGACCAGCGCATGGGCTTCCTGTTCCACCTCCGGCGCGCCGCGATAATGGATCGCGACGCCCAGCGTCTTGCTCTCGATCACGACCCGCGGATCGTCGCCGAACCGGTCGGCGAACGCGCGCTCGGCCGCGGCCAGGCTGGCGGGACGATCGGGCAGAAGGGTCGTGCCGCCGGCGGGACGGATTTCCGCGCCATGGCTGCCGACCACGGCGAAGCGGGCGATGGTGTCGCCGAGAAAGCCGTCGATCTGCGCGACCGACCGCCCGCTGACGATCGCGACCCGCCCGTCCAGCCGGTCGGGCAACCGCGCGAGCAGCGCGCGGAGCCGGTCGCCGACCACGACCCCTTCGGGCCGGTCGGCAAGGTCGACCAGCGTGCCGTCGAAATCGAGGAACAGGCCGGCATCGTCGAGCAGGCCTGCGGGCGGGGGAGGAAGGTCTTGGTGCGCCATCGGGTCGGTGAACGCGGCGCGCAACGAAATCGTTTCGCAGGTGCGGGGTATTTTGACGTAGCGGCGCATCACCTGCGCCGCTATGTCACCCCGGGTTTGACCTCGGGCCCCGCTTCTTCTTGTTTCTGACGATGACGAAAGAGGGGAAGGACGGCTGGATGTATATCATGGCCGACCGCTATCGTGGCGCGACGTATGTCGGCGTCACGGCCGACCTCGCTACCCGCATCCACCAGCACCGCAACGGCGGCGGCTCCGTTCACTGCGCAAAGCATAACCTCGACCGCCTCGTCTGGGCGGAACGCGGCGACGACATCCTGTCCTGCATCGCCCACGAAAAGCGCATGAAGCGCTGGCATCGCAATTGGAAGTTCGAGCTGATCGAACGGACGAACCCGCAGTGGCGTGAACTTTCCCCAACCATCATTTGATCCATCCATATGGAAACGTCATCCCCGCGCAGGCTGGGATGTGGATTCACGTTTGAAGTGCATCGGGTGAGAGGATGTCGAGGTCGGTTTTGCGGGGCAGCAGGCGTCGCAGGCGGCCGATGGTGTTCTCGACCCCGCCCTTCTGCCAGGGGCTTCGTACATCGCAGAAGGTCTGCAGCCCAAGGTGCCGCAGGCGATGGTGTTCTGCGAACTCGGTACCATTGTCGAAGCTGATGGTCCGTCGCAACGGCTGGGGGATATCGCGAAGTTGCCGGGCGATACGCCGAGCGGTCATCGATGCCCTGCGGTGGGGTGGCTGATCCGGCATGGTGAAGCGGATGGTGCGCTCGTGGAGGACGAGGATGTTGTCGCCGTAGCGCGAGAACAGCATGTAGTCGGCTTCCCAATGGCCCGGCTGACGTCGGTCCCGTGCCGCGGGCGAGCGTTCGTGGTTGGAGCGGCGGTGCTTGATGAAGCTGGCGGGACTGCCGCCTTGCAGACGGTACCGTCCACGGCGCGACCTGGCGCGGGGTAGCAGGCGATGCCAGTAATCCTTCTGGGCCGAGCGGAACGACGAAGCGGTAGATTGACCCATGACTGATGACGGTACGACCAGCCTCGCGCGCCAGTCGGCCGGCGATCTGCTCGGGCGGACGATGCGTCAAACATGCCCCCGGGCATGTTTGACGCATCGTCCCCATCGCAAGGCTTTGCCTGATGCGGTCGCGCAGGTCCGGCTGGCGCACCAGCTGCCACCCTATCGGCGGTGCACTTCTTTCGTGAACCCGTCGGGTCCAGAGCCAAGCAAAGCACAGGCTTGCGCATTTGGCCCTGGATCCCCGCCTGCGCGGGGATACGCTGGAGTGGACTTTCGCCGCGATACTGCCTTCGCCGACAATGACGAACGTCGAAGCGATCAAACCCCCTCCAGCAACCGCTCCTTCGCGATCTTCTCGCGCCACACCAGCGGCGCGAGGTGGTGGACGTTCTGCCCTTCGCTATCGACCGCGACGGTGACGGGGAAGTCCTGCACCTCGAACTCGTAGATCGCCTCCATCCCGAGATCGGCGAAGCCGACGACCTTCGACCCCTTGATCGCGCGCGCGACGAGGTACGCGGCACCGCCGACCGCCATCAGATAGGCCGATTTCGCCTCGGCGATCGCCTTCGTCGCATCCACGCCGCGTTCCGCCTTGCCGACCATCGCCAGCAAGCCCTGGTCGAGCATCATGCGGGTGAACTTGTCCATGCGGGTCGCGGTGGTGGGGCCGGCCGGGCCGACCACTTCCTCGCCGACCGGATCCACGGGTCCGACATAATAGATCACGCGCCCGCGGAAATCGACGGGCAGCTGCTCGCCCTTCGCCAGCATGTCGGCGATGCGCTTGTGCGCGGCGTCGCGGCCGGTCAGCATCTTGCCATTGAGGAGCAGCCGGTCGCCATGCTTCCACGTCGCGACGACTTCCGGGGTCAGCGTATCGAGGTCGACGCGGATCGCCGCCTTGTCCGGGGTCCAGTTGACGTCGGGCCAGTCGGCGAGGTTCGGCTGTTCCAGATAGGCCGGCCCCGAACCGTCCAGCGTGAAATGCGCGTGGCGGGTCGCGGCGCAGTTCGGGATCATCGCCACCGGCTTCGATGCGGCATGCGTCGGCCAGTCGAGGATCTTGACGTCGAGCACGGTCGACAGCCCGCCTAGCCCCTGCGCACCGATGCCCAGCGCATTGACCTTGTCCATCAGCTCGATGCGCAGCGCCTCCACGTCGGTCTGCGCGCCGCGTGCCTTCAGCTGGCCCATGTCGATCGGCGCCATCAGCGATTCCTTGGCGAGCAGCATCGCCTTTTCAGCGGTGCCGCCGATGCCGATGCCGAGCATCCCGGGCGGACACCAACCGGCGCCCATCTGCGGCAGCATCTCCAGCACCCAGTCGACGATCGAATCGCTGGGGTTCATCATCTTGAACTTCGACTTGTTCTCCGACCCGCCGCCCTTGGCCGCGACGTCGACCGACACCGTGCTGCCCGGCACCATTTCGACGTGCAGCACCGACGGCGTATTGTCCTTCGTGTTCCGCCGGGTGAAGGCCGGATCGGCGAGGATCGAGGCGCGCAGCTTGTTGTCGGGATGCAGGTACGCGCGGCGCACGCCCTCGTCCACGACCTCCTGCAACGAATGGTCGCTGTCGAGGCGGCAGTCCTGCCCCCATTTGACGAACACGGTGACGATGCCGGTATCCTGGCAGATCGGGCGATGCCCCTCCGCACACATCCGGCTGTTGGTCAGGATCTGCGCGATCGCGTCCTTGGCGGCCGGCGACGTCTCGGCGGCATAGGCCTCGCCCAGCGCGCGGATATAGTCCATCGGGTGGTAATAGCTGATGAACTGCAGCGCATCGGCGACGCTGTCGATCAGATCGGCTTCGGTGATGGTGACGGTCATCGCATGATATCCATATCGGCTCGAAATTTCTTCCCGCCCTACAGGGTGGAGCGTGCCGGTTGCAAAGAATTCGTTCACGATGCCGCGCTACGGTCGGCATGGGACATGAAAGGAAGCGCATTGGCGAACGGTGGGTTGAAGGCGGCGTTGCGATCGTGGGTCCAGCGGCCCGACGATGCCGAACGCCTGCCCGCCGACCGTGCCGCCCGCCTGCTGCACGAGGCCGAAAACCATGGTCCCAACTGGTTCTGGCAGACCGATCGCCACGGACGGCTGACCTATCTGAGCGACAAGATCGCCGCGGTGTTCGCCGCCGCGGGCATCGATCCGATCGGCGCGCCGCTGACCGACATGCTGCGGATCGCCGGCGGCGAATCGATCGGCGACGACGCCGAACGGACGATCGCCTTCCACCTGTCGGCCCGCACCGCCTTTACCGACTATGCCGTCGCCCCCGCCGCGCCGGGGGAGAGCGAGCGCAGCTGGACCGTGTCGGGCAGCCCGTTTGCCGATCCGTACGGCCGGTTCGAGGGGTTCGTCGGCACCGGGACCGACATGGCGGCGGTGCGGCGATCGGATGCGGCGATCACCCGGCTCGCGCTGTTCGACAGCCTGACCGGCCTCGCCAATCGCCAGCGGATGCGCATCTCGCTCGAGCAGACGCTGGCGCAGCCGGCCTATGACGGCACCGCGCTGTTCCTGCTCGACCTCGACCGGTTCAAGGCGGTCAACGACACGATGGGTCATCCGGTTGGCGACGCGCTGCTCAGCCAGGTCGCGCAGCGGCTGCTGCGCGTCGTCGCCGATGCCGGGCTGGTCGGGCGGCTGGGCGGCGACGAGTTCGAGGTGATCCTGCCGCGCATCGGCAGCCGGACGGACATGGCGACGCTGGCGCAGGCGATCATCGCCAGCCTGTCGCAACCCTATTTCATCAACGGCAGCGCGGTATCGATCGGCTGTTCGATCGGTATAGCGGTATCCCCCGACCATGGCACGACGCCCGACGTGCTGGTCGCCAATGCCGACCTCGCGCTCTATGCCGCCAAGGATGCCGGGCGCGGCGTCGCCCGCTTCTTCAACGACGCGATGCTCGACGGCGCGCGCATCCGGCGCCAGATGGAGGACGACCTGCGCCTCGCCCTCTCGCTCGACCAGCTGCGCATCGTCTATCAGCCGGTCGTGTCGCTCGACGGCGGGCGGATCACCGGGTTCGAGGCGCTGCTGCGCTGGGAGCATCCGACGCGCGGGCTGCTGATCCCCGCCGACTTCCTGTGCGTCGCGGAGGAATCGAAGCTGATCGAGCCGATCGGCGAGTGGGTGCTGCGCACCGCCTGTCACGACGCCGCCGCCTGGCCGGGCGAGACCCGGCTGTCGGTGAACTTGTCGGCGGCGCAGTTCGCCAATCCCGCGCTGCCCGCGATCATCGCCAACGCGCTCGCCCGCGCCGGCCTGGCGCCCGGGCGGCTGGAGGTGGATATCGAGGAGGCGAGCCTGCTGCGCGACATGCGCGCGGCGATCACCGTCTTCGCCGCGCTGCGCGGGATCGGCGTCCGCCTCGCGCTCAACGATTTCGGGGCGGGACAGGCGTCGATGTCGTGCCTGCGCCGACTGGCGTTCGACCGGATCAAGATCGATTCGTCGTTCGTGCGCGGCGTCAGCGATCCCGAAGGGCGCAACGCCGCGGTCATCCGCGCCATCGCGACGCTGGCCGACATGCTGGGCATCGACACGACCGCCAAGGGCATCGAATATCACGACGAGCTGGCGGCCCTGCGCGAGCTTGGCTGCAACGACGTGCAGGGCTTCGTCTATGGCGCGCCGGTCGACACCGCCGAGGCCGCGGCGCGGCTGATGGCGGAGGGCGGCGCGCTGACCCCCAACGGTCCGAAGGCGGAGCGCGCGCCGCGTACCCGCATGCTGCGCTCGACCACGATCGAGGTGAACGGCGAACGCCGCTCGGCCCGCATCCGCGACCTGTCCACCACGGGGGCGCTGATCGACCTCGTCGATTTCGACGACGGGGCGATCGGATCGACCGTCCGCATCGACACCGGCGGCGGCAACTGGACCGCGGCGACGCTGCGCTGGGCGGAGGACGGCCGCGCGGGGCTGCATTTCGAATATCCGATCACGGTCGAACGCCGCATGA
This sequence comes from Bacillus sp. 2B10, assembly GCA_003946805.1. Taxonomy (GTDB): domain Bacteria; phylum Pseudomonadota; class Alphaproteobacteria; order Sphingomonadales; family Sphingomonadaceae; genus Sphingomonas. Next base: position 214 of record RPSH01000002.1, on the reverse strand, counting down.
CGATACGCCGGCGATAGTCTGCGCGGGGGAAGGGTTCGCAGCCGGGTTCCTCGTGCCGGCCAGCTCTCCCCGTTCGGTTCGAGCAGCTTCGGGCGTAGTCGAGAACGGGTAGTTCGGGGACACCCCCTTCTCGACTACGGTTCTCGACAGGCGCGAACCGGCGCTCGAAGCAAACGGAAAGCCATGCAGACCGGGATCGCCCGCCCCCTTGATC
>RPSH01000017.1 GCA_003946805.1 Bacillus sp. 2B10 | reverse complement strand
CACCACCGCTGCGCGGCGGTCCCCCTCCCCGTGCCGGGGAGGATTTCTTGGGACTAGCTTCCCCCCGCACCTTCGCTATAGCCTTGCGCCATGCCATCGATCGATCGCTACATGGCCCGGCTGATCGCGGTGCCGCTCTTCTCGACGCTGCTGATCTCGGCGATGCTGCTCGTCCTCGACCGGATGCTGCGGCTGTTCGATTTCGTCGCCGCGGAGGGCGGGCCGGTCAGCGTCGTGTGGCGGATGCTCGCCAACCTGCTGCCCGAATATCTGGGGCTCGGCATCCCGATCGGGCTGATGCTCGGCATCCTGCTCGCCTTTCGCAAGCTTGCCACCTCGTCCGAGCTCGACGTGATGCTGGGCGTCGGCATGAGCTATTGGCGGCTGCTGCGCGTGCCGTTCCTGTACGCGACGGTGCTGGCGGCGGCGAACCTGGCGATCGTCGGCTTCGTCCAGCCGCTGGCACGCTACAATTACGAGGCGCTGCGCTTCGAACTGCGCACCGGCGCGCTCGGCGCATCGATCAAGGTGGGCGAGTTCACCAGGCTGGGCGAGCGCATGACGCTGCGGATCGAGGAAAGCCGCAACTCAGGATCCGACCTGCGCGGCATCTTCGTGCAGGCCAGCCGCCCCAATGGGCAGTGGCTCGGGGTGACTGCCGAGCGCGGCCAGTTCCTGCGCTCCCCCGATCCCGACACGATCATCTTCCGCCTGACCAACGGCACGCTGATCCATAACGCACCCGATTTCCGGGTTCCCCGGACGCTGACCTTCACCGCGCACGACCTGCCGATCGATCTGCCCAAGTTCGGCAGCTTCCGCCCGCGCGGCGGACGCGATCTCGAACAGACGCTGCCGCAGCTCGCCATCACCGGCCAGAACCCCAACGTCAGCGAGGAGGATCGCGACGGCGCGCGCGCGAACTTCCACTTCCGTCTGGCGGAGGTGGCGACGATGTTCCTGCTGCCGATGCTGGCGCTGGCGCTGGGCGTGCCGCCCAAGCGGTCGTCCTCGGCGCTGGGCGTGTTCCTTTCGATCGTCATCATCGTGACCTATCACAAGGTCAACGAATATGGCGAAGCGGTCGGCGGTCTGGGCCGGATCGACCCGATCATCGCATTGTGGGTGCCGTTCCTGCTGTTCGCCGCGCTGGTGCTGCGCCTGTACTGGGTGATCGCGCGCGTCCCCGGCGGGGAGCCGATCGGCGGCCTGGAACGCGGCGCCGCCAAGATCGGCAAGTTCATCGGCCGCTATCTGCCCGGCAAGCGCAAGGCGGCGGCGTGATGCGCAGCTTCTTTCCGTCCGCGACGGTCGCGATCTACATGGCACGGCTGTTCCTCGTGCGGACCTTCGCCATCCTGTTCGCGCTGGTGCTGGTGCTCCAGGCGCTCGACCTGCTCAGCGAGAGCGGCAAGATCCTCGCCCATCCCGGCAACGGACAGGCGGAGGTCCTGCGCTACGTCTCGCTGCGCACGCCGCAGATCATCGCGCGGTTTCTGCCCTTCTCGGTGCTGCTCGGCACCATCCTGACGCTGACCCAGCTGAACCAGAACAGCGAGATCATCAGCCTGAAGGCCGGCGGCCTGTCGGCGCATCAGGTGCTGGCGCCGCTGATCCTCGCCAGCTTCGGCGTCGCGGCGGTCTCGTTCGCGTTCAACGAACGCGTGGTGGCGCGCGCGACCGCGACGCTGACCGTGTGGGACAATGTCGACTATGGCCCGATGCCGGTCGACCGGGGCGAGCGGACCAATGTGTGGGTGCGCGACGGCGACAACCTGATCCAGGCCGCGCGGGTCGCGGGCCGCGGCGAGGCGACCCGGCTGCGCGGCATCACCGTCTACAGCCGCGAGGGCAGTTCGCTGCGCGCGCTCATCACCGCCAGCCGTGGCTGGCGCGAGAACGGGGCGTGGCGGATCGACAATGCCGAGCGCTTCACCGTCGCGACCGGCGTGCGCGAACGGTTGGGGTCGCTGCGGATCGCCGGCGGGGTACGGCCCGACCAGTTCACGCTCCAGAATGTCGATCCCGATGGCCTGTCGTTCCACCAGCTGTCGACCGCGATCGACGATCTGGTCGAGGCGGGGCGCCCTACCAAGGCGCTGGAGGGTGCGTTGTGGCACAAGCTGTCCGGGCCGCTGTCGGCGGTCCTCATGCCGCTGCTGGCGGCGGTCGCGGCGTTCGGCGTCGCGCGGTCGGGCAAATTGTTCGTGCGCGCGGTCATTGGCATGGCGCTGGGGTTCACCTATTTCGTGGCGGACAATTTCGCGCTCGCGATGGGCAACCTTGGGGCCTACCCGCCGTTCCTAGCGGCATGGGCACCGTTCCTGCTGTTCTTCCTGATCGGCGAGGCGGTGCTCATCCGGACCGAGGAATAGCCCCCTTGCCGTCCCACTTTGGCCGCAAAGCGCGGGCAATGCGGGCATCATGGGCGAATCGTCCGGTTAAGGGATTGGATTGAGGAAGTTAGGCCGATGAACGCGATCACCGGGAAGCAGGGCTTCTGGAAGAAGTCGCACCATCTCGACAAGATGACCTTCAGGCAGCTGGTCGTCGCGTATTTTCAGTATCCGGCGATCATCGCCTATATCGCGCTCGCCTTCGTCGCGATCGGGCTGTTCGCCTGGTCGCCGGCACCGCTGGTTCCGACGCTGGCGTCGATCGGCATCGCGGTCGTCGCCTATCCGCTGGTGTGGTACGCGCTCCACCGCTGGGTGCTGCATTCGAACTGGATGTTCAAGTTCTCGCCGCTGGCCGCGACGTGGAAGCGGATCCATTACGACCATCATCAGGACCCGAACCAACTCGAAGTGCTGTTCGGCGCGCTGCACACCACGCTGCCGGCGATTGCGATCGCGACCGCCCCGATCGGCTATGCGATCGGAGGGTTCGGCGGGGCGATGGCGGCGCTGGCGACCGGCCTGCTGACGACCTGTTTCTACGAATTCTGCCACTGCATCCAGCATCTGGCCTACAAGCCCAAGAACAAGCTGCTGGTCGAATGGAAGCGCAAGCACATGGCGCACCATTTCCATGACGAACATGGCAATTTCGGCATCACCAACTTCTTCTGGGACAAGGTGTTCGGTACCCATTACGAGCGGTCGGAACGGCCGGAGAAGAGCCCGACCGTCTTCAACCTCGGCTATACCGAGGAGGTGGCGAAGCAATATCCGAAGGTCGCCGAGCTGTCGGGCGGCGTTGCCAAGGGGCATCCCCGCTACCGCGACTGATCCGGGGCGGATCATCGGACGCCGGCGAACCGGCGCGGATGACCGATTTGTCATTTGAAGTTTGCCTCGGGGCGGCGCATTGCCGCCCCGTTGCTGTTTTGGGGGAGAGCCATGTCGATCACCGTCCGTCCGGTCGTAACCGCTGCCGATCGCAAGGCGTTCATCGCGCTCCCCTATCGCCTCTACGCCAACGACCCGCACTGGGTGCCGCCGCTCAAGACCGAGGTCGCCGGACAGATCGATCCGAAGAAGAACGGCTGGTTCAGCCATGCCGAGGCGCAACTCTATATCGCCGAGCGCGCGGGCAAGGTCGTCGGGCGGGTATCGGCGCATCTCGACACGCTGGCGCTGACCATGCCGAGCGACAAGGGCTTCGGCCCCGGCGTCGGCTTCTGGGGCATGTTCGAGGCGGAGGACGAGGCGACCGCCAACGCACTGATCGCGCAGGCCGAGCAGTGGCTGCGCGGCAAGGGCATGACGCGCGCGATCGGCCCGTGCGCGCTGTCGATCTGGGAGGAACCCGGCCTGCTGATTCAGGGGCATGACCACAGCCCGACGGTGCTGATGGGCCATCACCTGCCGCAATATCAGGGATGGATCGAAGGTGCCGGCTATGCCCCGGTCAAGCAGCTCGTCACCTACGACCTCGACATCACCACGGATTTTCCGCCGATCGTCCAGCGCATCGTCGCAGCGGGCGAAAAGAACGACCGCATCCGCATCCGCCGGGTGAACAAGGCCAAGTTCGCCGATGAGGCGGAGATCATCCTGCGCATCCTGAACGACGCATGGTCGGACAACTGGGGTTTCGTACCGCTGACCCAGCCCGAAGTCGACGATGTCGGCAAGAAGCTGAAGCCGCTGGTGTTCGAGGACCTGATCCGCATCGCCGAGCTGGACGGCGAGCCGGTCGCGTTCATGATTACCCTGCCCGACATGAACGAACCGCTCAAGCCGATGGGCGGATCGCTGCTGCCGTTCAACTGGCTGAAGCTGCTGCTGTGGCTGCGCGCGCCCAAGGCGCGGACGATGCGCGTGCCGCTTATGGGGGTGGTCAAGCGGTTGCAGGCGTCGCGGATGGCGAGCCAGCTGGCCTTCATGATGATCGAATATATCCGCCGCGACGCGGTGGCGAAGTTCGGTGCGTCGCGCGGCGAGATCGGCTGGGTGCTCGACGACAATCAGGGGATGAACGCGATCGCGACGACGATCGATAGCAGGATCAACCGCGTCTACCAGATGTACGAACGCACCTTGTGACGGCGCGTCGCCGGGCGGTCGGCCCGGCGGCAGCGGTCGACGCTCAGCGTCCGCCGAGTGCGACGACGGGGTCGAATCCGCGCGCCTGCCACGCTTCGCGCGTCCGGCAGATCCGGCGGCGATCGATCGCCCCTTCGCGACGGTCGCGAATGCAGTAGCGCATGACCTTGACGGGCGGTGTGGTCGCCCCCGCGGGTGGTGCGGGCGTCTGGCTGGTTGCGGCGAACAATGCGGCGAGCAGCGTTGCGATGGTCATCGGAATGTCCTCCCTGCTGCCCGATCAGCGACCGGCGAGCGCCGCGTCGAGATCGACGCCCATCGCTTCCCAGTTCGCGCGCGTATTGCACAGGGTCCGGCGAATATGGCTCCCGGTGACGGCTTCGGCGCGGAAGCAGTAGCGGGCGTTGCGCGCGCCCTTGTACGCCAGGGCGTCCTTGCCGGCGCGAACCGTGACGGTGCCACCACCGACGGTGGTGGCCGCCGTCGTGGCGGCAGTCGTGGTCGCGGCAGGCGCGGCGTCGGGTTCGGCGGCGAAGGCCGACGTGGTGGCAACGAGGCCGAGGACGATCGACGTGGCGAAGCGAATGGCGGTCATGATGCTGTCTCCCTGTGCATTCCGGCGTGTTGCCGGAGTTGCATCAGTCTTTGCAGTGACTGTGCCAGTTTTCAAAAACAGCCAATTACAGGTACTTAGCTTTTGACTACAAATGTAAATGTGATGAACACCGCCAACTGGCAGTAGCATACGCCAAATATTGGCAATCAGAAGCGGTGCGACAAACCGCTATAGACCCGGAGGGCGGGCGTATCGTGGTCGAGCCCCGCGACACCGCCCGCATCTACGAAGAAATCGTCGGACAACTGCCACGCGACCGCCAGCGCCGCGCGGTGTTCGGTCGCCATGTCGTCGTGCGCCCATTGCCCCTCGACCGTGACCTGACATTTGTCGCTGACGACGATGCCCAGCCCCAGCGTGGCGGTAGCGACGGCCATGTTCCCACCGCGATCCTCACGCGGCATCGTCGCGATCTCCGGCGAGAATTGCAGGTTCAGCCTGTCGGTCAGGTCATAGCTGACCGGCGCGATCAGGCTGGCGCCCCACCCGCCCGAACCGACCGGCGACCGGCCCGTCGGCACGGTGACCGACGGTTGCAGGCCGTAGGACAGCCCCTTGCCATCCGGGTTGCGCAGCGCGATGCGGCTGCCGATTTCGAGATCGCCCGTCCGTGCGGTCCGGCCACCGGTCGCGCGATCGCGCACGACGCCCACCGGCGCCCAGTCGGCCTGCAATTCGATCCGGTCGGTCAGGCCCAGCCGGACCAGCGTATCGCCGAACAGGACGGTGTCGGCATCGCCGTCGCGCTCCCAGTCGGACAGGGCGGTCTCGATCGCCACGCGCCCGGCATCGATCGTGCAGGCCGACTGGCCGAGACTGGGCCGGGTCGAACAATAATCGCGCGCCGATGCAGAGGTCGGCAGCAGGACGGCCATGCCCCACAGGGCGACGCCCGCGCGCTTCAACGCAGTCGGACCCAGGTCGGCGCGTGGTCGCTCGCCTTCTCGCGTCCGCGATAGCCCTTGTCGACGCCGGCATCGACCAGCCGGTCGGCAGCGATCGGGCTGAGCAGCAGATGGTCGATACGGAACCCGGCGTCACGCTGCCACGCCCCCGCCTGATAGTCCCAGAAGGTCCACACTCCGCCCTTCGGAAAGCGGGTGCGCAACGCATCGGTCCAGCCCTGCGAGACTAGGCCGCGATAGCCGGCGCGCGATTCGGGCTGCATCAGCGCGTCGTCCTGCATCGCACGGACCGAGAACACATCGTCGTCATTCGGAATGACGTTGTAATCGCCCGCCAGCACCACGGCGCGTTCCTCGGCGAGCAGCAACGCCGCCCGCGCCCGCAGCCGGTCGATCCAGCGCAGCTTGTAGTCGAATTTCGGTCCCGGCTGCGGGTTGCCGTTCGGCAGGTAGATCGACGCGACCACCAGCCCGCCGACATCCGCCTCCAGATAGCGGCTGTGTTCGTCCTCGGGCTCGCCGGCGAGGCCGCGCAACCGCTCTACCGGATCAGCTCCGCGCGCCAGCACCGCGACGCCGTTGAACCCCTTTTGCCCATGCCACAATGCGCCATAGCCCGCCGCGCGGATATCCGCCTCGGGAAAGGTTTCGTCGCTGGATTTCAGCTCCTGCAGACAGACGATGTCGGGCTGTTCCTCGGTCAGATACTCGATCAGCCGGGGCAGTCGCGCCTTGATGCCGTTGACGTTGTAGGTGACGATCCGCACGTCAGACCGCGAAGCTGGTGCCGCAGCCACAGCCCGACGCCGCCTGCGGGTTGGTCACGCGGAACGCCGCGCCACCCAGCGATTCGACGAAATCGACCTCGCTGCCGCGGACCAGATCGAGGCTGACGGTATCGACGACCAGCTTCACGCCGTCGGTTTCGGCGACGCTGTCATCGGCATCGATGCTGTCGGCCAGGCCGAAGCGATACTGGAACCCCGAACACCCGCCGCCCTCGACCGACAGGCGCAGGATCGCGGGCTTTTCCTGCTTCGCGGCAATCGCCGCCACGCGCGCCGCGGCGGCAGCGGACAGGGTCACGTCGGTCACGGTCATATCCATGCCGTGCAGATAAGCGCATGGCGCCCGGACGGCAACCGGCGCAGGCGGTACGGCGCTTTATTCGGCGACGACAGGACCACCCATCGCCAGCCGCTGCCGCTGCGCCCGGTCGGCCGCCATCGCCAGCTGCCCGGCCTGCAGATACGGCGCCGGATTGACCGCCGAACCGTCGATGCGGACTTCGTAATGCAGGTGGCTGCCGGTCGAACGGCCGGTCGAACCCATCAGCCCGATCAGCTGCCCGCGCTTCACCCGCTCGTGATCGCGCACGATGATCTTCGAAAGATGGCCATAGCGGGTCGCGATGCCCTTGCCATGATTGACCTCGATCAGGTTGCCATAGCCGCCGGCGCGTTCGGCGCGGGCGATGACGCCATCGGCGGTGGCATAGACCGGGGTGCCGATCGGACCGGGGATGTCGACGCCGGCGTGCATCGCGGCGGTGCCGCGGAACGGGTCGGAACGGACCCCGAAATTACTGGTGAACGACAGGCTGGCGACCGGCTGATAGGACGGGATCGAGATCGCGGCACGCTCGATCGTGTCGAGCTTCTTCCAGCTTAGGAACAGCGCGCGGAACTGGGCATCGGCCTGCGCATCGGCGGTCGCCGACGCGGCGGTGGCGGCAGCGGCGGTCGCGGCGTCGACCGGCTCGTACGGACCGCCCATCGCCGGCATCACGCGACGCGGGTTCAGCCCCAGCCTGCGCAGCGTCCGCGCGGTATCGGCATAGCGGGCATCGGCCATCGCCTTTGCCTGCACCGCCATCGCCGCCTGCTGCCGGGCGACCCGGTCGAACGGGCGGGTGACGAGGCTGGCTTCGCTGGCAGGCTGCTGGTGAAGCGCGGCGAGGGCGAGGCCGTCGACATCGTCACCACCGGTCAGCACCGCGGCCAGTGCCGCCTGTCGCTTGTCGAGCCGGGCGGCGTGCGCGCGGGCGTCGGCGTGGAGGCGGGCGACATCGGCGCGCATCGCATCGACCTGCTGCTGCATCGACGCGACCTTGTCGTCCGATGCGACCGCGGTACCGATCGCCACCTGCCCCATGCCATAGGCCGAGAAGGCGACGGTAATCGCCGCCAGCCCGGCGGCCGCGGCCTGGTTCCGGCCGGAGATGCTGTGGCGGCGAAGCTGCTTGCCGTCGTGCAGGATGAAATGGCGGGTCCGGAAGATCGAACGGAACCCCGCGAACGGAGCGACGTTATTTTTCAATACGGAAGTAATCGACATTCTGTCCCGCTATCCGAGCGTTATGCCCGCATCGGCATGCCGACACGAACGATGAACCCTGCTGTCTCGACGGTTGCCCCACCGCGTATCGACCGGTGTAGGACTTGCCGGATGCGGGCCGCCCCGCGCAAGCGCGGCGACAGCGCGTCGCGCCGAACCGTCGCGCCGGTACGGCGAGTCGTTTAACCTTGTTTGGCCGGTGCCGCTTTGTTCCGTCGTCGCGCGTCGAACGGTCGTTGCAAACGATTCGACCGGATCATGCCGACACGGCGTCCAGCACGTCCTGCGCATGGCCCGCGACCTTCACCTTGCGCCATTGGCGGGCGAGCGTTCCGGCCGCGTCGAACAGGAACGTCGCCCGCTCGATCCCCAGATACGTCCGGCCGTACATCTGCTTTTCGCCCCATACGCCGAACGCCTCGCACACCGACCCGTCGGCATCGCCGGCGAGCGTGACGGTCAGCCCGTGTTTTTCGGCGAAGCGCGACAATTTGGCCGACGTGTCGCGCGACACACCGATCACCGTCGCGTTCCGCGCGGCGAACCCTTCGGCCAGCGCCGAAAAGTCCTGCGCCTCGCGCGTGCAGCCGGTCGTGTCCGCCTTGGGGTAGAAATACAGGACGAGCGGTGCCCCGATCTGGTCGCGCAACGCGATATCGGTCCCGTCGGCCCGGGTCAGCCGGCCATCGGGTAGCGTGTCACCAGTTTCCATCGTCGCCCTCCTGTCGCGCCATCGCGGTCCATGCCGCGGCGACGATCTGCCGCGTCGCCTCCAGCGTGGCAAGCGCCGTCGGCCAGTCGCGGCTGCCCAGCGCCGCCGCCAGGATCGGCTGGGTCGCTGCCGACGGCACCTGTCCGTCCGGCGCGACCAGCCGCATCGCCACGATCAGGCGGGTCAGGAAATCATGCGCCGGTCGCAGCGGCGCGGGCAGCAGGCCGTCGGCGACCAGCAGGTCGATCGCCTCGCCCAGCTGCGGCACCAGCCCCCGTCCGGTGCGCAGCTGCGTGACGTGGACCGTAAATTCGAGGTCGACCAGCCCGCCGGGTGCGAGCTTGGCGTCGAGCGGTCCCGAGGGCGGCTTGTGCCGCGCCATGTCGACCCGCATCGCCGCAGCCTCGGCCGCGATGTCGCGCGCCGGCCGGTCGCCGCGCAACACGCGCGCGATGATCGCCGCCGCCTCCGCCTGCCCCGCCGCCGAGCCGACGATCGGTCGTGCCCGGGCCAGCGCCATATGCTCCCACGTCCACGCATCCTCGCGCTGATAGCGGTCGAAGCCGGCCAGCGACACGACCAGCGGCCCCTGCGCACCCGATGGCCGCAGCCGCGTATCGACCTCGTACAGCGGCCCCGACGCGGTCTGGACCGACAGCGCCGCCGTCAGCCGCTGCGCCAGCCGGTTGTAATAAAGGACCGCCCCCAACGGCTTCGCGCCATCGGATTCGGCGGCGAAATCGCCGGTGAAGCAGTAGATCAGGTCGAGGTCGGAGGCATGGGTCAACGCCCCGCCCCCCAGCCGCCCCAGCGCCAGCACGATCAGCTCGCTGCCCGGCACCCGCCCGTGCCGCTCGGCGAACGCATCGATCGTCGCGGCCGACAGCACCCGCACCGCCGCCTCCGCCACCCGTGCATAGCCCGCCGCCACCGCCAGCGGGTCGCCCGTCCCCGCCACCACCTGCACGCCCAGCATGAAGCGCTTTTCGTTCACCACGTCGCGGACATGGTCGAGCAGCCGTTCATAGCCTTCGCCGCCGCGCGCGCCCATCTCCGCCGCCAGCGCATCGACCGACCCGACCGGTTCGAGCGCGCGTGCGTCGATCAGCGCGTCGAGTAGCGTCGCCCGCCGCGCCAGCGCCTCGGCCAGCGTCGGCGCATGGCACAGGATCGTGCTGAACAACCGCGCCAGCGCCGGCTGCGCCTCCAGCAGGCGGAACAGGTTGATTGCGCTGGGCAGCCGCGCCAGCATCGCGTCGAGCCGCAGCAGCGCGGCATGGGGGTCGGCGGCGGTCGCCAGCCCCTCGATCAATCCCGGCAGGCTGTCCTCCAGCGCGGCGCGTGCCGCCGGACTGCGCAGCGCCGGATAGGCACCGCCGCGCCAGTCGGCGATCCGCCGTGCCCCCCGCTCGCCCGACGCGAAGCCGAGCGCGGTCAGCCGCTCGGCCAGCGATGGCGGATCGACCGGCAAGCGCGGTGTCGCGGCACCGTCGAGCCGGTCATAGATCGCACCGACCGCCGCGACCTGCGGCGACAGCAGGTCGAGCAACGCCCGCCCGTCCGCGACCCCCTGCAACCGCGCGACGCGATCGAGCGCATCGGCGTGTTCGGGCAGGCTGTGCGTCTGGCGGTCGTCGACCATCTGCAACCGGTGCTCGATCGTGCGGAACAGCGTGTAGGCCCCGTCCATCGCGACCGCTTCGTCGTGCGCGATCCGGCCACCTGCCGCCAGCGCCGCCAGCGCGTCGCGGGTCGCCGGCGCCCGCAGCGCCGGATCGCGCCCGCCGTGCACCAGCTGATGGACCTGCGCGAAGAACTCCACCTCGCGAATGCCGCCGCGCCCGCGCTTCAGGTCGTATCCCGGTCCGAACGCCTGCCCCTGCGCATAATGGTCGCGGATGCGCCGCGTGATCTCGCGGATTTCGCCGATCGCGCCATAGTCCAGCGCGCGGCGCCACACGAACGGGCGGATCGCGTCGAGGAACCGCTCGCCGAGCGCCACGTCGCCCGCCACCGCGCGCGACCGGATGAAGGCGGCACGCTCCCATGGCAGCGCGGCGGATTCGTAATAGGAAACCGCCGCATCGACCGGCAACGCGATCGGCGTCGCTTCGGGCGATGGCCGCAGCCGCAGGTCGACGCGCAGGACATAGCCGTCGCCGTCGCGCGCCTGCAACAACTCGACCGCGCGCTTCGCGATCCGCACCGCCGCCTCGGACGGATCGTCGCGCTCGCGCCGCGGCAGGACGGCGGGATCGTACAGCAGGATCGGATCGATGTCGGACGAATAGTTGAGCTCGTGGCTCCCCTGTTTGCCCAGCGCGATCGCCGCGAAGCCGACCGGGTCGGCGCCGGGGGTACGCTCCGCGATCGCCTGCACGATCGCGCGATGCAGCGCGCGGTCGGCGAAGTCGCTGAGCGTCCGGGTCACCTTCGTCAGGTCATATGCCCCCGACAAGTCGCCGAGGGCGACCAGAAGCGCGATGCGCCGCCGCTCGATTCGCAACGCCCGGGCGAGCGGCAGGTCGGGCGTGGACGCGACCGCCGACAGGATATCGCCGTCGAACCCGGCGACGCGGTCCAGAAACTCGCTTTCGCGATCGATCAGCGTCGACAGGAACGGCGATCCGGCGCGCACCCGCGCCAGCACATCCGGTGAAAGCTGCATCATATCCTCGCTACCAGACGCGACCAGTAACGGTAACTATCGGGTAAACGGGTGAAACGAAACGACGATGCGGCCGTTGGAGACACATGGCACCGCATGTTCCCTCGTCCGGCAAACGGCCCTTTTCAGGCCAGGTCGTCCGGTCCCCCAGCGCCGGCGACGGCGTGGGCCGGGCGTTGCGCGACGTCTATGGCAAGGACAAGCGCCTGCCGGGGATATGGGATCAGTATCTGCAACGGCTGGACGACTGGTCCGGCGAGTGACGATCCTCAGCGCTCGCGGCTGAGGTCGTCCACTTCGCCCATGATCGTATCGAGTACGGTCTGGCCGTTATTGTCCGGCTGTTCGGCGCGCGACGGCAATTTGCCCTCGGTCATCAACGCTTCCAGCGCGACGCGGCCACGCGCCACGCGGCTCTTGATCGTGCCGACCGCGACGTTGCAGATTTCGGCGGCTTCCTCATAGGCGAAGCCACCCGCGCCGACGAGGATCAGCGCCTCGCGTTGCGGCTGCGGCAGATGCAACAGCGCGCGCTGCATGTCCGCCAGCTCGACATGGCGGTCCTGGCTCGCCGGGGCCGCAAGGATGCGGTCCGCGACCAGATCGTCCCACTCGCCCTTGAAGCGCGCACGACGCATTTGCGACAGATACAGGTTGCGCAGGATGATGAAGGTCCATGCGCGCATGTTGGTGCCCGCCTGGAACCGCTGCCGCGCGGCCCATGCCTTCAGCAGCGTTTCCTGCACCAGGTCGTCGGCGAGATCGCGGCTGCCCGACAGCGACCTGCCGAACGCGCGCAGATGCGGGATGACCTGTGCCAGTTGCTTCTTGAATTCGGGGTCCGGCAACGCGACGTGCTCCCGCACCTCGCCCGCCGCGTCCTCGCTGATATCGGATTCAGTCATTCTTATCCGTTCGATACGCAGTCGGCCCATGAGGGGCGGCCCCGAACATAGGGTCGCCGAACGCCGATTGCCAGCACCTCCCGGCGGTCCGTGCCGGACGGTCGCGTCGGGGGTTTCAGGTCAGCAGGATGTACGCCATCACGCCGATCGCGGCGACGAGCGACACGATCAGGATGTAGCGGGTAACGCCGGGGGTTGCGCCAGCGCGTGCTTCCGTCGCGGTGACATGAATGCGGTCTTGATCGTCTGCCATCGCCTATCAACCCCCGAAGTTCGTTTTGGGTCCGTACCGTTATTCGGCAGCTTCCGGCACCGTGGCTTCGTCGAAGAACAGCGCCTGGCTGATCGCCGCCTTGACGGTCGAACGCTGGAACGGCTTGGTAATCAGGAACGTCGGTTCGGGACGCTCGCCGGTCAGCAGCCGCTCGGGGAAGGCGGTGATGAAGATGACCGGCACGTTGAACTCGGACAGGATGTCCTTGACCGCATCGATGCCCGAGCTGTCGTCAGCAAGCTGGATGTCGGCGAGCACGAGGCCCGGACGATCCTGCATCGCCAGCGCGACCGCCTCGTCGCGGGTCACGGCGACGCCGGTCACTTCGTGGCCCAGATCGCGGACGATCTGTTCGAGGTCCATCGCGATCAGCGGCTCGTCCTCGATAATCATCACGCGCGAGCGGGTCTGCTGCTCGATCTCGCGCAGCGCCTCGGCGACCAGATCCTCGACCTCGTCCGGGCTCGCCTCGATCAGATAGGCGGCATCCTCGGTCGTGAAGCCTTCCATCGCGGTCAGCAGCAATGCCTGACGCGACAGCGGCGCGATGCGCGAGAGGCGCGCCTGTGCGATCGCCTCGTTCTCGTCGCCCGATGCGCTGGCGGCACCGAACGCTTCGGGCTGTGACGACGCCCAGATCGCCTGGAAGGTGCGGTACAGGCCGAGGCGCGGATCGACGTCGCGCGGGAATTCCTCCGGTGCCGCGACGATCGCTTCCAGCGTCGCGCGGACATACTGGTCGCCCTCGGTCTGGCTGCCGGTGAGCGCCCGGGCATAGCGCCGGAGGAAGGGAAGATGCGGCGCAAGCTGCTGTCCGAGCGACATGGTCAGATAAGTCTCCTTCGGCGCGGCGCCGGTCGACCCGTCACCGCAAACTTCAACATCAACGATACGTGCACGGAGAAACGCCTCCCCCGAGTTCGCGTCGGATCATGGAACCAACGAGCGCGTCTTTAGTTTCATGTGCGCCCGGCGTGCTGACAGCAGATTGTCCAGACGTCGTTCGGCAGGTGATTATCGTGCCGGGATTTGACCGGGCATCGGGGGAAGGCATTGCTTCGTGAAGGATGGTGAACAGGCGGCCAAGCAGTCGAACGCGAAATCCGCTGCGGCCTCGCCCGACAAGAAGGATGCTTCCAGTCTCGGGAACGCCCTGCGCGCGGTCTATCAGGATGCAGCGGGGGAAGCGGTGCCCGACGAGATGCTCGACTTGCTGAGCAAGCTGAAATAGCCGCGGCGGTGTGACGACCACCACTTCCGCCCGCCTGAAGCCGCCCAGTCCGACCGCCGCGCTTCGCCGGGCACCGACCGGCGCCAAGCTGATGCTGATCCTCAGCGCGGCATTGCTTCCGCTCGCCCTGATCGCATTGTTCGCCACCCTGCAAACGTCGCGGATCGCCGATGTCGATTTGCGCGCGCGGTTGCGCGTCGCGGCGACCGAGGCGTCGCGGGCGTTGTCGATCGAACTTGCCGGCGACATGACCGCCTTGCGCGTGGCGATGACCGCGCTCAGCACCGATCCGGCCAATTCGCCTAGCTGCGCGCGGGTCGAAGGTGTGTTCGCGCAACAGACATCGGTCGGCGCCCGCTTCGGCATCTATTCGTCCGACGGACGGCTGGTGTGCGGTACCGCGATTCCCGTTCGGATGACCGGCGCCCCCGATGCCGGTGGCGTCCGCGCGCAGATCGTGCCCGGTGGCGGGCTGGTGCTCGACATTCGCGGCGTCAGCGAGGCGCGCGCTGTCGCGTTCTTCCCGGTGACGATGCTGCGCGAACTCGCCCAGCCCAGCGGGTTCGCCACCCCGTTCCAGGGCAGCCTGGAACACGGCAAGGACGACGAACTCGTCCTTGCCCAGCTTCCGGACGAGGCAGGGCTCGATCGCCGCGAACAGGTCGATATTCCGCTCGGCATCGACGACCTGACCTTTACCATGGCGGTGCGTCGCGCGCCGTTCACGTCGTCGGCGATCGTCGCCATGCTGTTGCCGCTGGTGATGTGGATCGCCGCGACCGGCATCGGTTGGTTCGTCGTCGACCGGTTGCTGATCCGGCCGCTGCGCCGGTTGCGCGACGATATCGAGCGCTATCGCCCCGGCCATCCGATGGCGGACGTCGATCTGGGCGCGGTTCCGGCGCAGGAGATCGCCGATCTGGGCGAGACCTTCCAGGAACTGACCCACACCGTCGAGCGCCACGAACAGTCGATGGCCGACGGACTGGTGCGCCAGACCAAGCTGACGCGCGAAGTGCATCACCGCGTGAAGAACAACCTGCAAGTCATTGCCAGCCTTATCAATTTCCACGCACGCAGCGCACATGGCGAGGCAGCGGCCGACGCTTATGCCACGATCCAGCGCCGCGTCGACGCGCTCGCGGTCGTCCATCGGAACCACTATGCCGAGATGGAGGAAAATCGCGGGCTCGAACTGAAATCGGTGATCGGCGAACTGGCGTCGAACATCCGTGCCACCGCGTCGGGCAGCGCGACCAGGTTGGGCATCACGCTGAACGTCGAACAGGTGCTGGTGACGCAGGACGTCGCGGTCGCGGTGTCGTTCCTGCTGACCGAGCTGATCGAACTGGCGGTATCGGTCAATCCCGAGGCGCAGATCGGCGTATCGCTGCGCCACGTGCCCGACACCGACACCGCGATGCTGCGCGCCAGTTCGCCGGCGCTGGTCGAGAGCGAGGAACTGGAGGCGCTGGTCGCCAGCCGCTACGGCCGGATCATCCTCGGCCTCTCGCGCCAGTTGCGCGCGCCGCTGCATCACGATCCGCTGATCGGCGCCTATGAGATCACGATCGCCGCGAAGGCGGGCTGAACCCGGTCAGCGCAGGCCGAGCAGCTTGTGCGTCTGTAGCGACAGCCGCCATTTCGGACGCGCCATCGCAAAATCGACCGCCGCGTCGCGATTCACCGCTTCGAGACCGATCGCGTCCATCGGCTGGACCAGATGATGCGCGAAGTCCCATCGCTCCAGCGCGTCGACGTCGATCCCCGCCTGCGGCCAGACCAACTTCAGCTCGTCGCCGCGTCGCTGGACGACGTCGCTCCCCGCCTTGGGACTGATGCAGACCCAGTCGATGCCCGGATGCGCGGCGATCGTGCCGTTGCTTTCGATCGCGATGGCGAAGCCGGCATCATGCAGCGCGGCGACCAGCGCGTCGTCGATCTGCAGCATCGGTTCGCCGCCGGTCAGCACGACGAAACGCCGCTCCGCCCCGCCGTCCCAGTGCCCGACCACCGCCGCGACCAGCGCCGGGGCGTCGGCGAACTTGCCGCCGCCCGCGCCATCGGTTCCGACGAAATCGGTGTCGCAGAAACGGCAGATCGCGGTGGCGCGATCCACCTCGCGCCCGGTCCACAGATTGCATCCGGCAAAGCGCACGAACACCGCCCGGCGCCCGGCATGCACCCCCTCCCCCTGCAGAGTCAGGAACATTTCCTTGACCGAATAGGTCATCGCCCGGTGTCGGGCCGTTCCGCATAGCGCGTCGGATCGGGCAGGCCCGCCTCGACGAAGCCGCGTGCGCGCAGGCGGCAGCTGTCGCACCGGCCGCAATGGAGATCGCCGACCGGGTCGTAGCACGACCAGCTCATGCCGGCGTCGATGCCCAGCCGGTCCGCCTCGCGCGCGATATCGGCCTTGGTCATGGTCTGGAGCGGGGCGTGGATGCGGAACGGATCGCCCTCGACCCCTGCCCGCGTCGCCAGCTCGGCAAGCCGTTCGAACCCGGCGATGAATTCGGGCCGGCAATCGGGATAGCCCGAATAATCGAGCGCGTTGACGCCGATCCACAGGTCGCGCGCGCCCGCCGCCTCCGCCCAGCCGAGCGCGAGGCTGAGGAAGATCGTGTTGCGCGCCGGGACATAGGTGACCGGGATCACATCCGCGACCACCCCGTCCTTCGGCACGGCGATCGACGCATCGGTCAGGGCCGACCCGCCAAAGGCCGACAGGTCGAGCGGCAGCACGACATGGCGTTCGGCGCCCAGCGCCGCCGCGATCCGCCGCGCCGCCGCCAGTTCGACCAGATGGCGCTGATTATAGTCGATCGACAGCGCCAGCAGCCGGTGCCCGGCCTCGCGGGCCAGCGCTGCCGCCACCATCGAGTCGAGCCCGCCCGACACCAGCACCACGCTGAGGGGAGTATTCGTCATGCCGCGCTCGCTAGGGCTTTCGGGAAGGAAGGGCAACCGCCGGACAAAGAACGGGCCGCACTGCGGCGGCCCGAGGGGGTTCCATGCCTAGGGGAAACATGCATGCCCGCAAGGACATTTCATTGTCCTACACCATCCAGGTTAAACAGGCGCTTAACGGGGCCGGGCACCGCAATTGCCCAGCCGCCGGGCGACATATGCATCGGCGAACGGCATGCCGTCGACGATGCCCTCGCTCTCGATCCGCAACGCGCGCGGCGTATCGACATGGATCGTGGTGCGGACATGGCCCGATCCGGGGCAGGTATAATGTACCGTGGCGATACGCGGCGTATCCTCAATCACGAACCGGCTGCACTGGGCGGCGCGCAGCCGCAGGCGGAAAAGCACCGCGATATCGGACACGCAGCTGTCGCGCGCCGCCTCGGGCGATCCGGGATTGCGCAGCGCCCATTGTCCGGGCGCCACCGCCTGCATCGCGCGCAACGTCGGCGCGGCGGCCGGCTGTGCGACGGCCGCCGTCGCCATTCCCAGTGCGGCGATCAGCGCACATCGTAACGGCAATCCCCCCATGTCCATTCCCCCAGATGGCCCGCGTCAGGCGGCGATGTCGGCCAGCGCCAGCGGAAACTTCGTCGCGCAGAAGGCGCAGTCGACGGTGATGATCCCCGCCTCGTCGGCCATCGCCGCCCGTTCCTCCTCCGGAAAGCGGGAGATGACGCCGGCGATATAGTCCCGGTCGCAGCGGCAGCCGCGGACGAGCGGCGTGCTCGCCAGCACGCGCACCTCGCGCTCTTCGTTGAACAGGCGCCAGACCAGCGTTTCGAGCGGCAGCATCGGATCGGCCAGTTCGTCGGCACCCATGGTCGAACCCAGCGCCTCGACATGGTGCCATTCGGGATGGTCGAGCCGGACGTGCAGCCGCTCGCGCCCTTCCTCGCCCTCGGGCAGATGCTGGAGGAAGATGCCCCCGGCGATCCGATCGCCATTGTCGTCGACGCCGATGCCGAGGCGGACCAGCGACGGGATCTGTTCGGATTGCAGGAAATAGCTTTCCGCCGCCGCCGCGATCGAATCGCCGTCCAGCGGCACGATCCCCTGATAGCGCTCGCCCGACGTCACCTGATCGAAGGTGATCGCCAGATAGCCCTGTCCGAACAGCGCGAACAACGACGGCTCCTCGCCCAGTTCGGCAAGGCGGTCGCGATCGAAATCGACATAGCCCCGCAGTTCGCCGTTCTTGTAGTCGCACACCATCAGCCGGACGATGCCGCCCTGCGTCTGCGCCTGCAGCGTCAATTGCCCTTCGGCATCCTTCAGCGTCGATCCCAGCAACGCGGTCAGCGCCAGCGATTCCGCCAGCAGCTTCTCGATCGGCGCGGGATAGGCATGGGCGGCAAGGATCGACTGCGCGACCGGCCCCAGCCGGACGACGCGACCGCGCGCATGATGGTCGGGAAGCGTGAACCCGATCGCACGATCGAGGTCCGGCAGGCGAACGGTATCAGACAAGCGAAGCTCCCATGGCCCGGCCGAAACGGCCAAACTGTGATCGATCACTCACATGGTAGCCCGCACCGGATTCCGCAAGCGCTTTGCGCTACGTTGCGGTTGCGAAATGTAGTGCAGTCGCGGTGGTCAGCCCGGAGGCGATCGACATTCCGTCGTTCCTGGCGACCACGGGCGGTTCCGGTCGAACGATCCGCCCCGCCCGTCACCCGGGTGACTTCGCGACCTCTGCGAAAGTCGCGAACAGAGCCAACTCCTCGCAGTACCCCGGCGAAGGCGAGACCTCTGCAAAAGGTTTCGATTCCTCGCCTTCTTCTGTACCCCCCGCGCAGGCGGGGGTCCAAGGAGCCGGCGCGCCGACGTTCGGCACCAGATCCAGCGTACCCCCGCGCAGGCGGGGGTCCAGGGGCACAAGCGCAAGCCGTTGTTTTATACTTGGCTCTGCCCCCCGCCTGCGCGGGGGTACAATGCACTTTATGGGCAGATTAGAGACTTTCGCAGAGGTCTCGGTCACGCCCGGGGTAACAATACGCCCGTGGACGACGACCGGCCTTAGCCGACCAGGCCGAAGCACCAGCGCAGGATCGCCTTCTGCGCATGCAGCCGGTTCTCCGCCTCGGGCCAGATGTGCGACTGCGGTCCGTCGATCACCTCGGGCGTCACCTCCTCGCCGCGGTGCGCGGGCAGGCAGTGCAGGAACACCGCGTCGGACTTCGCCTGCGCCATCAGCGCAGCGTCGACCTGATATGGCGCCATCGCCGCCAGCTTCTGTTCGGCATGCGCCTGCCCCATCGATATCCACGTGTCGGTGACGACGACATCGGCATCGCGCACCGCGGCGACCGGATCGCGGGTGATCGTCGCGCGCGCGCCCGCCGCCGACAGCACCCCGGGCGCGGGATCATAGCCTTCGGGACAGGCGGCGACGACGTCGAAACCCATCAATGCTCCCGCCTCGACGATCGAATGCAGCACGTTGTTGCCGTCGCCCAGCCACGCCCATTTCGTGCCGGGCAACGCCTTGCCCGCCTCGATCACCGTCAGCAGGTCGGCGACGATCTGGCACGGGTGCGAATGGTCGGTCAGGCCGTTGATGACCGGGACCGAACTGTAGCGGACCATTTCGCCCAGCTTGGCCGGATCGTCGGTCCGCACCATGATCGCATCGCAATAGCCCGACAGGACGCGGGCGGTATCGGCGATCGTCTCGCCGCGGCCGAGCTGCGTCGTGCCCGCGTCGAGCACCAGCGCCGATCCACCCAGCTGACGCATCGCCATGTCGAACGAGACGCGGGTACGGGTCGACGATTTCTCGAACACGCAGGCCAGCGTATGGCCGGCGAGCGACGCATCGGCATCGGCGCGGCCCTTCGGCCAACCCTTCCGCGCGGCCTTCGCGTCGAGCGCGTCGTTGAGGATGGCGGCGATGCCGTCGGCACCGGCCGAGGCGAGATCGAGGAAATGGCGCATTGTGGGTAAATCCTCCCCTTCACGGGGAGGGGGACCGTCCGCAGGACGGTGGAGGGGGTTCTCCACCAACGCCGCGCTTCGGGGCAATCCCCCTCCACCATGCTTTGCATGGTCCCCCTCCCCGTACCGGGGAGGAGTTTCTATCAATCGTCGGCGACCGGCACGTAGACCCGCGCGGCGGCCGACAGCTTCTCCACCGCTTGCGCGATATGGCTTTCGTCGATCACCAGCGGCGGCAGGACGCGGACGACGTTGTCGCCCGCCGCAACCGTCAGCAGCTGATGCTGGTCGCGCAGATGGGCGACGAAGCGGCGGCTGTCCGACTTGAGCTTGAGCCCAAGCATCAGCCCCATGCCGCGTACTTCCTGAAAAAGATGGTCGTGGTTCGGGATCATCTGTTCGAGGCTGGAACGCAGCCGGTCGCCCATCGCCTTCACATGGGCGAAGAACGCGGGTTCGAGCATCACATCGAGCACCGCCTGCCCCGCCGCCATCGCCAGCGGATTGCCGCCATAGGTCGATCCGTGGGTGCCGAACACCATGCCCTTGGCCGCTTCCCCGGTGGCGAGGCACGCACCGAACGGAAAGCCGCCGCCGATGCCCTTTGCCGCCGCGACGATATCGGGCGTCACGCCATATTGTTCGTGCGCGAACAGCGTGCCGGTCCGGCCATAGCCGCACTGGACCTCGTCGAGCACCAGCAACAGGCCGCGTTCGTCGCACGCCTTGCGCAGGCCCGTCAGGAACTCGGGCGTCGCGGTGCGCAGGCCGCCCTCGCCCTGCACCGGTTCGACCAGGAACCCGGCGGTGCTGTCGTCGATCAGCGCCAGCGCGCCGTCGAGGTCGTTGAACTCGGCATATCTGAACCCGGGCAGCAGCGGTTCGAACCCGTCGCGCATCTTGGCCTGATTGGTGGCCGAGATCGTGCCGAGCGTCCGCCCGTGGAACGCCTGGTTGAAGGTGATGAGCGTGTGCCGCTGCGGATTGCCGTTGGCAAAATGGTAGCGGCGCGCGGTCTTGATCGCGCATTCGACCGCCTCGGCACCCGAATTGGTGAAGAACACCGTGTCGGCAAAGCTGTTGTCGACGATCCGCTGCGCCAGCGCCTCGCCCTGCGGGCTACCGTACAGGTTGCTGACATGCATCAGCGTCGCGGCCTGTTCCTGGATCGCCCTGGTCAGGTGCGGATGGCCATGGCCCAGCGCATTCACGGCGATGCCGGCGGCGAAGTCGAGATACTGCGTGCCGTCCTCACCATACAGGTAGCAGCCCTCGCCTCGGACCGGACGCACGCCGCACCGTGGATAGACGGGCATGAGCGCGGGGGTCGTCATCGAACTGCTCCTTTGAGAAATAACGGCGTTCAAAACGCAAACGGGCGGCCAAGCGGGCCGCCCGGAGCGGCGCTGTACCGCCCCCGATGCCGTGCCGTCAATTCTTGAGCTTCCATCCCGAGCGCAGCAGCGCATAGCAGCCGATCGCCATCGCGATGTCGGCCGCGAGGATGACGGCGCCGCCCACCAGCACCGGCGAATCGGCGCGTTCTAGGAAGCCGTAGCGGAAGCCGGAGATGATGTAGAAGAACGGGTTAAGGTGGCTGATCGACCGGAACAGCGGGGTCAGCGCCTCGACCGAATAGAAGGTGCCCGACAGCAGCGTCAGCGGGCCGATCACGAAATTGGTGATCGCGGCCGCATGGTCGAACTTTTCCGCCCAGATCGACGTCATGACGCCGGCCAGCGCGAGGAAGGTCGATCCGAACAGTCCGAACCACAAGACGGCGCCGGGATGGCGCGGCATGACATGGACGCCGGGATAGAGCAGCATTGCCCCCCACAGCACGATGCCAACGAGGAACGCGCGCGTCACCGCCCCGCCGACCAGCGCGGCCAGCAGCTCGCCGGTCGACAGCGGCGGCATCAGGTAATCGACCACCGTTCCCTGGATCTTGCCGACCAGCAGCGCGAAGCTGGAATTGGCGAAGGCGTTGTTGAGCATCGCCATCGCGATCAGCCCCGGCGCCACGAAATCGGGGAACGGCACGCCCAGCACGGTGCGCCCCGCCCCGCCCATCGCCACCGAAAAGATGACGAGGAACAGCAGCGTCGTGACCGCCGGCGCCCAGATCGTCTGCAGCTGCACCTTGAAGAACCGGCGCACCTCCTTGATATAGAGCGTGCGCAGTCCACCCCAGTTCACGTTCCGGATGACCGGTACGCCGGGGTCGGCGATAGTGATTTTCGCGCGTAACGGGGATTGTTCCTGCATGGCTGTGTCGCCTAATCGCTGGCGCGCGCGGCGGCAAGGACGATGGTCGCGGCGCGCACGGGCGAATTGAAGGACGAAGACGGGCATGAGCTGGACCGAAGAACGCATCGCGACGCTGGCCAAGATGTGGGAATCGGGGATGACCGCCAGCCAGATCGCCGAGGAACTGGGCGGGATCAGCCGCAACGCGGTGATCGGCAAGGCGCATCGCCTGGGCCTGCAATCGCGTCCGTCGCCGGTGCGGTCGAACGATGCGGCCAAGGCGGCAGCACCCGCGCCGAAGCCCGCAGCACCCGAACCCGCGCCGGTCGTCGCCGCACCACCGCCGCCGCCGCCCGCGCCAAAGCCGGCCCCCGAACCTGCGCCTGCCCCCGAACCGGTTGCAGCCGCGCCGGTCGAGGACGATCCCTTCACCCCGTTGCCCGAGGAAGAACAGGCCGACGCGGTTGAGGACGACGAGGAAGAGGAAGACGCCCCGGTTGCAGCGCCGCGTCGTGCCGAACCGGTGATGCGCTCGGTCGGCCCCGGTGGCTTCCTGCGCCAGAACCCCGGCGAACAGAGCGCCCCGCTGACCCCCGCCCCGCCGCGCCGCCTCGTGCCGGCACGGCCGAGCGATGCGATCGCGGGCAAGACCACGTTGCTCGACCTGAACGACCGCATCTGCAAATGGCCGATCGGCCATCCGGGCGAACCCGATTTCCATTTCTGCGGCGACAAGGTGAACCCCGGTTTCCCCTATTGCGTCGACCATTGCGGCCATGCCTATCAGGCGCAGTTGCCGCGCCGCGACCGGCGCCCGCCGCCGCCGCTCCCCTATGGCGGCCCGCGCGTCCGCTGATGTCCGAAGCCGCTCCGTTCGCGACGGGGCGGCTTTTTCGTCGGTGCGTCAGAAGCGGAAGTTCGCCCGGACGCGCGCGCTGTGCCAGTCGAACCGGCGATCGCCGGGGGTTACGTCGGCAAGCGGAAGACGCTCGCCCGCGGAACGCGACCGGTCGGTCACGCTGGTGAAGGTATAGAGCAGGCCGATCGAGAACCGCTCCGACACCCGTTGATCGAGCCCGGCCCCCGCGGTCCAGCCCCAGCCATTGCTCCGGTCATGATCGCCCGCCCGATCCGTCGCCGGCCCGCGATCGATCCGGGCCATGGCCGCACCCCCGGTGACGTAGGGCAGCGTGTCGCCCAGCGCATAGCCGGCACGCAGCCGCCCCTGCGTACTCCAGTCCATCGACCGCACGATACGCTGGCGCAGCGCCGCCCGGTCGTTCCCGGCGTTCCGCTCGCCGATATTGCTGCGGCCGAATTCGCCCACCGCGCCGACCACGACATCGCCGAACTGGAGATCGTACCCCACATGCCCGCCATAGCCGGAGCGCTCGCTGTCGCGCCGGCAGCCGACGGGCGCGGATGCCGTGCGGCCGCTGCACGCCATGGCGGCGAACGTCGTCCGGCCGGTGTCGGCGAAAATGCCGTCGAGGTCGGTATCGCGCTGCAACGGCGCCTCGCGTTCCTCGTGTGCGAAATCGAGCCCGGCGCTGATCCCGGCATAGCCCCCGCGCCACATCCGGTCCTGCGCGAAGGACGAGGTCGCCACCATGCTCGTCGCCATCGCCGCCAGCACCCGCAACCGCATACGATACACCTTCCACCGTTGTTGCCGGGTCGAACGGGCGAGCGCCGTGAGCGCTCCGCGATGCAGCATAAATTTTGGCATCGGCCAGGAATCCGGCGAGGCCGGCCCCGCGTCGCGTGCTTTGCGGACAGTCCCGTTTCGTTCTATAGCGCGGGCATGGCCGACAATCTGTTCGAAGCGAATATCCCCGCCACGCCCGCCTATGACGCATCGTCGATCGAAGTGCTGGAGGGGCTGGAGCCGGTGCGTCGCCGGCCGGGCATGTATATCGGCGGCACCGACGAGCGCGCGCTGCACCACCTTGCCGCCGAGGTGCTCGACAACGCGATGGACGAGGCGGTCGCCGGCCATGCGACCCGGATCGAGGTGCAGCTGGACGTCGGCAACCGCCTGACCATCATCGACAATGGCCGCGGCATTCCGGTCGATCCGCACCCGAAATTTCCCGACAAGTCGGCGCTGGAGGTCATCCTGTCGACGCTCCATTCGGGCGGCAAGTTCGCGGGGAAGGCCTATGCGACGTCGGGCGGCCTGCACGGCGTCGGCATCTCGGTCGTCAACGCGTTGTCGGTCGATACGGTGGTCGAGGTCGCGCGCGACCGGCAACTGTATCGCCAGCGTTTCTCGCAGGGGCAGACGATCGGCCCGCTCGAACATGTCGGCGCCGCCCCCAACCGGCGCGGCACGCTGGTCGCGTTCACCCCCGACGCGGAGATATTCGCGGATCTCCAGTTCAAGCCGGCGCGCCTGCACAAGCTGGTGCGATCGAAGGCCTATCTGTTCGCCGGCGTCGAGATCCGCTGGAAATGCGCGCCCGAACTGGTCGAGGGCAGCGACGTCCCCGCCGAAGCGGTGTTCCAGTTCCCCGGCGGCCTTGCCGACCATTTGCGCGAACAGATCGGCGGCCGCGAATGCGCCACCGCCGATTTCTTCACCGGCACGCAGGACTTTCCGGGGGATCAGGGCCGCGTCGAATGGGCGGTGGCATGGCCGCTGTGGAGCGACGGCAGCTACAGCTATTACTGCAACACCATCCCTACCCCCGATGGCGGCACGCACGAACAGGGGTTGCGGCAGGCGCTGGTCCGGGGCCTGCGCGGCTTCGCCGATCTGGTCGGCAACAAGCGCGCGAAGGACATGTCCGCCGACGACGTCACCGTCGGGTGCGAGCTGATGCTGTCGGTCTTCATCCGCGACCCGCAGTTCCAGAGCCAGACCAAGGACCGCCTGACCAGCGTCGAGGCCGCCAGTCTCGTCGAAAAGGCGGTGCGCGACCATTTCGACCATTTCCTCAGCCACAATATGGAGCGGGGCAAGGCGCTGCTCGGGCTGGTGCTGGACCGGATGGACGAACGCCTGCGCCGCAAGGCCGAGCGCGAGGTCAAGCGCAAGACCGCCACCTCGTCGCGCAAGCTGCGCCTGCCCGGCAAGCTGACCGACTGCGCCTCCGACGATCCCGCCGGCACCGAACTGTTCATCGTCGAGGGCGATTCGGCGGGCGGTTCGGCCAAGCAGGCGCGCGACCGCAAGACGCAGGCAATCCTGCCGATCCGCGGCAAGATTCTGAACGTCGCCTCGGCGACCAGTGCCAAGATCCTGGCCAATCAGGAGATCGCTGACCTGGTCCTCGCCATGGGGTGCGGCACGCGCAAGGACTGCCAGCCCGACGCGCTGCGCTACGAACGCATCGTCATCATGACCGACGCCGATGTCGACGGCGCGCATATCGCCACGCTGCTGATGACGTTCTTCTTTCAGGAGATGCCCGACATCGTCCGGCGCGGGCACCTGTATCTGGCGCAGCCGCCGCTCTATCGCCTGACCGTCGGTGCCAAGTCGCTTTATGCGCGCGACGACGCCCACCGCGCCGAGCTGGAACGCACCGCGTTCAAGGGCAAGAAGGTCGAGGTCGGCCGCTTCAAGGGGCTGGGCGAGATGAACCCCGGCCAGCTGCGCGAAACGACGATGGACCCAAAAACCCGCAGCATGATCCGCATCACCCTGCCGCAGGAATATGAGGAGCGTGCGGCGGTGAAGGATCTGGTCGACCGGCTGATGGGAACCAACCCGGCGCACCGCTTCGCCTTCATCCAGGAAAATGCGGCGCGGCTGGACGACGAGGTGATCGACGCCTGATCGCCGATTGACCCTTTTCGCCCCGCCTTCCATGATCTTGCACGGGATCGAGGGGGATATGGAATGGGTATCGCGACGGGCATGATCGCCTTGATGTTGCAGGCGGCGGCGCCTGCCACGCCACCGCCGGCAGCGGTGACGTCGGTTACCACCCCCACGCCGATGATCGTCCGACAATCGGATGCGCTGGTCGCCCTGCTGCGCGGCACCGGCGAGTATGAGACCTTGTTCGCCCCGTCGTTCCGCGCGGCGATACCCAAGGCGCAGTTCGACAGGCTGACCGCACAGGTCATCGCCGCGCTCGGCCAGCCGACGCGGATCGAACAACTGGAGCCCACGAACCCGCTGCACGCCACGTTGAAGATCGGCTTCGAACGCGGTGTCATGAACGCGGATATCGTGATCGCCGGGGACGCGCCGTACCAGATCACCGGATTGCTGTTCAAAGGCGCCGAACCCCGCGGCCCCCGCGCGGCGACGATCGACGGGGTGATCGAACAGCTGGCGACGCTGCCGGGAACCACCGTGTTCGCGCTGGCGCGACTGGGCGATGCCGCGCCGAAGCTATCGGCGTCGCGGGCAGCGACGACCCCGATCGCGATCGGCTCTGCGTTCAAGCTCGTCATCCTCGCCGAACTCGTCCGCTCGATCGAGGCGGGGGAGCGCAAGTGGAGCGATGTCGTGACGCTGGACGGGTCGGCGCTGCCCGGCGGGGGCTATGCGCAACAGCCAAAGGGCACGCGCATCCCGCTTCGCGCGCTGGCGGAGCGGATGATCTCGGTCAGCGACAACAGCGCGACCGACATCCTGCTGTTCCATCTCGGGCGGCAAAAGGTCGAGGCGATGCTGCCCGTCGTCGGTTTCACCGACGGGGCACCGCGCAACGTCCCGTTTCTGGGAGCGCTGGAATTGTTCAAGCTGAAGGGCGTGGACGGCGGCGCGCTGGGCGCGCGGTATCTGGCGCTGCCGCCGGCGGCGCGACGCGCGTTCCTCGACGGGACGGTCCGCGATACCCCGATCGCCGCGATACCCGCGACGTTGTTTCAGAACGGCACGCCGCTGCGCATCGCCGAACTGGAATGGTTCGCCAGCCCGAACGACCTGATCCGTGCGCTGGACTGGCTGCGCCGGCATATGGACGGGGCGGCGGGTGCCGATCTGCGCGCGATCCTGTCGAAGAACCCAGGCTTGCCCGATGCGACCGGCGGCTGGCGCTATGTCGGCTACAAGGGCGGTTCGGAGCCCGGCGTGCTGACGATGGCGTTCCTGCTACAGGGCAAGGACGGGACGTGGCATGCGCTGGCGGGCGGGGTCAACGATCCGGCAAGGGACGTCGACACGCTGCGGTTCACCGGACTGATGGGTCGCGCGCTGGAACTTGCCGCGCCGCGTTGAGGGTGGGAGCCGGACGACCCGCTGCGAAATCGTTGCGGCTGCTTCCTTCCGGACCTGACCGGGTTGGCGACGGCATCGTCCGCCCGACTCCCGCGCGCCATATGGGCCAAGCGCGCGGCGTGCGCAAGAGGATCAGTCGCGGTTGCGCGGCAGTCGCGAGTACGGGACGAAATCGCCGAGCGACAGCGACCCGCTGAACATCCGCGAATTGCGATCGACCAGATTCACGATGTCGATCCGGCACAGCTGCGTGCCGATGGTCCGCGTGACCAGAATGTCGTCGCGGTCGAGCAGCCCGCCGCCCGCCGGCCGGTTGACGTACAGCGTGCCGTTGTTCATCCGATAGACGATCGCCGTGTCCTCGACGATCTCGCTCGATCGGATGTTGCGCAGGTTGATGCAGTCGACCGGCCGGTCGCTGGTCCGCCCCGCGGTGATACGCGACAGCGCCGCCTCTCCGGCCGCCGCACGCTGCGCGGCGCGATCCTGTGCGCCGACCGGAATCGCGCTGCCGGCGAGGAGCATGACGGACAACAGGGTGAACAGGCGCATGGTCGGGGTCCCGCGATGAATGGTCGATGCCGTCGATAGCATCGACTGCCTGAACGCATGCTGACGCCGGTTCGTTGCCGGCGCAATCCCCGCTGCGACCGTTGGCGCGGGCCGAAGGTCGGCGACCGGGGCGGCGACCCCGTTCCCCCGGACTTCGCGTCGAAACCTCTGCGAAAGTCTCGATTCCTCGCCTTCTCGCGTACCCCCGCGCAGGCGGGGGTCCAGGGTCACGAGCGCAAGCCGTTGTTATACCTGGCTCTGCCCCCCGCCTGCGCCGGGGTACGGATTGAAGACTTTCGCAGAGGTCTCGAACAGTTCCGGGGTCACGGGCAGCGGCAGGCGCTTCAATCGGCAAGGTGGTCGACCGACGGAAGGCCGAACGCCCGATTACAGCGTCGCTGCCGCCTCGATGATCGGCACGAACTTGTCCGCGGTCAGGCTCGCGCCGCCGACCAGCGCGCCATCGACGTCGTCGATCGCCAAGATCGTCGCGGCGTTGGCGCCGGTGACCGATCCGCCATAGAGGATGCGGATGCCGTCGGCGGCGTCGCCCACCATCTGGCGCAGCTTGGCGCGGGCGATCGCGTGGACCTGCGCGATCTCGTCCGGCGACGGGGTGCGGCCGGTGCCGATCGCCCAGCGCGGTTCATAGGCAAGGGTGAACCAGTCGCCGCTCGCCCCCTCGGGTACCGACTTCTCGATCTGCGCCTGCACCACGCGCTCGGCACGTCCGGCGTCGCGCTCGGCCTCGGTCTCGCCGCAGCACAGGATGACGTCCAGCCCCTGTCGGCGCGCCGCCGCCGCCTTGGCCCACGCGTCGTGGCTGGTTTCGTTCTGGTCGGCGCG
Organism: Bacillus sp. 2B10; assembly: GCA_003946805.1. Lineage (GTDB taxonomy): Bacteria > Pseudomonadota > Alphaproteobacteria > Sphingomonadales > Sphingomonadaceae > Sphingomonas. Next base: position 52,432 of record RPSH01000017.1, on the reverse strand, counting down.
GCGTTCGCTGTGGCCGACGATGACGATCGTCGCACCGGCCTCCGCCAGCATCTCGGCCGACACGCAGCCGGTGTGCGCCCCGCGATCGTTGGCGTGGACGTCCTGCCCCCCGATCCGCAGCACCTTTGCGACGGCGGCGGCATGATGGACCAGCGTCGCGGGCACGCACAGCGCGACGTCGACCTTCGGCGCAGCGGCGGCGGCGGCGTCGATCGCCTCGATCTCCGCCAGCTGTCCGCGCAGCCCGTGCATCTTCCAGTTACCCGCGACCAGCTTGCGACGACTCATACCGATGGCTCCCCGGCGTTTTACATGTTCTACAGCCGATAGCGGCTCTGGCGTTTCGCGCAACCTTGAAGCGGCGGCAACCGCCTTCTAAAGCGGCATCCTCCCATTCCTTTCGATCGGTTGCACGGATGCTCGGTTTCTTCAGGCGCATGACCAAGTCGAAGGTCGGCATCTTCGTCGGCCTGCTGCTGCTGGCGGTGATCGCCATCGGCTTCGCGGTGGCCGATCTCAACGGCCTGCGCCCGGCGTCGATGGGCGGCAGCGGCGCGGCCATCGCGACGGTCGGCGACGACAAGATCACCGACACCGCGCTGACCGAACGGATTCGCGGCGACGTGCAGCAGGCGGCGCAGCGCCAGCCCGGCCTCGACACCGCGCAATATATCGCGCGCGGCGGATTCGAAGGCTCGCTGAACCGCGCCATTTCCGATGCCGCGCTGCGCCAGTTCGCGCAGGAGCACGGGCTGGTCGTGTCCGATCGCTACGTCGACGGACAGATCGCCAGCCTGCCCGCGTTCCAGGGGCTGGACGGCAAGTTCCACCAGCAGACGTTCGAACAAACGCTGTCGCGTGCCCGCATCACACCGCAGCAGCTGCGCGACGACATCCGCCGCGCGACGCTGACCCGGCTGATGCTGGAGCGGACGATCGAGAGCAGCTTCCTGCCGCAGCAGCTGGCGCTGCCCTATGCGTCGCTGGCGAAGGAAGCGCGCACCGGACAGGTGGCGATCGTGCCGACCGGTGCCTTCCCCGCGCCGGCCGCACCGACCGACCAGCAGCTGCAGGCCTATTACACCGCCAACCGTGCGCGCTACACCGTGCCGGAGCGCCGCGTGATCCGCTATGCGATCGTCACCCCCGCCAGCGTCACCGCGCAGGCGGCGCCCAGCGATGCCGAGGTGCAGGCCGCCTACAGGGCCAATGCCGCCCGCTTCGCCCCGTCGCAGACGCGCAGCGTGACACAGGTCGTGGTCGCCGATCAGGCGGCGGCGACGAAGCTGGCGCAGGCGGTGCGCGGCGGACAGGCGCCGGGCGCTGCCGCCGGTGCGATCGGGCTGGAGGCGACGACCCTTGCCGGGCAGACCCGCGGACAGCTGGCGGGCAGGACGTCGCCCGCCGTCGCCGACGCGGCGTTTGCCGCGCAACAGGGTGCCGTGGTCGGCCCGGTACGCTCGCCGCTGGGCTTCGTCGTGCTGAAGGTCGACGCGGTGACGCAGGTGCCGGGCAAGACGCTGGAACAGGCGCGCCCGGAACTGGTCGCCGAGCTGAGCAAGACCAAGGGCGCGACGGCGCTGGGCGCGATCCAGGAGAAGATCGACGGCGGCATCACCGATGGCGCGACGTTCGACGAGATCGTCGCCGACGCCAGGCTCAGCGCGCAGGCGACGCCGCCGGTCACCGCGCAAGGCATCGACCCGATGAGGCCGGCCCAGCCCGACCCCAGGCTCGCGCCGATCATCGAGGCCGGGTTCGCATCGGAAGCGGGCGACGCGCCGCAGATCGTGCAGACGGCGGCCGACGGCACCTTCGCACTGGTCGCGACCGGCGACGTCACCCGCGCCGCGCCGCGCCCGCTGGCTGAAATCCGCGATCAGGTCGCCGGGCAATATCGTCAGGACCAGGCGCTGAAGGCGGCGCGGGCGGTGGCGCAGCAGATCCTGAACAAGGTGAATGGCGGCATGCCGCTTGGCACCGCGGTCGCGCAGGCGGGCTTGCGGCTGCCCGCCCCGCGGCCGGTGACGGCGTCGCGTGCGCAGCTGGCCCAGCTGGGTCCGCAGGTGCCGCCGGCCTTGTCGCTGATGTTCTCGATGGCGCCCAGGAAGGCGCGGCTGACGGCGGCGCCCAATGGCGAAGGCTGGCTGCTGGTCTATCTGGACAACATCCAGCGCGGGAACGCCGCGAACGACAAGGCGGCGATCACCGGTGTCGGCCGCGAGCTGGGCCGACTGACCGGCAACGAATATGCGGAGCAGTTCGTCGAGGCGGTGCGCCGGCAGGTCGGCGTGCAGCGTAACGAGCAGGCGATCAACCGGGTCCGCAACGAACTGGTCGGCGGCGCCGCTCCCGCTGCCGCGCAATGACCGGCGTAGAGGGGCTCGCCGCCGCCCGTGCCGCGCTGGCGGACGGGCGCCCGGCGCTGCTGTGGGCGACGCGGGTCGCCGATACCGAAACGCCGGTCGCCGCCGCGCTCAAGCTGATGCAGCCGGGCCGCGGCGACTTCCTGCTCGAATCGGTCGAGGGCGGGTCGGTGCGCGGACGCTACAGCCTGCTCGGGCTGGCTCCCGACCTCGTCTTCCGGGCCGAAGGCCACCGGGCGACGATCAACGACCGCTGGCTGACCGATCGCGACGCCTTTGCCGATTGCGGCGAGCCGACGCTGGCGGCGCTGCGCACGCTGGTCGCACAGTGCCGGATGGACGTGCCCGCCCCCCTGCCCCGCGCGCTTGCCTGTCTGGTCGGCTATTTCGGCTATGAAACGGTCGGGCTGGTCGAACACCTGCCGCAGGCGGCGAACGATCCGCTGGGCCTGCCCGACATGATGTTCGTGCGGCCGACGGTGCTGCTGGTGTTCGACCGGCTGTCCGACACGCTGTTCGTCGTCGCGCCGGTGTGGCCGGACGGCAGCGTCGATGCGGCGGCGGAGCGGATCGAGGCGACGGCGGCGGCGCTGGATGCCGCGATCCTGCCCCCGGCGGTGCGGCGCAACGACCTGCCCGAGCCGGTGCTGACGCCGACGCTCCCCGCCGGGCGCTATGGCGACATGGTCGCGGCGGCGAAGGAATATATCGCGGCGGGCGACATCTTTCAGGTGGTGCTGGCGCAGCGCTTCACCACGCCCTTCCCGCTCGAACCGTTCGAGCTGTACCGAGCGCTCAGGCGGATCAATCCGTCGCCGTTCCTCTATCACCTCGACCTGCCGGGCTTTGCGCTCACCGGGTCGAGCCCGGAAATCCTCGTCCGGCTGCGCGACGGCGAGGTCACGATCCGGCCGATCGCCGGCACGCGGCCGCGCGGCGCCACCGCGGCGGAGGACACGGCGAACCGGACCAGCCTGCTGGCCGATCCCAAGGAGCGCGCCGAGCATCTGATGCTGCTCGACCTTGGCCGCAACGATGTCGGTCGGGTCGCGTCGACCGGCAGCGTGCGGGTGACCGACAGCTACATGGTCGAATTCTACAGCCATGTGATGCACATCGTATCGAACGTCGTCGGCACCCTGCGCGACGATGCCGATGCGCTGGATGCGCTGTTCGCCGGGTTCCCGGCGGGCACCGTGTCGGGCGCGCCCAAGGTGCGCGCGTGCCAGATCATCGCCGAACTGGAGCAGGAACGCCGCGGTGCCTATGCCGGCGGGGTCGGCTATTTCAGTCCCGACGGGTCGATGGATTCGTGCATCGTGCTGCGGACCGCGGTGGTCAAGGACGGGATGATGCATGTCCAGTCGGGCGCGGGCATCGTCGCCGACAGCGATCCCGCGTCCGAACAGCGCGAGTGCGAGGCGAAGGCCGGCGCGCTGCTGGCGGCGGCACGCGAGGCCGTGGCGCAGGCGGCGAAGGTGCGCTTCGGACAATAGCGCGGAAGTTGGCGAAGGTTGCGCTACGTTAAGGTCGCCGGGTTATGGTGTCGGGCGGCGGGTTTCGCGCAACCGTTTGATATCGCGTGGCTCGTCGGGTGAACGTCATTTCCATCGCCGCGCGGATGTTGACACCGCGCGGTCGTGAACGAGGAAAGCCATGGTGACCATCCGCCGTGCGACGCTGGACGATATCGATCGCATCGTGCCGCTGTTCGATGCGTATCGCCAGTTCTATGATATGGGCAGCGATCCCGACGGCGCGCGGCGGTTCCTGACCGAACGGCTGGAGCGCGACCAGTCGGTGATCCTGCTGGCGGCGGACGATGCGGGGTTCGCGCAGCTCTATCCGTGTTTCTCGTCGGTGCGGATGGCGCCGACGATGATCCTGAACGACCTGTTCGTCCGGCCCGAGGTCCGCTGCGGCGGCGTGGGGGAAGCATTGCTGCAAGCGGCGTGCGACCATGCGCGGGCAAGCGGCGCGACGCGGATGACGTTGCAGACCGCGGTCGACAACAGTGCCGCGCACGCGCTGTACGTGCGTGCCGGATGGGAACGCGATGCGCGGTTCCTGACGTACGGCATCGTGGTGTGAGCGGTTTACCGGAGAAAGAGCGCTGGCGAGGGTAGGCGGGAGCCGGGGTGTAGGAAAGTGGTTCGTACGCCCCCGCCGCTACCGCCGCAGCGCGATCCAGCCGAGCCAGAGCCAGCCGACGATCATCGCCAGTCCGCCGAGCGGGGTGATTGGCCCCAGCACCCCCCGCGGCCCGCCCAGCGCCATCGCGTAAAGCGATCCGCCGAACAACAGGCCGCCGGCGACGAACAGCCAGCCGGGTCCGCGCGCGCCGAGGTTCAGCGCGACCATCGCAGCGATTGCATGGGCGAGCTGATACTGGCCGCCGGTCTTGAACCACTCGACCGCCGGACCGGACGCGCCATGCGCCCCGAACGCACCGGCGGCGACGGCCATGGCGCCGGACAGCGCAGCGGCGAGGAGCAGGAGGTTCATGACAACAACTCCAGAGTATCAACGACCATCGCCGTGGCGACCAGCAGCGCAGCAATCGCAGCGATCAGCACGGCACCTGCCAGCATATCCTTTACGGCCCCAATCTCGGCATGATAGCCGGGATGCAACAAGTCGATTACGCCTTCCAGCGCAGCGTTCAGCAGTTCGAGTGCCAAAACCAACGCAATGGTCACGGCGACCAGTGCCCACCACGACGGTGCCGGCCGCAGGGCCAGCAGGGCAACAATCGCCGCCGCAGCGAAGGCGAGATGGGTGCGGAAGCTGGCCTCACGACGCCAGCCGACACGCAGCCCCGCGATCGCGAAGCCCAGTCGCTCACGCAACGGCCGACCCTTCATGCCATCCTCTCCATCAACCCTCGTCCGCCACCGTGCCGGACGCCGCGCTGACACGGGCATGGGTGAAGATCATCTCGCGCCCCTGTTTCAGGTCGCCGGTTTCCGACTGTTGCAGCAGGCGCTTCGCGTCGGTCTTGCGATACAGGTCCTCGGTCCGGTCGATCTCGCCATCGTCGACGCCGACGCTGACCATCGCCGCGCGGGCCATGGTGACGGCGGAGTCGAGTACTTCGCGGAACACGCCCAGCACCGGCGCGTCGACCAGCTTGATGACGGCGCGGCGGTCATAGGCACGCACGAAGATGCCGGGCGCGGGAAACGCCTGATGGATCGCGTCGATCGTGGCGGCGTCGAACGGATCGCCGTCGGTGCAGAAAAGCAGCAATTCGGCATCCTGCGCACCGGCAAGGCGCAGCAGGTCGATGCGCGTGCCGTCGCCATAATAGACCTTCATCCCGAAACTGCCGGCGATCTCGATCATCTCGACATCGCGGTCGATCACGGTGACGCTGATCCCTTGCGCCAGCAGCATCTGCGCCACGGTCTGTCCGAAGCGGCCATAGCCGACCACGACCGCGCTGGCGCCGTCATGCCGGGGGCCTTCGGGTTTCATGCCGTCTTTCCGCTCGGGATCGGCGCGGAACCGGCGCGTGGCCATCATCAGGAACGGCGTGGTCGCCATCGACAGGGTGACGATCGCGCCGAAGACGCTGGCCGCCTCGGGTGCGATCAAGAGCGCGTTCTGCGCCTGCGCGAACAGGACGAAACCGAATTCGCCGCCCTGGCTGAGCAACAGGCCCAACGCCAGCGCACCGCGCCACGGCATGCCGAACAACCGCCCGATGCCGAAGATCACCAGCCCCTTGGTCGCGATCAGCGCCAGCGCCATGCCGACCACGAAGACCGGGCGTTCGATGATCGCGCCGAGATCGAGCATCATGCCGACCGCGAGGAAGAACAGGCCGAGCAGGATCGAGCGGAACGGCTCGACATCGGCCTCCAGTTCGTGACGATACGGGCTGTCGGCCAGCATCACGCCGGCGATGAACGCGCCCAGCGCGGTCGACAGCCCCAGCGACTGCATCACCGCCGCGCTGGCGATGACGGTGAACAGCCCGGCGAACACGAACATCTCGCGCTCGCCCATATTGCCGATCAGGCGGAACAGCGGGCGTAGCAGGAAGCGGCCGGCGAGGATCAGGCCGACGACCGCGCCGACGGTCCACAGCGCCAGCTGCCAGCCCGGCGGGCCGGCGGCATCGGCCGGGTTGCGCGACAGCGCGGCGACAATGGTGATGAGCGGGACGATCGACAGGTCCTGGAACAGCAGGATGGCGAAGGCACGCTCGCCGAACGGCGTCTTCATGCGCCCGGCCGATTGCAGCATCGGCAGCACCTGCGCGGTCGACGACAGCGCCAGCGGCAGGCCCAGCGCCAGTGCCGCAGCCCAGCTGAAATGCGTCGCCAGCCAGACGACGCCGGTGATCGCGACGCCGCACAGCACGACCTGCAACAGGCCGAGGCCGAAGATGTCGCGCTTCATCTGCCACAGCCGCGAGGGGCTGAGCTCCAGCCCGACGAGGAACAGCAGCAGGGTAATGCCGAGTTCGGCGATGGCCAGTTTCGATTCGGCGTTGCCGACAAGGCCCAGCACCTGCGGCCCGACGACCGATCCGGCGACGAGATAGCCGAGCGTGGCGCCCAGCCCGAGCTTGCGGAAGATCAGTACGAACACCAGCGCCGCCCCCAGCAACGGGGCGAAATCATGGAGCAGCGACGCGGTGCCGTGTTCCATCAGGCGGCGGCTCGCTGGCCGGCGGCGACCGCCGCGGCTTCGGCAGCGGCCTCGAAGGCGAGGCGGATCGAGGCGTGGCGCGCGCTGTGCGGACGCGCCGGTTCGAACAGCGTCAGGCCGGACCAGTCGGGCGCATCCCCCTCCCCGGCCAGCCATGTGGCCAGCGCGTCGCTGGCGGCGGCGAGGTCGGCGGGTGACTTGCCGACGATCTGCCGGGCGAGCAGCGCCGACGATGCCTGTCCCAGCGCACACGCGCGCACCAGCATGCCGACCGCCGCGACCCGGCCGTCGTCGCCGAGTGCGATGTCGACGGTCACGCGGCTGCCGCAAACGGCTGAGCGTTTCTCGACCGAGGCGTGGGGCTCGGGCAAGCGGACGGCCTGCGCGGTTTCGGCGGCGAGGCGGAGGATTTCGGTGTTGTAGAGATTTGCGGTCACGCGCGGGATGTAGGGCGCGATCGTGACGGTGGCGAGTCGCCCCCTGTCGTTTTCTACTCGCCGAACACCGGCTCGCCGCGGCGGCGACGATCGATGAAGTCGACGACGCTGGTGCTGGTGGCGTTGAGCAGCGGGTAGGTGCGGGCGTCCTTGATCCACGCGGGCCGGCGCGTCGGCCCGCCACCGATGAAGTCGGCCGCGAGCAGGAGCAGCAGGAAGGCGAGGCTGACGAGGATCAGCCCCTTCACCGCGCCGAAGCCGAAGCCGAGGGCGCGGTCGACGGGCCCCAGGACCGAGGCGCGGGTCCGCCGGCCGATGCCGTTGGCGACGAGGCGTCCGGCGAAATAGCCGATGCCGGCGATCAGCGCGAAGGCGAGCGTCGCCGCGCCGCCCGCGGTCCCGGTCGGCCCGACCAGCGCGGCGGCAACGGGGGTGTGGAACAGTTTCAGCGCGATCACGACCAGCGCCCATGCGCCGAGCGACAGGACTTCGGTGACGAAGCCGCGCATGAAGCCGAGCACCGCCGCGCCGCCGACGGTGAGGAGAACGGCGATGTCGAGCGAGGTCAGGCCCATGGGCGTGGCTATGCCGGGCGACGGGGGGATTGTCGAGCGGCTGCTAATCCTCCCCGGGATCGTTCACCGGCCGAGCATATAGTCGACGAACCGCGGCAAATCCTTGAACCCGGACAGCTTGACCGCGCCGCCCTCCGCCTGGTTCGCCGGGGCCAGCGCGCGGGCGAAGCCGAGCTTGCCGGCCTCCTTCAGCCGCAGCGCGCCGTGCGCCACCGGGCGGACCTCGCCCGACAGCGCGATCTCGCCGAACACGATCGCATCGGCGGGAACGGGGCGTTCGGACAGCGCCGACACCAGCGCGGCGGCGACCGCAAGGTCGGCGGCGGGATCGGTCACCCGGTAACCGCCGGCGATGTTGAGATAGACTTCGGCGGTGGCGAAGGCGAGGCCGCAGCGCGCCTCCAGCACCGCGAGGATCATCGCCAGCCGCCCCGAATCCCACCCGACGACCGCGCGGCGGGGCGTGGCACCGGAGGCGAGGCGGACGGTCAGCGCCTGCACCTCGACCAGCACCGGACGCGTCCCCTCCAGCGCGGGGAAGACGACGGTGCCAGTGACATTCTCGTCACGGCTGGTGAGGAACAGCGACGAAGGGTTTGAAACTTCGGACAATCCCTCGCTCTCCATCGCGAAGACGCCGATCTCGTCGGTGCCGCCGAAGCGGTTCTTGACCGCGCGCAGGATGCGGTACTGGTGGCTGCGCTCGCCTTCGAACGCCAGCACCGTGTCGACCATGTGTTCGAGCACGCGCGGGCCGGCGATCGAGCCGTCCTTGGTGACGTGCCCAACCAGCACGACCGCGGTGCCGCGTTCCTTGGCGAAGCGGATCAGTTCGCCCGACGACGCGCGGACCTGGCTGACGGTGCCAGGCGCACCCTCGATCAGGTCGCTGTGCATCGTCTGGATCGAATCGATGATGAGCAGGTCGGGTGCCGCCGATCCGCCGAAGGTGGTGAGGATGTCGCGCACCGAGGTCGCCGCCGCCAGTTGCACCGGTGCATTGCCGAGCCCCAGCCGCCGGGCGCGCAGCCGGACCTGATCGGCGGCTTCCTCGCCCGAGACATAGGCGACCGACTTGCCGGCCAGTGCGAGCTTCGCGGCGGCCTGTAGCAGCAGCGTCGACTTGCCGATGCCGGGATCGCCGCCGATCAGCGTCGCCGATCCTTCGACGAAGCCGCCGCCCAGTGCGCGGTCGAGTTCGGCGATGTCGGTCTTGAGCCGGTCGGGCAGCGCGATGGCGGTGTCGAGACCCGACAACAGGATCGGCCGGCCGCCGCTTTGCAGGTTGTGGCGCGCCGAAAACGGCGTCACGACCGCGCCGGCATCCTCGACCAGCGTGTTCCATTCGCCGCAATCGGCGCACTGCCCCGCCCATTTCGAGGATACCGATCCGCATTGCTGGCAGACATAGCGCTTCTGGGGTTTGGCCATGCCGCCGCCGGTAGCAGATGCGGAACGAAAGGGGAATATCAGTCCAGTTCGCTGCCGCGCTTCAGGACCTTCGTGCCGTCGTCCTGCTCGATCAGATAGGCTGGATTGTCCTTCGTGCCGTTCTTGGTGATCTTGCTGCCCTTGATCGTGCGCTGCACGCGGCGGTCGAAGCGTTCCTCGACCTTGCCCTCCGCCGTGCCGTTGCCCCACGACCATTTCACGGTCTGGCCCTTCCGGTAGCTGTCGCTCATCCTGCCGCCTCCTGTTCGTCGGCGAGGTCAACCCTCTGGCCGCGACAGCGTTCCGGTGGCGTACGTGGCGTTCCGACGCTATGGCGCGCAAATGAAGCCTTCCCAGCTCCGCGTCGCGATGTTCAGCGGAAACTACAATTATGTCCGTGACGGCGCCAACCAGGCGCTCAACCGCCTTGCGCGCCACCTGCTCGACCATGGCGTCGCGCTGCGCGTCTATTCGCCGACGACCGACAAGCCCGCCTTTCCCCCGACCGGCGATCTGGTCAGCGTGCCCGCCTACGGGATGCCGGGCGGGCGCGGCGAATACAAGCTGGCGCGCGGGCTGACCGCGAAGACCCGTGCCGACCTGACCGCGTTCGCGCCGAACGTCGTCCATGTCAGCGCGCCCGACATCCTCGGCCACCGCGCGCTCAGCTGGGCCCGGACGCAGGGGATCGCGACCCTCGCCTCGCTCCACACCCGGTTCGAAACCTATCCGCAATATTACGGCATCGGCTTTCTCGAACCCGTGGCGGTCGCGCTGTCGAAGCGGTTCTACAACCGCGCCGATCAGGTGATGGTGCCCGGACGCGGCATGGCCGACCTGCTGCGCGAATGGGGGGTCGGCTCCCCCATCGGCATCTGGTCGCGCGGCGTCGACCATCAGCGGTTCAGCCCGGCGATGCGCGACCTCGACTGGCGCCGGTCGCTGGGCATCGGCGACGACGAGGTGGCGGTGAGCTTCCTCGGGCGGCTGGTGCTGGAAAAGGGGCTCGACGTCTTTTCGGAGGTCGCGACCGAGTTGCAGCGTCGCGGCGTCAGGCACCGCATCCTCGTGATCGGGGAAGGCCCGGCGCGCGACTGGTTCGCCGAGCGCGTGCCGCATGCGGTGTTCGCCGGGTTCCAGGCGGGCGACGATCTGGGCCGGGCGGTCGCGTCGATGGACGTGTTCTTCAACCCGTCGATCACCGAGACGTTCGGCAACGTCACGCTGGAGGCGATGGCGGCCGGCGTGCCCGTCGTCGCCGCGCGGGCGACCGGCGCGTTCGGCATGGTCGAGGACCGCACCACCGGTTTCCTCGTGCCGCCGCGCGACGTGCCCGCCTATGCCGATGCGATCGCGCGACTGTGCGAGGATGCCGATCTGCGCTGGCGCATGGGGCTGGCGGGGCATGATGCCGCCAAGGAATATCGGTGGGACAGCGCGAACCAGTCGGTGCTGGATGCGTATCTGCGGATCGCGCGGGGGTAGAGTACCGATCCTCGCCGGCGTCGCCCCGGCGAAGGCCGGGGCCTTTCGCGGCGAGGCGCGCGCGCCATTACCGGGAGATCCCGGCCTTCGCCGGGATGACGATCGGGTTGCGTGGGAAACACCCCACGCTTGGCTCCTGCCCGCCCGTGCGCTTAACGTCGCATCAACCCGTGTCGGTTATCGCTGGGGGGTACGCGAAGGGTCCGGCCGATGATCGACAATTTCTCGCTGGGGCTGACCCACCTCCTGATGCTGGTCGCGGCATGGCGGTTGCTGCGGCGGAGCGACCTCGACGACGAGCGGGTGCGCGACGACAACCCGCGCAAGGGGCGGGATCGCTTCGGTGCGTGACCTCGTCTTCGTCGCCTTCCTCGGTGCACTGTTCGCGGCCGGTTTCCGAAAGCCGTTCGTGTTCGTGCTGACCTATGTCTATATCGACATCGTGTCGCCGCAGCGGCTGACCTATCTGCTGCTCAATTCGATCCCGATCTCGCTGATCGCGTGCGGGCTGGCGGTGCTGGCGTGGGCGGTGGTCGACGACAAGCGCGATACGCGGCTCGCCCCGCGACAGGGGCTGATGCTGGCGCTGCTGCTCTATTGCCTGTGGACGACCAAGACCGCCGACTTCCCGGTCGAGGCACAGTTCAAATGGGAATGGGTGTGGAAGGCCCTGGCCTTCGCGATCTTCCTGCCGCTGACGCTCAGGACCAGGCTGCGCATCGAATCGCTGCTGCTGTTCATGGTGCTGTCGGCGGCGTCGATCATCATCGTCGGCGGGATCAAGACGCTGGGATCGGGCGGCGGCTATGGCGAGCTGAACCTGATGGTGTCGAACAATGCCGGGCTGTACGAAGGATCGACGATCTCGACCGTGGCGATCGCGATCATCCCGCTGATCCTGTGGTTCAGCAAGTTCGGCACGGTGTTCGCCCCCGACTGGCGGGTGCGCGCCTTCTGCTATGCCCTGATATTCTCGTGCCTGCTGATCCCGGTCGGCACGTCGACGCGGACCGGCCTGCTGTGCATCGTCCTGCTCGGCGTGCTGATGCTGCGCGACGTGAAGCGGCGGCTGACCTATCTGGCGATGGCCGGCGCGGCGGCGGTGATGGCGGTGCCGTTCCTGCCGTCGGCCTTCACCCAGCGGATGGAGACGATCGGCACCTATCAATCGGATGCGTCGGCATCGACCCGGCTGGCGGTGTGGATGTGGACGCTGGACTATGTGCAGGACAATCCGTTCGGCGGGGGGTTCGTCGCCTATCTCCAGAACCGCATCCGCTATGAAAAGGTCGCGGTGGTCGGCGAAGGCGCCAACCGGACGGTCGAGCGCAGCCTCGAGGTCGATGCCGGTCGCGCCTATCATTCGGCCTATTTCGAGATGCTGGGCGAACAGGGCTATCCGGGGCTGTTGCTGTGGCTGGCGATCAATCTGGGCGGGCTGTTCCGGATGGAAGTGCTGCGGCGGCGCTATGCGAAGGCGGGCGAAGAGGACGCGTGGGTCGTGCCGCTGGCCGCCGCGCTGCAGAACGGACACGTGGTCTATCTGTTCGGCGCGAATTTCGTGGCGATCGCCTTCCAGCCGTTCGTCTTCATGCTGATCGGCGCGCAGATCGGGCTCGACACCTATCTGGCGCGCAAGCGGAGCGAACAGGCATGGAGCCCGATCCAGCGACGCAAGAAGGGGGCGGTAGCGGCATGAACGAATTGAAGGCGCTGACCGGCGCGCGCGGCCTCGCCGCATGGTGGGTGGTGCTGTTCCACCTGCGCGGATCGATGGCGGAGATGCATCCGGCGATCGAATCGGCGATCGCCAAGGGGTATCTGGCGGTCGATTTCTTTTTCCTTCTGTCGGGCTTCGTGATCTGGCTGTCATGGGGCAAGCGGTTCGGCGAGGGCGGATTTCCGGTCGCCGGACGGTTCCTGTGGAAACGGATGGCGCGCATCTGGCCGCTGCACCTGTTCGTGCTGGGATGCGCGGTCCTGCTGGCGGTGGTGCTGGCGGCGAGCGGACGCAACATCGACCGCTTCCCGTTCGCCGAATTGCCGCTGCATATCGTGCTGCTGCAAAGCTGGGGCATGACCGACCCGCTGGCGTGGAACGACCCGGCATGGTCGATCAGCGCCGAGTCCGCCGCGTACCTGCTGTTCCCGCTGCTGGCGGTGGCGTTCGACTGGCGGCGGGTGCCGGGCGTCGTACTGGTCGCCTTCGTCGCGGTGCTGCTGGTCGGCATCCTGCCCTTTGCCGGCCAGGACGGGCTGGGGAGCGACCTGCAACGCTTTGCGGTGGCGCGCTGCGTGCTCCAGTTCGCGGCGGGGACCGCGATCGGCGCGCTGTGGCTGCGATGGCAACAGCGCGACGGGGTGGCGGCAATCGCCGGCGTGCTGGCGCTGGCGCTGGTCGCGGCATGGGGATTGAAGCTGCTGCCCGAAGCCTATGCGCTGCCGCCCGCGCTGGCGTGCCTGTTGCTGGCGCTGGGGATCACGTCGAACCGGCGCGGCAATCCGCTGGAATGGTGGCCGCTCTATCGGCTGGGCGAGATCAGCTATGCGACCTATCTCGGCCATTTCCTGCTGTGGTTCGTGTTCAAGCTGCTGCTGGTCGACGATGCGGCCAATGCGCCGGTCTGGGTGCTGGCGCTGTATGTCGTCGCGGTGATCGCGTCGTCGGAACTGCTGTATCGCGGGGTCGAGCGGCCGGCGCAGGGGTGGTTGAACCGGGTCGGGGACCGCAGGCGGGTGGCGGTGGCGTAGCGTTACCGCCGTCACCCCGGACTTGATCCGGGGTCCCGCTTCTCCTGCGACGGTTGAGAAAGAAGCGTCACCCCGGGTCAAGCCCGGCGTGACGTGTGGCGGCCTGGCATTTTGAAGGAAACGTCGCCCCAGCACAGGCTGGGGCCCCCCGCGGCTAGAGTTTGATCCATCCGCATGGAGACGTCACCCCAGCGAAGGCTGGGGTCTCCATCGGCTCCTGCTGCACGCTATCACAGGAAGATCCCAGCCTTCGCTGGGATGACGTGTGTGGTGGCTAACGTTTGTCCTCCGAGCCACGTACCCCCGCGCAGGCGGGGGTCCAGAGCCCGGAACGCGACGATAGCGTCTGCTGCCCTGGACCCCCGCCTTCGCGGGGGTACGGCATGGGGCACGCCGCAGCCCGCCCCCTCACCTCACGCCTCCGCCAGCTCGCTTTGCAGCGCCTCGATCACCGCTTTCGAAAAGGCTGGGATGTCGTCGGGCTTGCGGCTGGTGATGAGGTTGCCGTCGATCACTACCTCTTCGTCGACCACGTCGGCACCGGCATTTTCGAGGTCGGTGCGGACCGAGGGCCAGCTGGTCAGGCGGCGGCCGTCGACGACGTCCGCCTCGACCAGCAGCCACGGGGCGTGGCAGATCGCGGCGACGATCTTGCCGTCGTCCATGAATTCGCTGACGATCTCCACCGCGCGTTCCTCCATGCGCAGCTTGTCGGGATTGCCGACGCCGCCGGGCAGCAGCAGCATGTCGAATTCCTCGGTATCGACATCGTCGAGCGTCAGGTCCGGCGTGATCTTGCGCGCCGCTTCGCTGTCGTTGACGACGCCCTGGATCGGATCGGTCCCGATCGAGGCGAGCGTTACCTGCGCGCCGGCATCCAGCAGCGCCTGACGCGGGTCGAACAATTCGGATTCCTCGAACCCGTCGGTGGCGAGGATCAGGACGCGGGCATTGGCGAGGTCGGCCATCGGTAATCTCCTGGGGCGTGGTCCGGTCCCTAACCGGTCGGCATCGGGCGGGTTCCGGAACGAAGCGACGAGCCGAACATTCATCAGGTCAATCGCAGGGACAGCCCGATGGAACCAGCCGCCGACGACGACCTCCCCTGCCCCGCCGGTTGCGTGTTTTCCGATTGCGAGGCGCCCGGCATTTCCCGGCGCAAGCTGACGCGCGGCTGGGGCTATTACGATGCCGATGGCGACCGGATCACCGACCGCGAAGAGATCGACCGGCTGAACCGCATCGGCCTGCCCCCCGCCTACCGCGACGCATGGTTCTGCCCCGACCCGACCGGCCATATCCAGGCGATCGGATGGGACGAAAAGGGCCGCAAGCAATATCGCTATCACGTCGATTTCCGCGAGGCGCAGGAAACGGCGAAATATGACCGGTGCGCGGCGTTCGGACGCAAGTTGCCGAAGCTGCGCGCGCAGGTGGAGCGCGACCTCGCCAGGCGCGTGCTCAGCCGCGAACGCGCGGTGGCGGCGGTGGTACGTCTGCTCGATCTGGGCCGGGTGCGCGTCGGCAACGAAGGCTATGCGCGGGTGAACAAGAGCTTCGGCGCGACGACGCTGCGCAAGCGCCATGCGAAGCTGACCGGCACGAAGCTGAAACTGCAATATCGCGCGAAGTCGGGCAAGATGCGGGTGCTGACGATCACCGACCGCTCGCTCGCCAGCTTCGTGCGCAAGTGCCAGGACCTGCCCGGGCAGCACCTGTTCCGCTGGATCGACGATGTGGGTGAGACGCATCCGGTCACCTCCAGCGACGTCAACGCCTATATCCGCGCGGCGATGGGCGACGACTTCACCGCCAAGCATTTCCGGACCTGGGGCGCGAGCGTGCTGGCCTTCACCTCGCTGGCCGAGGCAGCGGACGATATCAGCCTGAAGACGATGCTGGGTCCGGTCGTCGATGCACTGGGCAACACCCCCGCCATCGCGCGAAAATCCTATGTCCATCCGCTGCTGGTGACGCTGGTGAAGGACGGGCAGAGCGCGTTTCGCGAAACGCTGCGCCTGCCGCGATCGGCACGGCATCTCAGCCGTCACGAACGCGGGCTGATCGCGTTGCTGGAGGCGCATGACGACGTCGCCGCCGCCGCCTGAGAGGACCACATGACTACCAACACCGCACCGCCCGCCGCGACGGTAGAAAAGAGCTTCAACACCGATCAGGCGCAGGCGCAGGCGCGGCTGCTGTTGCAGGACAGCGCGCGGTGGATCGCCGACAACTGGTTGCAGGTGCTCGTGGCGCTGGGCATCGGCGTGGCGATCGTGCTGGTGCTGCTGCTGGTGCGGCGCTGGGGGATGAAGCTGGCGAGGGACGACCGCGCCGGATGGGGCAGCGTGGTCGCGCGCGCGATCGGGCGGACCGGGCTGTTCTTCATGGTGATGCTCGCCGCCAAGCTGGTCGACGGCTATACCAGCGCGCCGCCGATGGTAACCCGGACGATCGAGTTCCTGTTCACCGTTGCTGCGGTGTTCCAAGCGGCGATCTGGGCGCGCGAGGTGATTTTGGGCGCGGTCGAGCGGCGGACGGCGAGCGACCATTATCATGGCGAGGCGCTGGCATCGGCGATGGGGCTGATCCGGCTGCTGGTCACCTTCGCGCTGTTCGCGATCGCGCTGATCGTCGTGCTCGACAATCTCGGGGTGAACGTAACCGGCCTCGTCGCCGGGCTGGGCGTCGGCGGCATCGCCATCGGCCTTGCGGCGCAGGGCATCTTCGCCGACCTGTTCGCCGCGTTGTCGATCATCTTCGACAAGCCGTTCCGCCGCGGCGACAATGTCAGCTACGACCAGACCAACGGATCGATCGCCGAGATCGGGCTGAAATCGACGCGCATCCGCTCCGTCACCGGCGAGGAGCGGATCATTTCGAACAAGAACCTGCTCGACAAGGAAATCACCAACAACACCCGCCGCGCGCACCGCCGGGCGTCATTCGTGATCGGCGTGACGTACCAGACCGATGCCGAGACCTGCGCCCGCATCCCCGCGCTGCTGCGCGCGGTGGTCGAAGGCGAGGAACGGGTGTTCGTGCGCTGCGGGCTGATCGGGTTCGGCGCGTCGAGCATCGATTTCGAGCTGCTGTTCGATTCGACCGGCGCGGACTATGCCGCCTTCTACGACGGGCGCACCGCGGTCGGCATCGCCATCCTGCGCCGCTTCGCCGCTGAGGGGATCGAGATCGCCTATCCGACGCAGGTAAACCTGAGCGCGCGGGCGGACGGGACGATCGTCGATCCGTAACCCGCACGTCCGTAGCATTTTTCGAACATAGGGTCTGGCTGATCAGTGACTGGATGAACGTTTTTCCTGTTCTCGGTCCGGAAATGCTTGGCGGCGGGACCGGTCCGCGCTACAACCGTTCGCATAACGGATGAGGATGCGCGCGTGGCGGAAATCGCGGCGGAGGAGATGGCCGGGCAGATCGGCACAGTGTGGCATTCCGACTGGCTGGTGCTGACCCAGACGATGATCGACGCCTTTGCGGAGGCGACCGGCGACCGCCAGTTCATCCATGTCGATCCGCAGGCCGCCGCCGCCACGCCGTTCGGCGGTACGATCGCGCACGGATTCCTGCTGCTGTCGCTGATGCCGAGGCTGGCGGCGATAAGCGACCAGCCCGCCATCGCGGGCGCACTGATGGGCGTGAACTATGGCGGCGACCGCACCCGGTTCCTGTCCCCCGTCCGCGCCGGCAGCCGCATCCGCGGACGCTTCACCCTGCTGGCGATGGCCGAGAAGCGGCCGGGCCGGTGGCAGCAGACGATCGAGTATGCCGTCGAGGTCGACGGCACCGACAAACCCGCGCTGATCGCCGAATGGATCAGCCAGATCTTCACCGGAACAAGGATTTAGGCATGCGCTCCGCCGTTATCGTCTCGACCGCGCGTACCCCCATCGGCCGCGCCTATCGCGGGGCGCTCAACAACCTGCCCGCGCCGACGCTGGCCGCCCATGCGATCCGTGCGGCGATCGAACGTGCCGGCATCGACGGCGCGGAGGTCGGCGACGTGCTGCTGGGCGCGGCGATGCAGCAGGGGCATCAGGCGAACAACATCGCGCGCAACGCCGCGCTGCGCGCCGGGCTGCCGATCACCGTGCCCGGCATGTCGATCGACCGGCAATGCGCCAGCGGACTGATGGCGATCGCAACCGCCGCCAAGCAGATCGTCCACGACCGCATGGACATCTGCGTCGCGGGCGGCATGGAATCGATCAGTCTCGTCCAGACGCCGCAGATGCGCGTCGCGCCCGATCCCGAACTGCTGGCGATGCACGCCGACATCTACATGCCTATGCTGCAGACCGCAGAGATCGTCGCGCAGCGCTATGGCATCTCCCGCGAGCGGCAGGACGCCTATGCGCTCCAGTCGCAACAGCGCACCGCCGCGGCGCAGGCCGCCGGACGGTTCGACGCGGAACTGATCCCGGTCACTGCGACGATGAACGTCGTCGACAAGGCGACCAAGGAAATATCGACCCGCGAGGTCACGCTGACGAAGGACGAGGGCAACCGCGCCGACACGACGCTGGAGGGGTTGCAGGCGCTCAAGCCCGTGCTGGGCGAACAGGCGGTCATCACCGCGGGCAATGCCAGCCAGTTGTCGGACGGGTCGTCGGCGTGCGTCGTGATGGAGGAGTCGGTCGCGGCGGCGCGGGGCTTGCAGCCGCTCGGCCGCTACGTCGGCATGGCGGTGGCCGGTACGAAGCCCGACGAGATGGGCATCGGCCCGGTCCATGCCGTGCCCAGGCTGCTCGAACGATTCGGCCTGACCGTCGACGATGTCGGACTGTGGGAATTGAACGAGGCGTTCGCGGTGCAGGTGCTGCATTGCCAGGACGTGCTGGGTGTCCCGAACGATCGGCTGAACGTGAATGGCGGGGCGATCGCGATCGGCCACCCCTATGGCATGTCGGGCGCGCGCATGACCGGCCATGCGCTGATCGAGGGCAAGCGGCGCGGGGCGAAATATGTCGTGGTGACCATGTGCGTCGGTGGCGGCATGGGGGCTGCGGGATTGTTCGAGGTGCTATAAACCGTCAACACCGTGTTGACAGTAAGCCGTCAATAATGGATTGACCAATCGTCAAATCATCATTGACGGAGAGTCGAATGCAGATACAGGAAGAACAGGCGCTGCGGTCTCGGACGGCGTCGATCGTGCTCGAATGGGCGGCGGATCGTCAACCCGCGTTCGCCGGCGAGGGCAAGGCCGACTTTGCTGACGCGATCGTGGCGGCGCACGTCGTGGCCGACGAAGCCCGGCTGGGCCTGCACCGCTGGATCGATGCTGCGCGCCGGGCCGACATGAGCTGGACCGAGATCGGCGATACCCTGGGCATCAGCAAGCAGGCGGCGCAGCAGCGCTTCCGGCGGCTGGCGAACGACAGTGAAGACGGCGAAGCGGACGGCGCGACTTTCGTTCGCACCGGGGCGACGGCGTTCAACGAGATGCGCATCCTCGCCGAGGAAGGGCGCCGCGGGAACGAACTAATCGCGCTGGGCGTGCTGACGCTGATCCTGCGGCCGGGCGACCGGGTGTGGGAATATTGCCGCCGGATCGGCACAGGCAGCGATTCCGTGCGGCTAGAGGCACAGGGCTGGACGCATGTCGCCAGTTACCTGCCGTTCCATTATTACAAGCGGGTGGTCGGGTAAAACAGGATGACGTTGGATGGGTCCGTTCGTCCTGCGTAGCCCCTTCGACTGCCTGCCTGCGGCTGTTGCTCCGGGCAGGCGCTGCGCTGGTCGAGAAGCGTCGGTCGAGAACGGGTCGCTTGGGGCAACCCGTTCTCGACTTCGGTTCTCGACAGGCTCGAACCTGCGCTCGAACCAAACGGATGGGTAGAGATATCGGAAATGAAGGCTTCGCCCCCTCACCCGATCCGCTGCAACCACCCGTGCGGATCGTTGCTCCGGCCGCGCTGGATGTCGGTCAGCTGCTTGAGCAACGCCCGTGTCCGCTCGCCCGGCTGGCCGTCGCCGATCTGGAACGCGAAGTCCGCCGACGATACCTTGCCGATCGGCGTCACCACCGCGGCGGTGCCACAGGCGAAGGCTTCGACCAGACGGCCGCTGGCGGCGTCGGCCTGCCACTGATCGATCGAATAGCGTTCCTCGCGCACGGTGATCCCGGCGTCGCGCGCCAGCGTCAGGATCGAATCGCGGGTGATGCCGGGCAGGATGGTGCCGGTCAGCGGCGGGGTCAGCATCGTGCCGTCGTCGAACACGAAGAAGATGTTCATGCCGCCCAGTTCCTCGACCCAGCGGCGCTCGACCGCGTCGAGGAATACGACCTGGTCGCAACCCTGCCGGATCGCCTCCGACTGGGCGAGCAGGCTGGCGGCATAGTTGCCGCCGCATTTGGCGTCACCGGTGCCGCCGGGGGCCGCACGGGTGAATTCCTTCGATACCCATAGCGACACGCTCCTCGCGCCGCCGGGCCAGTAATTGCCTACCGCCGAGGCGATGACGCAGTAGAGATATTCGGCC
Source organism: Bacillus sp. 2B10 (assembly GCA_003946805.1). GTDB lineage: Bacteria > Pseudomonadota > Alphaproteobacteria > Sphingomonadales > Sphingomonadaceae > Sphingomonas. The sequence goes on along the minus strand of RPSH01000017.1, from coordinate 32,224 downwards.
GAGGGCTTCACGCCGAGGAACGTCTCGCTCGCGATCATGAACGGGCGCAGATACAGCGCGCTGCCCTCCCCGGCCGGAATCCAGTCGCGCTCCGCCAGCACCAGTTCGCGGCACGATTCGACGAACAGGTCCTCGGGCAGCTCGGCCATGGCAAGGCGGTGCGCCGAACGGCGGAAGCGCGCGGCATTCTGTTCGGGGCGGAACAGCGCGACGCCGCCATCGGGCAGCGCATAGGCCTTGAGCCCTTCGAAGATTTCCTGCGCATAGTGGAGTACGGCGGCGGCAGGGTCCAGGACGATCGGCGCGCGCGCGGTGATCTTCGCATCGTGCCAGCCCTTGTCGTCCGACCAGCGGACCGTTGCCATATGGTCGGTGAAGACGCGTCCGAAACCGGGATTTACTATCCGCGCGGCCCGCTCGCTCGCCGCGACCGGGGTCGCATGTGGTTCGAAGGCGAAGCTCGGCTGCGTCATGGCGTCCTCATGGATGAATGCTTGCGGTGGCGTAGGACGGATGGCACAAATGGTCAACATGACTGCCCCATTGTCACCCGCCCAACCCGTCGCCGCCTCCGCCCTGTTCCTGCGCGAGGCGGAGGTCCGGCGGGGAATCGAGCTGCTCTATTTCGGTTACAGCCACCTGACGCGGACGATCGACGAGGAACTGGCGGCGCAGAATCTGGGGCGGGCGCACCACCGCGCGCTGTACTTCATCGCACGGCGACCCGATCTGTCGGTTAGCGAGCTGTTGCGGTTGCTCGCGATCACCAAACAGTCGCTCGGCCGGGTGCTGAACGACCTGTCGGCGCGCGGGCTGGTGGAAAGCCGTGCGGGCGATCGCGACGCGCGGCAGCGCTTGCTGAAGCTGACGGCGGAGGGACAGGCGCTGGAGGCGCGGCTGTACGAGATGCTCAACGCCAGGCTGTCGCGCGCCTATTCGGGGGCGGGGCAGGATGCGGTCAGCGGCTTCTGGGCCGTGCTGGAGGGGCTGATCCCGGCCGGCGACAAGGCGGCGGTGGCCGCGCTGGGGCGGTAAGGCCGGCATCCCTCTTGGCGGGACCGAAGTCGCCCGAAACCCCGGCCTTCGCCGGAGTGACGTTCCGGTCGGGATTCTTGAGTTTGATCCATCCGACTTTAAACGTCACCCCAGCGAAGGCTTGGGTCTCCATCGGCTCCTGCTGCGCGCTACCACCGGGAGATCCCAGCCTTCGCTGGGATGACGCCCGTTTCAAAAGAGATGGTTCAAATTCTAGCGCGCTGCCGCCGCCATCTCCGCATTGCGGCGTTCGGATGCGGCGAGCGTGGCGGCCATCAGGCGCTTGAGGGCATCGCCGTCGTCGAGGACGTTCAGCCCCTGCCGGGTCGAGCCGCCGGGGCTGGCGACACGGTCGGCGAGAATCGCGGGCGAGACGTCGGCGCCGGCGGCCATCGTCGCGGATCCCCGTACGGTGGCGATGGCAAGGCGCTGCGCCTGATCGGCGGGCAGGCCGAGCGCGGTGCCGGCGGCGGCCATCGCGTCGATGAAGCGGAACACGAAGCCGGGCCCGCAGCCCGACAGCGCGGTGACCGCGTCGAACAGCGCGGCGTCGTCGATCCATTCGACCAGCCCGAGCGGGGCCATCAGCCCGGCGGCGAGCGTCTTCGCCGCCGCATCGGTGCCGTGCGAATGGAGCGTCACCACCCCCTGCCCGATCGCGACCGGCAGGTTGGGCATGGCGCGAACGACGGTGGCGACGTCGAACCGCGCGGCGAGCGCCGTTTCGTCGACCCCGGCGAGGATCGAGACCAGCAGCGGCGCACCAGCGATACGCGGCGCGAGGGCGGGTGCGATGTCGTCCAGCTGCTGCGGCTTGATCGTCAGCACGACGATCGCGGGCGGACCGTCCTGCGGCATCGTCGTCGCGTGGGTCACCCCGGCCGGCAGGTCGCGCGGGGTGCGGGTGACGACGGTCACCGCCACCGGGTCGATCCCGTCGGCGACCCAGCGTTCCAGCATCGCGCCGCCCATGTTGCCGCAGCCGATCAGCCACAACGGTCCGGGCAGGTGCATCATGCCTCGCCCTGCGTCTCGATCATCGACGCGGCGATCGCTTCCTTGGGGCTCTTGCCGCCCCACAGGACGAACTGGAACACCGGGTAGAAGCGTTCGCATTCGTCGATCGCGGCGTCGATCATCAGTTCGGCCTGATCGATCGTCAGCACCGGCTCCTCGCCCAGCATCGCGGCGTGGCGATAGAGCAGGATACCGCTCGACGACCACAGTTCGAAATGGCCGATCCACAGCTGTTCGTTGATGAGGCCGATCGTTTCATAGATCGCGGCGCGGCGTTCGTCGGCGACACGGACGTCGGGCAGCGCGAGGAATTGTAGCACGCCGTCCTCCCCGCGCCAGATCGCGCGGAGTTCGAACTCGGTCCAGCTGCCCTTCACATTGGCGACGATCTCGTCGCCGTCACGCTCGTGCTTCCAGCCGTGCGCCGCGAAATAGCGCTCCAGCGTGTCGATCGGCACGGCGTCGTCGCCGTCCTCTTCCACTTCGTCCAATATCATCCCCACGTCTGTAGTCGCTCGCGTCGCCCCCGTCACGCGTCACGGCGTGCGACGGGGGGGCAGTGCGTTCAGAGCGCGCCTTCGCCGGCACCCGGGCTGTCGGCGGGTTCGCGGTCGAGCGGCGATGCGGCGGTCGCCTTGCCTTCCAGCGCGTCGAGCCGGGCGCGCAGCGCGTCGGCCTCGTCACGGGCGGCGACGGCCATCGCCTTCACGACCTCGAACTCGTCGCGGCCGACGAAATCCATGCCGCCGAGAAAGGTCTTGGCCCGCTCGCGGGCAGCGGCCTCGCCCTCGCGCGCCATGCCGGCGATGGTGCCGGCCGCGCCGTTCACGAACTTGGCGAAATCGTCGAACAGGCGATTGTCGGACTGCATGGAAAATCCTTCCGGTTGGTCGGGCGACGGATACGCCCGCCCCTCTCTAAAGTGCGATTTGGGTGGAATGGGCCGGCGGCACAAGGGTTTCGGCATCGGGATTGCGCCGATCGATCTGCCAGTTCAGTGCCGATGCGATCACCAGCCACACCAGATACGGCACCAGCAGCCACGCCGCGAGCGGCCGGACACGACCAAAGGCGAAGGTGGTCGCGGTCGCCGTCGCGAACAGCGCGAGGATCAGGTACAGCGCCAACGTCACCTGATGCGCGCCGAAGAACAGCGGCGACCAGACGAGGTTCATCGCCAGTTGCACCGCGAACAGCGCGATGGCGATGCCGCGCCCGCGCGCGCCGCGGGCGTTGAGGACGATCGCCAGCGCGAAGCCCATCATCAGGTAGAGGATCGTCCACACGACCGGGAACGCCCAGTTCGGCGGCCGGATCGCCGGCAGGTCGAGCATCCGGTACCAGCCGTTCGCGTCCCCCGCGACGACCAGTTGCCCCGACGTGAAACCCAGCAGCAGGATGGCAGGCACGCATACCACGGCCCGCCGCAGAAACCCCGATCGCAACTGCCACTTCGACGCGATCTCGCTCATCCCGTCCCCCAGCACAGGCAGCACCCGTCGCGCCGCCGCTCAGGGCGCATTGCTTGATGTGTGCGATGCATCATTGCAAGACAAACCGCCCGATTCGGGCGCATATGCAGCAATCAGGAACTCGATATTGCCCTCCGGGCCAGTAATCGGGCTGCGATCGACCCCTTCGACCTGCCAGCCAAGGGTGGTCAACCATGCGGCGACTTGCGCACAGACGCGGTCGTGAACGGCTGCATCGCGGACGACGCCGCCCTTGCCGACCTCCTCGCGCCCCGCTTCGAACTGCGGCTTGATGAGTGCTAGCAGGCGGCCGGCGGGCTTCACGAAACGCAGCGGCACCGCCAGCACCTTCGACAGGGCGATGAAACTGGCGTCGCACACGACCAGATCGACGGGTTCGGGGATATGGGCGTCGGTCAGCAGGCGGGCGCTCAGTTGCTCCAGAACGACGACGCGCGGGTCCTGGCGCAGTTTCCACGCCAGCTGGTTGGTGCCGCTGTCGACCGCATAGACCCGTTCGGCGCCGCGAGTGAGCAACACGTCGGTGAAGCCGCCGGTCGATGATCCCACGTCGATCGCCACCGCGCCCGCCACGTCCCAGCCGAACCGGTCGAGCCCGTGCGCCAGCTTGATTCCGCCGCGCGACACCCACGGGTGATCGCGCCCGCGCACGTCGAGCGCGACGTCGTCGGCGACCTGCTGCCCGGCCTTCTCGACCTTGCGATCGCCGACGAACACCAGCCCGGCCATGATGAGCGCCTGCGCGCGCGTCCGGCTTTCGGCGAGGCCGCGATCGACGAGCATCTGGTCCGCACGTTGTTTTGCCATGGCCCCGCATGGCGCGGCTTTCCGCCCGTCGCAAGCCGTCATCGCTTGGTCGATCATCTATTGCCTATCTAACGAGTAGGAATATGTTGGCGGTTGGGAAGCCAGCCCGGATCCGATCCCCCCTTAAGCTGACGGGCCGGCTTTCCACGTTTCGAACCACGATGCGCAGGAGAGCGACGATGGGACAATTCTCGACGCTCCCGACCAGCATGCCGACGGTGCTGACCGTGCCCGGCCTGAACGGCTCCGGCCCGTCGCATTGGCAGACCTTGTGGGAACAGTCGCGTCCGGACACCGCGCGGGTCGAACTGGGGCTGTGGTCGCGGCCGTTGCGCAACGCCTGGGTGACGAAGCTCGACCAGGCGATCCGGCAGGCGCAGGCGCCGGTGGTGCTGGCCGCGCATTCGCTCGGCTGCCTCGCGGTGGCGTGGTGGGCGCAGTTGTCGGGACAGCCCTATGGCTGGCCGGTGGCGGGCGCGCTGCTGGTGGCGCCGGCCGACGTCGATCGCCCCGGCGCGCCGAGCGAGTTGCAGGGTTTCGCCCCCACGCCGCGCTTCGCCCTGCCCTTCCCCTCGCTGGTCGTCGCATCGACCGACGATCCGTGGGTGTCGATCGAGCGCGCACATTCGATGGCGGTCGATTGGGGCAGCCATTTCGTCGACGCCGGTGCGCAGGGGCATCTGAACGCCGCCAGCGGCATCGGCTGGTGGGAAGAGGGGCAGGAACTGCTCGATCGGGTGATCGCCGCCTCGGGCGACGGCCACGGCCATATCCGCCATCCCAGCGACGCGCGGTCGGTGCTGGCGATCAACGCGACGGATGCCGCGCAAGGACAGTTCCTGCGATAGTCAGCGAAACGGGTTGGCGACCCGCAACCGGTCGTCGATGACGAGATCGTGGTGGAGGTCTTCGCTCCATAACCGGTCGCAACCGGCGGAAAGCGCGGCGGCGGCGATCATGCTGTCGTAGATCGACAGGCGGTAGCGTTCGGCGATGCGCAGACCGTCGCGATGGATGGCGTCGGTCAGCGGAACGATGTGCGCCGTGCCGGTCCGGATCAGGTCGATACGTTCGCGTATCTCGATCCACTCGACCCGCTGCTTGCGCAGGGAAACGGTCGCGAATTCGTTGAGGCACTGCACGCTGATGATGGCTGTTCCATCAAGCAGTTGTTGCGCCTCGGGACGACGGACGTCGTCGACGAAAGCGTACAGCAGGACATTGGTGTCGAGGAACGCCCGCACTACCGCGCGTTCGCTTCTTCGCGATCGAAACGATAGCCTTCCGGTAACGGGCGCGACAACGCGGTCATGCGCGCGCGCAGGGTCGACAGCGCCGCCTCGCTCAGCCGGTGCGGAACCTCTTCGCTCCGCCGCACCTCCACCGTATCCCCTTCGTGCAGACCAAGCGTTTCCGCCACGTCTTCGGGTATTACGACGGTGAGTTTGCCTCCGACTTTTTCCACCTTCACCGCCAGTCTCCTTCACCCGGGAAACTAAGCGGTCCGTCCGATCGTGACAACCGACTCGAGATACACCGCGAGGTCGCGCACGTCCTTCATCGGCGGCAGTTCGACCGGATCGTGCTGCGTCGGCAACGGCAGACCCAGCCGCTCCCGCCCGGCCCCGACCAGGTCCGCGACCTCTGCTTCATCGATCATCAGGAAGCAGGCGAAGTCATCGTCGGGATGCGGCACGACGTCCGCGCCATAACAGGACGCGATCAGTTCGCGGGTCAGCGCGGCGATCTCCGGCGATACGCCGGCGTCGGCGAGCATCGCGTCGCAATCCGCCGCACTCCAGCCGGCACGATACGCCCTGGCAGCGCGAAACTGGCGCCACATCCGCCAGTTGAACCAGCCGAGCGCGATCACTGCCAGCGCGATGATCGCCGCCGCCTTCTGCGCACCCGTCATGCGCGGACTTCGGTCGCTCCGCTCTCGTTCCAGCGCAGCGCGTGCAACACGGTGTCGACGATCTGCGGCGCGTTCAGGCCGGCTTCGTCATACTGCTTCTGGGGGTTGTTCTGATCCTGGAACGTGTCGGGCAGACGCATCGTGCGCAGTTTCAGGCCGGCGTCGATCAGGCCGGTGTCGCTGGCGAAGGTCAGGACGTGCGCGCCGAGACCGCCGACGGCGCCTTCCTCGACAGTCACCGCGACCTCGTGGCTGGTCAGCAGGCGGCGGATCAGCGCTTCGTCGAGCGGCTTGGCGAAGCGCAGGTCGGCGACGGTCGTCGACAGCCCCTTTGCCTCCAGCGCGTCGGCGGCCTTGAGCGCTTCCTCCAGCCGCGTGCCGAGCGACAGGATCGCGACCTTGTGCCCTTCGCGCACCAGCCGGCCCTTGCCGATCTCCAGCTTCTGCGGAACCTCGGGCAGCGCCACGCCGACACCGTTACCGCGCGGATAGCGCACCGCGATCGGCCCCGCGTCGTATTGCGCGGCGGTATAGGTCATGTGGACCAGTTCCGCCTCGTCCGCCGCCGCCATGACGACCATGTTGGGCAGCGTGGCGAGATAGGTCACGTCGAAGCTGCCGGCATGGGTCGCGCCGTCGGCGCCGACCAGGCCAGCGCGGTCGATCGCGAAGCGCACCGGCAGATTCTGGATACAGACATCGTGGACGACCTGGTCATAGGCGCGCTGCAGGAAGGTCGAATAGATCGCGCAAAACGGCCGCATCCCCTGCGCGGCGAGGCCGGCGGCGAAGGTCACCGCATGTTGTTCGGCGATGCCGACGTCGAAGAAACGGTCGCCATGTTCCTTCGCGAACCGGTCGAGCCCGGTGCCCGAGGGCATGGCGGCGGTGATCGCGCAGATACGGTCGTCGCTGTCGGCCAGCTTGCTGAGCGTATGGCCGAACACGTTCTGGTACTGCGGCGGACCGACCGGTGCCTTGACCTGCGTGCCGGTGATGACGTCGAACTTCTGGACGCCGTGATATTTGTCGGCCGCGGCCTCGGCCGGGGCGTAGCCCTTGCCCTTCTTGGTCACGACATGGACGAGGATCGGGCCTTCCTCGGCATCGCGGACGTTTTCGAGCACCGGGATCAGGTGATCGAGGTTGTGGCCGTCGATCGGGCCGACATAATAGAAGCCCAGTTCCTCGAACAAGGTGCCGCCGGTCGCCATGCCGCGGGCGAATTCGTCGGTCTTGCGCGCGGCGGTGTGCAACGGGCGCGGCAGGCGGCGGGCGATCTTCTTGAACGCCTCGCGCAGCCCGAGGAACTCGCGGCTCGACACGATGCGCGACAGGTACGCCGACAGGCCGCCGACCGGGGGGGCGATCGACATGTCGTTGTCGTTGAGGATCACGACGAGACGGTTGCCGGCCTGTTCGGCGTTGTTCATCGCCTCATAGGCCATGCCCGCCGACATCGCACCGTCGCCGATCACGGCGATGCCCTTGCCCGACGTGCCCGCGATCTTGTTGGCAACGGCGAAGCCCAGCGCCGCCGAGATCGAGGTCGAGCTGTGCGCCGCGCCGAACGGGTCGTATTCGCTCTCGGACCGCTTGGTGAACCCCGACAGGCCACCGCCCTGTCGCAGCGTGCGGATGCGGTCGCGGCGGCCGGTCAGGATCTTGTGCGGGTAGCATTGGTGGCCGACGTCCCACACCAGCCGGTCGGCCGGCGTATCGAAGACGTAGTGGATCGCGACCGTCAGTTCGACCACGCCGAGCCCGGAGCCCAGATGGCCGCCGGTGGTGCCGACCGCGCTGATGGTTTCCTGTCGCAGTTCGTCGGCGAGTTGCCGCAGATCACCGGAAGCCAGCTTGCGAAGGTCGGCGGGCGTGTGAACGGTGTCGAGCAGCGGCGTGCTAAGTAGATCGGCCATCACCCTTGCCTAGCGCAGGCGGAACCGACTGTCGATTGCTGGTGCGTGTCCGGCCGGTCAAAGGCCGCAGATGGTTCGATAAAGCATCAGGCCTTGTTGCAATCTGCACAAGTACCACGCACTTCGATCACGGGACGGACCGGAGTGAACCCGGCACCCGATGCGGCGGCGCGGACCGTCCCGGTAATCTTGTCGTCGTCGATATGCGTCGTCTGCCCACAACGGTCGCAGACGAGGAAGATACAGTCATGCAGACAGTCGGGATGGGTGTTCGCCAGATAGGCGTTCGCGCTTTCGACCCGGCGCGCAAGGTTGGCGTTCACGAACAGGTCGAGGATGCGATAGACGCTGTTGGGGGCGACCCGCCGCCCCTGCGCCTTCGACACGGCATCGGCGATGTCATAGGCGGAGGCCGGCTTGTCGAACGAGGCGAGGACGTCGAAGATGCTGGCGCGCATCGCCGTCCATTGCTCGCCGGCGCGGGTCAGCGCAGCCTCGGCCGCCTTGTTCCATTCGGTGCCGTGTCGTTCGTGATGTTCGTGCGCCATGGAGTCGAGATAGGCACCATGACCGATCGCGGCAAGCGGGTCAGCAGCCGGCGCGACGGTTCAGGTGGTGACCGAACGCCAGCAGACCGACCCCGGTCAGGGTCGCAATGGCTTCCGGCAGGCCGTGCGGCAGCGTCAGCGCGAGCGCCATGATGCCAAGGCCGACGCCGCCGATCGCGGTCGGCAGGCGCTGTCCGTGGCGCGCATATCCCGCGCCCAGTGCGACGATACCGAGCAGGACGGCGAACATCAGCCCGACTTCGTGGATCGCGGGATGCAGCAACGCGCCGCCGACCGACGCCAGCAGCGCCATGATCGCGATCGTCGTCACGCAATGTACCGCACACAGCGCCGACAGCATCATGCCCGCGCGATCGAGGCGACCTTCGTGCAACCAGGAACGGGCGGTGGAGCTGCGCATCGCCATCCTATGCCGCATGCCGCGCGAAGTTACAACATATCGCTTCATGCGAACGGTAACGATGCGGCGGCAGATCGGTTCGACCGGGTGGGGAAAATTCCGACGAGCCGGTCGGGCGTGTCGTTCAGGGTGACGCCTAGCCCTTTCCGCTCGATCGGCCTTCGGTGGACGAGAAGGACCGGCTTGCACACTAACCCCGGCCATCCTGCGCTACCGCTTGCGGGTCACCATCAGGTCCGGTTTCTTCGGTGGCTTCCACCCCGCCGGTGGCTCGACGCGCTGGCGGCTGGTGCCCAGCCCCATCGCGCCGGGTCGCTGGCGGGTCAGCCCGGCGGTGTCGGCGGCCGATGCCTGTTCGCCATCGGCACCGCCGCGCAGCAGGTTGATCCGGTCGCGCAACCGCGAGGCCGTTTCGAAATCCATCGCGGCGGCGGCGGCTTCCATCTGCTGACGCAGGGCATCGATCGAATCGGTCATCCGCTTCAAACGCACGACGGCGCCGAAGGGATCACCGCCAGTCGAACGCCAGCGGTGCCTCGCGAAAGGCGAAGCGGTCGAGATGGCGGGCGACAGCGCCCTTCAGCCCGTCGAGCTGTTCGGCGGACGTAGCATCGATCCGCACGGTCAACGCGTCGTCACCGGCATCGAACGTCACCAGCGCATCGCCGGGATGGCTGGCACCGCGCGCGTCGTGCGGAAAGACGACGGTGCCGTGACCGGCGTCGAACTCGACGGTCAGGTTGTGCTGCCAATGCTTGCACAGCTGTTGCAGATAGCGGCTGGCCTGCGCCGTCGGCACCGCGGCGGTGGTCGTGAAGTCGCTCATAGCCGTTCGACCTTCTGTGCGGCTTCGTCGAGGATCGCGGCGACGGCGTGCAGCGTGTCCGCATCGACATTCTCCCCCGACAGCCGGTGGTGCAGCGCGGCGCGCAGGTTGGTACGGGCACGGTGGATCGGGCCGGCATCGGTGCGGGCGCGATGTTCGCCCAGCGCCTTCAGCCGCTGGAACAGGTCGGCGACCCGGTCGGCGTCGCTCGCCAGTTGCGCGGTCCCCGCCTCGCTCACCGCGAAGCGCTTGCGCGTACCCTCGGTCGCCTGTTCCTCGATCAGGCCCATGTCGGTCAGCAGCGTCAGCGTGGGGTAGACGACGCCGGGGCTCGGCGCATACGCGCCGCCGGTCGCGGCCTCGACCGCGCGGATCAGGTCGTAACCATGGCGCGGCGCCTCCGCGATCAGCGCCAGCAACACCAGCTTCAGTTCGTCGCCGCCCAGCACCCGCCCGCGCGGACCGCCGCCATGACGCCCGCCATGCCGGCCACGACCATCCATGCCCGGTCCGCCGGTCCATGACGCATATCCCATTCCAAATCGCATAATCATTCTCCGATATATCTTTAACTCCAAGATATATCTTAAACCGGTGTGTGCAAGAGGTGGTTTCGGCTTTTTCACCGGCGACCTATATTGGCGGCATGGCCGACCTCTTCGCCGACTTTGCCCCGCCCCCGCAGGACACGCCGACCGGTGGGCCGCTGGCCGACCGGCTGCGCCCGGCCGCGCTGCCCGAGGTGGTGGGGCAGGATCACCTGACCGGGCCGGACGGCGCGATCGGGCGGATGGTGGCGGCGGGCAAGCTGTCGTCGATGATCCTGTGGGGCCCGCCGGGCACCGGCAAGACGACGATCGCCCGACTGCTCGCCGACGCGGTCGGCCTGCGCTATGCCCAGATTTCGGCGGTCTTTTCGGGCGTCGCGGACCTGAAAAAGGTGTTCGCCGAAGCGCGCGACCATGGCCGGATCGGCAAACGCACGCTGTTGTTCGTGGACGAGATCCACCGCTTCAACCGCGCGCAGCAGGACGGCTTCCTGCCCTATGTCGAGGACGGCACCGTCACGCTGGTCGGGGCGACGACCGAGAATCCGTCGTTCGAACTGAACGCGGCGTTGCTCAGCCGGGCGCAGGTGCTGATCCTCCACCGGCTCGACGCGGTCGCGCTGAACGAATTGCTGGCGCGCGCCGAAGCGGTCGAGGACCGCCCCCTGCCCCTGACCGATGCGGCGCGGGCGGCGTTGGTGGCGAGTGCCGATGGCGACGGGCGGTTCCTGCTGAACCAGGCGGAGACGCTGTTCTCGATCCAGCTGCCCGAACCGCTCGACCCCGCCGGGCTATCGGCGCTGCTGCAACGGCGGGTCGCGGTGTACGACAAGGACCGCGAGGGGCATTACAACCTGATCTCGGCGCTGCACAAGTCGCTGCGCGGATCGGACCCGCAGGCGGCGCTATACTACATGGCGCGGATGCTGACCGCGGGCGAGGAACCGCTGTACGTCCTGCGCCGGCTGACCCGCTTTGCGAGCGAGGACATCGGCCTCGCCGACCCGCAGGCGCTGGTGCAATGCCTTGCCGCCAGGGACGCGTACGAGTTCCTCGGCAGTCCGGAAGGCGAACTGGCGATCGTGCAGGCGTGCCTGTACCTCGCCACCGCGCCCAAATCGAACGCGGCGTACAAGGCGCAGAAGGCGGCGTTCAAGACCGCGCGCGAGACGGGATCGCTGATGCCGCCGCCCTCGATCCTGAACGCGCCGACCCGGCTGATGAAGGACATCGGCTATGGCAAGGGCTATGCGTACGACCATGATGCGGCCGACGGTTTTTCGGGGGCGGATTACTGGCCGGAGGAGATGACCGCGCAACGCTTCTACGAACCGACCGGGCGCGGGTTCGAACAACGGATCGCGGAACGGATGGCGTGGTGGGACGAACGGCGCCAGACGTCGTGAACGGCTGGCGCGATATCGTCGCGATCGGGCTGGCGCTGCCCGGCGTAGAGGAAGGCAGCAGCTATGGCCGGCCGGCGCTGCGGTTTCGCGGCAGGACGCTGGCGGGAACGACCGCGCCCGATCCCGGCAGCTTCGTGCTGCACGTGACGACGGCAGAGAAGGACGTGCTGCTCGCCACCGATCCCGCGACCTTCTGGCAGACCGATCATTATCGCGACGGGTCGGCGGTGCTGGTGCGCTACGGCACCGACGCGGGCGACCGGATCGCGCTGTTGCTGGAGCGGGCGTGGTGGGACCGGGCGACGCTGGCCCAGCGTCGCGCACGGGGCGAACGGCCCTGACGCGGCGCTTCACCCGGTTCGCCGCGATCGACTGGTCGGGACAGGCGGTCGCGCGGCCGAAAGGGCTGGCCGTCGCCGAACTGGTGGACGGCGCGCCGACGCTGGTGGAGCGCGAGGGCGGCTGGTCGCGCGGCGCGATCCTCGAGCGGCTGGCGGCGCTGGCCGACGAAGGCGCCGACATGCTGATCGGACTGGACCTGTCGCCGGCGCTGCCGTTCGTCGATCGCGGCAGCTACTTCCCCGGCTGGGACGCATCGCCGGGGGATGCGCGGACGTTGTGGGCGATGGTCGATGCGATGGCGACGGACGATCCGCATCTGGCGGCGACGTCGGTAGTCGCGCATGACGAATTGTCGCGCCATTTCCGGCGGCATCGCGCGTGCGGCGACCTGTTCGGCGCGGGGCGCGGGCGGTTGCGGGTGTGCGAGGAACGCCAGCTGGCGGCTGGGCTGTCGCCAACCAGTTGCTTCAACCTCGTCGGCGCGGCGCAGGTGGGCAAATCGAGCCTGACGGGCATGCGGGTGCTGCACCGGCTGGGCGGCAGGCTGCCGATCTGGCCGTTCGATCCGGTGCCGGAGCGTGGGCCGGTGCTGGTCGAAATCTATACCACCATCGCGGCACGGGCGGCGGGCGTGCGCCGCGGTCTGAGCAAGCTGCGCGATGCGGCGTCGCTGGATGCCGCGCTGGCGGTGCTGGGCAGTCCGCCGCATGTGGCGATCAAGCGCTATGACGATCACGCGACCGATGCGTTGGTGAGTGCCGCGTGGCTGCGCGGCGCGGCGGCGGATGCGGGGTTGTGGCAACCGGAGGGGCTGACGTCGGAGGTCGCGCGGACCGAAGGGTGGACGTTCGGGGTGCAGTAAATCCACCGCCCCTTCGTCATTGCCGTGAAGGCGGGAGTTCATTGCCGCCGGCGGAAATAGGTAAGTCACATTCGTCGCGTCTATGGATCCCCGCCTGCGCGGGCACGACGGTTGCCATCGGGATTCCCCTGCGCCGCCGCCCGTTGTCTTACGCGAAACCGCTTGGTAGATGGCACGCGGCGTGCCCCGTTACGTTAATGGTAAACGGCTTCCTTTGTAACGAAGAGACGCGGGTTCGATTCCTGCACGGGGCACCACTCCCGGTCAAAGCTGGGCACTCCAGCTTTGACGGGAATGCCGGTCGCGACACCGGCTTCCAGCGCGGCGGTTGGGCCGGTGATCTCGATCAGGCTATCGGACACTCGCACCTCAGCGACGAACATCTTGAGGTACGCCGCGCGCAACGTCGGGTCGCTCTCGCGCAGCCTAGCAGAAAGCAACTCTCCGAACTTGGCGACCGTATGCTCGTCGATCTGCCGCGCGCCTCGGACAAGTTGCGCCTCGATGATGTCGATCCGCGCGGAGACGCTGGCAAGCTTCGCCTTGTTCTCGGCCATGCGACCGGCAAACACCGGGTCGCGCGGGCTCATGATCTCGTCTTTCACAAGGATGAGCAGCTTGTTCATCGCCGTCTCGGTTCGCGTCTTCTCGGCGCGGAAGTGGCGGAGCTCCGCCTGACGCGCGATGTGCCGCTCGGCGGACAGGTCAAGCACGCCGGCGAGCAGCTCGCGCAAGCGCTCCGGCGCCAGTACCCGCCGTTCGATCGCATCGACGACGATCCCGTCGAGCTCCTCGCGCCGGATTGGGCGGGTGGAACAGCTGCCGCCCCGGTTCAGCCGGTCGTTGCAGCGGTAATAGGCATAGCGACCACCCTTGCCGGTGGCGATGGTAAGGCCGCTCGTACATCCCGGCCCACCGCACCGGGCAAGGCCGGTCAGCAGCGTCGTACCTGCTGCCATGTGCGGCGCCATTGCCCGCGGGTTCCGGCTGGCTCTGGTCGAGGCGACACGATCGAATTGCTCGCGAGATACAATCGCCGGGCACGCGACCGGGATCGCGTTTTCGATGTCGGGCCGGACGCCGTCATCGTCGGCAGTGCGATCATGGTACGTGCCGGTGTAGGCCTGGTTGGCGAGGATGCCTGCGATATTACCATTGGTGAACCGGGCACCGCGCAGCGAATAGGCGCCATCGTTCAGCGCTCTGACGATCCAGCGGCCGCCGCGGCCACTGTCCGCCCATTCGAATATGCGTTTGACGATTTCGGCCTCGGCCGGGACGATCGCCAGCTTCTTGCGCTCCTTCTCGCCGTCCGTCCGGGCGACATAGGTCTCGTAGCCGAAAGGGATCGGTCCACCGTTGTAGAAGCCTTGCCTTGCATTCTCGCGACGGCTCTTGCGGGTGAGGACCGCGGCGTCGCGGGCCTGTTCCTCGTTTATGAACGCGGTGAACGCGCGGCCGAGGCGTCGACCGCGGCCAGTACCGAAATTCTCGGTGATCGAGACGATCTCGACACCTGCGTCTTCCAGCTTGCCGGTCACCTCGAAAAACAGCCGGGTGCTGCGGGCTATGCGGCTCAGCATATACATAACGACCGCATCGACCGGATGATCGTCGGCGGTGGCTTTGGCTACCATGCGGCGGAACTCGGGGCGGCGGTCGTGCTGGCCGCTGAACCCGACGTCCGCAAACTCCTCGACGATGATGATGTCGTTCTTGCGCGCATAATCGTTGATCGAGTGGCGCTGCGCCTCGATGCTCTGCGGCGTACCATCCTCCTTGTCGACGGACAGGCGTAGATAGGCATAGGCGCGGATGGGGTTGGACCGGGTCACCGATTTCCTCTGTGTCAGATCAGCTGGTGAAGCTCGTCCTGAAGGGCATCGAGCACGGCGCGGAGTTCGGCTGGTGTGATCGGCGGCGCGATCAGCCGATCGACGATCAGCCGCTCACAGCCTCCCGTCCGGTACTCGACGCGGCCGGCGGACTGAGGATGTTGATCGGAGGGCTGTGCGGCCATCCCGCCGGAATGACAGGATGGCCCCGGACGAGACGCAACTTAGCCCCGCTAAAACAACACCTTTTGCAGAAGTGGCCACTTAGCCGGCCAGCAGAGATCGTGATTAACGCGGCTGCTCGCCGCTCGTCTTGCTGGTTCCGGATCCGTCGGCGATCTCGTCGAGGACTTCGCCGACGGCGGCGGTGCCGCGCTGGAAGGCGAGCGCGACGAGTTCGTGCATGCGTGACAGGCTGCTGCCCCTGTCGAGCCAGGCCAGGAAGCGCTTCTGTGCCTTGGGCGTGCGGAAGACGTGCCGGTAGAGCATCTCCTCGCCATATCCGGACGGTCCGCCGACCGACTGGCCGATGATGACCTCGCGGCTGCCTGGAGCGATCCAGACGATCGTGGCGTCCGCTTCGCCGTAGGGCTCAGCCTCGATCCGGGCGCGCAAGTAGCGGTCGAACGCCTCATAACCGATCTGTTCTACCTGCCGTCCCCAAGCAGCCCATTCGTCGCGGCGAACTGCCAGCCAACGCGCGAACGCGTTCAGCGACCGTTCGTCCGGGCAAGCCCCAACCCAAAGCGGCGTGCACGGGTTCTGCGTCTCCATTTCTTGGGTGACGAAGAGCATGTGGTGACCGCGCAAGGCCGACATCTTGAAGAAGTAGGTCTCGGTTGCGGGATCGATAGTGTGCGGGATCATCTCTGTTGTCCTTTGCTGATGTGTTCTCCGGAGCGGCTTCGGGTTCCATTTCCCTTCCTCGGCTCCAGCAATTCCAGGCTTCCAAGCTCCCCTCCTCGTCCTCGAATTCGTCGAGCCGGCCGATCGGCCGGTCACATGGAGAGCATCCGCGACAGCCAGACGGCGACGTTCATGCAGCCGACCCGCATCTCGGCTTCCGACCGCCACGGCGCGGGGCCGGGTCGCAGCCGGCCACCACGCAGGGAGAAGCACTCGTCACGCACCCCGTGGAAGTAAGGGCTCGGCACCAGCCAGGTGCCGACGTCGCTGCGCTGCCAAAGCACCATCGGTGCCAGCCAGCGGGTCGCATCGCGGCCCCACTGGCCAAATGCCAGTTCGACCCGGAACGGCTCAGCCGGATCAACGCGGACGATCAGGGCATCGCTGCGGGCGATGCGCGTACCGGGCGCGACCGTCTTCATCTCGGCCTGCAACGGCCGGATGGTGGGTACGAGCAGCAACTCGGCCGCTTCGACGTACAAGTAATGCGAAAAGGGCAGGTCGAGGCTGATATCGCCGCCGCGCAGCGACCAACCCTCGAGCCCGGCGATGGCGAGCGTCGCGGTGAGCGCGCGCGCCTCCGCCGCCCGCCCGGCGGCAGGTCCGTCGTTCATCGTTGGATACCTTTTAGCTGTAGGTGTCGGCGACGCGCCACATCCGGACGCGGGGCACGGGCAGCGTGCCGGCGACTTCGTGGATTACGGCGAGGCCGGCGATGTCGGGGCGGGCGAGCAGCGCCTGCGCGATCGAGAGGCCAGCGAGATCGGGACTCGGGCGATCGAGTGCAGCGCGAATGGCGATACTGTCACCGCGGCAGCGCACCTCTAGGCGGACAAGGATCCCGAGAAGGTACGCTGCGGCGGCCTCGCTCGTCATCAGAAGCGTGTCGGAGACGCGGCCGGTGTCGATCAGCTTTCCGACATCGATCGGGTCGACACCAAGCGGCGCGGCAAGCTGCGCTGGATCAAGCGCGTGGGTCAGGCCGAGGCGACCGATCTCGTCCAGCGTGCGCAGCAGCGGGGCGCTCATGCACTTGTCTCCTCGACAGTCCCGGCGAGCAGCTTGAGGACGAGGTCGCGTCCGCGGTCGCCGGCGAGATCGCCGACGAGAGTGGAAAACATGCTGAAGCGCGTGATCCGACGCGGTCCGGGAATGACAAGGTGGAGGTGCGGTCGCGCGCTGCCGCCTGCAAGCGAGGGCACGTGCTGGACCAGCAACGCGGCGACGTCGTGGTCGTCGACCACGCGTTTCGCCAGCGTCCGCCCGATCTCCCAGGCCGCATGCAGTCGATCAGGCGACGAGGTCAGCGTGACATAGGCCGCCAGCGCCTTCGCATCGGCTGGCTTTTCGCGCTCGGCGGCCTCGATCAACATCCGCGGGTCGCGCAAGTGATCGCTGGCGAATGCTGGCAGCAGCACCTCGTGCCGATAGGCGGTGATCGTCCACGGCGCGGCATTCGCGCCGGCGGCGGGTGCCAGCTTCATGCGGACGAAGGTCGAGAGCGACGGCGAGAAGGAGCGATATTCGGGCCGCAGCACACCCCACAGGACACGCAAGCCGCCGGGGCCGCTCTCGCCGGGCGGATGACCGAGGAGCGGGAGCCATGAGTGCGGGTTGGCTGAATCAGGCTGGACGTCGGCGTTGATCGGGAACGGCTTGGCCACGCTCACGCCTCCAACGGCTGGAAGAAGCGAGCGAGGCTGCGTGCAGCGCGCGCGATGCCGTCGGCGCGCTCGATCAGATCGGCGTATGGCGGCACGATCTCGAGATTGAAGCCCTGCCACGTGACCGACACCGCCGGGCCGAAACCAGCAGGCACAAGCCATGTACCGTCCGCGTCCTGATAGAGCGAGAAGCGGCGCTCGACCCAGACGGCGCAGGGCAGCGACCCGAGCGCGAAGTCTACGGCGATGCAGGGTCGCCCATCCTCCAGGTCGCCGATCCGCAACAGGATGACGTCAAGGCGATGCTCGGTGGCGATCGCCTCCAGTTCGCCGCCGAACAGCGGCGCAGGCACGGTCGTCGCGGCGATGACAGCGTCGCGTTCCGGTACGTGGATGGCATTGGGTAGGCCGGGCAACGTAACCTGATCGTAGATGTCGCCGGCAGCGAGCGCCTCGAGAAGCAGGCCGACGATGATGCTCGTCGGGCTGAAGCTCGTCACGGTGTTGATGGACATGGGGATGAAGAACCTTCTTGCGTGGTCCCGACCGGTCGGTCCGGAACAAGCCCTTCGGAGTTTCACCTCCTCTTCAGGCTCGAAGATCCTCCTCCATTCCCCCTCGGCCGCCCCCGCGGCCTTCGTCTCAGCGCCTGAGCGCTGCCGTCGGTGCTGCCAAGCAGACCGAGAGATCTGCCCATGCAATTGCAACCGTGTCGATTGTCGGTGCCGGCATCACCAATTAGTCCAAGAGGCGGAAATCCTTCTCCGCGGCGAGCGCGATTGCGCGAAGCTTGCCCATCACCGACAGGCTATTATCCCTGATGTAAGGCAGGGGCGGCCACATAACGATGTCGAGGGCATTGCTGCGCTGGCGTGCACCGTCCGATATGCAGCTGTAATCCGGCGAGCCGATCAACGCGTGGCATAACGCGTCCGACATCGAGAATGCTTTTTCAGATGGGTCGAGGTCAGCGGTAGCATAGTCGCGACTATCGCCCGTACCGTGAACGGTCGCCCGCACGATTGAGGAGGAATAGCGATAAAGTATGATATGCCACCAGTCCGGGTCGCTTGCCGTTACTGCGGCCTGCAGCGCGTCGAACGCCTGCTCGCTCGCTGCATCCCGCGATTGGATAATCGGCGGATCGGTCGGAACGGCGATGTACGATAACCATGCCGGTATGCGCTTGATCAGGTCGTCTAAAGTCTGCGGCGGCGGCGTTGCCCGGAAGTGCCGCATTTCGCAGCAGCTGAAGCGTTCGGCATCGATTTCGACCCTCACACTGGAAGCGTCGAAATCAACTCTTACCTCCGTCGAATAGCCGTACACACCGATTGACTGGCTATGCAGCTGGTTTGGGGCGTCATATATTATCACGCCGTTAGCGAGAACACGCTCGACTTTCTCGAGCATGCACGTGGCCTGCGAGATCATGTCAGGTTCTAGCCGATTTTCGATCTCGACACTCGAAAACTCGCGCATACATTATCTCTCGTTGCTTGGGCTGTAGGTCACTTTAATTTGCCGTTACTCGATCGGATCATTTTGCCGTCTCGGCTGCACGCAGCCGGGCGATGGCGATCTGGCGGCCATCGCAACGCGAAAGCGGAACCTCGTTGCCTGCGGTCCAGATCAGCGTCTTCATTGTGCCGCAGAAGCAGTGAAGGCGCTGATCGACGTACCAAAGCGACGCCGGGCAGGATGCGCAGGCGGTTTCAGGCGCCGGGACGTTCCCGTCGCGAAGGATTGGCGGAACATAGGAGGAGCGGCGCTTCGTGGTCGGTGAAGATGCGGTTGGCTCGGTCATGATGCTGGATCCCGGAAGTGAGCCTTCGCTCTAGCCGCCGCGCCCGCCACCATTCCGCAACTTAGCCAGCAAGATTTGATCCCAGTCGGGCGTTCCAACTTCGACTTCCGCCGCTGCCGGGACTGAGTTTTCTTCCGCATCCACATGGCTCCCTCGCGCCATGGACCGCTTCTTGCCGCCGGAAAGCCAATCACGCCTATCCCATTGCCCGTTGTGGAAGAGCCGGGCGATCAGCGCGAGCTGAAGCATCCCGTGATCCTTCTTCGGATGTTCGTCGCTGGTCAGATCCTTGCCGGCATCGGTTTCGCCGCTGGTCTGCACCGCACCCGGATGCCGTTCGACCGCGTCGCTCCGGTTCGTCGGGTTTTCTATCACCATCGGCGCTATTGGCGCCGGGGAAGCAACAGCCATTCCGGCGCTGGGCAGCTGATCCGGTTGCAAGGCTTCATCGATGGATTGGTCGCCAGCAGCTCCCGCAGCCTTGAGCGGCACCATTTTCGACTTGGCCGTGGGGAGTGCCGCCACGCGCTCCTGCACCACCCGTTGGATGGTGCTCAGCCGGGCATCGTACGATCCGATGTCGAATGACAGCAGCCTGCGGAGCCGGTCGGCGATAACGCGGCGGACGGCGTCTGACCGCAGTTCCAATGGGTCGGCACTGACTGTCGCAGTCGGGTCAGGCGCGTTTACCCGTATGGAAGCGCGCTGAAGCGTGCCGCGTAATGAAGTTCGGATGCTTACGAGGCGATCGGACAGGGAGAAGCTTGCGTTAAGGCTGGCAAGTCCAGCGCCAAGCTGATCGAGGCGGTTCATCCGCGCTCGCTGTGCATACAAACGCCGGCTGACCCACACGGCCCTTTTGCCCAACTTCGGCTGCGGCGTGTCGACGATCCCGCGCGCCTTGTTGCTAAGCGCCGTATAGCGACGGTCGCTGCCGGCGAGCATCAGCTGCCAGTTCATCGTATCGACCGTTAGTCGCCGCCGCGCCCGAATACCGTCCGGTGTGTTGATGTCACCGACCTTGGAGACGGCGAAGCTCCAGTCATAGGGCGCGTGGCGCTCCGCCGGGCGCAGCGAGTACATCAGGTGGCAATGGAAGTTGCGCTGGTCGCCCGACGGGTCCGGCTGGTGCATGCCGACGACGAAAGCGAGCCCGCGCCGCTTGAGATCGTCGCAGAGGTCGGTCACCACGGCGCGGCGGTCAGCCTCGGTGAGCGTCGCATCAAGGGCGATGACCTCGACCAAGTAAACGTTGGCATTGGCGCGGTCGTGCCTTTCCACCGCCTCGACCGTGCGCCAGAAGGCGAGCAGTTCGGCCCGGTCCTCGGCAATGTTCGACCACCATCCGACCTCGCCGCCTTCGAGCGCGTCTTCCCGGACCGCATACAAGGCCGCACGGCCTGCCTCACCGGCGCGCCAACGCCGCCCCGCCATCGAGCGGAAGCCGCGTGCGACCAGTGAGAAGTGGATCGACCTCAGACCGTCGGCACGCTGCTGGTCACGCCCACGCGGCGTGCCCGTGCTGAAGATCGCCTGGCGCGTGAACAGCCGCCGCGGCGTGGTACCAATTCTGCGCGGACGGTCGTGCTCGGCAACCTGCACCCGGATGCGGCGCTTACCGGCACGCTCCCGGTCACGATCCTCCTTTGCGGTACGCGCCCTCTGCCGGCGACCTGCCGCAGCCGCATCGCGGTCCTGCTCGCGCCATTGACGGGTCGCCCGGTTACGAGCGCTGCGCGCATCGGTCAGTGCGCGCTGGACCGCATCCGACCCTCCCTTCACCTTGGCGTAGCCGATCTTCAATGACCTTCTCCGGGGCAGGAGAGGGAGGGGGTGGCGAAGCGGTTTGCCGGGTTCCTCTGGCGCCCGAAAAACACTTTATCGCGCACCACCCCCTCTCTCTCCTGCACCTTTTGCCGTCTCGTGGTGGTGAAAGACGCAACTCAGGCCACCGTTTTCGAGATCGAGGGGCCGTCATTTTTGCTGGGCTAAGTTGCTGCATGCTCCCGCCGGTTGGGGCAGCGACCAAGGTGTGAAAAACAGCGCCCCGCCCGCCCTGAACCTTGACGCGTGCCGTCGCGATGTCGCCGACATGACCGCAAAGGTCGATGCGGCGACCCGCATCTGCGAAGCATCGATCAGCGATCTGCGCCGTCAGCATCACGCGCTGACGAAGCGCCGCGGACGCGGACGATCCGCCGACGCGAGCAACTATGCGCTGGGTGCCGGGCTTGCTCTCGTCGGCATGGAGGGCGTCGACGACACGGCGCTGGTCGGATTGATGGCGCATCCTGACCAGATGCTGGCGTGGCTTGCCCAGGTGCGCCGCGCCGGTGCCGGGCCGATGTTCGGTGATCTCGTGAAGGCGGTGTTCACCGATCAGGCATGCTACGCTTGGTGTCGCCAATGGGGAAGGATCCTCCAGTGGCGTCGCCGCAAGGCGCTGTACGATGCCGCGGTCAACAGCTTCACGTTGTCGGGTAAGGCCGGGCCGAAAGCGCGCTGGCGCCGCGAGGAGATCAGCGACGATCAGGCGGCGCTGATCGCGACGCTCGCCCACATCCTCGGTGAGGCGCTGCCCGACCTGGCGAATCGCGGCGAAGCCTTCGAGTGGATCTATGCGCGCGGCGGTAATCCGACCTACTGGCAAGAGCCTGCATCGCCGCCTGCGCTGGGCTTGGCGAATGACTGACGATCAGGATCTGGAAGTCGCGATCGGGTGCTTCGAGCGGAACCGCGCCGCCTTCGAAAAGGCGCTGGGCGAGTGCGAGGAAATCCTGGCGAAGGGCGGATTGGGCCTGGATCGCCACGCGCGTTTGAAGAAAATGCACGCGGCGTTGATAATCGAAAGAGCAGCGTTGCAGGATCGAATCAGTCGGGCGCTGGAGGAGTTATGACGAGCGCACGCATAAGTCGACCGGAGCAGCGGCGCCAACTCACCGCCATGAAGCGCCAGACGCCGCCGGAGAACGCACAACGCTCGTCCTACCTGACCTTGCATTCCGCCGATCCGCGAGCGATCCTTCAGGAGCTAGAGCTTAGCGGGTACCAGCTGACAAGATTGGTGACCGAACTGCACCACCTCACCTACAACGGCGGCATCGAGGAAGCCGAGTACGGCGCCCGCCTGTTCGATCCCGGCCTCACTGACATTCGCCTGCTCCCGCCAGGGCTGCTTGATGCCAAAGAGGAACTGCTGCCGCCGACCCTCATTCCGCGAACGCGGGAAGATCTCAAACGCTTTCTCAGGCGATTGATGATCCTCAACGGCGAGGAGGTAAACTATGACGTGCTCGTCAAGGGCTGGACGGACAGGCAGGGTGAGCGTCACGCGCTCGATCACCACGTCAGCGATCTATGGCGCATCCGCGATGCGAACATCGACGTATATGACGGGCTGGTGGCTGGCCGCTTCGCTACCGTCATCCGCCATCTCAAGACGGTCGATACTTCCGCCTATCGCACTAAGTTGCGAGGCGTCCTTATTCGACAGGCGCTGATCTGGTGCAGCCACGACGTCCAACTCGTCGTCGCTCGCATCGCGAAGCCGGTCGATCTCAGCAAGCTCGGCGTGCTCCGTGACGCCTCTGCGGAACGATCACCGCAGCGCGCTGCGAACAGCCAGACCGAGCGATACGATGCCATTGCAGAAACGCTCGATGCGTTCTTCGGCTGTCAGGATTGGCGCCGTGATGATGTCGAGCTTGCGGCACCAGCGGCGGAAACCCTGCTTGCCAAGCCGAAGCATGTCTGGTTTGGCCGAATTCTTCGGCGCCTTCGCTCAAGTGTGAAATCACCGGCGGGACCCGACCTGAAGCAGGTGACGGTGTTGATGCGTGCTGTCGCCGCGCAAATGCGCCATCCCGATCTGGCCGGAACAGAGTACCCTAAATATTTGGTGAAGTATAAAGGTCCGAAGACCTTCCCCGCCAAATGGCACCATCTCACCTCGCCCGTTTCCGTCATAGCCACCGCTGTTCGGCGCCTCATCCAGGCTGAGCATGAAATCCCGGCTATCGTCGATGATCTGATCGCCAACCGACAAAGCAAGCGCCCCACGCAGCTCAGGGGCAGCCTTTCAAGCTACGATAACATAACGCTTCCGCGGGGTGCAACTGAGCGGCTGGATGAGTTAGCCGCCTTCTACCATGACACGTTCATATCAGCACAGGCAACGAGCGAAGCGGTAGCAAATTGGAAGCACAGGAAAGAGACAGCAGATTTTCTCCGTGAAATGGGCGCACGCCGCCCCGGCGATCATCACGGGAACACTCGTCGTCGTTCCTTTTATCTGCTCGATATCATTCCTGAGCATCGATTTGCTGCCGGCAATTGATCATTGGACGTAGCCGGTCCGTTTTTTATTAAAGCTGGTGGATAGCGGAACGGCCGGTTTGGGCCGTCAGGTTTGCGTTCCCAGTCGTTCGTTCGCCAACCGTCAGACGGTAGCTACGCGTCTTGACTTTCGTCTTTTAAATTGATCGGCGGCGATCCCGAAAGCTGCCGTTTGCCCGACCTGCTGGCTAACGTCAGCTACTGGTCAAAAGCGCCCATTCCCACCCGGTAGACGGCCATATCGAAAAGGGCTGCCAGATCGCTGCCGCCTCGTTGCAAGCGGCAGCCATGAATAGCTGTCTACCGAGGATTTTATGGCAGCACCGTTACTGAATCCATTGCACGAAGTCTAGCGACTGCGAACTTTCGCCGAAGAGAACGATCCGCATTGGTTTAAATCTTCGGTTCTTTGATGAGTTGACTCGGCCGGGTCGGAAGCGTCAAATTTCACCGTGTCTGAAAGAACTCAAAACTTGGCGCTGCGACTGATGCGGCAGGGCGTGGAGCCGGCGGACGCTGTGCGTGCGGGCGTTGTCCTAAGCGACTTACCTTCGCTAGCCGGAGCAAAGATCGCAGCTGGGCCAGTTGGCGGTGGTACGCCTAATTGGGCGGAATTCTTGGGGCTCACGGAAGGGCAGAAGGCTGACCTGTTCCAGCATTCAAGCTATGGGCTGGTCTTCGTCAGGGCGGCGGAACGCTGGTTCGCTGTTGCTTTTGGGCTTGGCCATGCGAAGCTTGACGCCGCAGCCATCGAGCAGGACTTCGGCCTCCGCGTGGTTCTTAATGCCGTCGATCATCGCAAGCTGAAGAGTGCAGATGTCCGCACACCGGACGCGAACACGCTGAATCGTCGATCGCAGGCGAGTCGTGGCGCCGAGCGAACGGTGTTCGAAATCGACCCCGAACGGGACATCGTAAGAGGCTTGCTCGGCGAGCCGAAGGACAAGGCATTTGCGACACGTATCAGCGGGAGCGACAGCTTGTCGATTCGCCGCAAGGCGACGGTGGGCGACTTGCCAGCGATCTGCGCGAGGGCATTCGAGCTATACAACGAGGACGCGTATAAAGCCGAGTTCGGCTGGATCGACCACATCAGGCATGTTCGTGATCGAGATACGCTCGCCAAGCTCGAAGCAAGCCTTGTCGATACGATGACGGGAGCGCTCATAAAAAACGCATCCGAGATTGATGAGGTCAGCCTGGCCTTTCCTGCTATGTACGATCCAGACAAAGTTGGATCGGTCACCTTTCGTGGCTACGGCTCGCGTCTGGTTTATCCTGATCTAGAGGTGGCGCATTACCTTCAGGGCCTGAAGGACAAGGGCAAGGCCGCCTACACGGCGGATATGCTCGACAGCCATTTTGTGCAGGAAGCTGACGAGGACGGGACCTCCGCCGGTTCATCCTGGAAGATGCGGGATTGCTTGGTCTACGAGACGAAGCTGGAAGGCTCAACTTACACCTTGTCCGGAGGGCGCTGGTACAAGATCGACAACGCCCTCGCGAAGGAGGTCGAGGCGTACTTCGATGATGTCGCCAAGGTCGACTTGCCGGCGGCTGCCGCCGGAGATAACGAGAAAACCTATAACGCCGCGCTGGGAGCAGCAGGCGGTGACTTGCTATCGCTGGACGTCCAACTCGTGAAGCCGAGTGATGCTTCCTCGCCGATTGAGGTGTGCGACTTCCTTTCTAAGGGTGGCGCGCTTATTCATATCAAGGACAAATCTGAGTCTTCGAAGCTCAGTCACTTGTTCAACCAAGGCTTGGTGTCCAGTGTCGTGCTGAAGCGCGACGGCAAATTTCGCGACGCGGTTCGAGCAAAGATAGCGGCTCAGCCAGGCGGGGCTGTCTTCGAAGACATTATTCCGGCGGCCGACCAGCCGTTCGATACTTCTAAATTCACGGTAGTTTTCGGCGTGCTGGTCAACGCCGCATCAGGCAAGGACCTGAAGCTGCCATTCTTCAGCCTGATCTCGTTTCGTCATGCCGCGAGGCGGATTGCCAACGAACTCGGCTACGGCGTGGCTTTCTCTTGGATCAAGAAGCCAGGTGTGGGTGCCGGCAAGAAGAAGGCGAAGGCAGTTTCGCCAGACGCACCAGTTTGATGCGCGCTATCGAGGCATTTTATGTCCTAGCCTTCTCTAACGAAGAAGCGGCTCGCCAACCAAAGCGAAACGCGGCTGCATACCGGAATTATTGATGCCGTGGCCCACTCTGGGGCGGAATTCATCGGAAACTTCGGATCGCCGATGTGATCGATATCGATCGTCTAGCGCAGCGGCGGCTCGGCCGCGGAGCTGCCAGTCGGATACCGACCAGATCGCGACGTTCGCCGGTTGAGCGATTAACGACAGCTTGTGCAAAGAGCTGCCGTTTCACCTCCGATTATCGTAGCGAATATTGAGATTGGAATGGCGATGGCGCCGTACGTGACCGCGACCGCGTGATGCTGCCATGCCCAAACTGAAACGCCGCACCGTTGACATTACGAGTGGTAAGCATATCTTACCACTCGTAAGAGACGGAGAGTCGCGATGGACGCTAACATTATCAAGGCCAAGCTAATCGAAGTGCTGCAGACCGTGCAGACGTTGAGCGGCGAAGACTGCCCCACGATCGACGGGGGGACGAAGCCCGCCGAAGCCTTGCCGAAGTTCACCAGCAAGGTCTGGCCGGTCGCTGCCGGCATGCTCAGCATCGCGCTGGGCAAGTCCATCCCGTGCGAAGCGAACATCTTTGTCGATGACGACACGAAAGTGCCGCTCGCGATCAACCAGACCGTCGCGCTCGTTCTCAAGATCCTTGAAGCGCAGGACGCCAAGGAAGCCGAAGAGGCCGTGGCGGGATGACCGACGCACCCTCGGATAAGACTGCGACACTTCCGACGCGCCTTCGTGCCGCGCGTGAGGCTGCCGGCCTCTCGCAAGGTCAGGTCGCCAAGCTGATGAACATGCACCGCCCTACAATTTCTGAAATGGAAGCCGGCAATCGCCGGATCACCGCCGACGAACTCGCGAAGCTCGCAGACCTCTACGACACCAAATTGTCGTGGCTGCTGGGCGACGCGCCCGAACGTGCCGCGACCGACGATCCCAAGCTGCAGCTCGCTGCTCGCGAGCTTAGCAAACTCAAGCCCGATGACCTCGACCTCCTCCTGAAGCTCATCGCCGCCATGAAGTCCGACGATGACGAGAAAGGAGCCTAACCGTGAAAGCGCTTGCCAAGACGATGATGCACAACCGCCGCGCCTTGGCAGACAAGGCCATGAAGGCAGCGATTACGGCGCGGCTGAAAGCCGGCAAGGATCTGGTCAGCCCGGTCTGCATCTATTCGATTGCAGAAGCGCACGGGGTTCGCGTGACCTTCAACGACATCAACATGGAAGGGATGTACCAGCGCGGCTCGCCGCCGCGCATCCATCTCTCCAGCAAGCGCCCGTTGCCGCGCCGCGCCTATAATTGCGCGCACGAACTGGGCCACCATCTGCTCGGGCATGGATCGTCAATCGACGAGCTGCGCGAGAACCAGCTGGTCCGCCCGTGGGATGTGCCCGAGGAATACAGCGCCGACACCTTCGCCGCCTATGCCCTCGTGCCGACCTTGGGGCTGCGCAATGCCTTCGCCGTTCGCGGCCTGAAACCGGAAACCGCGACCCCGATCGATATCTATCGCATCGCCTGCCTGTTCGGCGTGGGGTACTCGACGCTCGTCACGCACCTGCTGTGGGGCGAGGCGATGATCAGCCGCGCTCGGGCGGACGCGCTGCGCAAGTTCACGCCCCGCACGCTACGCGCCCACATCCTCGGTTCGCTCACCCCGAACCCGCTCATCGTCGCCGACGAGGCATGGGGCGGCCATGCGATCGACGCTGAGGTCGGGCACCTCCTGCTGCTTCCGACCGGCACGGTCGCGCACGGCGACGCCGTGGTGCCGGTCGCTGATCTGGAGAGCGGACGCCTGTTCGAGGCGAAGCGCCCGGGCCTGGTCCGTATCGATCGCCCGGGAACCGACTGGGCCGCCTTCGGGCGTATTGCGCGTACGGCCTATGTCGGGCGTGCCGAATTCCGCCATTTGGAGGATGATGCAGATGAGTAAGGCATCCCGACCGGAGAATCCGGAACCGTTGATGATCGCGGCGAAGAGCGTGTCCGAGGCCTATGCCCGGACCTTGCTCCACGTTCTTGAGCATCAGGGAAATGAGATTGCCCCGCTTGTTCTTACCATGGATGGGTTCGGCGACGGGTATGAAATCCCGGAAAATACCCAGGTTCGCGCCGCACTGGATGCCCTTTTGAACAAGAAAAAGAAACGGGACGTCGAGGACGTCGCCTACACGATCTTCCCGCAGCGGCTCTGGACCATGGCGCAAAGCGACCGCGCCAAGCTGTTCGAATTCTACAAAATGGCGTTCCCCTTCTATCGCGCCCAGAATCCCAAAGCTAATGGCAAGGGCCTCTATTTCGAGCGGCTGATGATGTACGGCCGCGGCCCTTGCGACGGAAACCAGTTGGAGTGGATTTTGAGTCAGTATGATAGCCGCCCTGGCGTGCGCCGGTCGATGTGGCAGGCAACGACTTTCGACCCCGCCCGCGACCATAGCGCGACCGCCCAGCTTGGTTTTCCCTGCCTTCAGCATGTGAGCTTTGTGCCCACGAAGGCTGGTCTGGTCGCCAATGCCTTCTACGCCACCCAGCAGCTGTTCGATAAAGCTTATGGCAACTATCTCGGGCTCGCCCAGCTCGCCGCTTTCATGGCGCATGAAATGGGCATTCCGCTCGCGCGTCTCAACGTGACGATCGGGGTGGCCAAGCTGGAGCGAATCACCAAAACGGACAGCGCGATGAAGCCGCTGATCGAGGCAGCCCGCGCCTGCGTGGCGCCGGCCCCGCCGGCACCGCGGCCGTCTGCGTCCCTCCAGCTCGCCGTGCAGCCGGCCTGACGCGCTGTGACCAAGACTGGTACCCCGTGCGGTCGCAAGCGCGGCCGCCCTGCCAAGATTCCCGCAGCGACGTCGCGGACCCTTGAGTTCGACTATTCCGCCGCGGCGGCGCCGGCGGCGCCGATGATCATTTCGAGCCATCTGGCGCCAGCCAAGACGACAGCCGTTTACGACAGCTACTGGCGCTTCGCGGCTGAGCGGCAGCGGATATTCTATCGCCGCGCCCTCGGCAGCCCATGGCCTTGGACCGATAATCCGGTGATGGCCGTCTTCAAATTCACCAACGCCTACCGGGCGTCCGATCGCGTGAGCCAGTATCTGATCCGCCATGTGATCTACCGGGAGGACCTTCCTACTTCGATCGACGAAGTGGTGTTCCGCATCCTGCTGTTCAAATTGTTCAACAAGATCGAGACTTGGGAGAAGCTCGAAGGCGCGCTCGGATCGGTCACTTTCGCAGATTATCGCTTCGAGCATTACGACGCCGTCCTGACGCGGGCAATGGTCGAAGGGCACCGTATCTACTCGGCCGCTTATATCATGCCGCCGGGCAGCTCGGCGTTCGGCCACAAGGCCAAGCACCAGAATCACCTCAAGCTTCTTGAGATGATGATGGCGCAGTCCCTCCCGCAGAAGCTTGCATCGGCGCACACGATGCAACGCGGCTTCGAGTTGCTGCGCGCCTATCCGACGATCGGCGATTTTCTCGCCTATCAGTTCGTCACCGACGTCAATTACAGCGAGGTGACGAACTTTTCCGAAATGGATTTCGTGATCCCGGGACCGGGCGCCCGCGACGGCCTGCGCAAATGTTTCGCCGACACGGGCGGCCTGAGCGATGCTGAACTGATCCGCTTGATGGCCGACCGGCAGGAGCAGGAATGTGCGCGGCTGGGCCTGGAATTTCCCTCGCTCTGGGGGCGGCCACTACAGCTCATCGATTGCCAGAACCTGTTTTGCGAAGTCGATAAATATGCCCGCGTGGCGCATCCTGAAGCGGCAGGTCTCACTGGCCGCACGCGAATCAAACAGAAGTTCGCCGCACAGGCCCAGCCCATCGAATTCTGGTATCCGCCTAAATGGGGTATCAATGATCGTATTGCCGCCGGTGCGGTGCCGAACGAAGCGTTTGAGCCAACTCGGCCGGGCGCTGCAAATACGCAAGATGAAAGCGTCTAGGTCGGGAGCATTGCGGTGGATCTAAAAGCCTATCAAGCGCAGGCGCTGCTTACCGACAAGGTGCCGAGAACCAGTGAAGACGAAGCCGCGACGGCGTTGATCGTGCCGATGCTGGGCCTGGCCGGCGAGACTGGACAGCTGCTGAGCGAATACAAGAAGCATTTGCGGGACGGCGCGGCGCACCGTCTCTTCAAGGACCGGGTCGGCGAAGAGCTTGGCGACCTCTTATGGTACATCGCCAATGTCGCGAGCAAGTTCGGCCTCGACCTCGATCAGATCGCCGAGAAGAATCTCGACAAGGTTCGCGCGCGTTTTGCGCCCTCCAGTGCGCAGGCGCCCCAGCGCGATTCCGAATTTCCCGACCTCGAGCGCTTGCCGCGCCAGATGATCGTGCGCCTGGCCGAAGAGCACGAGACGGGGCCGAGGCCGAAAGTGCGGATGACGATCAATGGCGAGGGGATCGGGTCGCTGCTGGGCGACAATGCCTATGATCCCGACGGCTACCGATTTCATGATGTTTTCCACCTGGCCTATGCGGCGGTTCTGGGCTGGTCGCCGAACCTGCGGGCGTTCCTCAAGCGTAAGCGCAAGAGCCGCCCGCTGCTCGACGAGGTGGAGGACGGCGGCCGGGCTCGGATCATCGAAGAAGGCGTGTCCGCCTTGGCCTTCGACTATGCGCGCGTGCATAGCTTCCTCGATGGCGTCAGCGAGATCGACTACGGGCTGCTGCGCACGATCCAGAGCATGACGTCGCATCTGGAGGTCGGCGGCGCCACCGCAGCCGATTGGGAGCGCGCGATCTTGGAA
Organism: Bacillus sp. 2B10; assembly: GCA_003946805.1. Classification (GTDB taxonomy): domain Bacteria; phylum Pseudomonadota; class Alphaproteobacteria; order Sphingomonadales; family Sphingomonadaceae; genus Sphingomonas. The sequence goes on along the minus strand of RPSH01000017.1, from coordinate 1,613 downwards.
GGCTTTGCGGTCTGGCGGCAGGTCCTCGCCAACAACGGCGGTGAGATTTCGGTCGATCTCGACGCCCGCACGATCAGCTATCTCGGCACGATCTGAGTTCCCAGAGCGATCACGCTCGCCAAGGCCATGTCACCTTCATGGCTGGTGCTGACCAGCCAAGACACGATGCCAAGCGCCTCGGCGCGTGCCTGTGCCTTGCCATGCAAGGCGATTGTCGGAGCGCCGGAAGGCAGCGTTATGACCTCGATGCCGAGGAAACCGACCCCGCCCGAGAAGCCCGTGCCGAGCGCTTTCATGACGGCCTCCTTGACGGCAAGTCGCCCGGACAGACGCGCGACGCGATCGGCGCCGGTCCCGGCAGATTCCTGTTCGTGTAGCGTGAAGCATCTGGTCAGGAGCTGATCGGTCGGATCAGCGAGCAAACGCGCGGTGTGGGCGATGTCGACCAAATCGATGCCGTGCGCGATGATCATATTGTCAGCTCGTTCATATTTCTGACAAATCTCTCAGACGGCTTGTCAGACTGGTGTAGCGAATTTTGACGAACGGAAGGAGCATGATGGTGGCGACGGGGTTCTGGAGCGGAGAAACGCTATCTACACGTTTGCCAGCGCTCATCGCGCCATTCGACAAAGACCGAATAGATTGTTCAGCATATACCTTGAGCATGGGTCGCGAGGTTTATGTTTCTCCAAGCGATCAATCTGAAGATCCAGAAAGCGTTACGATCCGCAAGCTGGCTGATGGTGATGCGTTCACGATTCCGCCGGGCCAGTTTGCATTTCTACTGACCGAAGAAATCGTAGAAGTGCCCGATGATGCGCTGGGCTTCATATCGATCAAAGCGAAAATCAAGTGGCGCGGCCTCATCAATGTTTCGGGGTTTCATGTGGATCCTGGCTTCAAGGGGCGTCTGATCTTCTCTGTCTACAATGCGGGGCCGGTGCCGGTCCACCTTCGGCAGGGGCAGCCGATGTTCCTACTTTGGCTGTCGAGCCTTGATCGCCCGACAAAATTGGGCCGAAAGAATGCGGCACAACTCTCATTCCCGGCAGAATTGATACCTAGCATTTCCGGCGAACTGCAATCAATTGCCGGGATCAACAAGAAAATTAAGGATGTTGATAAAGACCTCACCAGCCGCATCCACGCGGTCGAACGCGAACAAACATATTATAGGGTCATCGCGCTAATTCTGATGCTATTCGTCGGTGCCATGGTGACAAATTGGGTGCGCGAAGGTGGCTTGCAGCAACTTCTGGCCGCCTCGTCAACCGAGCCGGATCAAGCGGATAATGCAAGCGTCGAACCGCGCGTCAATTCGAGTGGCGCAATCCCTTCAAAAGCGGCGGACTCGGTTTCAAACTCAAATGAAGCCGGCGGTGGGGTTAAATAATGCAATTGCTGCGGCCCACCGCACCAGAGGACCTCGCAACCTATCTTCCGCGTTTTCTTTCGTTGATCGGACGAGAGCGTTGGTTCAAGCGTAAGCGGGGCGTGAAGGCCGCAGATTATGCTGCTTGCGCGTTCGGCTGATCTGCCGGGGGCATCCAGTTCCACGGCATCAACTCGTCCCAGCGACTGGCGGGCCAGTCGTCGGCGACCCTGGCGAT